>JALHRJ010000282.1 GCA_022841475.1 Cyclobacteriaceae bacterium | reverse complement strand
AACCCTGGCAATGGGCGGTTAAGTGTGTCTGTTACACGACCGAAGACGTAATTGGGGCCGGCGTTTTTTATTAGCTTTGCCATGATGCTGGGTTTTTATTTGATTGGAATGGTGGTGTTTAACTTAATTCGACTCTAACAATCCGGTAAATTCGACAGATTGTCTTCGTCTCTATCATTAGGAGCAGTCCTTAAATAATTACCCCTTCGCGAATTAACTACTTGAATAAAAACCATTTCTCCACCTGAGTTTACATAATACCTGATGCGTAGAGATTGAATATCCAGAATTGCTTGTTCTTCGCTTACAGGAGACCAACTTGGCTCGCTGTCATTACAAAGTCCAACTACATTTCCTCGTACTTTGCGGGTTGCCCTTACTTCTCTTAGCTCGCATTCATAGTCATTAAGTCCTAGTCGCTGTACGAAATAGTTATCAAATACCGGATGATGTTCACCTTTAATAAATGCTTTTATTGCTTTAAAAGCGAACAATTTTGTAACCGGCGAACCGTCTCTCAAGGGACGATTTACAGCCATTTGCTCCAAATTCCACCTATCTACCAAGTCATTTTCCAAACCCCAGTGAAGCATACCCCCAGCGCCTGTTCTCCTGTTGAATTCAAATAGATTTTCCTGAATAATCCTAAATAAATCGAGAGACTCAGGAGTCCTGAAACCTACAGGTTCAATCATAATAGAATGCTTTTCAAACTGTTGCATCCCCATGAGTGTTTCAGTTTTGGGACAAACCCGGATGGAGATGTACCCTACTATTGGGGATGATGAAGGCAAAACATCTAAAATAGAAGATTGCAGAAAGGTGAATGCCAAATCAGTTGGGAGCGAGATTTCAAAACCTTTGCCTGGCATACCTTCATCCGACCAACCACTTGCGCCTACTTTATAACTTAAATCAGTAATGTCGGACTTGTCTACTATAACCGTTCCCATTAAAACATTCAACAAACCGGTAATAATATCGCCAATAAATTCTCTTTTTCGATCA
>JALHRJ010000281.1 GCA_022841475.1 Cyclobacteriaceae bacterium | reverse complement strand
CACTGCTGAAGCCATAACATGGAACACAGTCAAAGAAGAAGGCAAAAAACCAAACCCATAGAATGAACTAGGATAAGTAGCGTTAATTAACTCATGACCACGAGCAAGGTACTCGATTAGGTCACTATCTTCATAAGCCGTAATAGTTCCTAGTCTCTTTTGAAATTTGTCTATTAGCATTCTAAGGCTGGTCACCAGATTAAGTACTGTGGGCGATATAGAAGTTAAGTTCTGGTGTACAAATTGGTAAGGGTCAGTAAGCTGCTCTCTAACTTTCCAAATTATTGAGTGTGAGCAGTTTTCACCCATAATATTGGCTGGAAGATCATAATAATAAACTACAGAATCACCATCCATAGACTTTAAAATGCCAGAAGTGTCAGACACGTTTACCGTAGGATTCTGCGTGTCACCGAAAGGATAAACAGTCAGTCCAACTTCCTGTGGAACATGACTAAGTCTTAAAGACACTCTATAGTCATTGTTCATCAAAGTAACAAATTTTTGTTCTCTAGTTTCTGAAGCTGTGATCACAACGTCTTTAACGTCGAATTCTTCAACGAAGTCTACTTGCCTGTTATCTACACTAACCATTGTCCATTCAATGCGCCAACGTTGGATATCGTTGGATAATGGTGCATCGGGTGCAATCAACCATTGGGCCTTGTAAGAACCTGGTGTCATCTCCGGAGAACCAACACCACTTTGAACTAATTGGTTGTTAATGTCGTAAACACTGTATGCTGGATATTTGGAGGCGTCAATTGGAGTCATAGGGATAACTTGAGCAGCATCCGCGTAAAAAGCGACCTTAAAGGTTTCAAGATTTTTTCTTAATAAAATTCTTCTGGTGCTGTTTTTAATTGACATCTTGGTACTCCTTAATATAAAATAAACCCTTTTAAGTCGGGGGTAACATGACTACTTTTACTTTAGTTAAACATCGTTGGTATCACACTGTAATAGAATGGTTTAAAAAGTATAAACACCACACAGTCCTTTATCCTGTTGCCAAGGTTACCTA
>JALHRJ010000280.1 GCA_022841475.1 Cyclobacteriaceae bacterium | reverse complement strand
ATCGGGTGTTGGGGCATTGGAAAAAGTATAAGTTGGTTTTATTACCAGTTGATTACGTGCGGCAATGGTATCTTTTTCAGAGACCGTAAAAACGTGATAGGGTTCTCCTAGTTTGCGCCTTCCTGTAATAGAGAAAACTTCGAAGGGTCCTGCAAAATCGAGCACTTCAACTTCGTCAAAAAGTACTATGGCGATCTTTTTCATCGTGCAATTAGAAATTTAGTGAAAGGTATCCCGATACGAATAACACGATTAACGATCGATTTTGATGCAAAGGTTCTTGAATTTCATTGTTAACCATATTTTGGCTAAGTTAAATTCTGAATGATTGATGTTAAACTTTTGCTGGAACGTGGAGCAACCTATATAAACTTGCTGCCCGAAGAGATTTTGTTTCGTGAAGGAAGCCACTGCAAGTATTATTATCAGGTTGTGAGTGGGCAGGTGCGGTGGATTAATTTTAATGAAGCAGGAAACGAATATTTGCAAACGCTGGTGGAAAAAGATGAAAGTGTTGGCGAGTTGCCATTGTTTGATGGACAGCCTTATGCAGCCACCGCCATTGCAAACAAACCGACTCGTATCGCGCGATTACCAAAAGCATATTTCCATCAGTTATTAGTGGATCATCCTCAAATTCATTTTGCGTTTTCTTCATTGTTAGCACAAAGATTGCGGTTTAAATTTTTTATGCTCAAGAAAATGGCCGAGCATAACCCGGAAAGTATAGTTGAAAATCTACTTGAATACCTGGCTGGTCAAAAGTCACATATTTGTTCAACCTGTAATCAGGTGCAACTTACGCGCAAGCAAATTGCCCAAATGACAGGCCTTAGAGTCGAAACGGTTATCCGGGTTATCCGGAATCTTAATGTCAAAGGCGTGCTTCGCATTCATAAACGTAAAGTTTATTTTGGTGATCCGGCTTCGTGCGTTCATAAGGTGTGCAGAAAAGATGAAGAGAATAGAACGAATCAAAATCGGAAAGTAGTTGTTACTAAAATAATCTAATTGAATTTTATGAATT
>JALHRJ010000279.1 GCA_022841475.1 Cyclobacteriaceae bacterium | reverse complement strand
TGTGCGGATGGAAAATCTTGGAGATGTCAAGTTCCAGCGGTTCAATATCTCTGTAGAAGTTTATTCCGTTCATGGTTGCTTTCTTTGGTATCGAAATAACGATGAAGCGACGTTTAAAACCGGAAACTGGTGGGGCAGAGAAATTTGCAGTGATTATTTTGAGATGGGATAATGTCGCAAAATATTCAGTGGATGGCCTTATCAGATGGCCAAATGTATAGATTTTGGTGGAGTGTACAAAATTTTTTGCAAACGCGTCTTTGCAATTTGGCAGGCCACAGGGTATACGCATCAAAATCGTCGTAAAAAAGGCATTGATTGCTCCTTAGTTCTACTTTGTCACTTTAGCCGCGTAGCGGCATAACGTCGGTAGGAAATACCAAAGAATAACGTACGAAGGTGCATAGCACCGTAACTTTTAACCAATGTTGCGGTGCTACGCACCTTGACAACCGGATTGGCGACGATGGCTACCGACGTTATACCGCTACGCGGCTAAAGTGACAAAGTAGAATTAGCAGGGCGTCATTCCGGCGCGAAGCGCCGGAATCTACAAAAGCCGACATGAAAGCCTAGATAGTTGTGTCAAAAGGCCCATCGGGCCTATATCTTTGTAGTAATGCCAAAGAAAATTCCACCCGGCCCAGCGGGCCGGTATTTATTCGATCAAGATACCGGCCCGCTGGGCCGGGTACCAAATTTGATCCGTCATCTCTACAAAGATATAGGCCCGCTGGGCCTTTTGACACAACCCATAAATCGCAACGACAATTTGAAAGGCACCCAAAAACAGGCAATCTATTTCACGATAATTTTTGCAAATCTGCGGTCATTTATTCTGTCAAAAACCTGCACGACATAAGCGCCTTTCGGGAGATCATTTGCAGGAATTTCAATTTTATTTGTTTCCAGGTTATGCATTTCATGCCGCAGCATCTGTCCCTGCATATTAAAAATGCGGATGTCTAAAGCAGCGCCTGTTTGTCCTTTAATCCGGATAAACTGGCTGAACGGATTGGGATAAATAGCGATAACTGT
>JALHRJ010000278.1 GCA_022841475.1 Cyclobacteriaceae bacterium | reverse complement strand
TAAAACGAAAGAATAATGGCAACAGAAGGCATGGTTACAGGCGCGAATATCTTAAAGGGGCTCAATCGCACATACCCTAATCTTTATGGAGATGTAGCCAACGCAGTACCAACGCCGCCCAAAGCAGTAAGATACTATGGTATTGATAACAATCGTGTGCGCACCACGATAGACGGGAAGCGCATAGAGTACGAGTTGGATACTACCGTACTGCACTACCAGGGCGCGGTATCTGTTCGATGCTTGTCTACCAACAAGAAAGCTCACAGGTTTAACTATTGTAAGCCATACACATTAAGGGTTGAGGATGAGGTTAGTGCTGATGTAATAGAGCAGCACACTGTGGTATATGTTGGCATGTGGACACAAGGAGATGTGAGATACTATCAGTTTGATATACTAACAAACACGTCAGCCGACCAAGGGGAGGGCGGTACAAATCTCTATTGATTTAGTCTAAATAACCGCCGCACCCTCCCTACACAAACGATTGTCAATTCCCAACTTTTGAATTCATGAACCACATCCCGTTTTACATAGTGTCAATTTTGCTCATTTCGATGTGCCTTTTTGCCATATCGTTCAGTAAAATGTTGCTAAAAAGTATTACTGAGGCCGACAAATGGAAGCGAATTGCCGACACAATGAGGTTTACAGAAAGAAGTATAAAGCCACCCCCGCCGCTTGAATTTAGGGCCGAGGTTCGCATAACCGACGAACTTTTTTCCCACAGAGGGTTGCCGCCTGGTTACATTGAAAGAGGGTTGGCGCGAAAGATTATAGAGGATTTGCCGCTCGATAACCTAAAAGCGCTTTTCAATATCGAATCAATCTCCCCTAATGAACAGCCGGACACACTAACTCCCGGGTGGAGATACGAAAAAATTTGGGAACTAAAACGGCGGCGCGAACACGAGTACCGCGCCAAAGTCTACATACAACGCGAAGCATGAACCACCTAACGCTCTACATCACAAAATCAGATCAGGCAACGAGTGACGCAACACCGCTTCGCATCTTCCTGGGCGACAAATTCATAGGAGAAACAACCCACTAT
>JALHRJ010000277.1 GCA_022841475.1 Cyclobacteriaceae bacterium | reverse complement strand
GTTACTCAGTTCGTTGTACTGAGCCTGCAGTTCACTATCGCGAAGAAGTGCTTTGTTAATCTCCTTCGTCTCCTCTTCCGAGGTCTCGTGGTATAGAAACCTGATCAGATCGTTTTGGGTAAAAGTCTTTATCATAGGCAATATTGTTTTTAATCATTTTCTTTCTCAGATTGATCAACGCATAGCGCATGCGGCCAAGAGCGGTGTTAATACTTACCCCGGTTCTATCGGCAATCTCCTGAAAACTCATGTCCAGGTAATGCCGCATAATCAGCACTTGCTTTTGTTCCGTGGGGAGTTCCTTCACTAATTCACGAACGCGCGATTTAGTATCACGAAGAAGTTGCTTGGATTCATAGGACTCCTCCGAAAACTGCATCGAGTCAAATACCCGGCTGCCGTCTTCAAGCACAACTTCGGGGTAGCGCTTGCTTCTGCGGAAATGGTCGATGGCCAGGTTGTGCGCGATGCGACTGATCCAGGGCAAAAATTTGCCCTCTTCGTTGTAACGACCACCCTTAATTGTATTAATCGCCTTGATAAAGGTATCCTGAAGCAGGTCTTGTGCCTCATAGCGATCTTTTACAATCATGTAAATGGCCGTATAAATACGGGATTTGTGTCTGTGAAGTAGCATCTCGAACGCCTCTTCGTTACCGGTTTGATAGAGCGAAACCAATTGGCTGTCGCTGAATCTGTTGTCAATCATCTGTCTTGCGTTTAAGTAACGTAGATGTCTCGCTCGATAGTATGTGGGGTTAAATGATTGTTTTGAGAAATGAAAAATAGAGATAAAGTCGGAAAGTGCAAAAAAATTTGAAAAAAATTTGCCTTCTAAAGATTTTCTTGTGCTATTTGAGCCCGATTTTGAAGTACAATGGCAGTAGCAAAGAAACGTGTAATAAAAAGCCTCGAAAACCTGAGCGAAGACCTACGGGACTTATTAAAGGATCAATATCCCAATGGATATGAGGCGAGCATCACCCGCATCACCAATGCAAAGCGGGAACCTATTTTTGTTTTTCCACTGGAAACCGATGATTCTGTTTACCTCGTTAAGGTTCC
>JALHRJ010000276.1 GCA_022841475.1 Cyclobacteriaceae bacterium | reverse complement strand
TGATCAAAGAAATTGCAAACAACGAAACACTCAGCATAGAAGGGTTCTTGCGGTGGGATGGCGACCGCGATGATGGCAGCAAAGCCCGCAGGGGCTATTACTTTGTTTGGATGGAGGTGTTTTCCTTAGAAGGCTCCATTAAAAACTTTCGGAAAAGGGTGGTAATTGGTCAATAAATCGTGCTTTCTGTATACAAGTGGATTAAAGTTCTCGCCCTAGGTAATTAATGCTCTTGCATTTTTAGTTTCAACCCCTAGCCCGTATTTTTGCACATCTTTTTAAAACCTTTAAAAAAGGACTGTTTTATGGCCAAATCAAAGAAAAAACCAGCCAAGCCGACTAAGAAAGTTGTAGCAAAAGCTAAATCTGCCGCCAAGGCAAAAAAAGTAGCCCCAGCGAAATCGAAAAAAGCAGCTAAGAAAGCACCGGCTCCTAAAAAAGTGGTGGCCAAAAAAGTTACGCCTAAAGCAGCCCCCAAAAAAGTGGTGAAAGTTGCTAAGGTTAAAAAGGAGGTATTAAAAAAAGTGGAGAAACCGGTAATGAAAACGGCTACCGAGCCGGCTCCAAAAAAGGAGCACAAGCCTATAGCCCCTCCCATTAAAATACCAACTACCCAGCTTCATATTTTCCCCATTATCAGTCAGCGCCCCATAGCGCACAAGTCAACGAAGCCTTCTACTATGCCGGAAGATAAAACCCGCTATAGTGCAGAAGAGTTGAAGGAGTTTGAAACGCTGATCATTGGCAAGCTTGACAAAGCCAAAGAAGAATTTCGTATTCTAAAAGAAACGTTAAATCGTAATAATGATGCCGGTACGGATGCTACCTCGGGTGGCAATACCAAAGTATTGGAAGACGGAGCAGAAACTGCCGAGAAAGAAAACTTAAGCCAGTTGGCAGCACGTCAATTAAAATATATAACCAATCTAGAGAATGCTTTGGTGCGTATCAAGAATGGCACCTACGGAATTTGTTCTGTTACCGGTAAGTTGATTCCTAAAGAACGCCTGATCGCTGTGCCGCATACGACACAATCGATCGAAGCGAAAATGATGAAACAAGATTAA
>JALHRJ010000275.1 GCA_022841475.1 Cyclobacteriaceae bacterium | reverse complement strand
CTTCCGATCTGTCCTCACTAAACAATACTGAAGTTTTGAGATTGTTTTGGATAATTCGACGACTGTTTATGGCCAATTGTAATTTTTCATTCACTTGGCAGCCTGGATCTTGAAGATGTAAGCAACTACGAAGTTTTTTAAAAACTAATACAATTTCTAATTTATTTATTTTAATTTTTCATTCACTTGGCAGCCTGGATCTTGAGCTGTTTCATATCCTTGGTCCTCTTTCGCGAGATTGGTAGCTACCGTTGCCGCTTCCGCTTGAATCGGCACGGCTTCTTGACTGCCCTCCCCTTTCACTGCGGCCAGGAGGGCGTGCTCTTCCATTTTCACGATCGCGCAAATAGTAACCAGTGCTTGTGCTTCTATCAATACCAACATGGCTTCTTGGTTGCCCTCTTCGTGTAGATCCCCTTGGGCGCCCTCTTCGTCCACGGGTAGGACGACCTCTGCCACGTTCACCTTGATCTGGTGGTTTCTCAAATTCTCTTAATTCTAAAACTCTCACAACATCGTCATCCTGTCTGCCGAGAAAAAAAATAAAATTATTTCGATCAAAGAAGTGGTTTGCAGCTCTTAGCCTCTCTAACTGATGTACTTCAGCTGGTCTTACTGGATGTTGATTGCAATATTGATAAACTATATTATCTAAAAGGCGTTGCAATCTTTGACTTCCCAAATCTACAGTATGAATTCCGTTAAGAAGTGAACTGGTCCGACCTAATAATCTAGCTAGGTCCAATTGAAATACTAAATTTGGCAGTGGTTCACGTGGTCGTATGTATTGAATAAAAGTCAGGTACATACCCAGGATTTCTTCAAGTTGTAGAATTGTTTTTCCTCTCAACGTCTCCTTATTGATTGGGCGACACCAATGTTGAGCATTCGGTATTTGAGTAACTGTTGGCTTTATCCGCAAGGCGTAGTTTTGATTCATTAACTCTTCATTAATTGCAAGTCTTCTTTCCCATAACATGAATAGCATCGATCCATCGTTGTAGATTTTGACAGCCACAACATACTGAACATCTGTTGCTATATTCAGCCAACCAGAGACTTCAAACAGCA
>JALHRJ010000274.1 GCA_022841475.1 Cyclobacteriaceae bacterium | reverse complement strand
ATACCGCCGCGTATCGGCTACGCATAATTATGTAGATTTGTTCTTTGAAAAATCGGTAACCATGAAATTGTACTTAGAAGAATCGATCGATTATCGGGATAAGTTGGTTGTAGAAGCTAGCGAAAGTGGACTTGGCCAATCAAAAATAGCCTCCTTGTATAGTCTTCACCAATCTACTGTAAGCCGGATATTAAAAAGGTATCGCTCCAATGGCTGTCAACTGCCCCTTCCACATTCTTCAACTGCCTCTGCAAAACCGGGTTTAAATCCGGAGGATGAGCTGATCTTGAAAGCGGTCATATCCTGTGGCGCCCTCAGCCAAGGCTATGAATCTGACTATTGGGATCGCAAGCGGATAAAGGAAGTGATTGAGAAGAAATTCGGTATTGCTTACCATATAGGCCACATTTCCTGGATATTAAAACGTTTAAACTTCACGTTGCAGAAACCAAAACGGACAGACTATCGTCAGGTTGTTGAGCAACAAGACAAATGGATAAATGAGGATCTGCCGTCTTTAAAAAAAAGCACATGAAGAAGGATACTTGATCCTGTTTGCCGATGAAGCCAGCGTCTCCATTAATGCCCCCGTTCGTCGTACTTATGCCCCAAAAGGTCAACGACCTGTGATTAAGACAAACTCTGAGGTGGGCAAAAGAGTCTATGCAGCCAGTGCCATCAGTGAAAATGGAAACCTGTTTCATATGGTACGCGAAAACGCTTTTGATGCCAAGGCCATCATCGAATTTTTGCGCTTGATCCTTCAAAAACTTGATAGAAAGGTCATTTTGATATGGGACAATGCTTCAATTCACGATTGCCAGGCAATGAGGCAGTTTTTGATTGCTGATCCTATTGCTCAAAATATCCATTTGGCTAAAATTCCAATTTACAGCCCCCAATTCAATCCAGATGAACAGGTTTGGAATCAAGTCAAAAATTATGGATTGTACAATACTTGTTACCGAACTGTCAAAGAACTAATTGAAAAAGTGGATGCTGAACTGACTAGATTGTCAACAAATCTTGAGATAATCAAACAGTTCTTCAAGCATCCAGATGTTCATTTTTATGC
>JALHRJ010000273.1 GCA_022841475.1 Cyclobacteriaceae bacterium | reverse complement strand
CGATATTCCGATCAGTGTTGCGGTCATAATATTTTTTCAATTTGATTTGTTTTGAACGGTTTGTTTTGTTTGTTTTTGCCTTGGTTTTCAGTTGGCCCTGCAGTTTACCATTCAATGATGATGATGCATCTGTGCATGACTCCTTTCTTCCTGTGGTGCGTTGCCGTCAATTACTTCAAATTCAGCCATCATTCCGGCTGCATGGTGTTCTATGATATGGCAATGATACATCCATGTACCCGGACGGTTATCAGGCATCCATGCAATTTTCATCTTACTCCTTGGAGTCAAATTAATGGTATCTTTCCATGCCTTGTATTCCGGTGCTTTGCCGTTTTCTTCAATGACCTGGAAGAAAAATCCATGTAAATGAAAGGGGTGGTCCATCAAACTGGTATTGGATACTTCCCATATTTGCAGCTCGCCTACTTTCACCGGTTTGTCATTGACATGCACATCACCGTTAA
Source organism: Cyclobacteriaceae bacterium (assembly GCA_022841475.1). Taxonomy (GTDB): domain Bacteria; phylum Bacteroidota; class Bacteroidia; order Cytophagales; family Cyclobacteriaceae; genus ELB16-189. Next base: position 609 of record JALHRJ010000273.1, on the reverse strand, counting down.
CCAGAAAGTCCATTCCGTCTTTTAAACTTGGACCAACAGAAAGCCTTACTTTTCTTGTTATCGGGGCATCCTGATTGGCCAAAGGCTCAATCGTTCTTAATGTTTCAGGTATAAATGCGATGGAGGTTTTTTGTTTTCCAACCTTTACTGTTGCAAACTGCTGACGCTTTGCTTTCAGGAAAGTACTTCTGTTGTACCGCAATGATTCCAGCGCGAATGTTTCCCCTTCTTCAAAAGGACCTGCGGCTATATCAATACGCTCTCCGGGCGTTATTAAAACACTGGTTACTGTGCGGGTGTGTTCCAGTAGTCCGCCATCTGTTCCGATAATTTTGAATTCCTTTCCGCCCAGGTACAGCGTAAAATATCGTGCACTGGATGCATTGATGAAACGCCATCTTTCTGTCTGGCCGGCAGCAATATCTATGACCGAATTTTCCTTCCCACTGATCAACAGGGTGTCTCCTTCCCGGCCATCATGTCTTTCAACGATTCGGGGAACAAACCATCCGGGTTTTGTAAATTCGTTATCCGAATTCAATTTCATGTCATCGATCATCAATACTTTTTCAGCGTCAAAAACCGGGTCCGTCGGGTCTTCAACAATCA
>JALHRJ010000272.1 GCA_022841475.1 Cyclobacteriaceae bacterium | reverse complement strand
GATAGATATAAATACTCACCCCCGGAACGTTTCAACGTAGTTGCAATCTCGGCATACGTTAACGCACCGGACAGTGCAACAACGCCACCCAATAACCACAACATCATGATGGCAAAGCCTGAAGGCAGCGGCCCCACCTGATAACCCAATGAGGTGAACACACCGGTGCCAATCATATTGGCGATCACCAGCATGACGGCAACCGATAAGGTATAGTTTTTTGTTTGGGTCATTAAATAAAGCGAGAAGATCAGAAATGGGGGGCAAAAACCAAAATCTTATGTCGTCAATGGTCTGTGCCCTCACAGCCCACTTTCTTGTCATAAAGAATTCAGTCTGTGAGACACAGACCAGGGAAGGAATTTCATAAAAAAGCAAATTAGGTTTAAAACAAAAACCCTCCCGAAATTCGGAAGGGCTTTTTTAACCTAAGGTCGAAATCGTAACGAATTACATCTTCTTAGGCACTAATACTTTATTTGTCATGTGTACCACGCCATTGTTAACCGCCACATCGGCATTGGTTACTTCTGCGCCACCCACAAACACTTTACCATCCTTCAATTCTACTTTTAATTTTTCACCTTGAAGGGTAGTTAACTCCTGGCCATTGGAAAGGTCAGCCGCTTTAACAGTGCCCGCAACAACGTGATACTTCAATACATTCTGAAGTTTGCTTTTATTCTCCGCTTTTAAAAGCATATCCACGGTAGATTGGATAGCAGCAAAAGCATCATTGGTAGGAGCAAATACGGTGAATGCATCCGTACCTTTGAATACATCCACCAACTCGCCAGCCGATAAGGCAGCTACCAGTGTGCTAAGATTAGGAGTATTGATGGCAGTCTCTGCAATAGACTTTGGCAAGGCAGCAATTGAATCAGCAACGCGCTGAACGGCAGTCAATGAATCAGCCACACGGATAGAGTCCTGAGTTGCTTTTTCACGAGCCGCTTTTCCACCATCACCGCAACTGGTAACGAGGATAGCAAATAAGGCGAATACGCCTACGAGGATAAGTGATTTCTGTGTTTTCATAGTTTTTGTTGTTTGAGTTTCGTGCTATTAACACGAAAGCTGCGTTAATGTTTCAATTATTTTGAAGGAAACTGATTTAAAAATTCACTTTTGTCGGCA
>JALHRJ010000271.1 GCA_022841475.1 Cyclobacteriaceae bacterium | reverse complement strand
AGTAAATCATTTGGATTTGTAGAAGTTTTTGAAACTGAAGTGCTGTGATCAAAAGATTTTGAAGCGTTCCAATGGCTTTTATCTTTTAAATTCAGTTCTGATAAGAGGGAATTATTGCCTCCATTCTCAAAAACTGGCATTTCATCAAAAACAGATTCTAACAGCTCAGTGGATGGCATAGAAATAATTGTGTAGTACTCAGCAGCCCTCTGTTGCAGCTCAATGTCCAAATTTCCTCTTTGTGCACTTATAAAATCCAATATTTTCCCTTTCACTTCAGGATAAAGATTAGAGAATTTTGCAAAAGTTGATAATATCATACACTTTGTAGATAATCCACAATTTGACCATTTTTCTTGCAATATCTGGAACTGTTCCAACGGACTGCAATGCAAGTCATTAGCGATCAAATGCCCAAATTCAGCCAAAATATATGCACCTACTTTAACAACATTCTCAGTGTCGTCCTCTTTAGAGAGAGCATCAAAAATTGTCTTGCAAGCATATTTCTGTAGATTTTGATTATTTGTCACAATATGGACCAGGCGATACCAAATCGTAACAGAGATGAAATCCCCTCCAGTCGATAGTAAATTCAAGACAACATCAAAGAACCAAGCGTAGTCAGTTGTGAATCGTTCAACAAGCACTGCAATTTTCAACACCAAATCAGAACGGACAGATGCTTCACTTACAGTTAAATACTTTAGCAGTTCAGCGACAATTTGTTTAGCATTTGACATATCACACATCTTAAAGAGCAGATCAACCGTGCGTTGACGAATGCTTACATCACGATCTTGCAAGGCTTGAATTATAGTCTCTTCGCTCTTCTTAAGAATTGAGAGGTTATCTGACAGCTGTGCTAGATGCGACATCGTTTCAATTGTCAAGTAGCGTATGTTTGTTTCCTTTGATGTCAGGAATGTGGACAGGAATTCTGCAGCTTTCCTTACATACTTCGAGTCTGCATCAATGTGAATCGCCAAGTTTATGACTTCAAAGAGAATCGAGTTCTGAATATTTTGAACTTGAAGACTTTTACTGGAATTCACGTGGATATTCTCTTCAAAAATAGCATCTAATTCTGCACAAGGTTGGACTTCAAACAAATGCAGTAATTTTATCAACTTGATGACCAGCCAAGGACACGGTGTCTTAT
>JALHRJ010000270.1 GCA_022841475.1 Cyclobacteriaceae bacterium | reverse complement strand
TGAATTGTTTTTGAAAAACCTGAATTTCTTCGAAAAAACAGACAAATAGCCGACAAAATTGCTCATATTCGGCGTTATGAATTATTTTTCAAACGATCTTTGAATTTGTTTTAAAACATAAAAACCATTTCCAGGCAGTTCATTTAATTGTGATATGTATAAGTAATTCGTCCATGTTAGTTTAGATTAAATTGATTGCAAATGCCTGATTATCAACCCTGATAACCGATAACTAATAACAGATAACTACTCGATATGTATGAAAAACAACCCAAAACGAGAACTGATTCTGCGATCTGGCAGCGAGTGTTTTGCGCGTTATGGTTACGATAAAACCACACTTGATGATATAGGCAGAAGAGCCGGCCTCAACAAAGCAAGCCTGTATTACTATTTTAAGAACAAGGAAGAGATTTTTATTGCGGTGGTATTGGCGGATACACAGACCTTTATTGCAGATTTGAAAATCAAAACCCAGGCATTTCCCGATGTGCGGAAGCAAATACGGTTTTACCTGTCCGAACGCATCCGGCGGTATGGAGAAGTGCTGCACCTCACGAGACGTTCGATCGAAAACTGGCAACCTTTGGAAGCCATGTTTGATGAGGTGTACCGGGAAACAAAAGCACTGGAACTCGTTTTTCTGACAGAAATGTTAAAAAGAGGCGTAGCGTCAAATGCTTTTTCTTTCACCGAACCTACGGCGTCCGTGGCCGAAAGTTTGTTTCACCTGTCCGACGCAATGAAACATGAGGTAGCCTACACCACGCAACACCTGCGCCCGGAAGCAGCGGATTTTTCCATAGCGGTGGAACGTATGGAGCGCCTGCTTAAACTGATTCTTGATAGGTAGTTATCCGTTATTAGTTATTGGTTATTAGTGTTGATAATCAAGCGTTTACAATAGATTTAATCGAAATCAATTTTGCTCGATCACATATAATCCACACAAAGTGATTTTGAACGAAAGGTCAGTACAAGTGCCTGAAAGCGAAGACTTCAAACCATCAAACCTTTTCAAACCTGACTATAATTAATCGCAACAAATGAATCTTTCTCTAATTGGTAAAAATGCCCTCATAGGCGGCGCGAGCGCCGGCATTGGCCGGGCTGTCGCGATGGAACTGGCTGCCCTGGGTGCTCAGGTCATACTGGTGGCCCGCACGGAAAGCGCTCTGCA
>JALHRJ010000269.1 GCA_022841475.1 Cyclobacteriaceae bacterium | reverse complement strand
AAATAAAACGATGTAAACCGAAATACACATTAGAATTTAAGCAGGATGCTGCCAGATTAGTTTTAGAAAAAGGCTATACCCATCAACAAGCGGCGGATAATCTAGGGATATCACTTAGTGCAATTGGTCGCTGGGTCAGAGCAGAGCGAGGATCGACAACAGATGGCGAGACAAAAGAAGCTGTTCTGAATTTAGCTGACCAGGCTGAATTAGTCCGCTTGCGTCGAGAAAATGAACAATTACGAATGGAGCGCGAAATCATAAAAAAGGCCGCTGTCTTCTTTGCCAAGGAAATCGAGTGAAATACGGGTTTATTCGAGAGCAACAGAAGACCTATCCAGTGACCGTATTATGTCGAGTGATGCAGGTGAGCACCAGTGCCTTTTATATGTGGCTTAAAGCACCTACTGATATAAATAAACAAATGGAAAAACTTGAGGCCAAAGCTTGTCAGCTTTTCAATGAATATAAGCAAACCTATGGTTATCGGCGGTTATCCGATGCACTAAACAAAGCCGGAATGAAATCGGGGCATTATCAAGTTCGTCATTTGATGGCTCGGCTAGGGTTGAAGGCGCGCTATCCAAAACGTTTCAAGGTGACCACTGACAGCAACCATAACGAACTGATTTCCCCGAATACTTTAGATCAAAAGTTCGATGTCGTTTCTCCAAACCAAGTCTGGACGACAGACATTACTTACGTTTGGACGCCACAAGGTTGGCTTTATATGGCAATTGTGATGGACTTGTTCTCTCGTCAAATTGTCGGTTGGGCCATTGCCGATCACATGAGGACATCCTTGTGTGTTAGCGCGTTACAAATGGCTTTCTGGCGAAGAAAACCGGAGCCTGGATTACTCCATCATTCCGATAGGGGTAGCCAGTATGCAAGCCATGAATACCGTCAGTACTTAAGGGTAATGAAAATGGAGCAAAGCATGAGCCATAAAGGCTGTTGCTACGATAATTCGCCAACAGAACGATTCTTTCGTAGTCTTAAACACGAACAACTATTCTACGAAAAATTCGAAAATAAGAAAGCAGCAAAACTCAGTATTATTGACTATGTTGCTTTTTACAATGGAAAACGTGCTCACTCTAAATTAGGTTATCATTCCCCTTTAGAATATGAACGTATTTTCTGGAGAAAGACTGCTTAATAAACTGTCCGGTCTTTGTGAAGCATTACAT
>JALHRJ010000268.1 GCA_022841475.1 Cyclobacteriaceae bacterium | reverse complement strand
GAAGAATACTACGACAATGATTTGATCAGAAGTATTGAAGGTATCTTCAATGGCTCAACCAATTATATTCTTACCAAAGTTTTTGAAGAGAAGAAAAGTTATCTCGAAGCTTTGAAAGCAGCGCAGGATTTAGGCTTTGCAGAAAGCGATCCGGCTCTGGATGTAAAAGGCTTTGATCCTAAATTCAAACTTACCATTGCTATAGCTCATACGTTCGGCATTTTTGTAAAACCTGAAAATATCATCAATGTAGGCATCCAGAATATTTCGGCAGTTGATTTAAAGTATGCACGCGAAAATAACCTCACCATTAAACTGGTAGCTCGCGCTTATAAGATCGATGGAAATATTTTTGCGTTTGTAGCTCCACAATATATCCCGGCTGATCATATGCTGGCATCTGTGCGAAACGAATACAACGCTGTTTTGGTTGAAGGTGCTTTCGCTGAAAAGCAAGTCTTTATTGGAAAAGGTGCAGGTAGTTATCCTACTGGCTCAGCCGTGCTTTCTGATATCTCAGCTCTAACGTTTGATTATCGTTACGAATACAAGAAGTTCACACAAGGAGACGGGCTTCCTTTTTCAAATGAAGCCTTAGTGGATGTCATCATCAGCTTCCCGGAAGGTTCGCTTATTTCGCATCAGGATTTTGAAACCCTTAAGGGCGGTTATCAGGGTAAAGGATACCAGTACCTGCAGGGCACTGTAAAACTTGAAAAGCTACAGGAATGGTCGGAATGGGATGAAGTGAGCGTTATTCTGGCTCCAGAAATCAACCTGGTTTCAGCAACTCTTACTCAAAAAGAGGAGCGTTTATCGGCCTGAGTTGATCCTTTTTTGACGGGTTTATTCGGACTATTAAACAAAGTACTGGCAGCCAAAAGGTTGCCATTTTTTATTTGCTGAATTCCGTTGAATTTTGCCTTCATCCAATGGAGTGTTTTAACTCCGATTCCTATATTTGTAGCCCAAGGTTAAATCCAGTCTATCCATGTTAATATTCACTTCTATTGTTGCCTTTACCGCTGTTATTCTGCTGCTGGTGGGGCTCTTGATTTTTGCTCAAAAGCAGTTGGTTCAGTCGGGCCCGGTTAAAATCTTAATCAATGGCGAAAAGACAATAACTGTATCAGCCGGTAGTTCGCTGTTAACTACACTGGCGAATGAAAAGATCTTTTTACCCTCCGCCTGTGG
>JALHRJ010000267.1 GCA_022841475.1 Cyclobacteriaceae bacterium | reverse complement strand
GCTTGCAAGTTGCTTGCTGATAGGACAAAGATACGTTCACACAGTTCTCAAATGCAAACTTTAGTCCACAAAAAAACACGCTCAACATGATATTTACACTCTATTCAATGAAATACACATTTCATTGAAAAATTTGCAACAAATGAATGTTGAAATTGAAAAATTGACACCTCTAAAAATCCTTGTGGCTAAATTAGGGATGACACAAACGAGTTTTGCGGTATTCGTCGGCGCTAAAAAAAACACTTTCCACAACTATTATCACGGGCAAAGGAAAATACCCGCTGAACTTGTGAATCAAATTTGCGAAAAGTTCCCAAATGTGAACGCGGGCTGGCTAATCACCGGCGAAGGCGAAATGTTCAAAGACATGCCAAACCCCGAAACCCCGCAAAGCGAAACAGCCCAAGAAAACGCCGTTCTGCGCGATGAGATAGCGGAATTGAAAAAAGAGATATTGAAAATGACTGAGGACTGCCGGAAGCGGGAAACCATCGAAACTAAATTGCTGGATATAATCGAGAACCTTTCTAAAAAAGTAACTGCATGAAAATTATTGCCCTTTGCCTGATTGTCGTATTGATAGCCTCCTGCGGGAACAACGGCCCCGACGAACCGGAACCGCTATCGCCATGCACGACCTGTAAACTCGACGTTATTAGCGGCATCAATGCGCTGGTAGAAATCAGGATTGATGGCGTTATAAGGGACACGGTAAATATTGCCCAGCCGCGACACTATGAAGTTGCTGCCGATGCGTCGCACCTGGTACAGGGCAACGTGTTGCAGGTAGGCGCTGCCGATTTTGACACAATGGTGATGTGCTTGGATACTTGCCCCAGGCTGATAGTTATAATGCTGAATTAAGATTGTACCTTGTATTGATAATCCCCCGCAAAGCGCCGCACCTAATATTTTTAATCAAACCCGTATTGCTCTTATGCGCTTCAAAGACCCGAAACGGCTTGTAAAACATGCCTTGTTTCTCGAAAATTATCTCCAGACCACCACAAATGAAAAGTGCTGCGCTAAGGCGCTGCGAAGATTAAAAGAGTGCTACCGGGTTATCCGGGATTGGTTGAGACGGGGGGGGTAAATAAAAAGCCCGCAACACCATACAGCGCTACGGGCAAATAAACCCCAAAAACCAAATTGAAAACTTGATGCATGGACGGGACTCGAACCCGCGACCAATCCCGGCAGCCCGAAACTC
>JALHRJ010000266.1 GCA_022841475.1 Cyclobacteriaceae bacterium | reverse complement strand
AAGAAATACTTGCCAAAACTAGCCAGTGGCGAATGGCTGGGATGTTTTGGATTGACGGAGCCTGACCATGGATCCAACCCAAGTGGCATGGTAACAAATTTTAAAGATCTGGGGGATCATTATCTATTGAATGGCGCCAAGATGTGGATTTCTAATTCTCCTAAAGCAGATGTAGCTGTCGTCTGGGCCAAGAATGAAGCCGGCAGAATTCATGGGTTGATTGTTGAGCGTGGGATGCCCGGATTTTCAACTCCGGAGACACATGGTAAGTGGTCGTTACGGGCAAGCACCACCGGTGAATTGGTTTTTGATAATGTAAAAGTTCCGAAAGAGAATTTATTACCCGGCAAAAGTGGTTTAGGAGCACCGATGATGTGTCTGGATTCTGCGCGGTATGGAATTGCGTGGGGAGCTATTGGCGCAGCTATGGATTGTTATGATTCTGCCCGTAGATATGCGATTGAACGCATTCAGTTTGGTAAACCCATTGGATCATTTCAGTTAATACAAAAGAAATTGGCAGAGATGCTTACGGAGATTACGAAAGCTCAGTTACTTAACTGGCGATTGGGTGTCTTAATGAATGAAGGCAAAGCAACTACTCCACAAATTTCTTTGGCTAAGAGAAACAATGTTCATACCGCATTAGAAATTGCGCGGGAAGCCCGGCAGATCCATGGTGGCATGGGCATCACAGGTGAATATCCGATCATGCGACACATGATGAATCTTGAATCGGTTGTAACCTATGAGGGCACCCATGATATCCATTTACTAATTCTTGGGAATCAAATTACTGGAATTCCGGCTTTTGTTTAATCCTCAATATATCCACTAAGCGTAACCCGTTGAACTGGATTTCGTGGGTCATTGGAATAGATCGTAATTGCCTTATTCTGAGTTCCGGTTCTGCCGGTTGTAGTAAACACCCATTTGATGGAAGTTGATTCTCCGGGCTTAATTATTTTCTTTTCAGCCGTGGCGCTCAAGCAGGAGCAATTGCTTTGTATATGCCGGATCTCCAAATCAAGTTTGCCTTTATTCTGGAAGGTAAAAGATTGTTCTATATCCGCCCCTTGCTTAACTCGAGCAAAATCAATCGCATACGTGGAGATTAGCAATGAAGGAGCCTTGGCTTGCTCTGCTGCCGTTAGCAGCGGAAAATATTCTTCTGCCGTTGCGTAAACAGAAAAGGATTTGATTGGATTCATGC
>JALHRJ010000265.1 GCA_022841475.1 Cyclobacteriaceae bacterium | reverse complement strand
GTAGACTCTGGTCTATTGAATCTGTTAGATGGTGTTGGCGTAGTATTTCAACTGCCTACTTTTATTATTGCAACAACCAATCACCCTGAGAACTTGCTAGCCTCTCTGGCAGATCGTCCGGGTCGTTTCGACTTGATGCTAAAGCTACAGCCGCCCTCTCACACCGAGAAGATAGCATTGATGAAGTTTATCTGTAAGCGAGATTTAAATCAAGATGAGCAAGATTGCTTAGCCATGAAGGGATCAGAAGAGTTTTCTGTTGCCCATCTGGAAGAGATTGCAGTTCGAGCAGAGCTTGACGATAAGTCACATGCACAGGTCATTAAAGAAATGATTGACCACACAGCGTTATTTAAGCGCGACTTCGAAGAACGCAATAAAACAATGGGCCTGGGCTTCCATGGAGACTAACTGGAAATTAGGAGATGCTCCTGGTTTTTGGATGGAAAAGAATACGCCGTCTGGCTTATTTTGGTATTACACCTTTGATGCAGGTGAACCACCTTGGTCCAAAGAAAGATACCAATTAATAAACTTTTTAGATTGGCTAGGCATCATTCAATATGGTACAATTTATGAAACAATTGATTGCATTAGGATAAGAGCTAGATGAAAAGTAAGAGAGTTTCTACTAATTATCATACACTTAGAACTCACAAAAGAAGAGAGTTCATGCGTAATTGGTTCAATGAGACTGTTATGGCTAATGTAAAGTGTGTTAAATGTGGAAACGCGAATCCAGTAGTTATTGACTTCCATCATAGAGATCCTAAAGAGAAAGATGGTAAAGTTAAAAATATGTTACAAAAGTTATTAAGTAAAGAATCTATAATGGCAGAAGTTGCTAAGTGCGACACACTATGTGCTAATTGCCATCGAATAATACACTGGGAAGAAAATCAGCAATAATATTGCTCCCGTGGTGTAATGGTTAGCACGACACCCTTATAAGGTGGAACCACTAGATTAGTGGATAGTTCAAGTTCGAATCTTGACGGGAGTACCATCTTGAATAAGTGGAATGACTACTTCAAAATTGTACAAAAAGAAGAAATCCCATCTAGCGGAGCCACATCTTGGATGCTAGAAGAATACTACACATACGAACTTCATGATCCTTACGACAATATCGTTGCCATCTATAAGGATAAGAAGTACGCCAAGAAACAAGCAAAGTATAAATTTAAGAGACTTATGGCCAAATTGGAGAAAAT
>JALHRJ010000264.1 GCA_022841475.1 Cyclobacteriaceae bacterium | reverse complement strand
TGTCCTACCCCTCGTTGGCCGGTACCATTCTAAAGTAGAGATTCTGATTTAGGTTTTCAAAGGCCACTGGTGTTTTGTATTTCAGGCTTGAATGAGGTCGATCAAAGTTATAGGTTTTATACCACTGCCCCAGAAGGTGGTTTATCTCGTCCAGGGAATAAAACCAGTTGAGGTTTAGGCATTCGGTTCTCACCGTTCCGTTGAGCCGTTCTACTATGCCATTTTGAGTTGGTTTTCCGGGCTGGATAAACTTGATTTCAATGTTTTTTTCCTCCGCCCACTGCTTTAGCATATAGCTGATAAATTCAGGGCCGTTATCACAACGGATATACCTTGGCCAACCCCGCATTTCTCCAATTAGGTCCAAGGTTTCGATCAATTTAGCAGCGGTGATGCTGTGAGCAGCTTCCACCCAAAGGTCTTTTCTGGAACACTCATCCACCACATTGATAATCCGGACGCTTTGCTGTTTTTCCCCAATAACCCATTCACTCAAAAAATCCATTGCCCAACCTTCATTGATTTGTTCGGGCGGCAATAACCTTTGAAACGAGCGCTTGATTCGAGGCTTCTTGGGATTGCGGTGCAAACTGAGTTTTGCTTGCTGGTAGAGCCGGTGTGCACGCGTTTTACCAATTCGCTCGCCTTGGTTCTTCAAGTAGGCGAATATCATGCGAAAACCCCAGGCTCGTTGTTCTCGCCGTATCTTCTTCATCATATCAATCAAACAAGCATCTGAATGAATCTCAACGGATCTGGCGCCATCCTTAAACTCATAGATTGTGGAGCGCCTCAGGCGGAGCCAACCACACGTGCGTCGTTTGCTCAGATTGGTGTGCTTGGCGCGAATTTGGCCCATCAGCTCCGCCTTTCGCGCTGGGCCTTCATCTTTTTTAGGATCTCAATTGCATCGGTTAACACCTCTTGCTTTAGCAGTGCTTCAGCATACATCTTTTTCAATTTCAAGTTTTCTACCTCCAATTCTTTCAAGCGCCGCTTGTCGTCGTTCTTATCCGTTTCTACCTCATTTTTCCATTTGTAAAAGGTCGCCGGGCTGATCTGGTGCTCCTGGCATAACATCTCAACTGTTTTGTTGCCTTTGAGGTAACTGTCCAAAATAGCCTGTCGTTGGCTGGCATTAAATCTGCTTTTTCGCATGGTAATCCGTTTTAAGTGTGAAAGTTACGGTGTTCAACTTTCTCTACTTATTTTTGGTACCGCTTTTCGAGGGGTAGGACA
>JALHRJ010000263.1 GCA_022841475.1 Cyclobacteriaceae bacterium | reverse complement strand
CCTCGGCTTCAACAGCACTTTGAATAAAAACGGGAGAGATATCAATCGCTTCCATACGCGCTCCTTTTTGCGCCAGCAGCCTGGTATTATACCCTTCTCCACACCCAATATCCAGTCCGTACAGACCATTGACGTCAGGCAGTATCTCAAAAAAGGCCGGCGTGTTCAGCAAATCCCGGTACAGATCATAACCGGCGCGGGTAAGAAGCGTCCAGGCTTCGGCGTTGTTGTCCCAGTATTGGCCGGCTTGTTGGTCGTTCATCATCTTATATCTGCTTAATAAATTCTAATACGGCGAGTTTAATCCTGTTTTCTTCTTTGTTTTCCAGGTGTTCGATAATACCCAGGTTTTTCATACGCCTGGACTCCTCATATTGTCCTTTTAAAAGCAGTAAATCATCCGGCTCGGCTTTTTGAATGGATTGATAGTACTTTTCAAGTACATCAAACACATCTGCCAACCTGTTTCGGGACATTAATTGTCCTAAAAGTTCTTTGTCCAACTGAACAGGCAAGAGCAACTCTTCCGTACTGACAGGTTTTGACGCTTCCTGATGATCCGGATCAATTTGATCTCCGGAGTTGTAAGAGGTTAATATGGAAACGATAATATCAGCGAAGCAAAACAGTAAGTAAATGAAGAAGCCTATCTGCCCATATTCGTAAAAAGCAATACCTTCTTTATTCCACCCCAGGCTAATCGCAATAAAATAAACATTGATAAAAATAATACCCAGGTGAACCGTCAAAAACCCGCAGCCCCTGTTATTCAACATATCATCTTGTTTGAAAGAAAGAATAAAGATGATCTCGATAACAGAAATAGGTAAAATCAGCATAGAGAACAAATACATTTTCTCTATAGAACCGTCAATTCCTCCTTTTAAAATAGCGCCGATATGGTTGACCATTTGAATACCGGAAACATCTTTATACACCGCATTTTCCATGGCGGAAAAGTCGAAGAATGGCACAAAAAATAGCGCAATGGCTACGCCCGGACTTATAATAGAAAAGTAAAACTGAATGGACTTCAGGCCTTTTCGCTTTTTGATCAGGCGCATGATGCGCAACCGATCACTCAATTTGTTGATACCGATTCGCTCCAGGTCATTTTCTGTTAAGGAGTCCAGCACCACAAAATCAATCTTATTGGCTTGAAAAACTTGGTAATACTCAGATAAATTGTGCTTTTTAAGCCATTTTTCTAATTCGGACATGGAGACTTCGATACGTTTAGATTG
>JALHRJ010000262.1 GCA_022841475.1 Cyclobacteriaceae bacterium | reverse complement strand
AATGATTTGGATGTTCAATTTGAAACAGCAGATCAGGCGTTATTTGATAAGGTTTTGAAAAAAGTGGCCACTTATAATGCAGCGAATCCAAATAATAAAATAAAGAATCCTTTATTTACGACAAGAAGTACCGGAAATCATTTTTCCGTATATGACAGGAATCCAGCGATAAATGCAATAAAGCCTGGCGATGTAGATGCTGTTGATTATGCCGGAAAAGGAAATGCAGAATATAACTCTTTTGTTCAGTCAAATAATTTGAGAAGTCTTAGACAGGAAGAGGTTGTAGAAAAGAATGCAGAGTATTTGATGTCCGGTCCTCGAATGCCGATTCATAATGCATTACGAGGTAAGGATGGTTCAGTCCCGATGTTTGGAGATATCCAGGATGTTGTTACGGTATTTTCTCAATCTAAAAACATTGAGGATTATTTTATAAAAAATCCTAATGAGATTAAAGATTTTGTGAAATTTATTCGAAATCCTTTGGTTCAGGAACAGTTTATGGATTTTCTTATAAGTGATTACAATGATGACATTCAGGCGTCGAAGAAACCAAATATCAAAAAGTTTGATCAGGACGAATTGTTTTATATTCGTCACCATGACGGAAACCTTGGATATGTTGATAAAGGGCGTACAGGCGACGAATTGATTGCGCAGTTTGGTACTAATATGGGTGCAGCCAAACAATCATTGAATGAAACAGAGTTTTCTATTTATAAATTGGCTTACTATAAAGCGATAGGTGAGATTAGTGATAACATGTCGTTGAAAAACAAAATTGCATACATAGAGGCCAATCCAAATACTTATAAAAATCAGTATTTGGCGGCGAATCCCGTAAGTACTGCTATTGGAAAATATCAGATTATGTGGTCAATACATAAAAATGACATAAAGGCATATTTACCTGAAGGGGATATTTCTTCTGCGCCGGCGAGTTCAAGTCCTAATACTTCACAGGCAGTACAAAGTTCAGGCATTGTAAAGGATTCCATACCGGATCCGATGGGTATTATAAAATAATTTAAGATGCAAGGAGATCCAACAAAAGATAGTCTATATTTTGCCGTATCTGAATATGAAAGGCATTTAAACCCTAACGTAAGTGAAAGCGAGGTTGTTAAAAAGGCGTCTGCTGCCCGGCAGAATCCTGAACAATATTTTGCCGATACATATAAAAAAATCAAAGGCACAAATATTGATGAAGCCACAATAAATCGAGTTAAGGAAACTACCGG
>JALHRJ010000261.1 GCA_022841475.1 Cyclobacteriaceae bacterium | reverse complement strand
CCGGTAGTTTCCTTAACTCGATTTATTGTGGCTTCATCAATATTTGTGCCTTTGATTTTTTTATATGTATCGGCAAAATATTGTTCAGGATTCTGCCGGGCAGCAGACGCCTTTTTAACCACCTCACTTTCACTTACGTTAGGGTTTAGATGCCTTTCGTATTCAGATACGGCAAAATATAGACTATCTTTTGTTGGATCTCCTTGCATCTTAAATTATTTTTTTATAATACCCATCGGATCCGGTATAGAATCCTTTACAATGCCTGAACTTTGTGCCGCCTGTGAAGTATTAGGACTTGGACTTGCCGGCGCAGAAGAAATATCCCCTTCAGGTAAATATGCCTTTATATCATCTTTATGTAACGACCACATAATTTGATACTTCCCAATAGCAGTACTTACGGGATTCGCCACCAAATACTGATTTTTATAAGCATTTGGATTAGCCTCTATGTGTGCAATTTTGTTTTTTAACGACATGTTGTCACTAATCTCACCTATCGCTTTATAGTAAGCCAATTTATAAATAGAAAACTCTGTTTCATTCAATGATTGTTTTGCAGCACCCATATTAGTACCAAACTGCGCAATCAATTCGTCGCCTGTACGCCCTTTGTCAACATATCCAAGGTTTCCGTCATGGTGGCGAATATAAAACAATTCGTCCTGATCAAACTTCTTGATATTTGGTTTCTTAGACGCCTGAATCTCATCATTGTAATCACTTATAAGAAAATCCATAAACTGTTCCTGAGCCAAAGGATTTCGAATAAATTTCACAAAATCTTTAATCTCATTAGGATTTTTTATAAAATAATCCTCCATGTTTTTAGATTGTGAAAATACCGTAACAACATCCTGAATATCTCCAAACATTGGTACTGAACCATCCTTACCTCGTAATGCATTATGAATCGGCATTCGAGGACCAGACATCAAATACTCTGCATTCTTTTCTACAACCTCTTCTTGTCTAAGATTTCTCAAATTATTCGACTGAACAAAAGAGTTGTATTCTGCATTTCCTTTTCCGGCATAATCAATAGCATCTACATCCCCCGGCTTTATTGCATTTATCGCCGGATTCCTGTCATATACGGAAAAATGGTTTGCGGTACTTCTTGTGGTAAATAAAGGATTCTTTATTTTATTATTTGGATTCGCTGCATTATAAGTGGCCACTTTTTTCAAAACCTTATCAAATAACGCCTGATCTGCTGTTTCAAATTGAACATCCAAATCATT
>JALHRJ010000260.1 GCA_022841475.1 Cyclobacteriaceae bacterium | reverse complement strand
CTTTGAAAATGTAGTCTCTGGAGCGATGGTTGCAGCCTCTCGTGATGGTGGAATGTGTGGACAGAATTTATTGTCTTTTCTGAAGCATCTTTTGAAGCACATGACAGAGAGATCAGATAGACGATTATTGAAAATAAGAATGGATAATTTTTTTGAAACGCTTTTTAAAGCCCAAATGATCCCTTTTACTGGACCACCAAATATATCATGGCCATCTGATTTTCTCTTAGCTTGCTCCCAAAGCAGAGCTGTTGAACATTGTACAGCCTGTAATAATGAAGGCGAAACAAGCGAAAAATGTGTAAAATGCAGATATTTATTTGGTCATTTGTATCAGCCACGGAACAAAGATAAAGTGGACATTGTGATAACTACGATGAGAAGAGATGATGTAGACGAATCGCTGAGAGATAATGGTTGTTATGTCCCTGACGTTCATCCAGTAAATGCTCGATTGCCAGAAGATTCCATTCTTCCAGTTGTTGGGAAAGATACTTATAAAAATGGTCTAAAGTTTAATGACGTTGATTTTGCTTTAACTGCTGAATGCAAGAATCGCAATGTTGATGCGTCCATTATGAATGAGATTTTAAAGAGAATTCCTATCAAGTCAAGGTGTCACATTGTATTTGGACGAGAGTTTGTTGGATACTTTGAAAAATTAACAAAAATTAACGGAAGAAATTTTACATTTCTGAAATTGAATCTGTTTCCTGAAGAGCCGCAGTTTGATTTGGATTTATTCCCTATCGGAGCATCGAAGGCAGTTCGTGATAATTATAAAGAAACAGAAATGACTCGATTAACGGCTCTTTCGCCTCAAGATCTGACTATTGTAATTTGCATAGAATTCAGTGCAGATGATGGCAAACAACATATTTTTTGTAAAGAATAATTAACGCTAATCTGGGCATGAACCATAATCCTTTATTTCTCTCTTCGCTCAATGTGCTGTTCCCTTTTAAACATATCAGATTGACTGAAATGCACTTACCTTTTATCATAAACAATTATCTATCCATTTTAAAATAAGTCTCTTCTGCATCAGCATTCTTTTCAAATCCTAGAAATCCGTAGCATTTACTTGTACCTTTATCATCATGTATAGCTCTAGCACGACACTTTCCAAATCGAGATAAATCGAATGACCTTGTAATTGGATTAAAATTACTCATAAACTGTCGAACGAACTATAATTGGATTATCCGAGTCCCATACTTTAGAAAAGATGGAAAGAGACATGAACAAAATTTGTTCAG
>JALHRJ010000259.1 GCA_022841475.1 Cyclobacteriaceae bacterium | reverse complement strand
TGGTGCTTTTTCCATTTCTTGTTTGAATAATTCAACGATGCGTTTAGTATTGTCTTCCATATTGTTAGTTTTAATTTTAAGTTCGTATTCAATGCCATAAAAATCCGCAAGTTCAGTGACTATTTTGAGGGTTTGTTCGTCAGTTAAATCTGATTTGAAAATTTCACCAGTAGGCATTTCGGGAAAATCTTTAAGTATAGGTTTCTTATTCATATAGATTGAAGAATTTCGACACACAATTCCTTTGGGATCATCGATCGTTCAAAACTTCCCTTACGGCCTTGTGTGCCTGTTTTAGACCCACGCGGGGCGGGTGCATGATGGCAGTTTTTATTTCCGTTATGGCATATTGGACGAGGAACCCATGTTGTTGAGTTTGTCCAAATATCTGTTGGTTTTGCTCTATCATCACCATAAGTACAATACCAAACTGTATGACGTTTGAATTGTTGCATAAACGGCATTTTACGCAGCATACCGCGAGGGTTTTCGATGAAAAATACCATATTCGGGTTTATTTCCAACCATTCATGTATCAAGTCAATAAAGTGTTGGTTTACGGTGTCGCACTTAATTGCGTAATCGCTCTTAGGTTCGGTTCCATTTCGATGATGTGAAATTGCGGCAATTGTGTAAGTAGTACAATCAGGCGAAGCCCAAACTGCATCGGGGACAAACGGGATGTCATTAATGGATAAAGTTCCAACATCTGCAACAAGGTCAATATCCGGGAAAGATTCCCAATCGACACTGAATGTTTCCATGTTCATTTCTTCTGCTGCGCGACCAATACATCTGGAACCTGCAAAAAGTTCTAGTATTTTTTTATTCATGTTCGGGAAGTTTAAAGTTATCATCAATTACATACGAACGTTGACCTGTTTCGGTATGATAAATTTTATTTTCTGGCTGTTTAATTTTAGAAATTACCAGTTGAGCGTAATGTTCGGCGTATTCTTTAATTGCCTTTTGAAATAGCATTTCGTCACAATTAAAATTGAACTTTTGGTAAATTTCTTCTATCTTACTCATAACTTCTGAATTTAACGTTTTTATCAATAATTGTTTGTTTAATCCGTTGTTGTCCTTCGGTTAACCTTGCTTTACCTGTTTTGACATCGACAAAGGTAATGTTTTCGACGTAACCTTTCTCTGTCAAACCTTCAAAAATAAGATAATCGAGAGGATCAAACATTGGACGGCAATCGTTGTGGTTGTAATTAAATGAATCTAAGGTTAGAATCATTCGTTCCATGATAAATCCAACGTTAACTGCTTT
>JALHRJ010000258.1 GCA_022841475.1 Cyclobacteriaceae bacterium | reverse complement strand
TTGGAGCCAAGGTGCTGCGTTACCGGGGCAAAGCCAAAGCACATGCCTGGCATATTTTACAAGCTATGGCATACAACCTGAAAAGGTTGCCCAGATTGTATGTTAATAGGCAGATACCATTACAATCATAGGAGAAATGCGTCTTCTGAGCCGATAATGATCAATGAAAGTGATTGTTCGCGTGATTTCAGCAAAGAAATTACTAAAAAATACCCTGATATTCACATAACAATCAGAAATTGTAACGAATTTGATAATTCGTTGGATTTTGCAAAGGTCTCTGATAATAAACTTCATTGGGTGTTTGGTTATCAAGACCTTGGTGAAAACGTTCCTGATTGTACCAGCCAAACCACTGAGTCAATCGTAAGCGTCCAACGCCACCATCTAATAATTTTTAATGCGCTCAATTATCCTCAAACATTTTTTGAGAGGATAACCAATGGCATTACTGACAGATCAGCAAGTACATATAGAGGCCTGGCATTCGAGTGGCTTATCGCAGGTAGCGTATCGTCGTCAGCATAAGCTGAATTTCAAAACGTTCGCGAACTGGTTGCGGGTTTATCGTTCTCAACCAGTTGCTGCAGTTGCGTCGACTTTAATTCCGGTTGAGATCAAGTTGGAGCCTTCGTCATCGGGGTCACTGTGTTTGCGTTGTCCGCAAGGTCATACGCTAGAACTACCAGCAGAGATATCACCCCAATGGCTGGGGAAATTGCTGAAATGCCTGGATTGATTGCTAATCCAGGCAGCATCTGGCTGGCAGTAGAGCCGGTTGATATGCGCCGTGGTATTGATGGATTGTTGATGCTGGTACAGCAGTCTTTGGAGCATGCGTCCTGCGCAGGTTCATTTTTTGTGTTTTGCAATCGTGCCGGAAATTGCATCAAGGTATTGCTGTGGGACGGCACAGGCGTGTGGTTGTGCCAGCGCCGTTTGCATCAGGGTAAATTTGTTTGGCCAAAGTCAGATGAACGCTGTTTTACGTTGACGCAGGCGCAGTGGAATTGGCTAATAGCCGGTGTCAATTGGCAGCGATTATCGGCGTTTCCACCGGCGCATCTAAATGCTTGAGGAATAGTGAATAGCCTTCATTCATCAGTGTTTCAGTGGGCCGTGTGGTGTAATTTACAGCATGGATACACTCGCCAAATTGGATCAATTGAACCTTGATGCAGATACTAGAATGCAGGTTCAAATGCTGTTTGAGCAATCGCAAAAAGAAATTCATTCTCAGCAACTCAAAATCCAAGCATTGACTATGGAACTGGCCTATTTGC
>JALHRJ010000257.1 GCA_022841475.1 Cyclobacteriaceae bacterium | reverse complement strand
GTGTTGATTGTAATACCTCTTTCTTTTTCTTCAGGAGCATTGTCGATTGAAGAGAAATCGCGAACTGCAGCAAGGCCTTTCTTAGAAAGCACCTGAGTGATTGCAGCTGTAAGAGTGGTTTTACCATGATCTACGTGACCAATAGTACCAATGTTTACGTGAGGTTTCGAGCGGTCAAAATTTTCCTTTGCCATATTGAAATTCTAGTTAAAGTTTAAAAGTGTATAGTTAATTTAATAAGTTACTATTCTATGCTCCTACAAAGAAGCTCTACACACCCCAAACATTTTAAGCCTTTCGAATAAGGGTTATTCGTTGAATCTCCAATTACTTGAACAATGGCGCTACCCATCCGTAATCAGATACTTCATTCAAAATATTATTTCAAAGTTCTACTCCATTCCGATCGATACCAGAATAGATCTTTTCTTAGTGAAAATCGTCAATAACTCTCAATGAGCAGAGCTGTTGAAGGGAATTGAACCCTCGACCTCTTCCTTACCAAGGAAGTGCTCTACCCCTGAGCTACAACAGCGTTGAGCGGGAGACGAGGCTCGAACTCGCGACCTATAGCTTGGAAGGCTATCGCTCTACCAACTGAGCTACTCCCGCTTATATTTTCACACTTACAATGAACATACGACCTATCGCTGGAATCCGCCAACTGGCGACTACCTCCCGATAACTATCGGGATGAGCTACTCCCGCTTGTTTTGGACGCAAAATTTTGCGCCTTTACGCTTGGTGGGGAGAACAGGATTCGAACCTGTGAAGACATAAGTCAACAGATTTACAGTCTGTCCTCGTTGGCCGCTTGAGTATCTCCCCCAACGATTTTATTAATAAAAAAGAACGTTTAAGCAGCCCACGATAAGGACTCTTTTCCTAATTTTTGGCTTTTGCTAAAAAATAGGAGTGCAAAATTATACGGTTTTTCGGTATAGACAAACCCGTTTGAGTTTTTAATAGAGGGAAGTGTGTAAGGAATGGCCTTATTCTGGGTTACATGATGACCATATCTTTGACTACATCGTCACCAAACTCCTTGCGGAGGACTTCAAGAACATGACTTTTGTGGATGGCCAGATCGTTTTTGAGGGCCGCGCTTTCCAATTGTACAAAAAGGACTTTATTGCGGATATAAAGCTTTTTTGTGCGTTTGGCCACGGGTTTTCCTACCAATCGCTCCCAGGAACTTAAGAGGTTGGCTTCGTCAAACTTTGACTTAATATGATACCTGTTGAGCAACTGCTGAATTGCCTGCCCAATGTGCATTGCATTGCCCTCATCGTTT
>JALHRJ010000256.1 GCA_022841475.1 Cyclobacteriaceae bacterium | reverse complement strand
AAAGTCGTCTTGAGTGATCCCGCACACCTCGCAGACTACATCCCGGATTAGATCAAAGTCTACATCTTTTTGGATGTAGTGCGATTTCATCCGGTTCCATTTTTTCAGGAGTGGGGATAGGTGTTCGGGCAGATCAGGCAAAGCGGATCGGTCGGCGTACACCCTTTCAATTTCAGAGAGTATCGCGGTTAAGGATTGTATTTTTTCGGTGTCGGTCATACTTTTAATTCAATCACAAACTTACGCTTATTGTTGGTCTTTCCAAATGAAAGTTGAAAAAAGCGCGTGAAAAAATCCACGCGCCCCAAACTCTGAAAATGAAAAACCAACCCTATATTCTTATTCGCCGACTTCCGCCGCGTAAAGCAGTTCGAGACTTGCCCCGGCTGCCAGTTCTTTGAGGATGGCTTTGCGACCTTCTTCAATGCCTTCTTTCTTTCCGGCGCGTTGCCCTAAACGATAAGCGGCCATGCCGCCATCAAAAACGCGGCTCCAATCGTCTGCATCCTGTTCCGGTACGTCGCCCAATTCATTTTTGAAGTCGGCTTTGATTTCATCCTTTTCAGGGATTGACATATTAGCATTTTCGGTCGGCACTAAACCGATGCCGTCAATACCTGGCTTTGCACCCAGCACCACCGGAAGGGCTTTTGTGAGGTCGTCAATCTTGATTTTACCATCCTTGAGAACGGCATAAATGAGATTGACAAATCTGCCTAACAGGCCAGATGCTTCGCGGGTTTCTTTGTTACCTGCCATAATTGCAATTGATTTTGTGATTAACGAAACGTTTCACTGCAAATATACGGCTTAATTGCCAAAGAAAAACACAAACCTAACATCCTCAATTCCGTAAGGCTTCCAGTCTCCGGGGTATTTAATAAACCCATCAAATCTATTACCCATAAAGTACGGAAGGTTCCGGTAATACCACATGAGTTTATCATCCCCGAACCAATCTTCCGGGTTTTCGTGCGACTCTATAAAATCACACAGAATGCATATTTGTCTTGCATTCAGCCAAGAGTGACTATGTCCGTCAATCCCGTATTTTTCTTTGTCAAGCAGGGTTAATTCTGTGGCATCTTCCGGGAATCCTCTGACTAAAAATGGTTCTATCCCAAAATCATTACGAACGTCCGCCATCTTTGCAAACAGCGCATAGTTTCGGGAAACTTTAGCCTCACTGTGATGAAGCCAAACGCCGTTTCTTTTTACCTCAGTGTGTAAATGAATATCACATCCCATTTTGTTGTATTGTTAAAAGTTACAAAAATTCATCTCGCGGTTCGTACTGATC
>JALHRJ010000255.1 GCA_022841475.1 Cyclobacteriaceae bacterium | reverse complement strand
GTTGTATACAAAGCATCCAACATCACCACCATATCTGCTTGATGATTGCGGAACGTATCGCGTAACGGAGTCAGTTTTCCGGCAATTTCCTGTTGGAATTGAGGAATCACTTCCTGCCATGTGGCCAATAGTTTCTTCTGGGTATCAATTTTCTGAATCAATCCATTGAATTTTTTCTGTGCGGCAGAAAGGTTGGTCTCCTGCTGGGTTTCTTCAATGCGAACGGCTTTAATTTTGTGATGTGGCATAACATGAAGCGGAACGGAAGTTAATGCGTTAAATTTTAACCTAATGCGCCGGATTATTATTTACAAATCTGACATCTTGGATGCTATCAGATGCAAGCAGCGAAGTATTTCTCACAGTTCTGCCACTTCAATTCCAACGTGCGATCCAAAAATATGGTAATCGTTTGATAAGAAGAACCTAATTGTGTGGCTTGAGAACTGCAATATGCTTAATCAAACCATCCGGAGTGAAGTAGATGCGCTCTATTCCTTGCCGTATCACCCCTTCACCGGAAGATCCATCCAATCCGGTCATTACAAACGCAAATTCCACACCGTTATCTTCAATGCCCCGATATTCTGCCACTTCCCAATGCGCATCGGAGAAACGGGTGAAGAAACTGGCCATCATGGCATGAATCGCCGTACTGCCTTTGTATTCGCCGAAATAGGCGGAATGATAGGTGGCGTCGTCAGCGAACAAGGGTTGAATAAATGGGAGATTGTGATCGTTGGATAACGTCACATAGTTTCTTGTTAGTTCAATAAGTTTATCGGTATCCATTGTTTTATCTGTGAAAAACTTCACAATATTGCTCGCTGTGAACTACGCTGATTGGGATTCCGCGCGGGTGAAAATCCACTCATCCCGGCTGCTGGCATCTTCACTAAACTGGTAACCTGCAAAATCAAAGTGCTTGATATCCTCGGAGTTCGTGAGCTTGTTCTGGATGATATAGCGGCTCATCAAGCCACGCGCTTTTTTGGCGAAGAAACTGATGATTTTGTACACGCCATTTTTTTCGTCTTTGAAAACCGGAGTGATAACGCGAGCGTTTAATTTGTCCTTCCGCACGGATTGGAAATATTCAATGGAAGCCAGGTTGATCAGAATATCAGTTTTTTGTTTTTGCAAATCCTGATTGAGCGCATGGGTGATTTTATCGCCCCAGAATTCATAAAGATTATTGCCACGCGAATTCTTAAACTGAGTGCCCATTTCCAGCCGGTAAGCCTGCATCAGATCCAGCGGGCGCAACACGCCATACAATCCGGACAGAATGCGTAAATGATCCTGCGCAAAA
>JALHRJ010000254.1 GCA_022841475.1 Cyclobacteriaceae bacterium | reverse complement strand
CAGAGGGGAGCGCACCGCTGGTTTTTCAGGAGAAAAAGCCCCGAAATGTGCCGTTTTACGCGCCGGCGGGATTGCTCAATCCCTGGAGCATCCGGCTCCACAATGCCCTGTACCTGCGCAAAAAACCGCCGGGTGAACAGACGGTCGATCTGGATACCTATTTCTACCCCTTAGACGGGATCCGCAACTGGAACCGCCTGTACGGACGCCGGGGTTTTGTGCAGTACCAGTTTTGCCTGCCCGAAGAAACGGCTTTCGACGGTATCGCGCAGGTGCTGCAAACCATTCAAAAAAGCCCGGACGCGCCTTTTCTGACGGTGCTGAAACGTCACGGCGCCCGGCCGCCGGAAGCGAAGTATTCTTTCCCAATCCAGGGCTACTCGCTGGCGCTGGATTTTCCGCGGACGCGCACTGTGTTCGCGCTGGTGCGGGCCCTGGATGAACTGGTGTGGAATGCGGGCGGGAAGATTTACCTGACCAAGGATGCCTGCTCGGTGGGGAAAATGGGAAGGGTGGAAACGGGAGATTTTGGGGAGGGGAAGTGGTGGTCGGCGTTGCGGGAAAGAATTTTTTAATCGGGAATTTGGTTGTTAGGAGAATAGTGGTTTATATTAGTGGCTGATAAACCACTTGAACATGAAAAAAACATTTAGCCTCAGTAAATTTCAAAACACACTTCCATATGCAAGTGAGATTTTCGGTATCTATCAACCCCTGTTAGGTTGGCAGTCCAAACAAGTTAAAGAAAGAATTGAGAAAGGACAACAAAGTGACACTAAATCCATATTTGAAAAAATAAAAAATGGTTTTCAGGGTGATTTTCAAGTTAAGTTTAATAGTGATGGATTTGTAGAGCAAGAATCTACTTTTGTTGCGTCTGCTACGTTTAAGGACAAAAAAAATCTGTTTGACAGTTTTTTACTCACTGCCATTTCAGAAAGTCTTCCAAGTTTAGAAGATAGCTCAGACGATATATTGAAAAAAATAATCGAAAGAGGAAATCTGCAAGATTTATTAGATAGGCAGGTTATTACAAAATGTATTGAGTGGTTTAATAACAAAATTAGAGAAATAAGAAATACAGATATGTCGGGCATGACACATTCTGTTAATGCTGAAGAAGAAGAAAAAAAAGCCAAAGTGCTTTTATCAGATCAACTTAGTTATGAGTCCACTTTAGCAGGTTACTTATTATACCTTGCTAATAATAGTCAATTTGAAAAAATAAGGGAGATATTTTATAACACAAAGGGCGTTGATTTTAACAGTGACAATTTTATAAAACAACTTGGCAGTCACAATCCTTTTGATAC
>JALHRJ010000253.1 GCA_022841475.1 Cyclobacteriaceae bacterium | reverse complement strand
CCAACCATTTTCACCAATTCTGGTGCAAGTCCATGAATGCCCAGATCAATGATTGTGCGTTCGCCAATCTCAATGATTTCGTCTTCAATATTTTTGAATGTTTTGGCTACAATTTCTTCAATGCGTGCCGGGTGTATGCGTCCATCCTGCACAAGTCTGTGCAGCGAGAGCCTTGCTACTTCTCTACGTACAGGGTCAAAACCAGAAATGATGATAGCCTCAGGGGTATCATCCACAATAATCTCAACTCCGGTGGCCGCTTCAAGAGCACGGATGTTACGGCCTTCACGACCAATTACTTTTCCTTTAATATCATCACTTTCGATATTAAAAATCGACACACAGTTCTCCACGGCATGTTCGGTAGCTGTACGTTGAATTGTTTCAACAACAATTTTTTTGGCCTCTTTCGTTGCTGTGATTTTAGCTTCTTCCATGATGTCCTTAATGTAAGAGCTGGCTTTTGTGCTGGCTTCTTCTTTTAAGGATTCGACCAGTTGATCGCGGGCCTGATCGGCAGTCAGTTTAGAAATCCCTTCCAGGATGGCCACTTTCTGGGCATTGAATTTATCCAATTCTTCTTTGCGTTTTTTTACAAGATCATGCTGCAATGCCAGGCTTTGTCTTTCCTCATCTAATTCACCTTCCTTGCGTTTGATTGTTTCGAGTTCTTTCGAAAGCTGGGCTTCGCGTTGTTTGATCTTTTGTTCGTTGCTGATGATCTGATTCTTCTTTCGGTTGGCTTCTTCCTCAAACTCCTGTTTCATTTTCAGGAGTTTTTCCTTGGTTTCAATAATCTTGTCTTTCTTGATGTTTTCTGCCTGCAGCTCTGCTTCCCGGATAATCAGTTTTGCTCTTTCGCCTGCGGATTGTTCATTTCTTTTGATTCTCCTGTTGTATAGTATCGTGCCAATCAAAAGACCGATTAAAATAACAGAAATCAATGCAATGAAACCTATAAGCAGCCATTCCTGATTTCCTGGCATTCCAAATTGTAGTATCATAATGAATTTAATTAGGTGTTTAAAAAACACCCGGTCTGGCAAACTAGCCAATTACGTAGGAGGGAATTCAAAAAGAAGGCTTAGAGTGCCTGGGAAACCAATTGATTAATATGGTTTACCTTTTCAATCACGGTTTGGTCTATAACCTGCAGATTTTCGTCATCTGCTATTTTGTCTACCAAACAATCGAAAGCCACCATGGCCAGTAGGTCTTGTTTATCGTCAATTCCAAACTGTTCCCGGTAATGCTTTATTTTTTCGTTGATGACTTTGCCGGCCGCACGCACTTTTTCTTCTTCCTTGCGCTTTACCTTCATAGGGTATTCGCGGTCTGCAATCTTTATTTTTACTGATAATTCGTCCATCAACTTTACCGG
>JALHRJ010000252.1 GCA_022841475.1 Cyclobacteriaceae bacterium | reverse complement strand
GTACGCGATCAGATAGCTGGAAATTGGTGAACAGTTTCTCTTCGAATGATTTTCGTCCTTGCATGACCAAAGATAAATTTCATTCTTATATTTATAAAGTAGTTGTGCAACATACACAACAGGTTTATGTAATTGGCCTTAGTTCTGCTTTTCATCGGACGGTTTAGTGATAGAAACTTTAATTTTTTTCTTCCTCCCCGCGCTTGTTCTGTTCGGCAAGTTGTTCCATTTGAAAAAGTAGTCCATCTAATAACGCAACATTTGGTTCTTCTTTTTGAAGTTCAGCAAGTGCCATCCTATGTAGCATCTCCATTGCGTTCGGTTGTCCTCTGTGGCCAAATGCTGCTGATACAGAACTCATCATTGTAAATGCAGCTGTTGTAACAGTGAAGAATTGTTTTAGTGTTTTGTGTGCTTTATTATCCATCGCTCAAAAAAATTAAAGTTTCAGTTTGTGTTTCAAATATAGTTCAGTTGTTAATAATCGGCCAACTACATAAACCAGCGTCCGTTGTGCACAATAGCCTAATGAAAATACTACTAAACATCATAGGACTTTTTATATCAATTGTGAGTTGGGGACAAGACGACTCCTTACGACTAAAAGTGTATTCAGACTTCATCAATGAGGACATCTACTCATACGACACGATGTTCAGTAAAAAGACAGAGCTAATACTTGTGACAACGGTGGACAAATTTGAGCCAACAATTGACATTAAATACCTCGAGGACTTTTTGAATGGAAATATTGATAAAAATGAATTATACAGGAGTTCATTCCAAGGACAAGACCCAGCGGTTTACTTTGACATTCCTCCGACATTTGGACTTGGAAGGACTTTAAAAGAAGATAAAGAAATTGGAGAATTAATGATTAGACTATTCAAGGCTGGCAAAGCTGACCTTTCATCAAAAGACCAACTTGAGACAAACTATGAAATTAAATTCATTGATAATTCGAAACCTTATTTCAAAATGGGTTGGGACAAATTTCACAGGAGATACCAGAATTGTTATGGCATTGTTAGATTCTCAAATATCGTGTTTAACGACAGCGAAGACAGAGCAGTCATGTATGTTGAGAACTTCAAAGGCAGTTTAGACGCTTCGGGCGACATTATAGTAATGAGAAAGAAAAACAACACGTGGACAATTGAACTACAAATAAACCAATGGATGAGTTAAGGCTACTGTGCACAACAGTATGTATGTGGCCATTGCGGGGTGAAGAGATTATTTGTAGCTTAGTTCTCGATCAACGTTTCGGTTTCGTGGGATAGTTTCGGACTTGTCGGGCAAATCAGTCGTACCTCCTTCATTTGCCCTCCTATACCCGCAACGTCACATACACCAACGTTATGCACAAGCGCTGGACACCTCC
>JALHRJ010000251.1 GCA_022841475.1 Cyclobacteriaceae bacterium | reverse complement strand
TCAAGACGACCTTCAGCACGGCCTTCAGCACGACCTGTATTTACGGCATATAAAAGCATGGCCTGAGCATCGAGCTGACTTTTCTTTTCGCGCTCATAGATAGCGAGTTCTTCCTCGGTCCAATAATATTGATCTAGAGCCTCATACGCTCGACTAATCATGCTGTCATCTGCCACGAGTTTTTCAAGCTCATTTGCATCTGTATGAGTGGCGTGTTTAAAGAAATACATCCATTTATCAGTGTTGGATGCAAGTTCGTCAATATTCTTATTAAATTTAGGTAGCTCTAAAAAAGTAAAAGAAAAATCTTTGAGATCATTGGCGTAAGATTCTTTATCTAAAATGACATGATCGGATTTGAATTCACTCTTGTCAGGAAACATGTTAAAATCTGTTATAGCTAAAAAAATCACTTGTTTCAAATTCTGATATCCATCTCCATTATTCATCTGATTTGTGTAGGCTTTAGCAGCATAGTATTGTGCCCTTTTGGCAAAACTATCTGATCTTGCAACCTGCATCTCAACAATGTATTGTACCCCAACTTCATCTTTACAGAGAACATCGACGATGCTTTGCTTTTTCGCTGCCACTTCAGGGTCTTGATTGGGTTTTAAAAATGTAACGGACTGAATTTTACTTCCCTCAGGAAATGCTAAAATATCATTCAAAAAATGAACCAGGATTTCCTTGTTTTTTTCTGTTCCAAAAATACGTTTAAAGGCGTAGTCATTCTTTGGATCCAGGAATTTATTAGCGCTCATAAAGTATTCCCTTTGTGTTAAAGAACTCATTATTACACAAAAAGGCTTAAAGAATAAAGTGCAGCGCAAACTGAACCCGATTACGCAGCAAATTGTCCTGTAATTGAGATTGCTTAAAATAATGATTAGTTGATATAACTTATTTTTTTAGTGCGGAGGCTTTATGCAACCTAGCTCTTCTCAAGATTGGGAAACACTAACATGGCTCTCAAAACCCTTCTTTTTCCCTTGAAAAAAGAAGAAGCCAAAAGCTTATTTCAAGAGCTTTCTTCTGAAGAAGTGAGTTTACTCATAAACGCCTCAGAAGGCTATCCGATTCTCCTTAATTTAGCAAAACGCTATATGGAAGATTCTCACCTAACCGTTAAAGAATATCTCGAAGAACTGAGGCAAAAAGGCACTCATCCTCTTTGGCAATCAGAAGAGCGTTATGGAAAGTCCATGGGCGCCGCTTTTGAGCTGACCCTGAAACGCATTCAAGAACAACATGTAGAGGCTTTTGAGTTCCTTCAACTGATCCCTTACCTAAACCCTGATTGTCTACCGCTCACTTTCTTGGATAAAGCCTTGCAAAACAGGACACGTCTTAACACTCTTGCTCCTCTAGAAAAAGCCGCCCTCCTTCAATTC
>JALHRJ010000250.1 GCA_022841475.1 Cyclobacteriaceae bacterium | reverse complement strand
CTAAGTCTAATCGCATCCTCGAATACTCATATTTAAACACCTGAATATGGCCAATGAAACAATCCAATCTGCCCAAAAAAGCCTGAGCGTATCCATTTCTAAAGGCTCAGATATTTCCAAATTTTTTACCCGTAATACCGGCCTGGACTTTATCGGCTGGTTCAACCTGCATTGCGCTAAACAAGGGTTCTGGAAGGAAAGGGTGCTCGGGAATTCGGACGCTGTCCGCCTGCGTTTCAACCAGGTTTGGGATCAAATCCCGGTGATGTTTGGCACGAAAAAAATTAACCTGTTGCAGTTTATTTGTTTGCAGAGCATTTTTATCAATGAAATCGGCGCCGATATGCTGCCGATTACGGAAAAGGTGGGTCGCAAAAACCACCCTGGTCTGGCTTACCCTTTCAATATTATTACGGAAAAGAAAACGGTGCTGGTAGAAGGTGCGCCCACAGAAAGAGAGGTAACGATAAAAGGTGTTTCCTACAACACCAGGCCCTTGAGCAAAACGGCCTTTGAATTATTCAATGATCGCCTGTACATCGAAACGCATAGTCACTTGCCACTTGCGGACAGGTTAAAAAACACCACAGACCAACGTTGGGCTTCAACGGCTTATCCGCAGCAGGAATTTCCTACGAGCACCGACCCCCTCGAATCCGGATTCATCCGGGAAGCCGATTTTTTCAAGTTCAGGGGCCGTGGATTTATTCAGACCACCTGGCGCGCCAATTATATTCCACTGATTAAATATATTCAGACATATAAAGGAAAGAATGCCAAAGTGTTGAGTTACAAAAAGAAGTGGAAGGGCAAGCCAGAAGACGATGTGGCAACCATCAGTACCAATGATGATTGGGACGACCTGTTTCAAAATTCCAACCTGCTGATTCCCTGTGTCGGCATCAGGACTCACAACGAGGCTTCCGGCAATTACCTGGCCTTGTCCTCCGATATGGATGCGATGTTTGGAGAAGGGAAAGGCTCCATTTTCCGAATGGGGCTGAAGATCAGCGGTGGGCGGCAATATGCTTCCCTGTTCCGAAGCAGGGTGATTCAGATCATGCTGGCGCTGCACCAACAGACTGAATGATACAATCTTGATAGGACAGGAATGACGAGCGGAGAGCGTGCGTTTTATCTCTCCCGGCCGAATTAATCTTTTCTTTCTCCGATGCCATATTACCCACATCATCATGTGGTTCAACTCCCTCTGTCCCTCCCCGATCTTTGCCTTGTAAAAAGGCCTCCCGATCTGTTGATTCCAGTTATTGATAATTGAAAATCACCGTATTGCAAGTCATGCAAGATGTGTCCTACTCTTTGCAAGATGCGTCCAGGTACTTTCCACAGCAATGCCACACCTTTACAGCGACAGGCTAATGAACCTATTCCATACAGAAAA
>JALHRJ010000249.1 GCA_022841475.1 Cyclobacteriaceae bacterium | reverse complement strand
CCGTATCCCTATGAACAGGTGTTACGGAGAGTGGCGTTCTTGAGAAACAAATACTACGACAGCAAATACCCTCTCGACTCGGCCCTATTTATCTCTGTGGAAAATCTCTATAGGTTTCATGGGTTGCCGGTACAAGCCGATGAAGCCTGTGCCGGGATGTTTGTATTTAATATAGAGAACCATGCGGATCTGTTGGGCGCTGCGTTCCTCAAATACGATCAGTCGATCGACTCGATCACCGGCGGAGGTGATCAAACCCACTTTAATTATGAAGTCCAAAGCTCCGGAAAGGTGTCATGGCTCGATTATCGTTTTCAGGCCATCTGGCTGTTCGAAATGGCCTGGAACTATCCCTTCCTCTATGACTATGGACGGGACAAGCAGGATGTAATCAAGGAGTGTATCGAGGCCTCGCTCTTTACCAATTACTTTCTGCATTTTGCAGGCACTTGGCATGAGAGTGGAATGTGGAAGATTGGTGGGGTGTTAGGAGGGCCGAGTGAACTGGAAAGATTTAATGGATTTGTCGAATATTTGAAGGCGCCTGTTTCTGGGATGCCGCTAGGGCAGATTAAGCCATAACAGCAAATGGTCTTTACTTGGAGCGAACACTCTCATGGCCAGCCTCAGTCTGATAAAAGCGAAACTGCACACAAAGTATCTTTTCTTTAAGAAGAAAGCTGCATATTGGCTTTCAGGTAAGAGTGCCGATGAAATCGCCTTTTCAATGTCCAAGAACGAAATTGATGCTCTGGAGATTTCCGTGAAAGTGGGCTGCGGGTTGTTCTGTGACTATTGTCCCCAGGATGAGTACATCCAGAACTACAGATCTAAATACAAAAGCGACGAAAAGGTGCTAACGGAGGAAACGTTCAAGGCCGTGCTGCGTAATGTCCCTACCTCGGTATACATGAAGTGGACTGGATTTACTGAGCCGCTTGATAGCAAGGTGTTTCCGGCGCTTGCGCTCCACTTGAGGGATAGTGGCTACAAACAGCAGATTAGCACAACATTGCACGGGCATCCGGCGAGTGTTTTTTGGTTTCGGGATAATCTCGAGATGTTTAAGCAAATTACCCTGCATCTCCCGGACGATTCTGGATTGATGAAAAGTCAGGTGGACGATGCTTATCTTGCAATTTTGGATCAAGTGGTAAAAAACGCAACTGACCTAGGGTTTGGAGAAGACCGTCTTGTGGTATTTCTGATCGGGAACGACTTTCATCATGAGATCAAACCATTGTTGGATTCGTACCGGAATAAGGGCTTGCTATGCGATTCGCAGATTCAACGGGCGGCTGTGCTGAATACGCGTAACTCGACGATCGATGTTGATAAGTTGGGCATTGCGAAGGTTTCCACCCGTCCTTTTGAACGGAGGGAGGATCATGCGGAACATTACTATTGCGCT
>JALHRJ010000248.1 GCA_022841475.1 Cyclobacteriaceae bacterium | reverse complement strand
GCTATGCAACCCTATACAGCACTATTCTATTTACTTCTGAAAGCGTTTGGTAAGCCCATGATTGCTACCAGCGGAAATGCAGGCGGCTCGCCTATTTTATTTGACGATGTAAAAGCATTAGAGAACCTGAAGGAGATCGCGGATGTGTTTCTTGTAAACGATCGTTACATACAGGTTGCACAGGATGATAGTGTGGTTCGATTTACTAATAAGAATCAACGAATAATAGTTCGCAGGTCGAGAGGGTATACACCTAATTATATAAGTAACTTCTTTTCAACACAAAAGAAATGTGTGCTGGCGATGGGTGCTGACATGAAGAGTTCTTTCGCCATCCAAGCAAATGGTCGTGTTTATACAAGTCAGTATTTGGGAGATCTTGAAAGTTATGAAAGCCAGGAAAGTTTTCGCAAGGCATTAAATCACATGCTAAAGCTGTTGCGCGTAAAACCTGAACAAATTGTACTCGATCCACACCCAAATTATTTTTCATCACGAATAGGAAGAGAGCTGGCCCAACAGTGGCAGATACCTGTACAAGAGATTCAACATCATAAGGCTCACGCCTATGCCGTGCTTGCTGAAAATGACAGGCTTCACAATCCAACACCGGTTTTGTGTGTTGTGTGGGATGGCACTGGCTTTGGCGATGATCGCCACATCTGGGGCGGAGAATTTTTTTCCTATAAGAATCATCAACTTGAGCGAGTAGCACATTTTAATAACATCCCGGTATGGCAAGGAGATTTGATGGCTCGCCAGCCTCGTTTGTCGGCTTTGTATCTGTGTAAAGACTTAATAGAAGAGACTCCGTTAGCTACGTACTTCAGTGATAAAGAATGGAGCTATTATACGAAACTCGTTCAAACCAAAGCCCCGCTTCATACCTCTAGTGTCGGCCGGTTATTCGATGCCGTGGCAGCGCTTCTCGGTTTATGTGAACACAATTCTTTTGAAGGCGAGGCTTCCATGCTATTGGAAACCCTGGCAACCAGTGGTTCGTGCGAGGAGCAGTACCGGGTTCATTGGCATGGTGATATCATTGATGAAAAAGGTTTAATCAAACAAATCTTAACAGACCTGAAGCATCATATACCTAAGGATGAAATCGCTTTTAAATTTCACGCTTACCTGGCCGATGTGATTTCTGAAGTAATGCATAAATACAAATTTCACCAGGTTGCCTTGAGTGGTGGTGTTTTTCAGAATGCTTTACTCCTTGAGCTGATCGGGCAAAAACTCCAACCGGATTCAAGAATTTTTATACATCAGGAGCTATCGCCTAATGATGAAAACATTGCCGTAGGTCAGTTAGCGTGTGTTGCGCTTGGTAATAAGAAAGAAAACCTGTCGTTGTTGCACACAGTTAATTTAAATTAGAAAATATGTGCCTTGCTATTCCCGGAAAACTAACTGC
>JALHRJ010000247.1 GCA_022841475.1 Cyclobacteriaceae bacterium | reverse complement strand
ACCCGAGCACTATCGGCAGGAAACAATTGAAAACCTTGCAGCCTCCTATGAAAAGAATCTGAAATTGCTGATAGCACATTGCAAACAAAAACAACAAGCAGAATTAACACCATCAGATTGCGGTTTGAGTCCGGAGGTTAGTTATCAGGAATTAGATGAATTTTTAAGTCAATATGTCGGAGGAGTTTCCATGCGAGAAAAGGTAAGCGCTGTGTATCGCCTAAGCCCCATGCAGCAAGGTATGCTTTTTCACAGCATGGTTGATACAGCGTCACACGCATATAAAGAACAGTTTACATTCGATTTGCCACCGGGAGGCATAAATGTATCAGCGTTTCGGAAAACATGGGACTACATCCTACAACAACATACGGTTCTCAGAAGCAGTTTCTGGGCAAGCGAACTAAACATTCCGGTACAATGCGTTCATGAAGATTTATCGCTTCCGTTTGTTGAACTTGACTACAGCGCAATGCCGGCTAGCCAGCAAAAGCAAGCACTAGACTCATTCCTGCAGGCAGACATAGAAAAGGGTTTCGATTTTACCGTAGTCCCTTTAATGAGAATGACGCTTATTAAAACGGCTAATCAGTCACATAAACTCGTATGGACTTTTCATCATATCCTGCTTGATGGTTGGTCATTTCCCATACTTATTCGTAAGGTATCTGATGCTTACAAATATTTCGCGAATCATGAGCGGTTTCCCATTTTTGAAACGGATCGCTTTCAGGATTATATAAAATATTTAGGTTCAAAAACCAAACAGGATCATCAGGTATTCTGGAGCGAATATTTGAAAGGTGTTGAAACACAAACTGTGTTGCCCTTTGTTGGCCAGAAGAACAAGGAGAGTGCAAGTACTTTTGCTGACTGCAATTTTATATTTACGCTGGACGTATCTGAAAGAATAAAAAAATATGCGCAGCAGCACCACGTAACAGTTAACTCGCTTATTCAAGGAGTTTGGGCTATTCTGTTATCTCGGTACGCAGAGCAATCGGATGTAATTTATGGAGCAACAGTGGCGAGTCGGCCAGAAGATCTTACAGGATGGGAACATCGTGTTGGTCTATATATAAATACTTTACCGGTACGTGCTACGATCAATAAAGAAATGAAAATCGTTGATTGGATTGGAGAACTTCAACAAAGTCATATACGAACTCGCGAGCACCAATATGCTGCCTTGAGTGACATACAGAAATGGTCAGGGCTTTCTGGAAATTTGTTTGACAATATTTTAGTTTTTGAAAATTATCCAACTGACTTTATTCTGGATTTACTGTCTGATGACGCGCTGATTAGAGTTGATAGTATGGCTGTTCGCGAACAGACGAACTATCCCTTAACGATTGTTGTAGGCTTATCCGATCGATTGACTATTCGGTTGAGTTACAATGAAGATCTGGTTCCAGGCTTTTACGTTGAGAACATCCGGTCACATAT
>JALHRJ010000246.1 GCA_022841475.1 Cyclobacteriaceae bacterium | reverse complement strand
ACCTCTGGCAAGTATAATTATCTCTATTCAAAATCTGATCTCGAATAGTTATCCATTCTTGTATTTCATTCAGGTATTTCGCCATAATATTTTTGCCGATTTTATATCAAAAGTCGAGCTGTCCTGCCCCCTTAACTCGGTACCACTTTTAAGTAGAGATTCTGGTTTTGAGATTCGAAGGCATGTGGGGTCATGTAATTGAGCGATGAATGGGGTCGATCAAAGTTATAAGTCTTGTACCAGTCATCCAAATAGTCATTTATCTCGTCCAGGGAGTTAAACCAGTTCAGGTTGAGGCATTCTTTTCGCAGTGTACCGTTGAGTCGTTCAATAATTCCGTTCTGTGTAGGTTTTCCAGGTTGAATATAGCGCAAATCGATTTTTCTGTCATCGGCCCAGGCGTTTAGATGATGGCTGATAAATTCCGGTCCATTGTCGCAACGGATGTAGGAAGGTTTACCTCTCATTTCCAGGATTTTATCCAGAATATCGCTGAGTTTTTGAGCATTGATGCTATTTGCTGCTTCCACCCAAAGGGCTTTTCTGGAGCATTCATCCACCACATTGATCACCCGTACGCTTTGTTGATTTTCTCCGATGACCCATTCGCTCACAAAATCCATCGCCCAGCCCTCGTTGATGTTTTCAGGAGGTAGCAAGGCCTGATAAACACGTTTGATGCGCGGCTTTTTAGGCATGCCATATAAACTGAGTTTGGCTTGCTGATACAGACGATAGGCGCGGCACCGACCTATTTTCTCACCTTTGGAGCGCAAATAAGCATAAATCAGCCGAAAACCCCAGGCCCGATGTTTCGAGCGCGTCGCTTTCATCAGGTCCATCACACGAGTATCCTCCTTGCGTTTTTCAAGCTCCACTTTCCGTTTTCGACGCTCATATAAACTCGAGCGCCGCAACTTCAGGTAGCGACATTGACGACGATGGCTGACTTTCGGATATTGCTTCGATATGTGTGCTGTCAGCCCTTCTTTTTGTTCTGGGCTACATACTTTTTTGCGAGTTGAAGTGCCTCCGTCACTATCTCGTGTTTCAGTTGCAATTCTGTATACATTTTCTTCAGCCGAAGGTTTTCCACCTCCAAATCCCGAAGCCGGCGCTTCTCGTCGTTCTGCTGAATGTCTGCTTCGTTTTTCCATTTGTAGAACGTCGCAGGGCTGATCTGGTGCTCTTCACAAATCGCTTCAACTGTTTTACCACCCTTCAGGTGGGTCGCCAGGATCGCTTCACGCTGGCTCTCGTTAAATCTGCTTTTTCGCATGGATACGCTTTTAAAGTGTGAAAGTTACGGTATTCAACTTTCTCTACTTATTTTTGGTACCGTGTTTCGGGAGGCAGGACAGAGCCATGTAATACGCACGCTTGAGATTATACGAGGCATATAATAATAATCAGCAGTTTCTAATGTAAGACATTTACGAGAGGCAGCGCATCCGGAACCGGCTAACAAAAGGGGCAGCG
>JALHRJ010000245.1 GCA_022841475.1 Cyclobacteriaceae bacterium | reverse complement strand
GGTAAAGACAGTCGTTTTGCTGCCTCAACCAAAGTTAATCCACTTTCTTTAAAAAACTTAACTGATTGCTCCCTAAATTCCTGGCTATATTGTGCGCGGGGTAATTCCATCTCCATCCTTCCATTTCATGTTCTCATTTTATGAAACTTCGGACTCCATGAAAATAAGCATACCTCAATGTGAAGATTGCCGAAAAACCAGCGGTATAATCGACCAAATACCTCCGCCGTTGTCGCCTGGTCAAACTTCCTAAACAATCGCATGATTGCTTTAAAATTCGCCATGCGTTTGAAGCCAAATAGCTTCTGGAGTACCGAATCATGCCGTGTAACCTCTGTCTGCTCAAACCGGTTCGCGCCACACCATACCGACAACATGAACTGCAATAGCAACTGAATCGGTGCATAACCCCGATTACTCCCCGGCTGCGGTAATTCACATGATTCAACTGCCGACTGAAAACCTATCCGATCTAGCATCCGCTTCATCAATCCCATGCCACCCCAGGCAGTGATCTCTTTATCGGTAAACCAAAGCTCAAAACCCAAAACCCATGAAAATCCTCCGGAAGAAAAATATGCATGTATTAAACAACGATAATTTAACAAAATATCCTTATTCTTAACAACTTATTCTAATGGCTTCCATTAGAAACCCAGGCTAATGGAAAATCTGGGTTTAAGCACGAAAAATCGGCATATATTACATTACGCCGTAATTTTGCATGAATATGCACAGTACCCTTCTATCCGGCATCAATTTTCTTGGCTTCCTCGACCGCGGTCTCTAAAGAATAGCGTCGTTTCCTTCTAAAACGCATCAGGCGTGAACAACTCAAAATAAGAAGCCCCCCAAAGCCCTTCCAAAGCGAATTATAGGCAACGGCCACCTCATATTTTTTATCGCCGATCTGTACAACTCCGGTGTAAAGAGTGCCTTGACGGTAGTGTCGGTGGATATTTTCAAGCCCTAGGGACAGACGATTGTAATTGAAAATAACCGCTCGTTTGCCGAAAATCAAAGCGGACCCTGTCCGTCTGGCCATAAAGTAATAAAGCGCTGCTGACAGCAGATTTGATTTATCTTCGCTGTCCAGCCACATGCCATTGTGTTGAATCAAATCTTCTAAAGGGAACTTACTTAGAAAAACGAGACGTGTCTGCTCATCAAGAGCATCTAATTTTTCAAAAGGAGGCGAGATCTTTGATCCGAAGCCACCGACCATTTTACCATTTTTAAAAATTCCAAAATGGAGGCGATCGTGCAACCAAGCCTGGGGGTAAGTTATCTGCATCATTCGTTGCCCTCCAGCTACATAATTTTGAAGATCATGATCTTCAACGAGCAGGCGATTTGAATAGCCTAAATAGAGCTTACTCAGAAATTCAGCGATCAGTTATGCGCTGCCAAGTAGAAATTCTGGTTTGAGATGAATTGGCAGGCACGCGCAAACGGAATTTCTCTGTGCATGCTCTTTTTTG
>JALHRJ010000244.1 GCA_022841475.1 Cyclobacteriaceae bacterium | reverse complement strand
ACCATGGCTAGTGGCAGCGATGTTCAGCTTGTGGGATTTGGTACTTTCTCAGTGACAGAACGTGCAAGTCGTGAAGGCCGCAATCCAGCGACTGGTGTAACCATGACAATTCCTGCCAAAAAGGTCGTTAAATTCAAACCAGGTAAAACCTTATCTGATGCTGCGGCCTCTGTTAAGAAAACCAATGCAGCTAAATCAGCAAAACCTAAACTAACTGAAAAAAAGAAATAATACGATTGGGTGCGTTTTGATTGCAAAAACCTAGGGAATCATCAAGGGAGAACAATTCCCTGGGGAAAGTTTCTGAATAAAATCATACTGTAACCGATCAAATAAAACCTGAACGACTATTGATCCTTCAGTCGAACCAATCTCGGCCAGCGGTCATGTATCCAGGCATATTCAGTTGGTGCGTCGATAGTCACCACATAAACCCGAGTTTCTTTGTCTCTTTCTGCCAATAATCCCTGAATCACCATTCGCTTATCCAGTTCTATCCAGTGAGACTGGTTGTCATGGTCTTTTTCCATGAACTGGCCAGCGGCAATTAAAACCGGCCTTGGATGCCAGGGCTTCCATTTTCCGCTTTTGATGGAATTCAGTCGTGCCCAGCCGCCATTCGGAAATTTACCGGTGGCTTCATCCTTGCGTCTGCCCCACGTTATCCAGGTAACCTGGCCATCTCGTAGCCGCACAGGCAAGCGTGCATCCGGTTGCGGGAAATATATCTTCTGACCCTGGTATTCAATACCACCGCACATAACCATCCAGTCCGCTACCTACTGCGTCCTCTGCCCCTTGTGTATTTGCCCAATCCGCCATCTTCCTTCACAAAGGCTCTGGGCTTCCTAAAAATGGCGCTTATTTCACCGGGCATTGAAGCAAATAACCCTTCTTCCCGCAATGAACGATAATCAGAGCCCCCTACGGTTAGCACATCTTTTAGTATGCCAGCTTCACAGGCTTTGGATAATACCGGGTGTCTGTAATCATTGGCATTCGTGATGGCAAATACCGTATTGACGCCAGAATTGCGTGCAAAATTTTGTAATCGCGCCAGAAGCAGATTTTGAGGGCGATCAAGTACAGATAAAGGTAATTCACTTAACGACAATACAAAACCTGTTGCACTGATGCCTATCAAGTTAAAAAACTGATCCCGCTTTTTTAAAGCATGGCCTATCTTTGCCAGATCCTCCGGTGAGGCTATTTTCTCCAAAAGCAGCTCATGACTTTTATAATGATTATTCTGATAACCCCCTGCCTGATCACCCATCCAATCCACAAAATCGACCTGACCGTCTTTATCAATGACACTGTATTGACTGGTATTGATAACCACATGGCCTTTGAAACTCGGAACAAATGACGCGATTATTTCTGTGAGCCTGACATCCTGACTTGATGGCTTAGCATTACCCGATGGATGGTTATGCAATAACCAGTAACCATCTGCTTTAACATGTCGCCTAGTCTTTTCTACCAAAAC
>JALHRJ010000243.1 GCA_022841475.1 Cyclobacteriaceae bacterium | reverse complement strand
TTTTCCTGATGCGCAACCTGAGTGATGAATGCCGTTTTACCTGTGGGGGCCGTACTGTAGAAATGCGTTTTAAATTGGATTAAAACATTGCGTTTTTTACCCGAAAAATCTATCTGAAGATATTGTACTCTTTTGAGTACAGCAGATGATTACTATATTTTCAATAAGGCATGAGCTATCACACCTCGTTTCAAACGAGCCAATGTGATAGCTCATGTTTTTTTTCAAGCTAAACTACAAATATTATTGGGGCGTTGCCCTATGCTAATAACCTGTTTCAAGGGCAAAAATGCAAAAGGGGTAATAAGTAATGTAAGTCAATGAGGTATGTATTTCGAATTGATGTTCTGGTATATTGTCGGGGTGACTTCAAGTCACCCCGACAATAATCTTGGCACTTTGCCAAGTAACAATTTGAAATACACCCGTCAATTGTTTACAGAAAATTTGGTCTAAACGCTTTGCAAATGATTGATTATCAACACTGATAACTAATAACGGATAACTTACTTACGATGGATTTTCCAGAATTTCCCCTTGATGAAGACGTACCTGAAAATGTTATTCTTTTTCATTTTGAAGATGTCTCCTTCGAAATACCTGCCGAAAGTGCGCTGAAAAACTGGTTGTGTTTGGTTGCTGAAAAAGAAGAAAAACCATTTTATGAGGTGAATTATATTTTTTGTTCGGATGAGTATTTACGCAAGATCAACGTTGAATACCTGAACCACGATTATTATACCGATATTATTACGTTTCCTTACGACGACTCGGCTGTGCATGGAGATATGTTTATCAGCAGCGAACGGGTAGCCGAAAATGCAAATACCAATGGGACGCCCTTTTACCATGAACTATACCGCGTGATGGTACATGGCGTTTTACACATGATTGGGTATGGGGACAAAACGCCCGCAGAAGAAGCGGTCATGCGGCAGAAAGAAAACGATTATTTGAATTTGTATTTGAGATGATGCGCATTTTTTATCCTGTACTCTTTTTGTTTTTGGCAGCACATGGAGAAAGTCTGGCCCAGGATTTTCGCCTTGAAAAACTGCCGGATTTTATCAACTCTACCTACGATGAAATCTCTCCGGTGCCCGGCAGGGATGGTAAAACACTTTATTTTACCCGTATCGGTTTTCCCGAATTTGATCGCACCCTGCTGATCGATTCCGTAGACCAGGCCAAAAAACTTGCCGCACCTGCTTATATACAGTTCCTTTCCGAGGTATTTACAGAAATCAACGGCAAAGCCGTATATGATCCGGTGCGCTCTGTGTTTAACCAGGATATCTGGATGGCCACAGGCGATTCTGTCGGGCAATTCAACCAGGTGATTCACCCGGGTTTTCCACTCAATAACGCCCTGCCCAATAGCCTGGTAGCGATCACGCCCAATCCCGGTACGTTTTATGTCATCAATCAATTTCCTCCCCGGGGCGGCTTGAATAAAGGTTTTTCCTTTGTCCAAAAAAAATCGGATCAGGC
>JALHRJ010000242.1 GCA_022841475.1 Cyclobacteriaceae bacterium | reverse complement strand
GCCACATAAAGATCGCCATCTTTAAATGCTACACCATTAGGCATATTAAGCCCTGAGTCCAAAACCCATTTTTTATCAGCAACAAAGTCTCCATCGGTATCCTTTACTGCATATACTTTGTTACCGTCTTTGTTTCCAACGTAGAGAGTACCCGATGGTGATAATGCCATGGAGCGCGCATCATTTACTTCTGCATAAATATTGATGGAAAAGCCTGGAGGAAGGTTAATGGAACTCATCGTGACTTCCTTCTGTGGCTTGCTGCAACAGGCAAGAAGAATGGCCAACAGCATTGTAATTATTACCTTTTGTTTATTCATAAAATGGTTCGTTAAATGACTCAATTAACAGCTCCAAATATCAGACAGTTATTGACAACTTCATCTGAATTTTACACCAGAATTTTACGATCCGTCAAAATATTGGACTGAGCATGATTTTAAAGTTACCTTTGCAGGAATTTTTAGTCAGATGATCTCTATTTCCAATATTTCTTTCTTCATCGGGGGCCGGGCTCTTTACGAGGACGCCTCCATGTTTATAAAGCCGGATGATAAAATCGGGTTAATCGGTCTTAATGGGCGCGGAAAATCGACTTTGTTGAAGATTATCAATGGCGACCTTAGCGTAAATGGTGGATCTATCAGCAAAAGCAAAGATTGCACAATTGGATTTCTAAATCAGGATCTTCTCTCCTATCAAACCGATGATGCCATCCTGACTGTGGCCATGGAAGCTTTTAAAGAAGCCGTGGATACGCAGCGTCAGATTGAAAAGGTTTTACACAAACTGGAAGTTGAATATTCGGATGATCTGGTTGACAAATTAACCAAGCTTCAGGAAAAATTCGAGCACCTGGACGGTTATTCCATGCAGGCAAAAGCTGAAGAAGTGCTGGAAGGAATAGGATTTACTACCAAAGATTTACATCGCCCTTTGCGGGAATTCTCAGGTGGATGGCGCATGCGCGTTATGCTTGCCAAACTTCTTTTGGAAAAACCTTCGTGCCTGATGCTTGATGAGCCAACCAACCATTTGGATTTACCTTCTATTGAGTGGGTGGAGAATTACCTGCGCAATTATGAAGGCGCTGTTGTCATTGTTTCGCACGACCGGATATTTCTTGATAACGTAATTTCCAAAACGGTAGAAGTAACCAACGGGCAGTTGATTACCTATGAAGGAAATTATTCTTTCTATCTGAAAGAAAAAGATTTGCGCGAAGAAGTACAGCAAAATGCCTACGATAATCAACAAGCTAAAATTCGGCAGGCTGAGCGGTTCATTGAACGATTCCGGGCAAAGGCATCCAAATCAAAGTTGGTGCAATCCAGAGTGAAAGCCCTGGAGCGCATGGATATGGTGGATGAGGTGGTGAATGATGTGGCGGCAGTAAATTTTAAGTTTACGTTTAAACAACCCTCCGGAAGGCACGTAGTTACCCTCAAGGATATTTCCAAAGCGTATGGCGAACAGGTTATCTTAAAACATAC
>JALHRJ010000241.1 GCA_022841475.1 Cyclobacteriaceae bacterium | reverse complement strand
TGCGTGAAGTGATTCAGTCCTCAGACGAACTTCGAAGTATACTGGCGCCCAAGCAGTTGGCTGTACCAATTATCATGTATCAATTAGCACAAGATCTCCACCTTGAAGTGGTGAATCAAAACGAACAAGGGGTTGGTGATCTTGTGGTTACTCACCTCAACTCCGCGGTTACGCCCTGTCTGATTAGATATAGTACTGGCGATCGAGTACGACTGATTTCGGTAGAGGAAATGGATCAGATGGGAATCCGTCCACTGATGCCGCTACCGGTATACGCAGTATATGGTCGTAGTAGTGTGGCCGCTACTACTGTTACTGAAGCTGATGTAAAACAAGCGTTGTATGCAGATACTGATCTCTGTTCGATTGCGACCGGACACTTTGTTATTGAATCGGGAAGCGCAGGCGGGGTTTCGGTAATCGTACAGCTCAAGAAAGGTATTGCCGTAGTGCCAGCTAGAGAAGTCTCGGGAATAATTTTCCGACCCGTGCACTACCATGACTTTCATCGTGATTTAGAGGTTTCTTACGAAGTAAAATGGAAGCATCACTAATTCCGAGTATTCAGAATTATCTGGCAGTAACACCTTGGTGGATATTGCTCGTGCAAGCATTTTTAATCTGGATTGTGTACTTAGCGTGTAAGGGAATTTTCTTTACCTTGATCATTCGAGCGAGCGGTCGGTATCGGCAGCCAGTTTCGTATGAACGGCAAGGGATAAAAAACATTCTACTGGTTGGAGATAGTACGGCGGTTGGTACGGGAGCAAAAGATTCGTCTCAGACTCTGGGAGGTTTTTTGGCTCGTGATTTTCCGAGAACGAATATCATTAATCGATCGATTAATGGTTCGCTAACACGCTCAGTCTTAGTGCAACTGGTGACAGGGCCAACGCCGACATACGACATGATAATCATCTCAACTGGTGGAAATGATGTGTGGAGTATGACTCGGGCAAAAAGATTACGGCGGGATATTCGTGATGTACTACAGCTTGCAAACTACATGAGTGGTAATCGAACGGTTTTGATTTTCTTTGGTAATGAGGGATCAGCACCATTTTTTCCGATTTTTTTGACGAGATTACTTATGCGACGAACTGAAGTGGTGAGAAAAGTTTTTTTGCAGGTCGCT
Source organism: Cyclobacteriaceae bacterium (assembly GCA_022841475.1). Lineage (GTDB taxonomy): Bacteria > Bacteroidota > Bacteroidia > Cytophagales > Cyclobacteriaceae > ELB16-189. Next base: position 418 of record JALHRJ010000241.1, on the reverse strand, counting down.
ACAGAAGAGCGGGTTCCGTTTATTGAGTTATTTTCAAACGCCAGAAAAAACCCTTTTGTGATACATCCAAAAAGGTATTTTGCGCCTGATGGTCTTCATCCAAATGATGCTGGCTATTGGGAATGGTACAAACACCTTTGGCGGCTCATGGTTGATGGCAGCCACTCTTTCCATGAACGTTAGGAAATGAGAATTAACTATTTTTGAATTGATCAGAAATCTCTTCGTCTAAGTTTGCTACATCTGAGTCGTGGCAATATACACCGCGTAAAGTAAGGTGGTGTGAATAGAAGACTTCGATGGGGCCGATAATTGCTGGGTTTATACTGCGAGGGGTGAGCAGTAATCCGGCCCGATGAAATACCGTATCTACAAATTCACTGCAAAATAATCCCGCTCTTTTTGCCAAAGGGTTACG
>JALHRJ010000240.1 GCA_022841475.1 Cyclobacteriaceae bacterium | reverse complement strand
CCCGGAAATACCGCACTGTCTTTTTGCGATTGATGTTTAAACACGGCTCTGCGTTTGCGCATCAGTTCATCCGGACTGAGCGGTACCGCCATTTCAATCTGATCGATATCCCACTCCTGCCACGCACCGCGATAGAGCCACACATAACAGTCTTTCATGTAGTCTTTGTGTTTGAGTTTATCGATGGCCTGATAAATGGCCGCCAAACAAACACGGTGTGTGCCATGTGGATCAGACAAATCACCTGCAGCATAAATCTGATGGGGCTTGACCTCTTCTATCAAATCCACAATGATCTGAATATCTTTTTCCGACAATGGTTTTTTCTTCACCGTTCCGGTTTCATAGAATGGCATGTCTAAAAAGTGTGCCTGCGTATCCGGAATACCTGTGTAACGACAGCCGGCCTTTGCTTCGCCTCTGCGAATCATGCCTTTGATCTTCATCACTTCTGGACTGTCCACCTCACCCGGTTTTTTATTTCGGATATCGCTTACGATTTTCTCATAAAACTTTTCACCATCACTCTTGCTTAACCCGAACGAATGATTAAAGTCGCGGACAAAATCCGCAAAGCGAACGGCATCATCATCGAACACAGCAATATTACCAGAAGTCTGGTAGGCCACATGCACTTCATGCCCCTGATCGACCAGACGAATGAACGTTCCCCCCATGGAGATCACATCATCATCGGGGTGCGGACTGAAAATGATAACCCGTTTTGGAAATGGGGTAGCCCGCTCCGGACGATGTGAGTCATCGGCATTGGGTTTACCACCCGGCCAACCCGTAATGGTATGTTGCAGCGTATTGAAGATTTTTATATTGACCTGGTAAGCAGAACCAAATTCGGTAATGATATCGCCCATGCCATATTCCATGTAATCATGGTTGGTGAGTTTGAGTACCGGCTTCTTTAATTGCAAACACAACCAAACGACTGCTTTTTGGATTAGTTTTTCATTCCACTCACAAGAATCTACCAACCACGGGGTTTGTATGCGGGTAAGTTTTGAGGATGCTGCTTCATCCAGAATTACTTCTGTATTCTCATGCTTTTGTAGGAACGTAGAAGGAATCTGATCAGTCACCGGACCTTCTACAGCTTTTTGAATGATGGGCGCTTTGCCTTCGCCCCAGGCCATCATGATGATACGCTTCGATTTCATGATGGAGCCCACCCCCATCGTAATCGCCTTGCGCGGAACGTTTTCCTCACCAAAGAAATCACTGGCTGCATCAATACGTGTTACCTGATCGAGGGTGATCATCCGGGTTGGAGTTTTCTCCGAAGAGCCCGGTTCGTTAAAACCAATGTGCCCGGTGCGACCCACACCCAGAACCTGAAGGTCAATCCCGCCAAGGGCATCAATTTTTGCATCGTAACTTTTACAATATTCTGCTACTTTTTCTTTGGGCAGTGTGCCATCCGGAATGTTTATATTTTCTTTAAGAATATCTATGCCATTGAAGAGATGTTCGTTCATGAACCTAACATAACTCTGCAACGAACCGGGCAGCATCGGATAATATTCGTCCAGGTTGAACGTGATTACGTTCTTAAAACTTAAT
>JALHRJ010000239.1 GCA_022841475.1 Cyclobacteriaceae bacterium | reverse complement strand
ATTTAAATCTCACTGTTATGAAATCAATTAGAGTAATTCTTGTACTGATGTTTACGCAATTCGCGTTGCATAATGCCACCGCTCAGGAAAAGGAACAAATGGTAAGAATGGCAAAGCTCGTGATTGATTCCACTCAATTAGAAAAGTATAAAGTCTTCCTTACCGAGGAAATTGAAACTTCTTTACGTGTTGAGTCCGGTGTGCTGACGCTGTACGCTGTTTCTGAAAAGGAAAGACCGAATTACATCACGATCCTGGAAATCTACAAAGACGTTGATGCATACAAAGCCCATATTCAAACCGCTCACTTTCTCAAATACAAAAACGGTACCCTTCACATGGTTAAATCGCTGGAGCTGATAGAAACTCATCCGTTGATGCCGAACGTGAAATTAATTCAAAAGGATTAGTCCTGCTTTGTCAAGTTTGATATCTCAATCACTGGTGTTGTATTTTGTTCCCCGCCAGCTGCACCATAATTTCTCACTACAGAGCGCAACGATCTTAAAGCCAATGTACGTTCGTCTGCTGGCTCCTTTCGCATGTATGTTTGGGGTAGCCATTATCTATTGTGTTATATGACTTGCACTTGCTTTTTTAAATGTCGTCAATTAAAGCACTTCATTTATTCTAATCTGCGGATTCTATAACTCTTTGTAAAATTTGTGTAATGCTAATGCTTTCGGGTCTTAGGAATTTTACATCGTACTAATGATATGCTTTCGGGGATGTCTTTAAACAAAAATAAATTTTTATTAAACATCCAAATGAAAAATATAAATCCTATAACGGCAGTTGTGTTCTTGTTCCTTTGCACCCTGTTAAGTTCTTGTGCAGCTGTAAGTGGAATATTTAACGCAGGCATGAGTTTCGGAATATTTATTGTGGTTTTAATTATTGTGGCCATCGTGGGGTTCGTCATGCGGAGTAACAGAAATAGATAATCACTTAAAAACTTAAAGTATAAAACCAACAGTCGTCTCTGCTACTGTAATAGCAGTGAAAAGCTCGCCATTAGCCGGAATGTTTCGCTGGCGTTTTACTTTCTGTCTTCATCCATTTATCCCACCAGGTAAAATACAATCCAAAATTGTGGGTAAATTCTTTATGGTGTAAGTCATGATGAGTGGCACCAATCAGATGATTTGTCAAAGCCATTTTATTAAAAATCTCCACACCGCTGTGGTTGATCACGGCTGAAAGTGTTAGAAATACCAACACCATCAATAGCATAGCAACATGAAACGGAACCAGGCACAGGAACAATGGAAAAAACAAAAACTGCAGTACAGCCTCCCACGGATGAAATGAAAAGGAAGTAAAAACAGTGGGTTGAATACTGGCATGGTGAACTTTATGCACCCTTTTGAAAATGAAAGGAATATGCATGACCCGATGCATCCAGTAATAGTAAGTTTCATACGACACTAAAAACAGAAAAGGACTCACAATAAAATACCATAGGGGCTGCTGTGATACGTTCAGGTACACTTTCGTATACCCAAGCAAATAGGCTTGATAGACGAAGGCACTCATCACCGCAAATACGATGGATGATATCAGTGACCAGCCTATCTCTTTTTTGATTTGA
>JALHRJ010000238.1 GCA_022841475.1 Cyclobacteriaceae bacterium | reverse complement strand
TATGACGAGGTCATCGGCATACCTTGCAAATCTGTATCCCGCTGCATCGAGTTGCCAGTCGAGATAGTTGAGAACCATGTTACCTAATAGAGGAGAGATGACTCCACCTTATGCAAAGAAAGTAATTATGCAAAGTAAATTGCAAGATCATCTCGTAACACAATAAAATTCCATTCGATTTTCTTTGCATAATCTCCGAGGATGATAACAGAGTATAGTGCTCTAATTATCATTATTTAGGAGGGAGCTTATGAAAAAACAATCTTTAGTTGATCTGATCCAAGACTTAGAAGAGGAATTACTGCGACTTGGATACACCAAAGGTTCGATGCAATTTTATCGAAGCCAATGGAAAGCACTACTGCAATTTGCACAGGAAAAAGGAGAACCCTTTTACTCTGAACAATTGGGAATAGATTTTATTGAAGATCATTTCCACATCTTTGAAAAAGACTTAAATCACACACTATCACAATCTGAAGCACAAAAACTTCGTGTTATTCGGATGATTGGGGATTTTCAGCTACACCGCACCATTTTACGCCGTTACTATAAGCACAAGCAAATCTTAACAGAATCATGCTTTATTACCATCAGCAACCGATTTAAATCATATTGTGTAGATAAGGGTTATTCCAAGGTAACAATCGATCACTACGTAAAACAATCTGCATACTTCATGGACTACCTAGCTTCACAGAATGTTAAAAATTGTAAGAAGATTGATCTTGGTTTGATTCATTCTTACATTAAAACCTTAGCTGGTTATACCTACAAAACGGTCGAACAGAATATTTGTTCAATGCGCGCATTCTTTCGTTTTCTTTTGGAAATCGGAGTAGTGAAAACAAATTTTGCAGCAAAGACACCTATGGTTCAAGCAAGAAAGCAGACGCGTATTCCATCGGTGTGGACCGCAGATGAATTGAAAAAACTGATCGAGGTTATTGATAGAAAAAGTCCGAAAGGCAAGAGGGATTATGCCATTATCCTCCTAGCCTGCTGTTTAGGGATGCGTTGTTCAGATATTAAGCAGCTAAAAATGGAGAATTTTCATTGGGAAGAAAAGAAACTGGTTTTCATCCAATCAAAGACAAAAACCCCATTATGTCTTCCAATCACCCAAGAGGTAGGTTGGGCTGTGATAGATTATCTAAAATACGGTCGGCCTAAAATAGACAGTCCCTGTCTATTTGTAAGGCATATGGCTCCATTTGGTCCATTTTCAGAAGACGACCATTTAAACCAGTTGATAAAAGGTTACATGGAGCTGGCGCACCTTCCAACTCTAAAAAAGAGAAGGGGTATGCATTCCCTTCGACACACCATGGCAAGTATGCTTCTTGAGAAGGATACTCCACTTTCCATTATTTCAGATATTCTCGGCCATGCCGACGTCGATTCGACGGCGGTCTATCTAAAGGTTGGGATGAAAAAACTAAAAGAATGCCCTCTTACCTTCGAAGAGGAGTCTGATCATGAATAACATTATTTATAAAGGTCCTTTTAAAGAACATCTTCAAAGTTACATCGAGCTAAAGCAGGCTATTGGATACAAATATTATACCGAGGAGGACCATTTAAAACGCTTTG
>JALHRJ010000237.1 GCA_022841475.1 Cyclobacteriaceae bacterium | reverse complement strand
GGATTAACCAAGGCAAGCTGGTAGAAGGCTTTTAATACATATTAGGTTGCTGAGTATCCAGGTCGGGGCACCCTCTAAAACAGGCTAAACCGAAACCAGATAACAGTTTGAATAACAGAAATTGTTATATATCTTTGCAGCCCGTTCGAAAAAACGGGTTTGTTTTTAAATAAGCACAATGAAAACAACTGATCCGATAGCAGATTATTTAACCCGGTTGCGCAACGCCATCAAGGCTCGCCACCGCGTGGTAGAGGTTCCTGCTTCCAACATTAAGAAGGAAGTAACGAAGGTTCTATTCGACAAAGGGTATATCCTGAACTACAAGTTTGAGGACACCTCGAATAAGCAAGGGAACATCAAGATTGCCTTGAAGTACAACCCTGAAACCAGGGAGTCGGCAATCACAAAATTACACCGCGTAAGTTCGCCTGGTTTGCGTCAATATAAACCTGCGGATAGTCTTCCCAAGGTATTGAACGGGTTGGGTATCGCAATTCTTTCTACTTCGAAGGGTGTGATTACGGACAAAGAGGCAAAAGCCCTCAATGTAGGCGGTGAAGTTTTATGTTATATCTATTAAACGCATCAGACTATGTCACGAATAGGTAGATTACCCATCGCTCTTCCCAAAGGTGTAACATTCACTTTTTCAGAAGCTGATCATCAGGTAACTGTAAAGGGTCCGAAAGGAGAACTGAAACAAAAAATTGATTCCGATTTCAAAGTTGCTATTGAAGACGGAAGTATCGTAGTGCATCGCCCTACGGAACAAAAGAGACACAAGGCTATGCATGGTCTTTATCGCTCACTCATCAACAATATGGTTGAAGGTGTAAGCAATGGATACAAGGCACAGCTGGAATTGATTGGTGTTGGTTACAAGGCAACCGCGCAAGGCAATGTGTTGGATCTAAGTTTAGGATATTCACACAGTGTAATTGTTGGTATTCCTTCCGAATTGAAGGTACAAGCTATTCAGGAGAAAGGACAGAACCCAACGATCATTTTGGAAGGTATTGATAAACAATTGTTAGGTCAGGTTGCAGCCAAGATTAAATCGTTGCGTAGTGTTGAACCTTACAAAGGAAAAGGTATCCGCTTCGTGGGAGAGTATGTTCGTAGAAAAGCTGGTAAAGCAGCTGCTAAATAATAAGTATCATGGCAAACATTAAAGACAGAAGACTCAGGATTAAAAAAGGAATCCGCAAATCGTTGGAAGGCACTTCTGCCAGACCTCGTCTGTCAGTGTTCCGTAGCAATAAAGTTATCTATGCGCAAATCATTGATGACGCCAATGGGCATACACTTACCTCATCTTCCTCTGTGGAGTTGGATAAAAAGGGTGGTGTGAATTTGACTATCTCAAAGAGTGTAGGAAAGAAGGTAGCTGAGAAGGCAGTCGCCAGTGGCATTAAAGAAATAGTATTTGACCGCAACGGTTATCTCTATCATGGTAATATCAAAGCTTTGGCTGAAGGTGCCAGAGAAGGTGGATTAAAATTCTAAAAGAGCATGACACAAAGTAACGTCAGCACAGTAAAGGCAAGTGAAATCGACCTGAAAGAAAAGGTGGTTGCCATCCAGCGTGTAGCCAAAGTGGTGAAAGG
>JALHRJ010000236.1 GCA_022841475.1 Cyclobacteriaceae bacterium | reverse complement strand
CCCCCCTATTTGACATAAGGCAAAATGCCATACCATTCTGCCACAAACGAACACAGGCCCAGGAGCCACGATGAGAGAAAAGGTGATGAGATGAATATAACATTAGGAATAAACAAACTACAGGGCACTATTATACGGTCAGGGGATATTCTCAAGGTAGGAAAGGATCTGGTAGACGCGGTATCAGGTAGAGTAAACGCACAGGGCCGTGTGAAAGTAGGTGTAAATGGGAAGGAATTGACTTGGGTTTCTACATTTAACTGTGTCGAAAGTGAGATCCTACTAAGAAAGTCCATAAAAGATGAAGGACACCAGTTTACCTATTTTACAAGTCAAGGAGTCTAAATAATATGACTAACCAATGTTCTTATCTATGCTATTGTCTTCGTGAGAGATGTATTCTGGAAAAATTTCATGCTGAGGAAAATTGCATATGTTCCACATGCCATCGCATGAAAAGGCGAAAGATTATCGATGAATTAGTAAAAGAATCTGAACGGTTAGGTTTTTATAAGGATGAATTTATAAAGAATTTTAATCCAAATTAATACACCACTAATGATTTGACATACGATCTAGGCTATATCAATCCAAGCCCACCTATTTGACATGTGGCAAAATACCACACTCATACCATCTACAGAGCCCCCTCAACTATAAAATGAGGGGGCCTGTGCGAGAAATCGTGAAAACCGTGAAACTCAATAAAAGCTGATACTTAGAGAGAATGTAAATAAGAGGTCCGGAATAATAGAGCAACCCCTTGATATATAAGGGGTTTCTCTCTGTTTATCGTGAAATTTCCCTACTACCCCATAACCTCTCAACCATGCATGTTTAGTGGATTTCACGGTTTTCACGGTTTTGGGCAGCCCCCTCGTGAAAATGGGGGGCGTTGGTCTATGGAAGAGGCGCTCTTGACCTCCGAGCGCCGCAGGCCCTTTGGTATGGCAATGTGGTATAAATGCAACAATTGTGTCCTACCACATGTCACACTTGTGTGGTTTATACCACACTCTATTAGCATAGGATTATAAAATATGTGGGAATATCAATAGCTTAGGAAATGGCATGGAATGGCATGTGTGTTGCACACATAAAACTAGTGTTAGCAATTAGTGGAAAGTGAGGTGGTTTATGGTAGGGGATCAAGTTGGAAATGGATATTCACATACTAACCAACCTCTGGTCCCCTCTATACTGCACTGTAATTCTAGTATGAATGTTACTAACACCAAGGAGGACAGCATGACGACAGAGAAAACCAAGAGATTGGGCTATTCGGACCAGGGCGATCGCGGACAGCCTGGGTCTGGCTATGTGAAATTCCTAGCATGTGTCACGGTGGAAAAACCAGGGTATCAACTTGACGTGCGGCACGTGTGGGGCTCACACCAGGGCTACCTGGAGGAACATGGCCGGGTCGAACGGAAATACCGCGCACGGTCGATTGATGAGCTAATGCGTGTCGGCATTGCCGAAGTACGGCAAGAAGATGAGGAGGTCTTTGACGGGGCCACGAAGAACAAGCTGATCGCTGCGATTCGTGAGGCGTGTTTTGAGGCTGATGACAAGGCCAAGGAGGACAGAAGGATGTTTCCAGAAATCGAGCATGACGCCCACCT
>JALHRJ010000235.1 GCA_022841475.1 Cyclobacteriaceae bacterium | reverse complement strand
GAATATCTATGCCATTGAAGAGATGTTCGTTCATGAACCTAACATAACTCTGCAACGAACCGGGCAGCATCGGATAATATTCGTCCAGGTTGAACGTGATTACGTTCTTAAAACTTAATCCTTTCTTATGCAGGTTAATTAATTCCGCATACACCCGTGTAGGTGTTGAACCCGTTGCCAAACCCAAAACACAAGGCTTCCCTTCGGCTTGTTTTTTCCGGATCAGGTCGGCAATCTCGTTGGCAACGAAAATGGAAGCTTGTTCAGACGAGTTAAAAATTCGGGTTGGGATTTTCTCAGAAACAGATAACTGACTCATAATATAAGAGGTAGGTAGAGATTCAAAAATAAGTACTGTTTAAGCATCATTCAATTCCTGATCGGTTTAATTTTTAAGATGTTCAGTAACCGCTTTCTTCACCGAACCATGCTGAAGAAGAAGTTCGCGGGCTTGCTCGTAATCAGCAATGCCGGCATTCTCCATGACCATTTTTACGCCTCTATCGACCAACTTATCGTTGGTTAGCTGCATGTTCACCATTTTGTTATCCTCTACTCTACCCAAGCGGATCATCAGTGCAGTTGAAATCATATTCAGCACCAGCTTTTGTGCGGTTCCACTTTTCATACGGGTGCTACCAGTAACAAACTCAGGCCCTACCACTACTTCAATGGGATAATCAGCCGACTGGCTAATGGGTGCATTGGGGTTACAGGAAATACTGCCAGTTAAAATTCCTTTTTCCCGACATTTCTTGAGTGCACCCAATACATACGGAGTCTTTCCACTGGCGGCAATACCGATCACAAAATCTGTTTCGCGCACATGATGATTCTCCAAATCTGCCCAACCTCGTTCCGGACTATCTTCGGCAAATTCAACCGCGCGCGTTATGGCTTTCTCACCACCCGCGATAATCCCAATCACCAATCCATACGGAACACCATAGGTGGGTGGGCATTCACTTGCATCGACAACACCCAACCGGCCGCTGGTGCCGGCCCCGATATAAAACAGCCGGCCACCGGCCAGCATTTTATCTGAAGCAGCCTGAATGAGGGATTCAATCTGAGGGATTGCTTTTTCAATCGCAAGTGGAACTGACTGATCTTCTTTGTTGATGTTGGTCAGCAATTCGTTTACCGACATCTTTTCGAGATGGCGATAGTGGGAAGGTTGTTCGGTAATGTTTATAAATTTTGAACTCATTGGATTCTTACTAACAGATAAACCGCAAAGACGCAAGGACGCAAAGATATAGCACGAGGTACAATAGATACTTTCATAAAGTATTCTTACAATTTATTTTATTGTGAATGTAAGATTCTTTTACCTCTCATATTAGCATGAGACCATATTTCATGTGCTTAGTTTGGAAAAGAAATTTTGCCCATCGACACCGAGGGCACTTTAGATCGTGAGCCAAAGCCCACTTTACCTCCAGCCAGGGCCTCGTTGGCAAGCACAGCAAACAACACCGCTTCTTTAGCATCGCCATCAATTCCTAATTCCGACATCTTATGAAAGGAAACCAAAGGCAGCAATTGCTGAATCCATTGCATCATCAATGGATTGTGTGCCCCACCCCCACTCATATACAACTTACAGGTACTTTTCTTTCTGATTACTTTGCG
>JALHRJ010000234.1 GCA_022841475.1 Cyclobacteriaceae bacterium | reverse complement strand
GGAGGTGGCGGAAGAGCAATGCTAAGACCCCGATTGTTGGGCATGGTAGTAGTAACCAGAAAGAACGTTAACAGCAGGAAGGCAATATCTGCCATCGATGCATTTGGAATTTCTGGTGTTGAACGAGGCATTATTTTAGCGCTTTATTAATTTCTGAAAAGACTACTCCTACAACTGAAATCGCCAGCACAAAATAAAATACGATAAGGCCGGCACCAATCAACTTAGATCCGGATTCATCCACTCCCATCGAAGCTGCCTTAGTGGAAACTTCTGACCCTGAAATGACATAGGCTATTACAAAAAGTAATACTAACCCTCCTACCCCCATAAGGGATTTGACAAGACCTGCCGGAGATTTTACTGCATTGATGGCTGGCAGTATTACAGCTGCCGCGAGCGCCACAATAAAAAACACATAGGCAATATACATTCCGATATCAATGCTATCCATATTTAACTTATTTAGAAAGCTTGTGTTTAACAAGAATATCAACCAGGGTAATCGATGCGTCCTCCATGCTATTTACCAAGCTGTCAATCTTTGAAACAAGGTAGTTGTAAAGAATCTGAAGCACCATACCCACAATAAGACCACCCACAGTCGTGATCAACGCTACTTTCATACCACCAGCAACAACCTGAGGAGAAATATCACCAGCAGCTTCAATCGCATCAAAAGCTTGCACCATTCCAATTACAGTTCCAAAGAATCCAAGCATGGGTCCGAGTGAAATAAACAATGAAATCCAAATGAGGCCTCTTTCCAAACGAGCCATTTCAACACCGCCATAAGATACAATAGACTTTTCTACCATATCAATACCTTCGGATGATCGCATCAATCCTTGAGTAAAAATAGAAGCAACCGGGCCTTTTGTGTTTTTAGTAACATCCTTGGCTGCTTCAATGCCACCTTTAGCAAGTGCATCTTCTATCCTGGATAATAGTTTGTTGGTGTTTGTAGTTGCCAGGTTAAGGGTAATAATTCTTTCTATTGAAACTGCAAGACCTAAAATCAAACAGATAAGGATAGGCCACATGAAGCTTGATCCTCCCTCAATAAACTTATCTTTAATTGCCTGATGGAAACCTTGTTCCTCCTCTGCAGTCTCTTCTGCTGGAACTTCCGTTGTAGTAACTTCTTCAACAGGGGCAGGTTGCTCGGTGGCAGCCTGGGTTGTATCTGCTGATTGTGCAAAGGTTTGGGAGGCGCCAAAGGTTAATACCCCCAGAAAAGCGAGAATCGTAAGTAATTTTTTCATGGTTTAAGGTTTAGATAACTTGAAGTGGCCAAATTTAAAGGTTTTGATCAATCCTAAACAAGAAATTGAAAAAAAAACTGCAATTCTATTTGTAGTTTCTTTCATTCCGCCATAGAATTCAAAATATGTCCGTTAGTCACACCATATTTGATTTTGTTTGGGCTAAAAGAACTCAAACGTTCCCCCATAATGATCTTTGGTCTCCCTTTGTAATCGAGATATTAATCCATTTCTTTGTGGGCTTTTTTTGGAGAGGTGTCCGAGTGGTTGAAGGAGCACGCCTGGAAAGTGTGTATACCTGAAAGGGTATCGCGGGTTCGAATCCCGCCCTCTCCGCCAAACTGCGCTCGCCACGCACTTCCCTCGCTGAGC
>JALHRJ010000233.1 GCA_022841475.1 Cyclobacteriaceae bacterium | reverse complement strand
GCAAAAGGAATCGGTTCAAGAAATTTATTGATTGCCAGTAAGGAATCCGAAGCCATAAAAAATAAGGCCCCGATAAACACCAGTGCAAAACTTCGTTTGTTTGTAAATCCAAAACGAAAAAGGGCCTGTAACACCATTACGGTTAACACCAACGCATAAATCATTACAGGTATTGTTAATTCGCCCAGGGAAGGAAACAGAATAACAACCAAACCGGTCCCTGCTAAAATAACAGGCAATGAGTATCTTATCTTTTGTGGACCCAGTAACTCATTCTTACTTATTTCATTCCGCATCTGGCGATAACAAAAAATGTATAACACATGACCAATCAAGAAAGAAACAAGGCCTCCCATAAAAAAGAGGGGTTGCTGAGCTTGAAACATCAACAACACATCACCCAGCCAGCAAAATGCCAGTGCGGTTACAAACAAAATGCTTCGAAGTGGTGTATTGGCTAAATAATAAAATAGCAGCGTAACTAAAATGAGTGGCTTGGTTATTAACGTTAAAAGCGCCAAATCGAAACTGACCGAAATCAAATGGACTATAGCCACCAGAATAAAAAGATATAATGCGATTTTTTTCATGGCTCAGGCTTTGATGAGTTTTGGTTTCATGATTAAATATATAAAAGCAAGTACACCCAGTAATCCACTGGTTAAAAAAGTTATGAAAAATCTTGATGGATCATTTGCGTAAAGTAACCCAGAGAGAAAGGCACCGAGGCCAATCCCGAATTCCATAAAGATATAAAGCGAAGCAATCCCTCGGCCCTTAAAACGATCATCACTTAAATCAGTAGCCCACGCGAGTAACGTAGGCGAAGTGGAGCCTTGAGCAAAGCCATATAAGGTGACTCCTACAATTAATTGAAGAGCTGTAGATGCTGTGCCTATTACAAACATCGATATTCCAATTAGTAGTGTACTCACAAGTAACACAGGTACGCGCCCATAGCGATCGGAAACTTTTCCAGCCAGTAGCCGAATAATCAAAGAGGCAACCGTGAGATAGGTGAACAGTAAGCCTTTGTTTTTTATTCCAACAAACTGTCCGAAATCTGGTATTACCGTAAACATGGTGCCATAGGCAAATGCTGTGAGTACCATGACGAGGCATGGCGCCAATACCAAGGGCTCAAAAATATCTTCTTTCTTTACCCGTAAGTATTGCAAGGAAAATTTTTCTTTCTTTTTCAGAGTCTCTTTCGTGCGCCACAGTATGGCTATTGAAATTAAGGCTAACAACGAGGATCCATAAAACATAACATCCAAACCAAATTGATTAGCCAACAAACCTCCTAATGCGGGTCCGCCAGCCATACCCACCGCACTGGCTGTTCCTAACAATCCCATGGCTTCGCCTCTTCGTTGTGCAGGAATAATATCAGATAAATAAGCAGTGGTGCCTGTTGGTGTAAATCCAGTTGAAAAGCCATGGACCAATCGCAAGAGAAAAAAACCTGCGAGCGAAGAAATAACCGGATAAAATAAACTGCAAACAAAGCATACCCCGGCTCCAAAAATCATGACGGGCACCCGCCCAATGGTGTCAGCCAATTTTCCACTGAACGGTCGTGAAATCATTGCTGTAATTGTAAACAACGAAATGATCAATCCCTTATACTCCGCACCACCTAG
>JALHRJ010000232.1 GCA_022841475.1 Cyclobacteriaceae bacterium | reverse complement strand
GCCGTTTGAGTCAATCGTAATCTAGCCCGTGCACCTTTTTCTCTTATGCCCGAGTATGCTCAGTGGTAGAGTGCTCAATTTGAAGTAAACTGTAGTCGACAGAAGTGATCAACTGCAATGTAGTTTACTTAGCTTAAAAAAGTCATACGACGGTATGACCGATTATAAGTATAAAAGAACTTGAGAGGACGGTGGTTCGATTCCATCCTCGGGCTCTCTTAAAGGTATAAGGTATTAAATGTGTCCCATTAGCTCAGTGGTAGAGCAATCGTCTCTAAAACGTATTGTCACCGGTTCGATCCCGGTATGGGACTCCACTTCTTATGACTAATAAGATTGGGCAAGATTTCACTACAGCGATTAAACTACACTTGCTGCCAAGCATACTACTTCCTCGTGGTTACTATCAAACGACAATTCAATACGTAACAGATACAGCTGGCGTAATAACTATGCACCACCAATCTATGAATACTGGTGGTGACCCAGATGACTTTATGGCCGTAGTTGGGCGAGACGTACGCGAAATTACTTTCACTGTACACCGTCACAATTCATTTCCCGCTTCACCTCACATTTATTATCATTACACTCTGCGGGTCGACAGATTAATTCTGCTAAACCTAGCTTGCATGCTATTAAATATCAAGTAAAGCTTTTAAAGTCGGAGGGCCCTAGCTACTCTTCCTTTAAAAGTTTCTCTAACTTGCCGCGCGCGGCTCTCGCGCGCGAGTGCGTGCGAAGCACGCACGTAATGTAAGTAAGAGTTCGAAATGCAGACCTGCGGTCTGCATTGCGGGGCAAGTGTAAATTTAAACTTAGTCTGGTTAGATAGGTTAGCCAGGGGGGAATTCTTAAATTCATTTATACCCGCGACATGTAACATTTTAACTCAGTGTTGAAAATAAATTTTACCCACCAAGAAACCCCTAAACAGTATAATCACGCAATGAGCAAACAAGAAGATATGAAAAAGATTTTTGACGACGCATTTAAGATTCAAGTAAAAGTTGAAGAGGGTGGCAAACTGCCACATAAAGTGCGATACACTGACGCAGGTTTTGATCTCTTCGCTACTGAAGATATTTATCTGTACCCAGGTCAAAGCGGAAAAACCCCACTTAATGTTAGACTCAAGCTTCCACAAAACACTTATGCAGAGATTACCACTAAATCTGGATTAGGTTCAAAAGGTCATTCGGTTCGTGCAGGTATTATTGACGAAGAGTATCGTGGCGTAATAAACGTCATCCATGCCAATGTGGCATTAATTGCTGGGTTAGATAATGATGGTCTCCCACTTATGCTAACTCAACCTCTAGTTATTAAGAAGGGCGAAAAGCTTGCTCAACTTATTATGCACCCGTACAATAACGCATACTTCATTGAGGAAGTTCAAGAGCTCGACATGAATACCTCTCGCGGTGAGGGTGGCTTTGGTAGCACAGGGAAATAATTCACCACACGATGAAGTAGTCCAATTATTGGAACTAGAGAATACTAAGTTACAATGGTCTATTAACATTGATTCTAATATTGACATGCACAATATGGGAATGTCAATGCCTCCCAATATTAGACTGCTATTAACTTACTATATCAATCAGGCCGCTTTAGTTACAGCTCTTAGCATATTTAAGACTTTAGAAA
>JALHRJ010000231.1 GCA_022841475.1 Cyclobacteriaceae bacterium | reverse complement strand
ATTGCAAATAGTCTGATTAATCAAGTTCAAGTGATGATTGATAAATTAAAATAAAAAAAGAAAACTGGTGCGAACAAAGCATCAGCGTTCAGTGCAATCAAAAGCTGGCAACGCAGCTCATGCTGGACGTACAACCCTAAATGTCTTGTCCTGAAATAGGTTTACAGCCCTGATGGCAAAAAACCTATTGGATTGTGAAAAAAATAAAAAAAGGCAATCGTCGGTACCCGAACACATTAAAGCGCAAGATAGGTCAAGAATACCTGGACGGCCAATACAGTTATGCAGTTGGTGCGGAAACGTACGGACTAAAGGACCGGGATGTGGTCAAGGAAATTGTAAAATGGTACAAGAAAAATCTCGAACTTTCCGAGATGGATGAAGAAAAAGCGGACAAAAATTTGCCAGAAACAGATGTGTCTTCAGACCAGCTAAAAGGCCTGGAATCGGAGTTGAAAGCCGCCAGGATGAAGATAGCGGGATTGGAGACCATGATTGATCAGGCAGAACAATCCCTGGGAATTGAGATCAGAAAAAAGTCTGGTACCAAACAGTCCAAGTGATGAAGAGATTATATCCGCAAACAGGATTAGGGCAGCTTTGTGGACTGTTTGGTTACACTCGTCAAGCCTATTACAAACAGCATAAACGTGAGGAAGAGCAAGCTTTTGAGCAGGCTATAGTCGTAGATTTGGTTCGATCTGTGCGAAAAAATATTCCTCGAATTGGGGGTAAAAAATTGCATTTTCTACTTCAAGGAAAGCTGATTGGTCATCAGATCAAACTAGGCCGGGATGGTTTTTTCGAAGTCCTTCGCGCGCATGATTTATTGGTCAGCCGTCGCAGGAGACGAGTTCAGACTACGTGGAGTGGGCATGGATTAAAAAAATATCCGAACCTGATAGAGGAAATGATTCCCTTGAATCCCAATGCATTATGGGTCAGTGACATTACCTACATTCAAGTGGGGGGTCTATGGAACTATGTCATTTTCATCACCGATGCCTACTCCCACAAAGTAGTAGGATACAATGTAGATGACCATATGACTGCCCAGTTTTGTGAAGTGGCGCTAGATCAGGCGCTGAGCCAATGGCAAGAGCGATCCAAACCATTGATTCATCACTCTGATCGGGGCTTGCAATATTGTTCTGCTGTATACACAGAAAAACTATTAGATGCTGATATTCAAATCAGTATGACTCAAAACGGTGACCCAAGAGAAAATGCCATTGCCGAAAGAGTCAATGGAATCTTCAAAACCGATTTTGCCATGGATCAGCACTTTGAAAATCTTGAACAGGCCAAATCCAGCATTCACAATATGGTCTTTCATTACAATCATACCAGACCTCATCTGAGCTGCGACAGGCTAACCCCTGAGCAAGCTCATCAAAGAGATGGTCCTTTACGAAACCTTTGGAAACGCACAACTGTCAATGAACTTTGAGCATTAATCAGGTCGGTGGACCTGCAATTGAATCGAGTAGTAAAAATCCTGCTACGGTTCCGCTTAGGCTCCACCTCGCTTGGATCTTTTACTACTCGATTCAATTGACAACCTATTTTAGGTCTTTATTTTTACGTGTGAACCTATTTTAGGACGTACTTTGTGAACGTAAACCTATTTCAGTACTCGCCCTCATACTGTAAACTTATTTTAGGACGTGACAGGACAAGTCAAGGA
>JALHRJ010000230.1 GCA_022841475.1 Cyclobacteriaceae bacterium | reverse complement strand
CAGACTGCATTCCTTGAACGTGTTCAAGGACAGATTGACGCAATGATTCCTACACTTGCTGCAGTTGCAGGCGTACCTGAGACCAATTTTCAAGCAGCACCTAATGATGTAGACTTGAAACAGTTTGGTGATACGGTTATCGATCAGCAATCACAGATAAACCTACAGGCTGCTGCTTTAGCAGCTTTAGCTAATGGTAAGCTGGCTTCTTCTAAAAAAGGTACATTACAAGCTATTCCGGATGTCACTATTACACCTGTAACAGGATGGACAGTTGATAGCAGTATGGGTGGTGCACAAGCCTCAGATGGACAATTTACTGCGCCTAGCGATGGCCTTTATATAGCATTTTTTCAAATGAGTTGGGCGATTGGCGGTGTAAATGTTAGGGTCGGTAGAATTCTATTGAATGGTACAGATGTTTCTTTTACTGAGGCAGTCGCAAGTTCAAGCGGACCACCAAGCAACACTGTAATTTGGGCCGGAGCAATGTCTGCTGGTTCAATTTTAAGACCAGCGCTTTGGCAAAATTCAGGCGGAGTATTTAATACAACTTCAAATGACAACTACAATAAGTGGATTGTTTTGAGGATAGGTAATTAATATGGGTAGTTTAGCACCGAGAATTGATAAAATCGATAGGAACCTACTGATTAATGGTAACTTTGACTTTTGGCAAAGAGGCACTTCAATTACTCCTGTTGGTTTTGAATATCTTGCTGATCGTTGGCAAAATCACTCAGGCGTAACAACTAATTATTCTAGACAAATAGGTGGACCTAATTCTGTTTCTACTTATTTTGCTAGAGTGACTGGACCCTCTGGTCTTATTGGGATAGGTCAAAGAGTTGAAAGCAATTTTACTCGCTATATAACAACTTCAAATTTAACATTTTCTTTTTGGGTGAAAGTAACAAGCGGAACAGCTTCTATTAGTGTTCAAGTAAGAACTCCAGCCACAGTAGATAATTGGTCAGGTTTAAATACTTTAATTTTAAATACGGTAGTTGGTACTGCAACCACTAGTTGGCAAAAGTTCACATACTTTGTTCCAGTTACATCCAACATGAAGTCTTTAGGCTTTATGATAAGTCCTGTAGTTGCAGGTGCAGTTTCAGCGACAACTTTAGATACAGCTCAATGTGTATTGCTACAAGACGAAGTCAGTGATCCTGATTTTAATCTTGCTGGTTTAAATTATGCAGAAGAACTTGCTCTTTGTCAACGGTATTATGAAAAAAGCACAGATATAGAAACTTCAGTAACTATTGGTGCTGAGGCTGGTTTGTTAAGGGTAAACGTTGGAGCGATTCAAAGTGGAATTATAGCTGCTCAAGCATATTTTAAAGTTACAAAAAGAATCACCCCAACAATTGCACATTATGATTTAGCAGGGACAGTTGGAGTAGTGACATCAGAGGATGCTGGAGCGACAAGAACAAATGGAAGAGTTTTAAATGCTAGCGGAGTGTCAACTCACGATCTTTGGTTTAGAACATTTTCTGTGCCATCAATTGCTGGATTTCTTTGCCATTGGGTAGCGGACGCAGAGTTATAATAAGGTAGAATAAGGAATATATGGCTTTACCAAATGGATTACCACAGATTAGCGATGTAGGGGCACTTCTAAGTACGCTTGGAAATGACCTAGTCGATATTCCCTTAATGACTCCTACAGCGGCATCTGGAACTCCAG
>JALHRJ010000229.1 GCA_022841475.1 Cyclobacteriaceae bacterium | reverse complement strand
TAAGTAAAATTTCAGACTTCAGAACTACTTATCCACAGAGTTATTCACAAATGAATTGATGGCTTATAAATTCAGAAAATTCTAAGAAAAGAGGTAGTCGTGCAACAGCTACTGTTGTTGTGCATCGTTTACCCTTTCTTCCTCCTTTTATAGTTATAGTAACTCAATTGGGCTCCAATACCTAAACTTAATTCGTCAAACGTGTCTAATTTGTAATACCTAATGAAATATTGAAACCATCTGTATCCACTCTTAAACTCTGCTTGGTATTCAACGTTCCTGTCATATATGGCGACTTTTGCTGAAAGTGTTCCATAAAATGGGCGAAAGAAAATATCTCTTCCAAGTCCAAGTAAAATGCCCGATGAAGATTTGGTCGTATTCTCTGCAATTTTAGTCACGTCCAAATGACTATATCCAGCAATAAGATTTATGTTTCTTAAATTAAGTTGTGCTTCACCAGAATTTGCAAAAGATTCAAAGTCACTGTTAAATGATACTTTGCGGAAGCTCCATCTGAAGTCCATATCAAATTCACAAGTCGATATAGGATGACTAAGTTCAACTTGTCCAGATTGAAATACATTGTCATCTAGATTTGTTTGATAACTGTAGGAACCTTTTATAACGCCAATAGATGTATAAGGTGAAGTAATTTCAATTTGTCCACCAAGTGGATTATGAACTAGTCCGCTGTTTGCATATAAACTAATATGATATGCGTCAAAAAAGTCCTTGTAACAGTCTAGTTTAAGTGTCAATTTTATTTCTGTTTGCCCTTTTAATTGGAATTCCTGAGTCTGAAATCCAACAAATGAAAAAACTAGAGTTGCATTTGGGTCATTTACTGTAATTGAAAATTTTCCGTCTACATTTGTATTTGCCCCGTTTTCTGTTCCTTTCTCAACGACATTAACTCCAGGTAATGCAGACTTGTCGTC
The DNA here is from genome assembly GCA_022841475.1 of Cyclobacteriaceae bacterium. Classification (GTDB taxonomy): domain Bacteria; phylum Bacteroidota; class Bacteroidia; order Cytophagales; family Cyclobacteriaceae; genus ELB16-189. The sequence goes on along the minus strand of JALHRJ010000229.1, from coordinate 769 downwards.
ACTTGTAATTACAGTCCCAGTAACTGTCACCTGACACCAAGCTGTCGTTGTTGTCAGAATTGTTAAAATTAATGTCAGTCGTTTTATCAAGTGGTGAATTTGTCCAAGGGTAAATGATGCACAACATTTGTATATCGGACACGGAGTGTCTTATATACCCTTATTGTATTCTAAGATAGGGGTATGCATTAAATTATCCAACAGACCAATATTCCACCTTTTTGCCGATCTTGGAAGCTTTTGCAGTGTCCTATTTTGTTTTGGTCTGTGAGTACATAGCGTAATCAAATACTTACATGATTCGCTCTTCACGGGAGCCGGATTGGACCCGTCTGGTATTACTCAGACTTCTTTGTCATTGCTACATCCTAAATAACCGTTGCAAACATTCTTAAGCCCTCGCATATAAAAGGGTAAACAATGCTCATGTAATTATTTTACATTTAGGCATGAGAATAATTCAATCACTCCCTCTCCTATTATTGATTGTCTTCACGCAAGTACATGCACAGACTATTCCTCTACCCGAACATCCACGCCCTGATTTTGAACGGACCCAATGGCAAAACCTGAATGGTATCTGGGAATTTGAATTTGATTCGCTCGATCAGGGAATTTCAAAAAAGTGGAATGAAGGCAGCGCAACCTTCGCTCATAAAATAACAGTCCCCTTTCCCTGGGGATCGCAATTGTCGGGCGTAAAAGACAAAGCCGATATCGCCTGGTATAAAAGAGAGATCACCATTAGTCCGGAATGGAAAAACAAAAG
>JALHRJ010000228.1 GCA_022841475.1 Cyclobacteriaceae bacterium | reverse complement strand
GCCGCAGAAAGAACAGTGAGGAGATCTTGAGCCCTTTGTAGTGTGTTTTGTGATTCATTCGATTTTTCTTGTACTGCGCGGATTGCATCGTTCACGGCAGAATTTGCATTGAGCGAATTCCCAGTCATCATTCCAAGCATTTGGTTTGTGGACTTTTGCATGTCCGCAATCTGCTTGATCTGGTTCAGTCTCATCGATGTCCAATCAGGATAAACGGACCTTCCTTGAGAGGCAGTGATATAAGACTGCATGCGCTTGCCGATCAAATCCCATTCACCGATTCCAAAGACTGAACCCAAAAGGGCCATGAGTGCAAGGAGCCCATCAGCAGTGGGTGCAGTGGCAAGAAATCCAAATGCCGACACCGTGGCGTCGTTGGAGAATTGTGGTCTATTCGGATCGTTCAAGTCATCAAAGGATTCGATTGCCATGAGCAACGCTTCCCTCGGATAAAGCAGTGGGATTCCATTCGAATCTTGTCTTCTTGGGCCTGGTACATCAAGTTGGTTGATTGTGAGTTGAAATACTCCTGTGTTGAACGCATCGTTAATAAAATTCTGCGTGGATTGTATGATTGTATTGAATGCGGTAAGCGTGGGATCAACATTCGAGCGAAAGACAGTACCCGCAAGGGCCACGGCTTTAGTAGCAACAGACGCAGTAGAATTGACTACACCGAGTGCACCTGCAGCTTGGGCAGCAATATTGCTTACTTCATTGAGTACTGGTGCTGCTATCGGGTTTTGATTCCAAGCCATCGTCGATTTCCTTTTTACCTTCAAGCACGAAGATCAAATCCTCAAGTGCTTTAGTGTTTTGTTTTTCAATTTCACCACTCACTTCTTTCAGTGTTTCCACCGTTGAAGTCAGCGTTTTAAATTCAGGTTCTTTCCATCCCATTTTAATTCACTTCCTCATCCGAATATGCGTCCATTGATTGATTGAGGACGAACTCGCACTTGTCACATTTAAAAATTACCACTCGAATCTTCAATGCTTTAGTCGTCGTCGACCAGGTTTGGCATTCAGGACATTCGAATCTATGAATTTCTTCTCCGTCTTTACCTTGGGTGATTTGCACCCTTATTTCTTTGTCCATATTGCCCTTCCATCCTTGGAAAAAGGTGTCCCGATACCACCACACTTCGGGACCAGAGTGCGTCAATGTCTAAAGTTTCAGTCATAAAGTTGTACACACTTAAAAGGAGCACCAATCAATGGAAGAATAACACTGGTTGGAATGGCTAAAAAGACAAACACGCATCATATGACCTACTATGCTTTAAACATCGGCGGAAACTCGTTAACTTTTATCAATATCTGGCAAATCCACCGTTTGCCCCACTAATTTATGACTGCAATCGCCCAGAAATTGAATCTTGCCGTTCGTCACATAGGAGTGGCAAAGCGGATGTGATTCGGATTTGTGGTAGAGCAGTGATGGGGAAAACGTTGGTTGTTCTAAATTGTTGTTGAATGTCCATGTTGGAGTACCATAACCCAAGCGTTTCATGTCTTCGATTTCTTTTGGTCCCCATTTCACGACAAACCTGTGACCTGTTTCACATCCTGGGCAGATGAACATGTACTCTTCATGTTGATTATCTTCGGTTTTTACCGTCCATAATTTTTTACCCATACTATGGCCCCGCTTTTACTGTTGGCACTCCAATTGTTGGTGCACCAGTGATTAAATCAATGAGATCGGAAGAGC
>JALHRJ010000227.1 GCA_022841475.1 Cyclobacteriaceae bacterium | reverse complement strand
GCAGTAATGCTATCACCGATAGCAATCTCTGTAAGGATTCGTAAATTACCGGTTTGACGATTAAGTTCAAACTGAGCAGTTTGACCGCTAGATTCTAGTGGAAGATTAGGGAACCATTTGTTTAATAAAGTACCACCAGAAACAACAATAGAACTATCAGCTCCTGATTTGTTTGAGGTGATAACCATTGTTTGAGATGGAGTTGATACCGCAGTAAGACCAGCAAATTTATCATTAAATGCTGTAACCCAATCTTCAATTGTTAAAGATGAAAATGAAGAGGCACCTGGAAAATCAGATAATGCAAATAAGCGATCTTGACTTGGAGTACCGTCAACAGCAATCACTATATTGCTTGCAGCATTTATGTTCCACTGAGCAAATGAAGTTGTAGTTAAAGTAGCAGATTTTGCTTTCTCGCGAAGGCGTGCTGCATTTTGATAAAGTGCAATATAACTAAACTCATCAGTAGGGAATTTCAGGATAGTGTTTGCATATAGTGTTTCATCATCAGTATCACGAAGAGGTGCAACTTGAATTACTTCAGCATCATGAGCAACTGGATATAATAAAATTCCAGTAGACTTGTTAACAAAACGAGCTTTAAATAAAATAGATTGAGTGTTTATAGCTACAATAACTTCTGATAAAGTTGCAGCAGAAATATTCAAAAATTGATTTGAACTAAAGAATATTGTCTCTTCATTCCCATCAACAATAACCCTTACAAAGCTTCCATCCTTTAAAGTAAATGGACCTTCTTCAACGTTAATAACTTGAGGACGTGGAACTGGATAGTTTGCAAGTTGTAAATACTCTTCTTTACCAGTTGCATTTTGTAACATGATGTCAACAGATTGACCAGCAAATGAAGGTTGGAAACCAGATCCATCATCGATATAAAGAATAGAAGGGTCACCGACCTTGACAGGTTCAGTAATAACTGCAGACGCAACTTGGTTCGCATCATCCGGGTCAGAGACACCGATTACAGAGGCAATGATGCTGGGTGCAGTACCGCGGGCAAGAGTAATAGCATAAGACTTAAGTCGATTTCTTAATTCGACATCTGTCTCAATATCCTTACCATTGGAAAAGGCAACCGTGTTTGTAACACCTGCTCCAGTAAAAGGAGCAACGTCAAAAGCAGTAATTGTATTGATTCCAGCATTTCCAAGGCTACCAGCTACTAAAGCGATAACTTGAACTCCAGTGATATTGTCTTCTCCAGAAGGGATAACAGCATCTCTTAAAGTTACGTATTGGATCTCAGGATTCTGATTATTCGCAGGGATCTTAACAACCGTACCAGCAGAAATCAATCGATCTGGCTCACCCTGAGAATCAATAACGATATCAGAAAGCAAATGATCTTTCTGCAATGCAGAAGCTAGATTGATTTGCGAATATGTAGGAAATTGTGTAATAGAAGTGTAAGCAATAGGTCCTTCGAACGAATCAGTTCCACGACCAATATACAAGTTACCAGAAGCGGCCCAACCTGTAGTATTGTTTACATAAAGCTTAGTTTGTCCTGCAATTGGGGCAGGTTTAATAACATAAAGACCAGTAGATCTCTTAGTAATATTTGTGTTTAAAATCGTTACTAATCCAGATGACTTAATACTAGCTCTGCGAGTAAGACCAAAGTCTCCAGCCTTTGCATCTAAGTCATTATTCTTTATCGCATCAATATTCAATAATTCAAGAACATTGAGGATTGCTGTATTGTTCTCAAAGTCGTTAGCAGCAGCTGCTTCCAACAAAGTTAAAAGAACAGA
>JALHRJ010000226.1 GCA_022841475.1 Cyclobacteriaceae bacterium | reverse complement strand
CATACATAACCATAGTAATCACCTCTACTGTCCCCTGCCTAAAATTTAAGCAGGATACGTGAAATTACCTGGTCAATTTTCAACCGGTACAATCAGGCTTTTCTGGTCAATTTTCGACCGGCGTCAACAGCTTTGGTAACTTGAGCCCCTTCATCGGGGTCTGTATGCGCCATCCCTTTGGCAAATTGATTGAGCACCGTGAGTTTCATGGTCAGGTGAAACCAATCCAGCACATGCTCTGATTCTGGATACATTCGGTATTGCAAGTTCCTGACATTGTCGGCACCATCCGATAGAAAGGTGATTTGCTGATTAGCCTGCATGCCTTGTTCTTTTAGTACGTTCATCAAACGGCGCTGTGGATTATCATCCATTTTCTGGACTAGACCGAACCGTTTAGACGGTTGGGTTTTTGAAAACGATTTCCCTGCAATGATTTCAAAGTTGGTGTTCTTCTGTTCCCAATTTCGAACGTATCCTCCATCGATACCGACGACTATCGGTTTACCGGGCTTCGGTAATTTCTCCCAATCTCTCGGGCAACCCGATAAATGATCTGGTTTGCCTTCAAGTTCTGCCTCCTGACGTTTGGCGATGTTATGCAGATGGTTTCGCACCGTGGCTGGGTTCAATGACTGATTCACCGGCAATACATCGTGTAACAAGTCTGCGGTTGAACCATACGACATTAATGAGGCCCATTTTGTCTCGATATACATTAATTCAGGGCTGGTATGTTCGGGTAACCATTCGTTTAGCGGACTGAATGATTTTGTCGACGCGTTGGCACATGAACAGTGATAAAGGCGCAAACTTGGGATAGCAACAATACCGAACAGGCTTCGAAACTGAATAGTGTGGTGCCCTTTGATTCTGCGTTTTTTCTGGCAACACGGGCAGTCCTGATGTGCTTCCGAATAGCTTGCCGCTTGGTGCAAGACGATCGTTCGTTGCAATGATTGCAGTAACTGCTTGGATTCCAATAGGGATAATCCAACAGTATTTTTATGATCAAGCCCCTTGCTTAACTCGACAACATCTTCAAGTGTGGATTGGCCAGATTCTTCTTCAATGACTACCTGAATTTTAAAATGCATCACCATGCCTCCTTCAAATAAGTAGCAAAGCTATCCTTGGTGATTTTATGCTTTTTTAGATCGACATATCGGCTAATCGGTGGTTGACCTTTTTTCGATTAAACCGCACTGCATCAAGTGCTTCAATTTGGTAACGGATATCGCCCACCGTGGTGGATTCATTCGAATCGATAATCGCATTAACGAGATCAATTGTTCGTTCAACTTCATCGTATCGAGTGGCACCTGGCATCCCATTGCCTTTCACACAAGAGGGGTGATTTGTCGGTGTAGACACTGTTTCTATTGTTTCAATTCGAATATCATGAAGCCAGTGTTCGAAGAAATTATATTCGTAGATAAATCGATCGCCCACATCAAAAGCAAAATCGTCAATGAACACCAAATGGGCATTATCAGAAAAAGACAGTCCTCCTGCATAGGCGATGCCGTAATCTTTCCCATAAATGTGGAAGCGATGCAAATGCTCATCGTCCCAGCCATTGACGATTTGGATTATGTGGTGCAAATCGGCCAATGTGGTATGACCAGGAATCTGGAGGCGGCGCCAGATCATCGGACTTACACCCCGAAGAGCGATTTTAATGGAGTAGTTTTTCATTTTGGAGAGCGCCCAAATCGGTTAGAATTTGAGTCTCTCCCAGAGAGTATAAATGGTAAAGGCTAAAGTGAAATACCCCCCGCTTTTTTATGCTCTC
>JALHRJ010000225.1 GCA_022841475.1 Cyclobacteriaceae bacterium | reverse complement strand
AGCAAGTGGTACAGAGAATAAAAAACGAAAGATAACGTGACTGTATACATAGGCGGAACGATAAATATAGCGTAAAAGGTCGCATCGAACAACGGTACAGCACCATGGTAGCGTCGGTACGAGTATTTGATCATTTCGCCACCCTTTTGAACTCCGAGATAGGCTCCGAGGATCGCACCAAAAATCACAAATACGTGACAAATAATTTTTTCTTCGTGCATATTTTCGAGGCAAACAAAAAATGGAAGACGCAGTGAAACGAGAAAAAGATTCGGAAGAGTTTATGGAATTATCCGCTGAAGCCGAACTAAATCATGTGAAATCGTTTGTGTTGCGTATGGCAGCTTGTGGAGCGAATCAACTGATTATCACTATTCATCATCAAAGAACGATTAGGAATTTGATCAAAGAAGGGTATACAATTGCGAAATACGAGAAAAAAGCAATGATCGACACGGACGATCAGAACAACGAACACCGTTACGTTGTGAAATGGATGCCAAATGATTTGTTTACTTTTTAAGGGCAATAAGACCAAACAATAAAACACCTCCGACAATTAAAACGGGTGCAGATTTGAACAATTCCGAAAGTCCTACTAGTCCTTCCGTAACATTTTCAATTACATCGACGACGTCACCGATAGGAGATTCATCGATAGTATCTTTTGCAGCACTTGCCAAATTGACAAAAAATGCTATAAATGAGTTTTTGTAATAGTTGATTTCTTCTTCAAAATCTCGTTTCAAAACGAACGTAGTAACTATGTTGATAAAGTACTGTTTCAACTGCTGTTCGCCCGCGGATGGTGGAGGCGCTTCATCTGGTGGAAATTGATCGGCTATGGCATTTATATCTCGATACATGACCAATTTCAAATACTCCACTCCAGTTTCCAGTAATTTTTTGTTTAGTTCAACTTGTTCATCCGCTCGTAAATTTTCACCTCGAGCAGCTATGAAATCATTGTACCATCGTACTCGAAGTTGCATATATGCGTCTATATATGCTTGCCATGTAGGTGATTTTCCGTCTGGTGGATAACGAGGTGTTTTTCCAAGTGCAATAGTAGAGTCTCTGAGAAAACCAGCTTCCAAATTGTGAATAAAATTAGGATATGCTCTATTGTATGTATCAAAATTATTTCCCAATTCCTGCATAATTTTAACAAGGTGTACTTGGAATGCAGCTTGTTCTGCTTTTTGAACATCTGGATCTACGATCACATACGGAAAATCGATCAGTTCGTTAGTTGCCATTTTATTGTAAAAATGAAAAAGTTTTTTCAAGACAATGATTTTTTGATTTTTTCGATCATCTTAACCATTTGAATAGACACAGGTGTCATATGTTTTGAAAACTGCATGTTAATTTTTATCAATTTTCCATCAGGATGTGATGCGATAGTTTCAAATGAAGTACAATAATAGTAAGTATCTTCGAGTACGACATTGATACATGCACCAAATGCTGGCTTTTCCAAGCGTGAAAATTCAATGTATTCACAAACTTCAATTTTGAGTTTGCTAAACAATATATCTCGACGATCGGGAAGTTCACTCGAATGACAAAGCAAAAGAGAGCACATTACATCGTTTTTGATGTGATATTTTTCAATAACTTCATCGTATGTAACATTGGTAACAGGTGTTTTTTCCATTTTGTTCTTGTTTTGAAAACAAATTCTTGGTAATGTTACTGTAACGCAAGTTTGTTTTCTAAGAAAAGTATTCATTTCGAGATCATGGCGGGTGAAGAAGAAGATGTAAACATAGACGAATGGGATTTCAGTGGAGCGGAAGTTTGGTTTAACACAAGAACAGAACCTAAAAGAAAATG
>JALHRJ010000224.1 GCA_022841475.1 Cyclobacteriaceae bacterium | reverse complement strand
TGAATGTAAGACACAATGGCTTTCATCTCGTGGCTATCTTCGGCCAATGCTTCGCCATTCAAACTTCGTTCAAAACAATCGTTAACACGTTTTTCAATTGTTTCTTCGGTGCCGGATCGCGCTCTGAATTTTGGATACGTGGAAGCCACCGCACTGTAATTATTTCCAAACGGTTTTGTCCCTGCATCGAGGTGACAGTTTTGACAATTCATGCCATTGCTCATCGCCTTTACCGAACCGTTAGGACCCAGATAAGCCGAGGTGCGAACGATCAACTCGCGACCGTACTCAATTAACTTACCCGTTTCGTTTTTTGGAACATCGCTGAGGTCGGGGGCCATCCACAAATCAGATTTTGGTTTTTCAACTGTAACCGGCTTGGTAACTACTGGCTGCGAAAACCACGCGGTTACTTTTTCGGGGCCAACAAAAACCAATGTAGTTAACACGCCCATGAGTCCCAGCAATATTGCAACCAGGACAACAACGAGGCTTACCATTTTAATCAGTGGGCGATCTTGCAACGAATGGTTTTCCATTCTTGAATTATAACTACACTTTTAATTAATAGATTATGATAGTCCGATAACTTGGGCAATCTGACTTATTGAATTAATGAGGTAGTTTCTCCTGAAACAATCCATACACCCAGGTGCCAGCTACCGCACTCAGCAGGGTTACAATCACAACCAAAAAGCCGCTTCCTATCTGGGCAAAGAGTGGACCCGGACACGCACCGGTAATGGCCCAACCCAATCCAAAAATAAAACCACCTATTATATTCCCCCAGTGAAATTGCTTGTCATGGAAGATTACTTTTTCGCCTTGTGCTGTTTTAATGTTAAAGCGTTTGATCGCCCACACTGATATTACACCTACGATCACGGCCGTGCCAATTACGCCATACATATGAAAGGAATGGAGTCGAAACATTTCCTGAATGCGATACCATGAAATAATTTCTGCCTTCACGAAAACAATTCCAAACACAATACCTGTAATCAGGTACTTGATGTTGGATGTGATTAACGTTTCATTGGCCACCTGATCATTGGGTGCTTCACACTCAACGGGGTGCGCAACTGGTGATATATCTACAAATTCATCTTTAGATTTCTGCATACTAATTTCTTTTTGACTGTTATAAACTCATTAACCAGGGAAAGATGAAATGGACCATCAGGAATCCACCTGCCATAAAACAACAGGTTGCCACCAGCGAGGGCCATTGAAGATTTGACAAGCCCATGATCGTATGACCACTCGTGCAACCACCGGCATAACGGGTTCCAAAGCCTACCATAAAACCGCCTACTACAAAAAACATCAAGCCGCGAAGCGTAAACAGATTTTCGAACGTAAAGATCGAAGCCGGCATCAGGTTGTTGTCCACGGTAATGTTCAGCGCTTGCAAATCCGCTACGGTCTTTTGAGAAATAATAATTCCTTCCGGATTGGTAAGAAATTGTGTGGCAACTACACCACCTAACAACACGCCCACAACAAAAAACAAATTCCAGATTTCCTTTTTCCAGTCGTATTTGAAAAAAGTTATGTTGGCTGGTAAACAGGCAGCACACAAGTGCCGTAACGAAGAAGAAATACCGAGGTGCTTATTGCCTAATAGCAACAATGCTGGGACGGTAAGTCCGATAACGGCCCCTGCAACATACCAGGGCCAGGGCTGACGAATTAATTCAAACATAATGGGAAAGGTTTATTTCAATATAACAACAAAAATACAGAGTCGGTATGACTTCTGTCAGTGATAAAGATCACAGAGTCAATTTTTAAAACACATCACTGATTTTGTCTTCGTAGGGCAATACATACGCACTGCAAGCATAATTGAAGACAACAAAGTAAGCAAGGCAACC
>JALHRJ010000223.1 GCA_022841475.1 Cyclobacteriaceae bacterium | reverse complement strand
GGATTATCGTCAATAAAGTGATAGAGTTTATCAGTACCAATCGCAAAAGCCGAAACTACTTTGCCGCGGTGTTTCTTTTTATAGGCATTGGTGATCACGCCATTCTTAACCAGGTCAATCACGCCATCCGAAAACATTTCCGTATGTACCCCAAGATCCTTACAATGCCCTAATGATCGCAACACAGCATCCGGTATCGCCCCGATGCCCATTTGTAACGTAGAGCGATCTTCTACTAACTCCGCTACTTTTTTTCCAATACTGATATCAGTTTCAGAAATACGGGCGCTGTAGTTTAGCTGCGGTAACAAGTCATGAGCTTCTACCATCGCATCTAATCGGCTTACATGAATAAAGCCATCGCCATGCGTGCGTGGCATGTTTGAGTTCACCTGCGCAATTATTTTCCTCGCATGTTTTATAGCCGATTTAGCAACATCCACAGAAGTTCCCAACGAGCAAAACCCATGCTTATCGGGTGGCGAAACATGAATCAACGCCACATCAATCGTCAAAATTCCTTTCTCAAATAGTTTTGAAATCTCACTCAGAAATATCGGAACATATTCTCCATTGTCGCTGTTCACGCACTCGCGGATATTTTCCGACACAAAAAGTGAGTTGAAATAAAACCGGTCCTTGAATTCAGGCCTGGTTAACTCCATGGGCCCGAGGGTGCTTACCGCGATCAACTCCACATTGCGCAAATGGTCAGAGTTTTCCGCTAATGTTTTAAGCAAGGTAAGGGGCGTAGCCGCACTTCCGTGGATGAAAACGCGGTCATCCGATCGAATTAATTTTATAGCCTCAGCGGCCGAAGTATATTCTGGTATCATAACTGCGAAAGTTAAGCAGAGCTATCTGTTTTACCCGATGATTTATATCAGTTAATTAACTAATTTTAATCGTATGGCAGCATCACATTTTGTTTCCTTTATAGGTTCGGGAAATCTTGCGTGGCACCTCGCACCCGCCCTTGACAATGCAGGATTTATTGTAAAAGAGGTATACAGTTTAAATCCACAACATGCCGGATCATTAACCGAGCGTCTCTATCAGGCAGAGGTAAAAGCAACGCTGGATTTCTCCACCAGCGATTCCTCTATCTTCATCATAGCTGCTACGGATGAAGCGATCCGTAAGATTGCACAAGAAATTATTTTACCAGATGATGCCATTCTTGTTCATACGTCTGGCAGTCAACCAATAACCGAGTTGCAGTATGCCGCTACGCCTCATTTGGGTGTTGTCTATCCACTTCAAACATTCACGAAGAACCGTAAAGTAGATTTCAAAAGTATTCCCTTGTTTGTTGAGACACACACGCAGGAGGCCGAAACTATGTTGATGCAACTTGGCAAAAGCATCAGTAATGAAGTGCGCAAAATTGCCTCCGAAGAGCGCAAAGCATTGCATGTAGCCGCGGTGTTTGCGTCAAACTTTACCAATCACATGCTCACCATTTCGAGAGAAATTATGCGACAAAACAGTCTCGACTATGATTGGCTCAACCCTTTGATCACAGAAACGATTAGCAAGAGTTTGTACCTGGGGCCCGAAGAAGCTCAAACCGGACCCGCCAAGCGGGGGGATTTAGATATTCTAGATACGCATATTGAATTTTTAAAAGGTCAGGATGCCATAGCTGAGATTTATAAAGTGATTAGTCAGCATATAATTGATACCCATTATCAGGGCTGATTTTTTTTGATTAGATTTATTATTAAATACTTACTATGAAAACTCTACTTATCGTATTTCTGGTAGCAACGTGCATTGCGGGGCAGGCACAAGAAAAAGAAATCAAGTCAGCGGAAGAACAAGTTGAGAAGTCAAAGGAATTGCCTCAACCATTATTTGTTATTGATGGTGTGAAGAA
>JALHRJ010000222.1 GCA_022841475.1 Cyclobacteriaceae bacterium | reverse complement strand
AGCCATAGCCATCGCCATGCATTCCAAATGCCTTAGCGATATATGGATTGTCCGTATCAGCATCACTGATATGTAGGGCGGTGACTTCTATGTCATTATCTTTAATGTATGACTTTACACCATCCATACATGCTCCGGTCATAGCAAGATCATCTATGGTAATAAATTTCTTAAGCATAAGTATTCCATTTGGCAGTAGCTTCATCGCTACAAGTGGTGGCAGAAGTAATATTGTGCAGCGTGACATCTCCACCGGCCTTCTTGCCTATTTTACACCCTGGCGTGGGGCCAGTTGCAGACAATCCAAGAAAGCCCTCAACTTTACTTTCCCAGTAAATTACATTTCTACACTCAGAGACTTCCAGTACCTTATCTTTTTTGGTAGCAGGATCAATCATTCCGAAAAACACACCACGATATTCAGTGGTAATAATAACAGGGATCTTGTTCATATAATGAAATTTTAAATTGATTACTTTTAAAAGCACCGCACTATTCACGGCAGTCAGAATGTTGCATTTTTGATGGGTTGAACCATACAATCTATCCCTCTTCTTAAAATGACAGTCTTTCCTGTCAGTCAACTCCCTTTCAAGTGTGTCAGCATGCTTCACTCGGTATTAACAATGGCCATGCATGCTACGGCAGGGCTCCGAATTGCCCGCTGTCTTTCCAGCAGTCCACCACTTGCAGATGATCAATTCTGCCAATCCTCTTGTGGCTGATTATATCTAAATGTGCCTTTACGGTCCAAAGGCTAAGCAGGTTTAGTCGCGAACTTTCCTTTCAGTAGGGCTATTATTTTTTTTCTTTGGGCATAGTATCCTACAATTTCCATTGGCTTGCCATTCCAATCTAGTATCGTGAGCGAGGCAGGACTCGAACCTGCACTGTGGAAAACATAGGAAATATTAATTTTCAATAATTACCCCCTACATCAGATTCAATTCTCCCACAAGCTGTGCGTGTTTACCTTTCCACCACCCGCTCTTTCAAAATGTGCCGGCAACTACTTCTAGCCACCGGTTCACGCTAAGGTCTCAAGATGTTAAAAACTACTTCTTATAAAAAGACACGATCAAGAATATCAGGCGTGTCGTATATATTTCCAATCTTTTTTCCAAGCACTATAACTTTCATATCAGGATTCATCCCTGCAAAAATCACATGCTTTCTAATTCCACTCTGCACCACATCTCCATCATATAATGTCTCTCCGGAATTATCCTTATAAGGAGTCGGAATCTTCTGAACTTCTTTGCCGGATCTGAGTCTCATATCTTTGCCAGTTGAAAGTGCATACCGTTACGAAGTGGTTTGTTTTTCCTCAAGGAATAATGTATCGTTGAAGAACTGACTCCTGTTTTTCTGCTCGCATCTGATATTCCTTCAAACACAATTCCGTTCGTTGCAATAGGAATACTTCTATTATGATCCTTTCCATGCCTTCCTTTATAGACCTGGTTATTAAACTTTTTGCCGCCAGTTTTATAATGATGATCCATATTTTCCAGAGGTGTATTCCATTCGAGATTGGTAAAAAGGTTATTCGTTTTGTCCTTATCTATATGATTTACCTGCGACTTATTAAGAGGATTTGGAATAAATGCTATCGCCACAAGCCGATGTACAGACCTTTGAACTCTTTTACCTGCTATTAGCCGTATCCCTACATAAGCATAAGGACTTGTCTTTGTCGGAAACTGCTTAATAATTTTACCAGTGGTGCAATTGCGAACTATGCCACAATCCGACACCTCATAATTTGATTGTTCAATTATTTTCCATCTCATATTTTTGATAATTCGAAGTGCATACCATCCCTTCTCTTCCAGGTACCACCCCAATGAAACCCGGCATCAGTAAAGCACTTTACAAATCCCTC
>JALHRJ010000221.1:356-1913 GCA_022841475.1 Cyclobacteriaceae bacterium | reverse complement strand
TCGTTTTGAATTCTATGTGAATCGCAAGAGGTTTATAAAAAAAGTTGGAAAAAAAATATCCCGCGACTGATGAAAGCATTAGTCGATCAATTTTAAAAAAAATAGCTTGGTAATTGAGGTGTTCAAATTTGGTTATCAGGCTCTGAATTTGCTTAACTCAACATAAGGAGTACCTCTGTTTACAACTGCAAAAATCCTATGTACCAACTTGTTCTTGACATTGTTTTGAACAAGGAAAGGATTTTTTCCCTCTTCGATTTTTCTCAGGTAATAAGCCCTGATTTCGTGATCATATCGGATGGCGGATAAAGCGCCATTGCTGAAGAGTGCCTTAAGTCTTTTGTTTGCTAAGTTGGAAACTTTATCAGGCTTATGAATGGATGAACCTGATGTGTGTCCAAAAGGAGCCAAGCCAATATAACAGGCAAATTGACGCGCGTCCTGGAAGCCCTTAAACCCATTGGTGTACACAAGCAAAGTAGCGCCAATGATTGGGCCTATGCCTTTAACCGAAGTGGCGAGTTGGTACAGCCGATGAAGTTCCGCTGAACTTTCAATGATTTCCACAATAGCCTTTTTGACCTGTTCGATTTGTTTTACCAAGGTGGATGTTGTGTCCTTTGAGACTTGTACCACCAGGTTACTCAAGTCCGGCGCCGAGAATTCTTCAAGCTCTGTAGCGGCCATTTTTATGGCCACTTGAGCTTTTTTTAGACGCCTGTAAAGGCTAAGTAAGTTTTTGATTTTCAGCAAATTGGAACTTGGTAAATAAAAAGGCTTGACTTCCTCACGATGCAGAAAAAGGTAACGGGCAATATCTGCTGCATCTGTTTTATCGCTTTTCCCCCGGCGTATGCCCAAGGATTTGGAGATTTGCAACCCATTCTCAAGGGCATAATCCAGTCGTTTTTTCTCCAGAAAATTACACATAGGCAGCACATAGACCCCCGTGTGTTCCATGCAGAAAAACCACTTACCCGAAATCTTGTGCTGGCTGGCATAATCCCTAATGAAGCGAATCATTTGCTTGAACCCCTGCTCGTCATTGTCAAAGCGCCCATGAGCCATGTCCTTTTTTTGACCATTGTGGCTCGGACATACATCAATCCATCTTTTTGAGATGTCAATTCCGATAAAAAGAAGGTACTTTTGCATGAGTCAATCAATTAAATAAGTGATTAAATCACTCTTGCGAAAAGGATGTTTGGCGAATACCTTTCATAGACCTGCTTGTCTGAGATTCTATTGAGCCCTTCATCTTTGAATATGGTAGCAGAACTAATTCAAACGTTTGGCCTGGTGTCCGGGTCATTCCCATAGTTCACTGCTGCCATATCGCAAGAGTTTTAACCCCGAAATTTAATTGTTAAAACTCTTTCCCTATTCAACTCAAGGTTCTTCTTTTTCATCTCTCAATACCCTCTTTTGGGTACCGGCAAAGCTAAAGGTCATTCCCGCTACCGCTGAGGTTCAGCTACGCATATTTTTCTACATACTTGCTTTGTTGACAACCAAGCGCTCTATATTCCCGTCCGGTACAAGTCCAATGATTCTTGC
>JALHRJ010000221.1:0-346 GCA_022841475.1 Cyclobacteriaceae bacterium | reverse complement strand
CTCTCAATACCCTCTTTTGGGTACCGGCAAAGCTAAAGGTCATTCCCGCAGGGAATCTGCGAAACCGCGACAGCTTTACAGGTTTTTTCAGGTGCTTGGGGGAAGGGTAACGGGACATTATCTTCGACATTATTTGCGGGTTCCTATCAAAAGCCGTTCTCTTTTTGCAGACTCCCTGACGGGAGTGACAAACCAACAAGAGAAAACAAACCTTCGGAATTCCAAACCAACAAGGGAAAACAAACCATCGGGAATGACAACCCTGCGGAGTTGGGGGTGGGTAAGTTTGGGGCACCCCACAAGTGTTCGGCAACGAAACGAACCCCAAAACCCCAAAAAAAAAAAA
>JALHRJ010000220.1 GCA_022841475.1 Cyclobacteriaceae bacterium | reverse complement strand
CACATCCCGGTATCCCCTGCCGACGGGAATAGACACGCCATTCAGTTCAACCGTTTCGGTTGTGTACGACTCGATCCTGTTGATGGAAACGATAAAAGACCGGTGGATTCGTTTAAAAAGGTGTGCGGGCAGGCATTCTTCAATTTCATGCGTACTCATTTTTGAAATGTATTCATTTCTGGTGGTGATGATTTTAATGTATTCCCGTTGGCTTTCGATGTAAACAATTTCCGGGAATAAAATTTTCACCTTCTTTTTTTGCACATTCAGAAAAATATAGTCCCTTTCCTCGTTTTCATTTGTTTTCTGTTTTTCAACCTGTATCGTTTTAACCTTATTAACGGCTATTAAAAAACGTTCAAAATCAAACGGTTTTAACAGGTAATCGGTCACGTTTAAATTAAAACCTTCCACCGCATATTGGTGATATGCGGTGGTAATGATGACAGCAGGCGGATAAATCAGCGTTTTTAAAAAAGCCATACCTTTTAATTTTGGCAGGTGAATATCTAAAAACATCAGGTCGACCGTATGCTGCCGCAGGTATTCTGTTGCAAGAATGGCGTCTTTAAACGTTCCCATTAATTCCAGGAAAGGCACTTGTGAAATATAGTCCGATAACACCTTTACCGCCAGGGGTTCATCTTCTATGATGATGCACTTGATGTCAGACATGGCTTGCAAGATTAATTTTTAAGGTAGCGGTAAACACCGATTCGCCTTGCTGAACGGACAGACTGTAATCTGTGTACTGCAATTCTAACTGGCGTCTCAGGTTGGAGAGTCCGATATTTTCCTTTACGTTCCCTTCCCCGGGAAAGTCTTCCGTGGAATTTTTCACTTCAAAAGTCAGGCGGCGATTTTGCACGGACAGGTGAATATCGACAAACGGTTGATGCCGCGTTTCTGAAACGCCGTGTTTGAACGCATTTTCTACCAGCGGGATCAACAACAGGGGCGGTACTGCCTGCCGCATATCTTCAATGTCGTAATTAAAGTTGACCCGCAGCGAATCATCGTAGCGCAATCGCTCCAGAGCAAGGTAATCGCTCATGATTTTCAGTTCCTGTTCTATCGCAATATATGCTCCTCCGGTTTCGTACAGCATAAAACGCAGTATTTTCGACAGGCGTAAAATGGATTCTGGCGCCAGGTCGGACTTATCCATCGACAGCGAATAGATATTATTCAAGGTGTTGAATAAAAAATGCGGGTTGGTTTGTGATTTCAGATAGTTCAACTCCGCTTCCTGCTTTTCAATACGGAGCTGCTGCGCCGCTGCTTTTAATTTTCTGTAATCATGAAAATGCAGGAAAATTCCAAAAAAAACGACCGAGACGAAAGTGTATGGAAATTGATAAGGCTCTTCTTTATCGATGGAAGGATCGGTTTTAAAGTCCGTATAAATATGCACAAAAATGCCAATGGATTTCCAGACATACAAGACAACAGAATATAAAAACCCATGAGCCAATAAAAGAAGAGGCGCTGTGAATATCCTTTTCCATCTTGGTTTAAAAAAGGGCAGGGTATATTCCAGGAATACAAAGTTGTTGACAATCAAAAAACCGATCAACCAGATATTGTTCCACACTCTTTGGGGAAACGTCTCGGAATGCATGGCTAAATCGACAAACAACCATAACATTAAATAAGCCCCTCCCAGCCGGATGTACAACTTGAACCGCTCTTTATCAACTGCTAACTTCATTCCTGATTTTATTTTATCGAGTGGCAAGAGGCTGCTATAATGGTGAAGATTGACGCTATGCCGTTGTTTGTTTACGATAACCCACTGTTTATTGACGACGGCTTTCAGTGCTTTCTGTAATGGGATATTCTTGCACAAAAATACTCATTATATGAAGAAGAATGTAAGCATCCTCGCGGCCGTACTATTTATGGCTGCCCAAC
>JALHRJ010000219.1 GCA_022841475.1 Cyclobacteriaceae bacterium | reverse complement strand
GGCTACGGATTATACATAAGTTTACAAGGAAGATATTTCCTATCGGTTAATTTAACCAATATTCAATTAGAACAGTATATATCGTATCATTTTTTCATTGATTTATAAGTCACGTCCACTGCTCCACTTATCTAAAAGCATATTCGCGTAATCCGTGTATAATCATCACTGCCGCCCGTCTGATTTCTTGACACATTATATCCTTCTCGTCAATATTAATAGTCATTAGTATAATACTTCTTAATTTATATCCGAATCCTATCTGTTTTAACAGTGTAAGAATGTAGGAGTATGATATTATGGCGACAAGAATATTCTACCCGACAAGCAGCAAAGATTTCAATGCGGCACTTTCAACCGGTCAACGGTATCGTCATTATTTCGGCGACAAACGTTTGTCACGTCGTTATTCCCTTCTTCTGCGTCGGATGGTTGCACGTCAACAGTCGGCCGCCGCCTCGTTGAGCTCTTCGTGGAAAGAGCAGATTGCCGTCTATCGTTTTCTGCATAACAAATCAGTTACGATGTCGGAGCTCATCTACCGAAGCTGTCATATCGAAGAGTCTTCGGTTGCCGGTAAGGATATTTTGGTAGCCCTTGACGGAACATCCATAGGAAGTTGTCTACGCAGAAAGAATCGCAAGCGATGGGTTGATGAACTCGGTGTTATCGATGACAACCGTTCTCCGGGTTTTTATGCTTATCCGTCGCTTGTGATGGAAAAGAGTTCCGGCAGAGTGCTCGGTGTGGGCGATATCTCCATACATACCCGTCCTTTGGTACCGGGTACACCTGTGGAAAGGAAACGGTTGCGAGGGTCACGCCGCAGTCTTCCCTTTGATGAGAAAGAAGGATATGTCTGGCCATTGGTGGCATCGAATACAAGCGCACGCCTCCGATCGGCACGGCGCGTTACCTATCTGATGGATCAGGGTGCGGACAAATATCAAGGTATAGAGCGAATTGTCAGGGAGACGGGACATGATCTTATTGTCCGTTCGCGAGAAGACAGAGCGGCTGTCCGTACGGCTGACGGCGAGCAGGGTCGCCTTACCGAATTATTACGGCGCGAGCGATGGACAGATGCCAAAATTGTTCCTCTGCGTGGACTTAATCATTACAGTACAACCCATGACCGTTTGATACAACGCCGTGAACGTAATGCTCTGCTTAGTATTCGTACACTTACGATACGACTGACTAAGCCGAGCAGATACCTAAAGCGTCTACCCTCGATTGATAAACTGTTATCGGTCGTAGAAGTTCTCGAACATAGTTCCACCGTTCCCGAGGGAGAAGCTCCGGTACATTGGCGATTGCTGACGACATGGTGCGTTGACACTGCCTCTGCCGCTTGGGAAGTCGTCCGGGCATATCAGTGCAGATGGAATATCGAACAATTGTTTCGAGTGGCGAAAAAGCAAGGATTCGATATCGAACATTCTCAATTACAAGATCCCGACTCACTTAAAAAGCAGGCGATTATGGTACTGAAAGCATCAACACAAGCAATGGAATTGGTAGCGGCAAGAGGGGGAACTCCTTTTATTCCTATTGAGACAATGTTTGATAAGGACAAACAGAAACTACTGAAAAAACTAAATGCCGAGCTGTCGCCACCCACGGGAAAAGCAAAGAATCCACATCCCGAAAACAGTTTGGCGTGGGCTGCTTGGGTGATAGCACGGTTGGGAAATTGGAAGGGGTATCAAAGCCAACGTCCGCCCGGACCCGGCACAATGATCAAAGGGCTCGAAAAATTCAATGATATTCTTTGGGCTGTCAACTTAATTGACGATTCCTAAAAATCGAATATTCCAATAATAAATGTCAATAAAAATTAAATATCTGTAAAATCGATTACGTATGAAATTAAACTATATATGTATATAATATTCCTTGTAAACTTATGTATAATCCGTAGCCCG
>JALHRJ010000218.1 GCA_022841475.1 Cyclobacteriaceae bacterium | reverse complement strand
TCTGTTATTCAAACTGTTATCTGGTTTCGGTTTAGCCTGTTTTAGAGGGTGCCCCGACCTGGATACTCAGCAACCTAATATGTATTAAAAGCCTTCTACCAGCTTGCCTTGGTTAATCCCGGGATTTTACCATCACTTGCCATTTGGCGGAACTGGTTACGGCACAGGCCGAACTTGCTCATGTAGCCTCTTGGGCGACCCGTAAGTTTGCAGCGACTGCGCAGACGAACAGCTGACGAACTTCTTGGAAGTTTATCCAATCCTGCCCAATCGCCAGCTTCTTTCAAAGCCTTGCGTTTTGAAGCATAGATAGCTACCAGTCTCTCCTTTTTCTTGTCTCTTGCGATGATTGCTAATTTTGCCATCGATCAATTAATTTTTAGTTACAAAGGGCATCCCTAACGCTTTCAGCAACTCATAGCTTTCTTCATCAGAAGCCGCGCTGGTCACGAACGTAATGTCCATTCCGTTAATCTTATTTACTTTATCAATAGAGATTTCAGGGAAAATGATCTGCTCTTTCACGCCAAGCGTATAGTTGCCACGACCATCAAAACCTTTATCACTTACTCCTTTGAAATCGCGCACACGAGGAAGCGCTACGTTCATCAAACGATCCATAAATTCGAACATACGATCTCCGCGCAGAGTAACCTTCACACCAATCGCCTGATCGTTACGAAGTTTGAAGTTTGAGATATCCTTCTTCGAACGAGTAGCGACAGCTTTTTGACCTGTGATAGTCGAAATCTCTTCCAACCCAACGTCAATAAGTTTCTTGTCGGCTACAGCTGCACCAATACCTTTGTTGATGCAAATTTTTTCGATTTTAGGTACCTGCATTACCGACTTATACTGAAACTTCTCTTTCAGGCCGGGAACGATTTCCTTGAGGTACTTTTCTTTTAGTCTTGGAGTTGCCATTACTTAATTAATTCTCCTGTTTTCTTAGAATAACGCTTTAGCTTTCCTTTCTCGTCAAGCTTTCTGCCAGTGCGAGTAGGCTTACCAGTTGATGGTTCAATCAACATCAGGTTGCTGATATGGATTGTACCTTCCATTTTCTTGATTCCACCTTCGGGCTTACCGGCAGAAGGCTTCTGGTGTTTTGTCACCATATTTATTCCCTCCACAATAGCGCGGTTCCTATCGGTCAAAACTTCGAGGACCTTGCCTTCTTTGTCCTTGTCATCGCCAGCCAATACCAAAACCAGGTCGCCTTTGCGAATATGTAGTTTGGGCTGCTTGTTAAACTTTCTTTCCATAACTTATAATACTTCGGGTGCTAACGACACAATTTTCATGAACTGCTTCTCTCTTAATTCGCGGGCCACGGGGCCGAAAATACGAGTGCCACGAGGTTCATCCTGTGCATTCAATAACACAGCTGCATTATCTTCAAAACGAATGTATGAACCATCCTTTCTTCTGATTTCCTTTTTAGTACGGACAATCACAGCTTTGGAAACAGTGCCCTTCTTTATCTGGCTTGTTGGGATTGCTGATTTAACAGTCACAACTATCATGTCTCCTACGCTGGCCGATGCTCTTCTCGTACCACCCAATACATGTACGCAAAGAACTTCTTTTGCGCCACTGTTATCTGCTACGGTAAGCCTGCTTTCTGTTTGTATCATGGTTACTTCGCTTTTTCAATAATTTCAACCAATCTCCATCTCTTAGTCTTGCTCAATGGGCGAGTTTCTGAAATACGTACAGTATCTCCGATTCCAGCCTCATTTTTTTCATCATGGGCCATGAACTTGGTTGTCTTGTTCATGAACTTACCATAGATAGGATGCTTTACCTTGCGGTCGATAGCAATGGTGATTGACTTCGTCATCTTATTGCTCACCACTTTTCCTATTCTTTCCTTTCGTAGGTTTCTTTCCGTCTCCATGAGAAATTACTTTTGAGTTTCTTTTCCTTTCAATTCTGTTTTTAAGCG
>JALHRJ010000217.1 GCA_022841475.1 Cyclobacteriaceae bacterium | reverse complement strand
CCGGCTTCTTCGAATTTTGCAATTAACAGAGGTATGTCCTCTACCAGTTCTACTTTCATCCCGCTAGTTTAACCAATTCTGGAAAACGGCAGCGGAAATAGTCGAAATGTCAGTTATAAGAGAAGAAAATGTAACTAATCCAACACCGTTCAAAGTTACCCCAATGCCCGCTGATTATGAGTACTGGACAAATACAGAAATTAAAGTCAGGGTGCCAACTGCTGGCTGGCTTGTTAACAACAATAACATTATAAGTGGACCAGAACCTGCCGTTGCTGTAACAGGTAGAATCGCAGTCCGAAATCCTGATGGTTATGATGACACAGGAGATAATGAATTAATAATTCAGTTTGCACAGTTTAATAGCGTTTTCAATTTAGGCTCTGGAAATCAATCTTTTCCAAGAAAGTTGATAGACAGGTCAGGGAATGGAGGATACTATTTAGTATTTGACCCTTCATTTAATGATGTGCATCCACAAAATATACCTGACGCCAAACAAGACGTAATTGATGCATTCTGTGAATGGAATGCAGAGACAGCGGCAAAATTAGAAATCGTTGAAAATTGCCCAACTGGCAGTATTTGTTTCAAAGTTAGCGGCGAAGTATTACCCAACTTACCCAATGGAACTGTTGTATTAGCGGCAGGGGGCAGTAATCCTAGTGGCACTTCATGCACAGGTGAAACTGTAATTGTATTAGTGTCTCTGAAATTCAACACAAGCCAAGACTGGATTACATCATCTGTGCAAAATCCTTTGCCTAATGAAAACATAATCAAAAATACGGCTTACCATGAAGTGGCGCACATGCTGCAACTCGGACATGTTTACAATGAAGGTTCATTGATGCATCCTATGTATGAGAACGACCAAATCATTGACGTTGATGCAATAGCTGGCGGCACACACGTGAGCAATGTTAGCGCAAATACAGCCTGTGCGAATCCTTTACAGCAGGGGCTTATTGCAAGTTGCATGAATCCTGCAACTGAAAAGTAAAAGTACGAATCTATCAGAGCCACTCCTAATCCTGCTTCTGATTTCCTTTCAGTCAAAATAGACGTTGCATATGGTCAAGAGTTTGAATCAAGAATTCTCAATGTTTTGGGAGAGCTTGTTTACAGGAAAGACTTGGCAGCTAACCAATTTGATATTGGAATAAATGACCTGCCAAGTGGAACATATTTTCTTGTGATAAATGGAATGAATTTCTCAAAAACCATCAAATTCATAAAAGCATGAAAACTAATCAACTATTTTGGAAAGTCTGTTTGTGTTCTCTGACACTCTTTTTAAGCTGCAATATGTATATAAAGAGATTCGACGGCACAGATTACCTTGTTGAGAAGGGGCAAGTTTACAAACCAGTTTTTAAGAAGCAAACGATATTTCCACTAAAATCAGAGTGGAAAGAGTTTTACATTTTTCTTAAAAAGAGGCATTTGCAACAAATAGAAAGCAAGAATGGGTTTGACTATATCTACTCTCATCAGTTTTATAAATTCCTGAAAGCTGAAATTCTCAGAATTTATAATACTCCATATCTTCAAGATTATGATGCTTTTGTTGAAGTGTTTGGCAGCCCTGAAGATATACATAATTATGAAGGAAGGATAATGATAAGTTATTCGCCTTCTATTGTGGATGACCCGTGTACAACTTGCAATCATGACGGATTCAGTTTCGTCTTCGATTCAAATAGCAGAAGACTTCTCAAAGAATAAGCCTTTTCTATAAAATAAAAAGAGAAAGACGAGAAGCGAACAACGCACTCACGCCAACCGCCGCCATGCCCAACCCGCAAACCCAACGCAGGCGGCGGTGTGCGGGAGTGCCACCGTCAGATTGTGAAAAAAGTCCCCTCCCCGCTATGAAAACCGAAGGACATGCCGTACCTTCCGCGGACAAAACAACCGTTTCCATGCCGCACCACAAAACAGGCACCGCCCGCAACC
>JALHRJ010000216.1 GCA_022841475.1 Cyclobacteriaceae bacterium | reverse complement strand
AGTGATTTCTGTGTTTTCATAGTTTTTGTTGTTTGAGTTTCGTGCTATTAACACGAAAGCTGCGTTAATGTTTCAATTATTTTGAAGGAAACTGATTTAAAAATTCACTTTTGTCGGCAGACTGCATCCATTCACCACAAACCCATTGTCTTTAGGAGTCTATCTTCCTATTTTTCAACTTATAATTACCTTACTATGAAGAAGATATTACTTCTACTTTTTATTTGTGGATACATTTCTCTGGCCTTTGCCCAGGTCCCTGACTCTCTTTATATAAAGCAGCATTATGAAAAACTAGAGGTACAGATTCCTATGCGGGATGGAATTAAACTCTTTACCTCTATTTATCTCCCCAAGGACAAGTCCAAGGTATACCCTGTATTAATGCAACGTACCTGCTATAGCGTTGCCCCGTATGGACCTGAAAAGTATAGACGTAGTTTGGGCCCGTCAAAATATCTTATGAAGGACGGCTACATCTTTGTTTACCAGGATGTGCGCGGTCGGTGGATGAGTGAAGGTGAGTTTGATAACATGCGTCCGAACATTCCAGGCAACGATCGAAAAAATAAGACCGCTACCGATGAAGCATCCGACACCTGGGATACAATTGATTGGTTAATTAAAAACATTAAAGGAAACAACGGCCGGGTAGGGCAATGGGGAATTTCCTATCCTGGGTTCTATGCTGCTGCCGGGATACCGGATGCGCACCCTGCGTTGAAGGCTTCTTCCCCGCAAGCACCTATCTCAGATTTTTTCTTCGATGACTTCCATCACAACGGTGTGTTTTTGCAAAGTTATTTAGGGGCCTTTGCCACCTTTGGCTATCAGAAAGATAAGCCTACCGACAAGAGTTGGTATTCGGATAAAAACAGATTTGGCAGTGGGGCAGCGCGTCCGCGGGATGGTTACGAATTTAACCTCGAGATGGGGCCACTAAAAAATGCTACGGAGAAATATCATCATGATAATTTCTTCTGGCAACAAACCATTGATCATCCTAACTACGATGAGTTTTGGCAAAAGCGAAGTATCCTGCCGCATCTTACCAATGTAAAACACGCGGTTATGACAGTAGGGGGATGGTTCGATGCTGAAGATTTATACGGACCACTCAATATATATAAACGAATTGAATCAACGAGCCCTGCCGCGCAGAATACCATTGTGATGGGCCCGTGGAGTCATGGCGACTGGTCGCGCGAAACCGGCTTTCAGGCTGTGAACCATATTTACTTTGGCGATAGTATTTCTACTTTCTATCAGCGCGAGATTGAACGCAATTTTTTCAATGCCAACCTGAAGGAAAATACAAAACCCGTTTTACCCGAAGCCTACATGTTTGATTGTGGGTTAAAAACCTGGAAACAATTTGCGGAATGGCCGCCAAAAGGAATTCCTCCTGTTAAATTGTATTTCGCAGAGAATGGAAAACTATTCGTTAATCAACCTGCTAAACCAGACGTTGCCTTCGATTATATAAGCGATCCCGCCAAGCCTGTCCCTTACACCTCGCAAACCGAAGGCCTTGTATTTACACCGCGCAGGTTTATGTCGGATGATCAGCGCAATGCTGCCACCCGGCCGGATGTAATAACGTTTGAAAGTGAGCCGCTCACTGATGAGATTACGCTGGCTGGTGAAATCATGGCCAAGTTGAAAGTTTCCATGTCGGGTACGGATGCTGATTTTATTGTGAAGTTGATCGATGTATATCCGAATGATCATCCAAACTATAAGCACAATCCTGCCAACATCGTGATGGGCGGCTATCAACAGTTGGTGCGTCATGAAGTGTTCCGAGGTCGTTTTCGCAATAGCTTTGAAAAACCAGAACCCTTTGAGCCGGGTGAAGTAACCGATGTAAATGTTACCTTACAGGATATTCTTCATACCTTTAAAAAGGGTCACAAAATTATGGTTCAAATCCATAGTACCTGGTTTCCCTACATTGATCGCAACCCGCAAAAGTATGT
>JALHRJ010000215.1 GCA_022841475.1 Cyclobacteriaceae bacterium | reverse complement strand
TAATCGAGTCACGCAGGGGAATCTCACCCCTGCGTTCTCACGGAACCGTGCGTGAAAGTCTCCCTTCACACGGCTCTTCATGTTTGTAAATCACACAAAGATAATATACCTTTAGGGATATACCAATCTCCAATGGGCAAATAGATCCGGGCTCTCTTTGTATTTTGTCTTAAGCCAACGAATGGCTGCATACTTATACAATCCTTTCTCCCATTTTACCCACTTAAGTAGTCTGGCATTGAGCTGATTCCAAACGTAGCGCATACTACCATTCTCAAACTTGTGATAATAGTTGATGATGCCACGTATCATCGGATTCAATTCCTTCGCTAGCAGCTCTATGGACTTTCGCTTTTTATGTATTGACCAGCTACTGAATTTACTCAAAATACCACTTCTCGATTTGATACTCACAAATGTGCCAGGTAGGCTCTTAACACCTTTCTTCGTCTTGACACCCGTTGGCTTAATGCTGAATCCCAGAAAATCATATTTCTTCGGATAGATCCCTACAGATTCTCCTCTTAGATTTACGATCTTCGTCTTTTGTGGATGCAATTCCAAACGACACTGTTGCATTCTTTCCTTTATGACTTTCAGCATAAATAAAGCCTGCTTCTCCGTCTTGCAATGTACCACAATGTCATCTGCATATCGCTCAAATGGCTTCTCAGGATGATTCTTCTCCATCCATTTGTCAAATACTACATGAAGAAACAGATTTGCCAACAGCGGACTAATGACGCCACCCTGTGGTGTGCCTGTCATCGTATCTCTGTACATTCCTTCCTTACTCACTACTCCCGCTTTCAGCCATCTCTGCACATACATCTGTACCCATCTGTCACTACAATAATGTTTCACTGATTTCATCATCAGATCATGATCTATATTGTCAAAGAACCCTTTGATATCTATATCTATTACAAAATCATGGTTTAATGTTCTTGCATTAGACTGACGAACTGCATCGTGTGCACTCCGATTGGGTCTGTAACCATAGGAATCCGCATGAAACAGTGGCTCTAATATAGACTCCAGATGTTTCTTTACTACTTGCTGTGCTATCCTGTCGAGTAGCGTCGGTATGCCTAACAGGCGCTCGCCACCATCTCGCTTAGGTATAGCTACTTGTCTGACAGGTTCCGGAAAGTAGGTCCCTGAGGTCAGCCTGTTCCATAGCTTGTAGAGTTCTTTACTTCGATTTGCATCTAAGTACTCCCAAATCATTCGGTCTATGCCATAGCTTCCTTTATTGGCTCTTACTTCCTTGTACGCCTGCCACACCATCAGCTTGGTGATTGGTTGTGATTTTGTCTCAAAATAATCGGTCATCCCTTTTGATCGGTTGTCAACTCTTTTGTAAACTAAACATGCCAAACCCTTCGCTCCAACTCCATTACAGAGTCTTCATCACTACTACGATTTGGTCTGCCGCCAACATCTCAGATCATCCCTTATCTGACTGCTTCCTCTCACAATTTTACAGTACGATGTTGACTTCTCTTGTTCCCTATGATAGCCTATGTACAGTTCTTGCCAACTTAACCCCGGTTATCATGTACCCAGAAATCAGGTCATCCGATACATTTATCATGTCCTTAGAAAAACATGATCCTTTCGCAAGCACAAACGTAACTGATTGCTTTTGATAACTTCTATTGCCCTAACGAGGCTTCATCATTGGTTCACTTTCATTCAACTTCTGTACACTCACCTACAGCTGTCAAGGCAGCCGTTTTTCCTTAACGTTCAGCACATCTGTCTTTCGACATTTGCACCTTAAGGTGGTTTGGTAGCTACTCCTGACAGTCGCCACCGAGAGACCTACTCTCATCTATCATACAGCATCAACCTATCTGCATAGGTTGTTCAAGACACACATCGAGTCACGCAGGGGAATCTCACCCCTGCGTTCTCACGGAACCGTGCGTGAAAGTCTCCCTTCACACGGCTCTTCATGTTTGTAAATCACACAAAGA
>JALHRJ010000214.1 GCA_022841475.1 Cyclobacteriaceae bacterium | reverse complement strand
TAAGTAAAATTTCAGACTTCAGAACTACTTATCCACAGAGTTATTCACAAATGAATTGATGGCTTATAAATTCAGAAAATTCTAAGAAAAGAGGTAGTCGTGCAACAGCTACTTTTGTTAGCAGCTGGCAAACTATTTACGATGCCATTTTTCAAATTCCTCCCTTAGTTGTTTAAGTTTCTCAGGTTTCTTGATTAATTCATGTACCCATATCGGTTCGGAAAAGTCTCCCGTTGAATCCGGACCATAAACTTCAGCATAGCATATCTTTCTTTTCTTTTCAATTTCAGTCAGAAGAAAATTACTTGGTTCAAGAACGACTTCGAATGAGACAATGTCCTGCATTGCTATATTAAATCGGTTTGTTTTCTTGTCGGTGTAGTCTAGATCCAAGTATTTGGGCAAATCAGTGAATAGGGGCAATGTGTCAAGCATCAAGTATTTTCTTTGAATTACCGTTCTTGTTATTAGAAAATTGTCGGATTTGTCTTGAACCTCTTGCTTTGTCTCGGTCAACCAATAATTCTCCTTGTCCAATGTGTATGCTAGAAAATATATCCTTTTTGCATCTGGATTGAAATTACCGATTCTGTATTTAGTGGGACTTGTACGTTCTAACTTATTGAATTCATAGTCAAAATAGACAGTCCAATTGTGGTGGTCATCATGATAAAAATAGAATCCGTTTTGATGAGTCCCATGATATCCACCTATTATTAAGGTTACAAATCCCTCAAAAACTTTTCCGTCTGAAGTAGTTATTCGGCATACAGCTTGAATTGATGGTGGTCCCATATCAGCTCTTGCTGTTATTGTCGTCAATAATATTATTGTAAGTAGTCGTATCATTCTGTTTGCTTGCTGCTAACGTTTGTGTTTCTGCAGTGGTGCCTTTCCGAAGCCGCGTCCTGTCCCACGAAACGAAAACGTTGAACGAAGATAAAACTTTAATACAACTCGTCACGGCACCATTGCAGAAACATTTTGTTGCCGGCTGTTATTTTTTACACCAATCCTTTTTTCCTTAAGTCGTCTAAAAGAGTCCGAATGATTCCTTTCAACCTATGCGGCATTGAACTATGTGTCCCTCTTATTCTTCTTAATTCATTGTCCCCGTACTGGAATGTGATTGTTAAACTCCAATCGTCATCGGAACCATAATAGTCGGTCGTGTCGATGTTGTTAATATTTGACCACTTAAACAAACTGTCAATTCGATGTTTTGTTTGAACGTCAATCAAATAACTCTTTGTCCCCTGAAACTTACTGTTTTCAAGTCCTTTAAATTCTGTATTCCCTTTGTCGTCCATTGTTAGGTAAAACTCTGGGCATTCACCAAAACATTGTCCGCCTTGAAGAGTAATTTTTTGAAACCTTAGGTTTTTGTCAAACTCTAAGATTCTATTGTAGTATTTTAATGTGTCAGTGTAACCATAAAGTATTAAAGAGTCCTTTGTTAATTTGATTATTTCAAAGTCTGTCGAGTCCTCGTCAAATACCTGAATTTTCTTTCCATTAACTGAATATCGTCCTTCATGAGTCAACCAAAGGTCTGAAATTGTTATTAGTGTGTCGTTTCGAAATCTTAGTCCAATGTATCTTGGGTCGAATTGAAACTTTGAAGTGTCCCTTACGAAAATCCAATCCGACTCAAACCATGTTATCTTCTCTGTCTCTGTCGGTGTGCACGAAACTATTATTAGAAGTCCGAAAATTAGTTGGGTACACTTTCTCATAAAAATAATTGCCGGCAACGTTTGTGTTTGCGCAGTGGTGGCCTTTTGAAACCGCGTCCTGTCCACGTGGGCAAACTTTATAAAATAAATATACTTAATACCTTGATGTCACGCCACCATTGAGCAAACATACTGTTGGCGGTTCGTGGCTTAACACAATAGTAAAATGTTAACTAAAAGTTTGTCCCCTGATTTCCATTTTATCCATCCTGTACCACAGTCGGATGTGCCTTTGTCACACGGAACCTTGCC
>JALHRJ010000213.1 GCA_022841475.1 Cyclobacteriaceae bacterium | reverse complement strand
AGATAATCTTCAATTTTTTTAACAGCATGGTGGTAACTCGCTTTTAGTGCTCCAACACTGGTGCTGGTTATTTCCGACATATCCTCGTAAGAAAGCTCATCAAAATACTTCATGTTAAATACAAGTCGCTGTTTATCAGGTAACTTAAGTAGGGCCTTTTGAAGCTTTTTCTGAATATCCTCACCGCTGATATCGTCTGATGTATCTACCTTGGCCGACAGTTCTTTTCCCACATCTTCAAGGGGTAAAAAGAACCGTCTGCGCTTTTTATTCAGGAAAGTCAGGCACTCGTTAGTAGCAATTCTGTAAATCCAGGTAAACAACTGAGAATCTTCGCGGAAGGACCCAATAGCTTTGTGAATCTTAATGAAGACTTCCTGCGTGAGATCATCGGCATCGTCATGATCAATAACCATCTTGCGCACATGCCAATAAACACGTTGCTGGTAGGCACGGACTAATAGGTTGAACCCATAGCTCGTAGTCTCCGGATTTTTAATTTTCTCAAGAAGGTCTTTGTCTTCCAAGGAAGCCAGGATTTCGGTTTAGACCCTAAAGATACCAGAAGGTTTAATGCACTAATTAATTTTTTCCAGAAGGTCAACCAATTGCTCAAAGGTTTCCTTAGAGTGCGTTGGGAAGTTGGCGAAGCGCAACTGATGTTTTTTCTGATCCCCATACCCATCGCCTGGATAGAATTGGTGACTTTGTAAATGTTTTGTGATGCGCTCTGTATTTTCACCGGACTGCGCTACAATTACAGTTTGAGATCGGAACTGAGGATCAGTAACAAATGGCTGAGCCAGTTTATGGGTGGTCAGTGCCTGATATAAAATAGCCGCTTTATATTCTGTTTCTTTGCGGAGGATGTGAATGCCTCTTCGTAAAAAATCCTGAACTACTTTACTTAACAAATAAATTCCTAGCACATTGGGGGTTTCAGGCGTTTGATGTTTTTTGGCGTTGGCTATTAACGTAGGCAAATTATGATAGGTGCCAATGGAAACTCCTCTTGACAGCAACGATTCCGCTTTAGCGACACAGCGATCGTTTACAATCCAAACACCCAAACCGGCCGGTAGTCCAAACCCTTTTTGTACGGAAAAGAATACAGAGTCTATTTTTGAATAATCAAATTGGGGATAGGGGAGAGACGAGACTGAATCAACCACAATCAATGATTGAGGAAACTTTTCGCGAAACTGATTAATAAAGGGTATAGGTAAAGAAACACCCGTACTGGTTTCGTTGTGGGTCAGTGCAATTAACTCGGTATCATGATCAACTATAAAATTGGAATCAAATCCTTGGCCTGTCGCTGCTTCAATCTTGGTTGGAGTTTTTCCCAACTGGGTTGCAATCTCAAAATATCGTTTTGAGAAGGCACCATTTACAAAATGCAGTGACTTGTTTTCTACCAGGTTTTGTATGGATCGTTCCCAGACTTCGGTGGCCGAACCAGTAAACAACACATGAAAATCTGGTGGAATACCGAGTAACTCTTTTAATCCTGCTGTAGCATTTTTAGAGATGCTTTCAAATTCTTTGGTGCGATGTGAAAGTGAAGGAACTCCCTCGCGAAATGCCTGACGCACATGATTTTCAACAGTGAAGTATAACTGAGAAGGACCGGGTGTAAAATTAATAGTCATGGCGATTACGAAGTGTGCAAAATAACCGTAAAGAGTTTTACCCTCAAAATATTTGACTGGTTGCTACGAAAAAATTAGAGAATAGTCAATGTTTATATTCATGTATCTCTTTGTCTACTTTGTAATAGAAAATCCACCTGGTTTGGGACACGTTCTGAACCTAACATTTAAACAATACCGAGCGAAGTTCTCGGACAAAATCAGGCCTCAATCCGCCAGCTGGCGGACCTCGCCCGAAAAGCAGGTTAACAGTGGAAGGTTGCGACCAACGAACAGCTCAAAACTTGTCTTTCTGAGGTTCAGTAACACCTCTCCAAATCCGGTGGGTTTTTGTTTTT
>JALHRJ010000212.1 GCA_022841475.1 Cyclobacteriaceae bacterium | reverse complement strand
GCCGGTGTTGCTTTGTTGATTGCTGCACTCAGTGCGCAGGGCGAAAGTGAAATTTCAAATATTGATCAGATCGATCGCGGGTATCAGGACATTGAAAACCGGTTGAAAAAATTAGGTGCGCAGATAGAGCGCATTCAATAACAGCTTTCCTGTTTAGAATTTCCCGATTTATAAATAATAAGATTATAGGGATTACGTTTTGAGCTAAACAAAACCTACAACCCGATGAGAGTCCTTCTATTACCTCTCCTACTTCTGCTATCTGTACATGCGATCTGTCAGGATCAACCCACACTTCCGTTGCCTCGGGCCTTATTTAAGGTTGCCCCACAAAATTTTGCGGTTAATTCCTTAAAGATAGGCACTGAAATTTTTAACAAGAGCCGGACAAAAAGTTATAGTCTGTTTGTGTATGGTCGGTTTGATGGAAATAATTCAACCCAACCTTATTATTATGGAGATGATTTCTATAAAGGATTGGGCGGTGAGTTTCAATATCGCAAGTATATCAGCCCTTTACAAAATTACACTACCCGCAAAGGCAAACCTTTTCTGCAAGGCATTTATGTAAGTGGTTATCTTCAGGCAGCGAGTTATAAAAATGAAGGTGATTTTATATACTACTCCTATGACCCAGCCACAGGTCAACAAGTTAACGCGGTAGTTGTTAATGAATCTATTAGCAATTGGGGCACGGGGTTTACGATTGGCTTTCACCGCACCCTCTGGAGCGTGTTGTACATTGATGCCTATATAGGAGGTGGCATACAATGGTCGGATGTAATCCGGATGAGTACCACCAACTTCAATTTCGATAATTATTCTTCTTATTCCGGGATAACCGATCCTGCGTATCAAGGCATTATGCCCAAGTTTGGATTACAACTTGGTATTGCTTTATAGGTCCATTCTCAACCCCACCGGACAATGGTCTGAACCATGATACTCGTTGTAGATCATGGAGTCTTTCACTGCAGGAAGAATTTTATCCGGCACAAGAAAGTGATCAATGCGCCAGCCCACATTTTTTTCGCGGCCACTGGTCACAAAATTCCAGTATGAATATTTGATGGTGTTCGGGTAGAAATGACGGAAGGTATCCACATAACCGGCATTCATCAAGTTATCAAAGCCATCAATCTCTTGCTGCGTATAACCAGCCGACTTGTTGTAATTGGCTTTGGGATGCGCAAGATCGATGGGCTTGTGCGCTACATTAAAATCTCCACATACAATCACCGGCTTTCTACGATTCAGCCATAAAATATATTCGCGAAACGCTGTATCCCAGGTTTGCCGATACGGTAGCCGCGCCAGGCCTTCACCTGAGTTAGGTGTATAAACCGTAACAAAAAAATATGTTGGAAACTCGGCAGCAATAACTCTTCCTTCCTGATCGTGCTGGTCAATGCCCATGTCGTAGGTAACATCCAGCGGCTCTGATTTCGACAGGATAGCGGTACCCGAATAACCTTTGCGCGCTTTCGATGAATTGGCATACACTTTATACTCCGGCAAAAGTTCCAACGCAGTCAGTACTTCCTCTTTTGCCGCTTTCGTTTCCTGTAGGCCCATGATATCCGGAGCCATCGCACGAACGTTGGCGACAAACTCTTTTTTAATGATGGCGCGAATGCCGTTTACGTTCCAGGAGACAAGATGCATAGTATTAATTAGTTGCTCGTTACTAGTTGCTGGCTGCTGGTTAGTCTGCTTGCCAGTTACAAGAAGCCAGTAACCAGTAACAATTAAAAGTGGTATCTCACAAACGCTTCGATGGCTTCGTATTCCGCTAAGCCCAACAAATTATACGCTTCGGCTGTTGCGTGGTTGCGATCTTCAGCCCGCACCCAGAACTCACGCTTGTCACTTCCCGGAAATACCGCACTGTCTTTTTGCGATTGATGTTTAAACACGGCTCTGCGTTTGCGCATCAGTTCATCCGGACTGAGCGGTACCGCCATTTCAATCTGATCGATATCCCACTCCTG
>JALHRJ010000211.1 GCA_022841475.1 Cyclobacteriaceae bacterium | reverse complement strand
GATGAGTGGGTCCAGCAAAACAACCAAATCTCCGGCGAGTTGGGCCAGATTGGGCGGCAAATCATCAGTTCACTTATCCGGGAGCAAAGTGCCCGGCGCGAATATGAAAACCATAAAGTGCAAATAGAAAATGCACAGGCCATAGACGACTTTTTAAAGAACAAATTCGCAGGGCAAGACCTCTATAACTGGATGCAGGGGGAGGTTTCAAAATTGCATCACGAGTTTTACAAATTTGCCTTTGACGTGGCGCGTAAGGCTGAAGTAACTATGAAAACCGAGATTATGCGCCCTGAACTCGAAGCAATTGATTTTGTCCAGTTTGGTTATTGGGATACCGGACGAAAAGGGTTACTCTCCGGAGAGAAACTATTCCTCGACCTCAAACGCATGGACCTGGCCTATCACGAGCACAACCGTCGAGAATACGAAATCACGAAACACGTCTCGCTGCGGCAACTCGCTCCAACGGCGCTGTTGCGCCTGAAAGCAACGGGTACTTGCGAATTTTCCATTCCGGAGTGGCTCTACGACCTCGATTGTCCGGGCCATTATGCTCGGAGGGTCAAATCGGTCAGTTTGTCTATTCCATGCATTGCGGGGCCGTATGTGAGTGTGAATTGCACCCTTTCATTACAAAAAAGCAGCTTACGAAAAGACCCAATCCCGGGCGAAAATAGCTATGCACGGGTGCCTGATAGTGAAGACCCTCGTTTTCGCGATTTTTTCGGCAATGTCCAGTCCATTGTCACCAGCAACGCTCAAAACGACAGTGGTCTCTTTGAAACGAACCTGCGCGACGAACGTTACCTACCCTTTGAAGGGATGGGAGCCATCAGCGAATGGCGAATCGAAATGCCTACCGGGTTGAGGCAGTTCGACTATGACACCATCTCCGATGTAATTTTGCATATCCGGTACACGGCTCGGGAAGGTGGGCAAGCGTTGCGAACGGAAGCCACCAAATCTATCGAAACTGCAATTGATGGCGCAAGTGCCGAACCGCTTTTCAGGGTATTTAGTTTACGACAGGATTTCCCAAATGAATGGCATAGATTCATCGGTGACAATGCCAATGAATTAATTCTAACGCTTGGCAAAGAACTATTTCCATATTTCGCACAAGCAAAAAAACTAACCATCAGTAAGGTGCGGTTATGCGCTATCCTCAACGATACAGCGAATGCAGGGCAGAAAGTTTTGAAGCAAGAGCCGGTGCTGGAAGAAAACACAGAAATAGAGGGGACAGTGCAACTGAATATTATTCCTCCAGGGAAAATTGTAGATAAAAAAACTGGCCACTACTTCATAGTGATAGAATATGGTTTGACTTGACGGCAATCGCTCTAATTGTATCAACTGAATTTCTGGAAAATGAATATTAAACTCGTAAGGATTAACCCGGCAGTATTTTGGATATTGTAGGTAATTTGCTACTATTTGAAAATTAGCGGAATATTTTCTGCTTATCTGAATGAAAAGAAGCAATTCCCCTAATCTTGAAGGGCGGGGTTGGTCCTACTTTTTCAGTGTATTTCGAAATATGTTTATGTTGGTTAAGTACAATGTTGGAGACCGCCCAACAGGGAATGGTTGGTGAGATATTACCCATCTCCTCCTTTCCCCCTATTTTTGAACCTCACTTTCTTTCACTTTCCAATGACAAGAGAGCAGAATAAGAAGATGGTTGAGGTGTTTCTGGCTAAGCCGGAAAACCTCACCGAGTGATTCACAGAACTCCTTTCCGGAGACCGTGTTCACCAGACGCTTTGCGGAAGTCAAGGACTGCGGACGCCAAAACAGGAGATAGGTTGCACCGTTTGATGCGTAGAAGGATGACACTTCGCGCAAGATCAATTGTTTCCAGTGCTGCACCACCACTTTCCCGGCGCTCGTTCCGGCTCCTCCCCTGCCTGTCCATTTCCATACATAAAGTCCGGCAGGCAGCCCGGCGGTAGTCTTTCCGGGTAACAACGTTTATAACCCTGGTTTGC
>JALHRJ010000210.1 GCA_022841475.1 Cyclobacteriaceae bacterium | reverse complement strand
TTTTTAGTTGATTCTTTTGGCGTCAGCAAATCTTCCTTTCCCTGAATGAAATATACCGGAACTTTAAATTCCAGATGGTCTTTCATAAAGTCAATGTTTGCGCGCATGGACGGCACGCCCAGTACATTATCTCCCGTATAATTTACAAACGAATAATCGTCGCCATCGCTTCTGTTCTGGTTGTCTTTTGCATTGTCATAACCGGCTGCTAATTCGAACCAGGCATCCGGCGCAGGCGTAGAATTTGCACGTTCATACTTTTTTACGATCCTTAATAACTGGCCAACTTTTTTTGCCCGGTCGTAAGGCGGTTTGCCAATTGCATTCAAGGTTTCCAGAGATTCGTGATCCTTGGTTTTTTGCGCCATTTGATACACTTTTTCATAAAGTTTCAGGTCGTCAGAAGGATTTACTACCTGTGAGTGCCCCACGTAAGCATAAAACAGTTCCGGTCGTTTTGTTGCCATTTCAACACCGAGAATGGAACCCCAGGAAGTGCCGGAAAGGATAATTTTTTGTTTTCCCAGATGCTTGATCAGGTATTCCGACAATGCAATACCATCGGATGTCATTTGTTCAACCGTCAATGGATTTGCTTTTAAATATGCCGGCGTTAGTTCTTCCGGTGCATGATAACCGTACGTTCTGCCCGCTCCCCGTTGGTCCCATTGTACGATGATAAAATCTTTTTCCCAGGCTTTGTACAGCGCATCCGAATATGGACTCAACGGACTGCCGGGGCCTCCATGCAGAAATAGTATCACGGGTTTTGACCTGGCTCCTTTGATCGTCACCCATTGTTCAATACCGTTTATTACAATGAATTTTTCTTCCCGGATGCTGTCTTTTGCGAGAGCGTCGATATGCTGAGCGCTAACCAATATTGGCATTACCAGGGAAAGATAAGTGATAAATATTTTCATTACGGACGCAATGACTTTGTACATATTGTTGGTTTTCATAAAATTCAGAGCATGTCTGAAAAATGCGTGCAAGAAGAATCAAAGGAAACAACTTTATCACACATTGCACCAAAATGACGGGTATTGTGCCGGAAAAAAAATAAATGCATTAATGTTTATCTTAATGTTATCTTCTTTTGTATTTTTGCAATAATAATCCACTTTGTGCAACGGTTCCGTAATATAATTTTTATTATTTAACTTTTTATCAATAAAAATTTTACCGCCATGTTAAAACATTGCTCACTACCGATTTTAATTTTTTTCTTATCTGTTGTTTCCCTTCAAGCCCAGTCTTACTGCCTCAACGGTTCGGACAATGTCATTTCCGCTTCCGATCCGGGTGTTGCAGAACGCTCGGTTTGCGACCCCTTCAAATGTACCGGCGCCCTTGTGAATCTCAAATTTCACGTATTGCACATGGATAACGGGACCGGAGGATACGACGAGTCAGATGCAACTGCGTGTAAAAATTTACTCAACACAGCATTCAATCCCCGGGGTATTTCATTCAACTATTTGCCAACCCACCACTGGAACAAATCATTTTACCTGACGCAAACCAGTCTGGCCATTCTTTCGGTTTTTACGGATGCTGCCAATCAGCGCACGCCCGACGCGATTCATGTGTATCTTATTAAAAATCCGCAACTGGGCGCCGGTAAAGCCGATGGAATTCCCTCCAATGCCTGTTTTTTGGGAGGCTCGGTCAGCTATGGCGGCATCACTTATCAGTTGGTGCCTTCGCATGTGGTTTCCCATGAAGTCGGGCATTGTATGGGGCTTCAACACACCTTCAATAATTTTACACCCGGAACCCCGGCTACCGAATCAAGCCCGTGTACGATGGGCGATTTCGTAGCCGATACGCCCGTTGATCCGGTCACCACGAAAGAATGCATCATTGCTTCTAATTGTACTTATCAGCCTAACAATGGTCAATGTCCTCTTACAGATAACAACGGGAATCCTTATACGCCCAATTTAAGGAACATTATGTCTTACAGCGTGAATACCTGTATAGATCATTTCACCCCGGG
>JALHRJ010000209.1 GCA_022841475.1 Cyclobacteriaceae bacterium | reverse complement strand
GCGGCTATCCCTGTTTCAGCCTTTCACTCGGACAAGCGCGACGAAAAAGTGATTCGGCTGTGTTTTGCCAAAACGGAGGATTTGCTGGAACGCGCGGGAAAGGCGCTGGAAAGGGTTTAATAGGAGTCGCGGGACTGAATGAAATGTGCGGGGTCGTAAGACCCTACGGTATGCACACAAAAATGGTTGATAATCAAGGGCTATTTATCAACAATTGGATATCCAAGTAATTTTGCAATCGTTGCAAGCCGTTAAAAAAGGTAATAGGTCCAGGAGGTCTTTCACTTTTGGAATAACTTTTCCAACCGCCTAAACGAGCAACTACCCAAACAGCAAAAGCCAATGTTTTTTCAGGATGCGGATTTTTCTGAATCTGCGTTTTTCCTTCCAGTGTCGGATTCAATGCCTCAATGATTTTGATTTCATCTTTAGAAAAAGCAATATTGATAGGTGTGTTGTCTGGATTGTCTCTGGCTGTGAGTAATTGAAGTACTCGAACGCAAGCAATCAGTCCTACTACCGCTAATTTGCTCAGCGTTTCATATTTATGCGCGAGTGACTGCGTCAGGTCCAATCCTTGCTTTTTAAGCAGTCTGAAAACTTGTTCAATCAACCAACGCTTTGTGTACCAGAGAATTACCTGCCTGGCTTTATCCATATCTTCCACCTCATGCGAAGTAATTAAACGCCAGTGAACAGGCTGTTCATGATTTACTACTGTGGAGGCATGCTCTTTTACTTCC
This sequence comes from Cyclobacteriaceae bacterium, assembly GCA_022841475.1. Lineage (GTDB taxonomy): Bacteria > Bacteroidota > Bacteroidia > Cytophagales > Cyclobacteriaceae > ELB16-189. The sequence goes on along the minus strand of JALHRJ010000209.1, from coordinate 1,278 downwards.
ACCACATAAACCTCCAAGGTTGCAGGTAAATGCTTGCTTACAGACTTCTCCGGCCGCTCCATCAGAACCTTTCCGTACTTTACTTCCAGCAGTGCATGGTGCGCACTTCTTTTATCCGTCCGAGGCAAAGCACATTGGTAAGAACCTTGTACCTCCCATTGATCGATTCGTTCCTGAAGTTTCAAACCACTATTTTCACCACCCAAAGGCCGACTGTGCTGGGAGCGTATCAAAAAATCCATTGACCCTGACTTATAAGCGCATAGTGCATCATAAATATCGCCTTCGCGATCTGAAATGGCTGTTATGCTCTGGCATGCTCCGCAATTCCGATTTGCTACCTGGATGCTGCTCAACCAGCGATAACTTTGCTTGTGCTCAAATTTCTCTTTGTTTCTATCGCCTATCTTCTCCCCTCGTTTATACACTTCAACATTGGCTAAACCCAGACAAATATGGCTTTTTGCATCCAAAGCAATCACTGGATGTACAAAAAAACCAAGTTCAGCCCCATTACCAACCTCCGAAAAACCGCTTTGAAAGGGATACATGCCAAAACTAAGTTCACTAGTGTCTTGTACCAGTAAAATATGACGATCTGTGGTATCCGACAGCGAAAACTCTACACCCATTTGAATCATATTGCTCAGACAAAGTTCACGATGCCGAAGCAATCTGCCAAATCGAACCTCCTCAGATCGGCCTTCTGATATTTTCCGTATGGCCAAACTCAACCGGTTAATAACCCGTTCAATCAATTCATAGTAATTTCGATCTAAACGACGGTCGCCTAAGGTGATAATTGCTCCTGACATCTGTTTTAAATTGTAAAGCAATTACATTCTATTCAGAATCAACTATTTTTGTGTGCATACCGTAGGTCGTAAGACCCTCGCACGGCAGTAATGCCACTCACTACTCACTACTCACCATTCACTACTCACGACTCACTACTCACTCCTTAATCACCTTCGCCGTATACACGCCCTTTTCGCCCGTTATTTTCACGACATAAATACCCTTCGGTAAGCCGGCCATTGAAAACGAAACACCTCCAACCTGTTGATTTTCAAAAGAAACAGCAATGCGCTGGCCGTTAATGGCATAAATTTCCAGCGATTCGGCGCGGTCTTCACCGATGTAGGCCACGGCAGCGTCGGTTGCCGGATTCGGCTGGACAGAGGCCGTTTGAAAACGCGGCTCGCCTGCGGATAAAACGAAGTTATCGAAACGGGTGCCGCTGTTCAGTATTTCTTTGGTGGTGGTATTTTGAATAAA
>JALHRJ010000208.1 GCA_022841475.1 Cyclobacteriaceae bacterium | reverse complement strand
TAAAAAGATATTTACCGAAAAAATATCAGGGCAAGTACAAAACGTTTGCAGTTAGAAGATGCTCTTAAATATATGCGTGAAGGTGATACGCTGGTAATCTGGAAACTCTCACGCCTGGCGATGTGTAAAATGGTATCTTCTGCTAAGAAGAGTCAGTTAAATTTAGAAGCTTAGTACTTTGAATAAGTCAGCCTGGGTAATTTCTAACAATAGTGCCTAGTGAGGTGCTGAATAACACAATGATATAAAGTTTCATATGAAATTAATCACGTATAGGATACTTTGTATGATTAACTTAGTATGTTACTGTTTAATCTACTTTAAACTGTTAAAAATAAGTGTTACAGAAACGGTCGTTTATGAAACAAGTAAAACTATATTAATTGGTTATGCAAGGGTCTAAAAATCGGATGGTTCTCAAGTTCTTGATCCTCAATCAATGCACTCATAGAGCAGGGTGTCTCACCGGATCATATGAGTTATAGAACGTTAGTGCAGGTATTTATTACAAAGCTACTAGGTGGATTCACCTTAACAGTTGAAAGCCAGGTTGTTTGGACGCTTTTTTATCAAACGTCATTGTTTCTGTGCAACCCCTCGCTTCATTGATCCTTGCCAATAGATGATCGGGAAAGTCCACATTCGAGTTTTGATAATCATTGAGTGCTCGCCAAACTACTTCTGACTCCATTACTTCCAATTGGCTGACTTGTAATATGTTTTCGACCATCGATGCAATGTCATCACGGCTCTGATTATAATTACTTTCCAATACCCACGCCAATTCACATAAAACTATCTGGCTTATAAAGCATGGGTTGTCATTCGTACAATGTGTTTCAATATATCGAGTGGCTTGAGCCGATTGTATGGGATCATCCTGCGCCAAATAGCGTACCAACACATTTGTATCTAAACCTTTCAAGACTGGCTGCCTTTGGCTCTAATCGTGTTCTTCATATCCTCGATACTTACTGCTTTTTCTGGTTTTGGGATAATACCTTTTAAAGTGGTAACATTTTTGGTCACAGGAATAAAATTGACTTGTCCACAATCACCTACAATAAAATTAACTTTGTCTCCATTCTGGAGATCTAATAAAGTGCGGATCTCAATTGGAATAGTAATCTGGCCTTTGCTGGTAATTTTCGCTGTCGACATAATTAATTTTTTCTTTCACTAAGAGATAGCTTTCATTATATTCCTTACATATCGGTAAGGCAACATGATGTTAAGATTTCCTCGTTATGCGCCAAGCACATAATGTCATGTTCTAAACTGTCCAGAACCATTTTGGCGGGAAGTGACAATAGAAGGTTGTTCTGCCGATACCAAGGGTTTTAATGATGTCGGAGATAAAAGGGTAATTTTCAGTATCTTTGAGCATGGCTTGTACTGTGCGCATTTTATCATCCTTCATTCAGACGAATTTGGTCAGCTTCCGCCCAGTCAGATTGTTCCCAGGCTAGCCGACTGCGGACAATACATTGCTTCCGAATCAACTTTCTATCGCGTACTGAGAGCGGAAAATCAGCTCAAGCAACGCAGAGCGGAACGACCAGCAAAACAGCGTTACAAACCGCGTGCGCTATCGGCAACGGCACCCAATCAGTTGGTCAGTTGGGATATTACTTACCTGCCCACGCTGGTATTGGGAGTCTATTTTTACCTGTATTTGTTCATCGATATTTTTAGCCGCAAAATCGTTGGCTGGCAAGTTTATGATACAGAAAGCAGTGAACTGGCCAGCGATGTCATGCGCGATATTTGCATACGAGAAAATATCGCGCCGGACCAGGTGGTACTGCATTCGGACAACGGCAGCCCGATGAAAGGCGCAACGTTGTTGGCTACCCTGCAAGCATTGGGTGTGACACCATCATTCAGCCGCCCGGCAGTCAGTAACGATAATCCTTATTCAGAGTCGCTATTCAAGACGATGAAATACCGTCCAGCTTATCCTAGCCAAGCGTTTGAAAGCCTCCTTGCCGCCAGGCGGTGGGTAGGCATGTTTATCCAATGGTACAACCATGAACA
>JALHRJ010000207.1 GCA_022841475.1 Cyclobacteriaceae bacterium | reverse complement strand
GCTTTCAAAGCTTCGAGATAACTTTTCTTCTCTTCAAAAACTTTGGTAAGAATATAATTGGTTGAGCCATTGAAGATACCTTCAATACTTCTGATCAAATCATTGTCGTAGTATTCTTCCAGATTCCGCAGGATGGGGATACTGCCACAAACTGCTCCTTCATACAAAATTGAGCGGTTATGTTTTTGTTGCAGATCATAAATTTCCTGAAGATGTTCGGCCAACATCTTTTTGTTGGCTGTAACTACATGCTTCCCTTTCTCCACCGATTTTTTCACAATGTTGAACGCGGCATCAGCATCATCAATTAATTCCACGACCACATCGATTTCAGGATCGTTTAAAATGTCGGAAGCCTCGTACGTAAAAAAAGCAGAATCGAGTATGCGATGTTTGTCTCTGTTCTTAACACAAATCTTTTTGATCTCGGCTTTTACTCCATGTGTTTCATTCAGCACGTGATATAACCCTTGCCCTACACACCCGAAGCCGAACAATCCAATTTTTAGTTTCTTCTTCATACTAACTTTTCTTTCTTTAATTCTGATTTTAAAAATTTTCTTACACTGTTTTTGAACTGGTCGAATTCAATCAGAAAGCCATCGTGGCCATGTAGCGAAGAGAGCACATCCAGCTTGGCGCCATCAATATATTGAGCCAGGTATTCCTGTTCGCAAATCGGGAATAATAAATCCGAATCAATACCAATCACTAGTGTGTTTGCTTTTATTTTTTTCAACGCAGCCTCCGGGCTGGTTCGTCCACGACCTACATGCTGACTATCCATAGCTTTAGTAAGGATCCAATACGTGAAGGCATTGAATCGATTCGCTAATTTCTGACCCTGATAGCGTTGGTAGGATGCAGCCCGGTAGTCATCGGTTTTATCCGAAGTCTTTTCACTTTGGGTTTGTAGAAAGGTATCATAGGTACGAAATGAAATCATACCCATGGCCCGCGCAGCCTTCATGCCTTCAATGCCTGCACGAACATCGTTTTCTTTCCAGGTAGCATCGGCTGCTATGGCCATGCGTTGTGCTTCGTTGAAAGCTATACCCCAGGGTGAATGAAAAGCATTGGTTGCGATTGGAATTATCCGATCAAATACCTGCGGTTGTTGAATGGCCCACTCTAAAACTTGTTGACCACCCAATGATCCTCCAAGCAGTGTATGAACTTTTGAAATCCCGAGATGTTGTCGCAATAAATCAAACCCCTGCACGCAATCACGATTCGTAATTTCCGGAAAAGTGTGATAGAATGGATTGCCGGTTTGCGGATTGATAGATAAAGGTCCTGTTGATCCATAACACCCACCTAAGGTGTTTGCACAAATAATAAAATATTCGCGTGGGTCAAACGGGCTACCCTCTGTAAAAAAACCTTTCCACCAATCGGTAAAATCCGAACTGCCGGTAAGGGCGTGACAGATCCAGACCACATTGCTGCGTTCCTTATTGAGCTGCCCCAGCGTGGTGTATTTAAGTTGGAAGCCCGGGAGAATTCCCCCGGACTCCAACTCGAACTCACTGGCAAAGTGAAATATTGAATCTGTCTTTAACATTACCTCACCCCCGTCCCATCTCCAAAGGAGAGGGGAGCGGAGAAATTAAATTATTGCAATAACAATTACTCAATTATTGATTGAAAAAGGATCATGCGAAGTTTTAACTCACCAATTCCTTGGCAAACACTTTCTCAAAGGCCTGCTGGAAGTCAGCTTTTATATCATCAATATGCTCAATGCCAACAGACACACGTAGCAAGGTAGGCAACACGCCTGAAGAAATTTGTTCTTCATCCGACAATTGCTGGTGGGTGGTTGCCGAAGGCTGAATGATCAATGTTTTGGCATCGCCAACATTGGCCAAATGACTTACCAGTTTCAGATTGTCAATAACGGCAGTTGTATGTTCTTTCGTTCCCTTTACGGTGAATGAAAGTACACCCCCAAAGCCATTGCGTAAATATTTTTTCGCCAAGCGATGATAGGTGCTGGTAGTGAGGCCTGGATAATTTACGCTTTCAACATTTGGATGTTGTTCCAGCCATTGCGCTAATGCGAGAGCATTATCAAC
>JALHRJ010000206.1 GCA_022841475.1 Cyclobacteriaceae bacterium | reverse complement strand
CAGCCAAGCCGTTGAAAGCGTATTTGAAACTGCGGATTCTGTTTTTGAGATAGTTGCCTATGGACATTCCAATTATTTAACGTGAATTCGGGCACTTTTTAAGGAACAGCGGACTAAAGCCCGCGAAACAAGGCACGGCGCCCTTCGTTTCGCGGGCTTTAGTCCTACGGTTGGGACACATCTATGAATAGGAATAACTTAGCGTGATGAGATCAGTGATGGATTATCCCATGGGTTACAGTACAACACTATTCATGCCGACGAGTTCAGGCATTATGGATGATTCTTGGCGCAGCGCATATGATCGTGGTTCATTTTTCGGTGACGCGCGCCGGGAAGCTAGTTTTCAATGGTTGAGTACTCGTATTGATGAGCGGCAAAGTTGTGTAATCAATGCAATTACGAATGGAGATAGCGAGCGAAAGCGAGCGGAGCGATTACTTAATAATGCTCATCTTGATGTCCGAGCGGTAATAGAACGATGTTGTATACCTGTGAGTGATAATTGCTTGAAAGGCGAGGTTCTCTTAAATATCATAGACCAAAGTACGATTACCTTCGCAGACGCTGTTGGCCGCCAGATCGGTCAAGATCAGCCTCTGGGCATAGTAGGTAATGGTTTTCATTATGGCCAAAATTGCGTAGCAGGGTTAATGGTGCAAAAATCAGATTTCAAGGTACTAGGATTGAGCAGTTTATCTTTTTACAGCAGGGACGAACAAGGCACGAGTTCCCGTGATCATCTGGGTCGGGATAATCGTCCGCTCAAGTATCGTAATCCCCACAAATGGGTTGATGCGGTTGAGCAAGCAAATTTTCGGGCCATTGATGCCCGTCAATTGATTCACGTAATTGATCGGGAGGGTGATGACATGAATGTCCTTGCTCAAATATTGCCGGCAAAAGAGGAGGCAATGAATAAAAGAGCGCTAGAAACACATGTCCTTATTAGAGCCAAAGAAAATAGATCGGTCCATCCTTTAACCCATAGTTTAGGTAGTGGAAAGATTCGTTCGCTTTTGGAACAAGTCCCCTCTGTAGCTTGCTACTGTGTGGAGATTACCGATGATGAGCGCATGAGTTTTTCGGCAATCTATACCGGGCCGTCTAAAGGGCGAACAATTAAGCGGATCCGCAAACGCAAAGGCCGCCGGGCGATGTTGGAGATGCGCTATTTATCGTGCAGAATGGATATGGCACACCTCAAAAAAACAAAGAGTGACATGAGTCCTGCCCAATTGGATGAACTCTTTGCTAATAGTGATATAGGGCATCAAATACTGACTTATGTTCATCTTAGAGAAATAGATGAAAAAGGTCGCCCTGTAAGCGTTACCCAAAACTCAACTGACAAAAGCACTGAGGCCGTGGATTGGTTGATCTTAACTACTTTACCCGTAAATTCGACGACTGATGCCTTGGAAGTAGTAGACATCTATCGTCAACGATTCAGATTAATTGAACAACTTTTTCGAGGCTTAAAGACCGATGGATTTAACATAGAAGTGGCTCAACAACAGTCTGTAAAAGCATTACAAATACTAGCAGCAATGGCTATGAAAGGAAGTGCCCTATTAATGAAAATGATTGGTGCTCGAGATCAAAACGAGGGATACGCGATAGAAAATGATTTTACTCAACCACAGATTGAAGTGCTACAACTTTGTCTGCAACAATATGAAGGAAAAACAAACTTGCAGACCAATCCTCATCCCTCTACACAGTTGAGTTGGGCGGTCTGGATAATTGCTCGAATAGGCGGTTGGAAACCAGGTAACGTGAAACGTCCACCAGGGCCTAAAACACTCCAACGTGGTTTAGATAAATTCTATACCATCTACCAAGGAGTCGCTTTAGCTAAGGGATGGGAACCAGATGTGTCCCAACCGTAGGGCTTTAGTCCGCCTAAAAACATGATCTCGGCGGACTAAAGCCCGCGAAACATACCACCCGTCATAGATGTGTCCACACTATAGACTTTAAAAGTTTGGCAAACGTCATGTTCACAAAATACCCAGTAGTATGGCCTAATTCAATCATTTAACGAATGAACGCCTTGTTCTTTAAGTCTTTCCAATCCATCTTTCATGGCCTT
>JALHRJ010000205.1 GCA_022841475.1 Cyclobacteriaceae bacterium | reverse complement strand
AACGCTTTGATAGATTTACGTTAGAAAAATATCCTGATGTTACTATTTTTACTAAAGAAATTGTTTTAGACTGGTGCAGTAAAAAAGCTTATGAGGCACAGGCAAACCAACTTTCTCGAGCATCCATCATCCGCCAATTTGCAAAATATCTAGATTCCATCGGAGTCAAAGCCTATATCATTCCAAAGGGGTATTATCCAACGGAAAAACGATATATTCCCTATATTTATACTGTTGAAGAACTCGCGAGATTTTTTGCTGAAACCGATAAGTGCAAATACTGCTATGAATGCCCACGACGACATCTAATTATGCCTTTGATTTTTAGGATGATCTACACATGTGGGCTTAGATTGTCAGAAGCAAGGCTCCTTAAGGTCTCTGATGTTGACCTTAAGGATGGCGTTCTCACAATTCTCCAATCTAAAAAAGACAACAGTCGGCTTGTTCCCATGTCGGACTCGCTTACGAAACGTTGTCGAGATTATTCAAAAAAGGTTCATTCTCATGCAGTAGAAGATCATTACTATTTTCCAGGACACGAAGGTAAACCTATGACTCTAGGAAATGTGTATCATAATTTCCGTAGGTTTTTGTGGCGTGCCAAAATTTCACATGGTGGAAGAGGACGTGGCCCATGTATTCATTCTTTTCGTCATACTTATGCAGTCCATTGTCTAAAAAAATGGACCGAACAAGAGAAAGATCTAACAGTATACCTTCCTGTACTCAAAACCTATATGGGACATGATTCATTTACAGAAACCGCTTATTACCTGCACCTGACTGCAGACATGTTTCCATATATCACAGAAAAATTAGAGATTCATTATCCAGGAATAATCCCCGAATTGAAAGGAGGTGCAGATGAAACCTACTGATTTTGCAAAATATCTTACTGAATTTCTTGCGGTCTATCTACCATCAGAGAAAAATGTCAGCAAGAATACTATTCGTTCTTATCGTGATACGTTTAAACTTCTGATTAAATACTGTCAGAAAATAAAAATAATCATAGTCGAAAAAATAACTTTAAATGATCTTTCAAGTGAATTGCTTATCGATTTTCTCAAATGGTTGGAAACGGATAGAAAGTGCAGTATCTCTACCAGAAATCAGCGGCTTGCTGCTATCCACTCCTTCTTTCGATACATCCAGGCAGAGGAACCTGGCGGCATATTCCATTTTCAAAAGGTCATTAATATCCCTAGCAAAAAAGCACAGAAAACAATAGTGGAGTACCTGACAGCAGAGGCAATAAAATTACTCCTGGAACAACCTGATAAAAATACGCGGAAAGGTAGACGTGATCTTACGTTAATCAGTGTTTTGTATGATTGTGGTGCTCGTGTGCAGGAATTGATTGATATTAGAGTCTGCGATGTTAATCTTAGAATACCTGCCATCATTACACTAACCGGCAAAGGAAACAAAATAAGAAAGGTTCCCATCATGAAGAATACAGCTTCTTTATTGCAAAACTATCTTATCGAAAACGACCTGGATAAATCGTGGAAAAATGAATATCCATTGTTTACCAATAATCAGCATCACAAACTAACAAAAGAAGGCGTTTCCTACATTGTTTCAAAGCATGCAGCATCGGCAAGGAAAATATCAACGCTCATGCCCGCAAAAGTGAAGGTTCATATGCTTCGCCATTCGAAGGCTATGCACTTATTGCAGGGAGGAGTAAATTTAATATATATTCGTGATTTTCTTGGTCATGTTGATTTAAAAACTACTGAAATCTACGCGAGGGCAGATGCAGAAACAAAAAGAAAGGCGATTGAAAATGTCTATCCTGATCTAATCGATAGCAATCTTCCCGATTGGAATAAGGATCAGACATTGCTTTCATGGCTATCTGACCTAAAGTGAGCTTAGATATTATGCAAAGTAAATCGATTAAAAAGCATCTTCTTCCGAGATGATAAATGGTCTACTTTGCATAATGCTTTACTTTGCATAAGGTGGATTATGCAAAGCTTTGCATAATCCACCTTGAGGTACTCCGCGAGTTGTCTTTTCAAACTTCCCGTCCTCAACTACGCCAGACCTGAGAAAGGTCTGAATGATGTCTAAGATATTTCCATCAGCGATCTCGGCCCTAAGCA
>JALHRJ010000204.1 GCA_022841475.1 Cyclobacteriaceae bacterium | reverse complement strand
GTAACAGTTCAGATACCCCTCCTCCGTCGGGATATCTGAATGAAAAATGCGGCATAGTTAAATTTTAATTCACATTGTTTAGTTGTTGTGATAATCTGTAGGCATGAATTTAGAGCGGACACTTTCATTTCCGATACTTTCCGGTGAAGTTTTTGATTCCTTGCCCGAGTCGATTCGTTCCTATATTCGCTATCTCGAGGCAACGATCCAACAACAGCAAATTCAAATCGAACAACAGCAAATTCAAATCGAACAACAGCAAATTCAAATCCAGAAACTACAATTTCAAGTCCATGACCTGGAAGCTCGTCTAGCAAAGAACAGTTCCAATAGCAGCAAACCTCCAGGCAGCGATGGACTGAAAAAGCCAAACCCAAAAAGCCTGCGAGGCAAATCAGGAAAAAAACCGGGAGCCCAACAAGGGCATGTCGGTAAAGGCCTAGCGCAGGTCAAAAATCCTGATGTAATCGTTACTCATGCTCCGATGAGCTGCCAAGGATGTGGATTAAACCTTAGTCAGGTGAATGGTGTTTGTGCAAAGAGGCGTCAAGTCTTTGATATTCCTCAACCCAAAATTGAGATAACAGAACATCAAACTCTAGAGAAGCAATGCCCATGCTGTGGGGAGCTCAATAGAGCAATTTTTCCTGATAATATCAGAGGACCTGTGCAGTACGGAGATCGAGTTCAGGCTCTTATAGCCTATTTTACTCATCAACATTTTATACCGGTTGACCGAGTATGCCAAATCTTTGAGGATATTTTAGGTATTGCCATTTCACCAGGCACTTGTTCCAATATTGATGAGAAGCTCTTTCAACAGCTTGAATCATTTGAAAGCAGCCTTAAGACGTATCTTTTGGGATCACGAATTTTACACTTTGATGAAACAGGGATGAGATGTGAGAAAAAGCTTCGTTGGGTGCATGTAGCTTCATCCCAATTAGCGACTCTGTACACAATACAAGCTAAACGTGGTCAAGAAGCGATGGATGAAGCAGATATTTTGCCTCGGTTTCAAGGAATTGGAATCCACGATCATTGGTTTCCATACTTTACCTATGAACAACTTACGCATGGATTATGTAATGCTCATCATTTGCGCGAGCTTACATTCATCCATGAGCAAGAAAAAGAAGATTGGGCTCTACGAATGAAGAATTTTCTTATTTTTGCAAAAAATGAGGTTGAAAGGCATCTAGAACGAGGAGAGCTTCCTCAAGAAGTTCTATTGAAAATGGAGGGTACATATGCCAAGATTGTTGCTGAAGGTTTTGAATATCATTCGCTTCTGCTCCCATTGCCTAAGGGTAAGAGAGGAAGACAAAAACAGAGAGACGGGAAAAACCTTTTAGATCGTCTCAAAGAAAAACGCAGTTGCGTCCTTCGTTTTATATATGACTTCTCTACACCCTTCACAAATAATCAAGGCGAACAAGATATCCGCATGGTGAAGCTCAAGCAAAAGATCTCAGGCTGTTTTCGAACATTTAAGGGTGGCCAAATTTTTTGTCGCATTCGCAGCTACATATCGACGGCGCGCAAACAGGGCTGGGGTATCTGGGATGCATTGACAGATGCAATTAAAGGCTCTCCACAGCTATTACCTACTCATCAAGGGGCAACTTTGCAAGCGATTGTCGCCTAAACCAATTTATTTTCAGATGCTCCGACGAAGGAGGGGTATCTGAACTGTTACATAAAATCTTAAAAATAGCCCCTGACTTTGCTATTGCTGAACCAGGTGTGATTCAAGATCATTTAAATGCTGCTGTTGATCCCATGCGCCTTGGCCCAGATACCTCAACGGGAGATAGAGCCACTATTGCCGGCATGGTCGCAAATAATGCCGCCGGCTCAAGATCCTTATACTTTGGATCGATGGTAGAGGCAGTAGAGGAAGTCTCCTTGATTCTTTCCAATGGAGAACTTGTGCATTTTGGGCCATTAAATGAAAGGCAATGGCAGCAAAAGATGGCTTTAAGCAACTTAGAAGGAGATATTTACCGAACACTAGAGCGCATACGTCAAAAAAAAGAAGTGATTGAAAAACATTTTCCCCCTCTACCGAGAAGAAGTTCTGGCTATCAATTAAGAGAGCTCATTAAACCCTTCCCTTTAAATCCTGCGCGGTTAATTGCGGGTTCAGAAGG
>JALHRJ010000203.1 GCA_022841475.1 Cyclobacteriaceae bacterium | reverse complement strand
ATGGGAACCTTCCGGGTTCAATCCATATTCGCCTCCTCCCTTAGATTATAAGCCAAAAGGTACCTGGCTTAAGCCATTAGGGCAAGATGTTGAGATTAAACCATACAAAGATGTTAAAGAAAGTTATGATTCTGCATCAGACCTGATTTCATATTTTGTTGATAAGTATCCTGCTATATATTCTATTTCGCGTGATGGAGCAAGCCAAGTCACTGCAAATTTTGCGGCGATGACGCCTGAAGCAGCTCGAGATGAACTTGCCATTTCTATCCCGAATTTACTAAAGGACATTGAAACCTCTAAGCAAAAATTAGAATCTGGTGATTTAGACCCTTTGGATTTAATCCCGATTCATGCGCAGCTTTATTCTGGAAAAATTACAAATTCAAACATTAAATGGGGGCTTGCTTTACCCAAATGGGCAGCCAAAAATCAAGTAAAAGATCATGATTTCTGGAATGCCATGAAAACTATTGGGCTCCGTACTGCTTCGGCTGCTGCATTTCTTTTAGCACCATTCACAGGTGGCGCTTCATTATATGTAGCCTTAGCTGGACTTGCTCTCCAAGGTGTGCAAACTTATAGAAGTAGCGAACAATTTGAAGCGCTCTCAACTGCGGCGAAAACTGGTGTTAAGCCTGGTACTGATTTAGTCAACCAACCCCAAGTTGATGAGGCTAAAATGGAAATGGAAGCAGATAGAGTTGCCCTTATTCTAGCTGCAATAAGTGTGGGGACTATGGCAGCTAGTAAATTAATTGGCGCCATAAAAAGCAGACCGCCAAGTAGCACAAGGCTATCGCAACCTGGAGGATTAAACGCAACAGAGGGTACCCGACTTACTAATGCAAGAGGGCGGCTAAGTGCTCCATCGCATGTGCTCGGAGAACATGGCCCTGATGTCCCTTTAGCAAATGTGGAACAAAGGGTAATAGGTGGCAAGCCAATTGCAACAAAATTTATAGATCGGGCTAAAATGGAAACTTCCATTGGAAATTCAATTGAAGCCAATCAAACAAAAATTGATGCTTGGCTTAAGACAAACCCGCCTGCAGGAACTAATGAACCTTTTCCATATTCACCTGGTATGGGGAATCTCGGCGAGGGGTATTACCGTACAGCTGCAGGAACTGTTGAAAAAATCCCTTACAGTTTAAAAAGCATTAATGTAATTTTAAAATCAGATGGCCAAGGGAGTTATATAATTCAAACAGCTTTTCCTACAAAGTAGAATCTAAATAAAACATCTGCCACGCATTTACTTTACAATATTTGCTTTTTTTAGGCTAATTTTGTATCTTAACATTTCAAATAATTACTATGAATTGGAAGTCATCTTTAAATAAAATACTATCCGGATACTTTAGTTATCAAACTTTAGTCGAAGGAGTAAGTGAAATGGTGTTTGTCACTGAATGTAGTCTTGAGTTTCACAATTTATACTTGAGTGCAATAGAAGAAGGAATTATGGCTGCCTCTAAAGGTGATGATGAAGTTACCAGGATAATAATTGACTCCAATGCCTTTTTTGTCGCAAACACCCATGAAGCCCTAGAATTTCTACAGCGTATTAAACAAGAGTATTTAACCCAATATTCGGATGCAACTGGCAACACAGGTGAGACAACTTAAAAATAAACTGAACTCAAAAATAAAATTTTCTTTAAAATAAAGAATGTAGCTTGAAAACCGCAGAACCGAAATCCAGCACCCCCACCGTGCTGCAGCGCAAAGCCAACGCTGCCCCTTTCTTCCAGGCGGAAGAGAGCAGGGATACCTTTTTCGGTCCGAAAACAGAAAGCACCCAACCCTTCTTCCCTTCTGCAGCACCATCCGTGCAAGCCAAATGCGCCGAATGCGACCAGGAAGAAAAAGTGCAGAAAAAAGACGAGCAGGAGGAAAAAGTCCAACCAAAACTCCAGACCAAACTAAAAATCGGCGCCCCCGACGACCAATACGAAAAACAAGCCGATGCCGTAGCCGACAAAGTGGTACAGCGCTTAGCCGCGCCTGCTCCCGCGCCCATGCCCGCAGCACCCGCAGGCGATGCCGAAGAAAAGCTCCAGCGCAAGGAAGAAGAAGTAGACAAAAGCGAAGAGCAGGTACAAATGAAGCCCATCTTCGACAGCGCCGTACCACCCGACGACAATACCGTACAGCGCAAATGTG
>JALHRJ010000202.1 GCA_022841475.1 Cyclobacteriaceae bacterium | reverse complement strand
CGTCGTGGCATCGCTGCTGGAGCTTGGGATCTCAGTTTCCAAGATCGGGTTCTACGGCGAGTGTTCGTCCCGTGCTTGCTGGAGTGAGCTTCAGCGGGCATCGCACAACGTCTTACAAACCCAGATTCGCGGATAAAGCGCGTTAATTGAATAAATTTTCAATTTTAAAAGTTTGATAAAGTTTTTCTATCCAAGATTTTCGATTTTGAAAATCAGGAGGCCTTGTCATGCCTAAAATTTTACTTGTTTACCTCGAAGATGAGTGGACTTACAGGCGGAGAGCTCATCGTCTGGTCCGCGCGAATGGATTTTTTATAAAGGAGTCCATTAACTCCGGGTGGGTATAGTAGTTGATTTTTTTTCGCGAGTTCAAATCCTCCGCAATTTCCCTAGTTCCACTACCGATAGTAGTTTTCCTATTTGATTGTCAGAGAACTCGATTGATATCCACATCTACGCTGTGGAAAATATTCGAGCGGAGTCAAAGCCGGGGAACCGCCAACCCTCTATTTTCTTTAGCACCTCCTTTACTGATTTGTTTACACGCAGAACTATTTGTCGACTTCCGCTCACTAGCTTTCCCGGGATAAATAAAAAATCGTCTCTGATTTTTTTGGCAAAGCTTGGTCGATCGGGATTATCTAGAATGGCCATCCAGCGAATTAAGTTATGCGCTATCTGTGCAAAGCAAGCCCAGGCTTGATTTGCTAGCATTGAGCCACAGGGAAAACCTTTTAAATTAAAATTATATTTACCTTCTTTAATAAAATTCTCAGCGTTACCGCGCTTTCTATGGTGTTCAAATACTTCCTGCAAAGACCATTTTGATAAATCAATATTGGTAACTACAGCGTAGTACTCCCAGTCGCCTTCTTCTTTCACTGTGTCGAGCTCAAAGAAGTTTTTTTGACCATTTTTTTTAGCTTTATCTTTTAACTTGGAGTACGTCATCCAGGTTCGTTTCACTATAATCGGAAATTTTAAGGTCTCTTTGCTCCAAGAAGGCTCCCAATGAAACCTGGCAATCTGTGATTGCGGCAGAGTCTGTCCAGAGTTTTTGGCTTTTTTTAAATCTGATTCACTATACTCCCAGTCTTGCCAATCTAGTCCTACTTTACTAAACGTTCGATCCCACTGGGTTGTTGATTTATGCGCGGTGATTGTAAATTGAAGACCAAGCTCGATACATTTTTTAATCACAGATTGATTGCAGTAGGCGCTATCGCCTCTGAAAAAATCCCTACCCGCAAGACGACGCAGGCGCTGGTTGCGAGTGTCGCGGAACACGTTATCGATAAATTCCGCAGCTCCCGTGCCGGGTTTTGTATTGCCGGGCTGAAGCTCAATCCCATGGCATAACCCGATAGAATCAAAGGCCACATGAGATTGCAGACACCACTGATTTTTGTAATTATAGGCCACTCCCTCTACGGCTTCGCCGTAGGAGGTATGATGTGTCGAATCCATATCGATAATGAAATTTTCATCCACTTTCCCTTTTGGAAGCTGAATTTGCAGCTGCTCATGAATGGCCTTTGCCATGTTGTTTAGAAATATATTTAATTTTTCTAAATGCTCAGTTTCAAAATCATAGAGAAAATCTCCCAGTGTTCTAACTGCTGCCACTTCGTCGTAAAACAACTCTTCGATATAGCCGTCATTGCGAACTCGATTCATCGAGGATATGTTTTCAACTCCTCTGATGTGCCCGGCCAGCACTAATAATCCTAACATATAGGATCCTACAGATCTATGGCTTTTGCGCTCAGGTAGGCACTTTGCGAATTCTTTAGCTAGCGGGCTTTTATCAAAGATTTCTAGAAATATTCCAAGCCCAGTGTGGGCCGTCAGATTTACCTCGTTTGGGATAATTTTGATTTTCTTTAATCGACGCTCGGTGGCTCGTCTCATTTGTCGCGGTACTTGATTGGCATTCATAATTCAGTTTATAAAATAAAATTAATATTTTGAAAACTCTGATCTGATGCCTAAGTTTTAGGATTCACTTTTTAAATGAAGCGTTAATTTTTTGAAATATCCTTTAGACTCAACGCTATCGATCGAATCCGCCAAATCACTCTATTTTTATCCGCGAGTTAGCTTACAAATCGATTGGCGGCCGATTTCGGTTTTTCCGAAGGAGGCTGAGAGATTCAGGCAACCGGCTAAATAAAACGACTAGCCGCCCGACAGAACCTCCGAGAAGTCAGAAGTGAAAA
>JALHRJ010000201.1 GCA_022841475.1 Cyclobacteriaceae bacterium | reverse complement strand
CCTACAGGAATTCTCGCGCTCATTGCAATTCCTGAATTGAAGAAAGAAAGTGATTCTAGAAAAGAAATTTTTAGTGTTTTGCTTGAAACAATTCAAGATCCTGGAAATCTTGGCTCCATCTTACGTTCAGCAGCCGCCGCTAACGTTAGAGATGTCTATCTTTCAAAACAATGCACCGATGCCTGGTCTCCCAAAACACTCCGAGCATCCATGGGGGCGCATTTTTTTCTGCGCATTCATGAGAACTGTGACTTACAGAAGGTTGCACAGGAATTTTCCGGGACTGTCCTCGCCACTTCCATACAAGCCACCAAAACGCTTTTTGAGATTTCATTAGCTGGACCGATAGCCTTTGTGTTCGGAAATGAAGGCGCGGGGTTATCTAAAGAGATGATCCAAGCGGCCAACGAGAGTATTTCTATCCCCATGCCCGGTAAAACCGAGTCACTCAATGCGGCGGCTGCAGCTGCCATTTGTTTTTTTGAAAAAGTACGTCAGGATAGGGCATCAACAGAATTTTCCAATATTGGAACTAAATAATGCAGCAGTGTATTATACTGCGCCGAACAACACCGTATTTTTGGAGCTTGCATGAAAATTTCATTTTTATCCCTTATCACCCTAGCTGGATGTTTGCTATTGAATCCGGTCAATGTCATGGCACTTCACCATGAGCCGCCGAACAGTCAAGGATCGGCTGGAAAATTAGCTACCAACGAAGGAACAGTCCTCGCTATCCTCGATACAACCGGTTATACGTATATGGAATTAGAGAATGGCGGCAATAAGTTCTGGATTGCAGCGCCTACGACCAAAGTCAGCAAAGGTGACCATATCCGTTTCGTTGAAAGTATGAGAATGACTAATTTCACCAGCAAAACGTTGAACCGCACTTTCAGTACCGTCATTTTTGTTTCTTCTACTGAAGTTAAGAAATAGATTTTAGGTAACGTCGGTAAAACCGATCAGCAATTTATTCTTGAGGCTTTTTAATTCATCCCGATATGATGCTGCTTGCTCGAATTCGAGATTTTTTGCAGCATTCAGCATTTGCTTTTCAACTCGCTGAATTTCCTTGGCTAACTGGGTTTCACTCATGGCATCATAACGGGCCTGTACTTGCGCCGCTTTATGATTCTGTTGTGCGGATTCATAATTGTACACACCGTCGATCAGATCTTTAATCCGCTTATGGACAGATCGCGGTGTTATCTGATGTTGCAGGTTATGTTGTGTCTGCTTATCGCGCCGGCGTTTGGTTTCGTCAATTGCAAAGCGCATTGATTTGGTTATTCTGTCTCCATAAAGAATTGCCGTACCATTGATGTGACGTGCAGCCCGGCCAATGGTTTGAATCAATGATCTTTCCGAGCGCAGAAAGCCTTCTTTATCGGCATCCAGTATGGCGACCAATGAAACTTCCGGAATATCCAGCCCTTCGCGCAATAAGTTAATGCCAACCAGCACATCAAATTTACCCAGGCGCAAATCACGAATAATCTCGACTCGCTCAACCGTATCAATATCCGAATGCAAGTAACGCACTTTGATTTGATGATCGGAAAAATAATCCGTCAGATCCTCAGCCATGCGTTTCGTTAAGGTAGTGACTAAAACTCGTTCATTCTTAGCTGTCCGCAAGCTGACCTCAGACATCAAATCATCAACCTGCGTTGCCACTGGGCGCACTTCAATGATCGGATCAACCAATCCTGTCGGCCGGACAACCTGTTCCACTACCTGACCGCTGTTTATCTTTTCATAATCAGCCGGCGTTGCCGATACAAAAACAGTTTGCGGCATCCTTTTTTCAAATTCTTCGAATTTTAAAGGGCGATTATCCAATGCGGATGGCAAGCGAAAACCATAATTCACCAGATTCTCTTTGCGCGAACGATCGCCTTTATACATACCGCCCACCTGCGGCACGGTGACGTGACTTTCATCAATGATCATCAAGGCATTGCGCGGCAGGTAATCAAGAAGTGTTGGCGGGGGTTCGCCCGGTTGCTTGCCGGAAAGATGCCGTGAATAATTTTCAATGCCTTTGCAGAAACCCAATTCATTCAGCATTTCCAGGTCAAATCGTGTGCGTTGCTCAAGGCGTTGCGCCTCAACCAACCGGTGCTCCTGATAGAAAACCTCTAAACGCTCACGTAACTCAACTTTTATAGTTTCTATTGCGCGCAGCGTAGTACTCCGAGGCGTTACATAATGACTGGAAGGATATACGGTGTA
>JALHRJ010000200.1 GCA_022841475.1 Cyclobacteriaceae bacterium | reverse complement strand
CGTGGTTCACCCCATTCATCAGCGATTCAACTTCCTTCGTTTGCTCGGTGTATTGCTCCACGGATGGCGGATTGAAATCGACGCCCGCAACGCCTGCAATCAACAGCGCTACCACGGCGATGGAGCCGACGATGCCTTTTTGTTTGCCGCTCAGATCCTTGTTCGTGAAAATAAGTACCACGAGGGGCAAAAAGGCAATGACCGCTATGATCACGCCCAACTGGTTCTGAATAAAAAACTTGACCTGGTCCTTTTCGGAAGCAGGATCGAGCCGGTTCGATTTTTTCCATAGCACGGAGCCAATCACGGCAAAAATCAAATCGACAACAATCAAGCCGATGAGCCAGGCAGTACTGACCGGCGGTTTTTGGAGCAGCATAATGGCCCAGATTTCAAAACCGATGGCCACAATCCAGGAAAGAATGGCAATGATGCGCAGGTTCCTGGCTTTTGCCTTGCTTTCATCGCTGGCAACGAAAGATGCCGATGAAGCGGATGTTTCCCCGCCTTCTACGTGGGTTAATTTTTTTGATGTTGGGTTGTTTTCCATGTTGTTCTGATATTTAAATGATGCCAAATGTACTACCAAAAATAAGGTTCTTTCGATTTTAGTGCCTTAAATAAATGAATGCCGGGGTTCTCTTTTTTTAATTCCTGTACGTTTTTATCTAAATCATTTCCGTTTAATTCCCGATACGTAATGGAATAGTTGCAGTGAAGCGAATAGGGTTGTTCTCTCGTTTTGTCGAAAGCAAAATGTATTTTCTTTTTTAAGTCGTCTATCGAACATAGATAGTATTGCTTTCTGGTTTTATTGACGGATGTTTCATTGACCGAATCACATGTAAATATCAGGCTGTCAATCTGGAAATAGACGACTTGATTTTTGTTAAAGCAACCCAGTCTTTGCTCCTCGTCAAAGCAGTAAGTAGCATGTGTAACGAATACTTCCGGGTTCAACGAGCCGCTGCGAAGCGAATGTTCGAGATATTCCATCAGTTCGCAATGGCCATTTTTCAACTGATGGGTGAGTATTACGTCAAAGTCATTTCTTGTGCCTATCCGACGTCCATTCCGCATCATGTTGGTCCCTGTCAGCTGTTCAGAAGGATAGCCATATTCCTTGAGTATCCGAACTACCCGGGTATAATTTAATTCATCTATTGTACGGATGCTTCCCTCTTGAGCGAGGTTATCTCCTCTGTATTGTTGATCTTCCAAAATCATCAACTTAAGGGTATCTACCAAATTTTTATCTATACCGGTACTGATCTCTTCATATAGTGCAGATATGTTTTTGACAGACCCTGCATATTGCAGATGCGCTTGGTTGAAGAAGCTAACAGGCACACCTCGCTTCGCCAGTGCTTGTGTATATTCAATGCACAAAGAATCCGCTTTCATTTGAATTGCACACAGAAGTGCATTGTAATAATCTTTCGAAAAATGCCCGAACCTTTCCTTAAATGCTTCCTGATAAAGCATAAGTGCTTTTTCTTCATTGTTTTCTGTGATATACAATTCAGCCCTGTTTACCAAGTCGTGGTATTTCTCCACATCCTGAGCTATTGTCACCCAGGGTTGCAGGGCACAAATGCACCATACTAAAAAGTGTTTATACATAAGTAGTGTGAAACTTTGCACCTAAACCTGCATCAAAAATACGTTTTTGAGTTCTTTGTATACCGTACGAAAAATCAGTAATGTTAGTGTTGTTTGGAGAAGTTGTACTCCCGGTACTTCCAGTCGATAAATTGGAATAAGCAGAACTTGTAAAAAGCATTCCTCCCGACAGATAAGGTTCAACGGCAAAATGGCTGTTTTTCAAGTATATTGTATAACCTATTGATGAGTGAAGTCTATGGTAAGCGGTATTGACATTGTTAAATGAAGCAAAAATTTTTGTTTGAAGTGGGGCGTCTTCAACCGCCATACTTACACGGTAAGTAAAATTTTGTAATCCAGTCTCTATATTAATCTTTTTATAGTTTGCGTTCACTAATAATCCATAATACGGGCCGGCATTCGCCGGAACGAATAAAATACTATTATTGTATTTAGGCAAACTAACGGCTACACCAAAATCTGCATTTATGCTTATTTGTAATTTCTCGTTTTTTGAGTCGATTTGCGCAAATAAACCGGCAAAAAAAATACAAGAGATGACCAAAACGGATAATACTCGTTTGCTGGTACTAAGCAGTAAATGTTGATTTAGCATGCATAAAATCTTTTTAAC
>JALHRJ010000199.1 GCA_022841475.1 Cyclobacteriaceae bacterium | reverse complement strand
AATCTCTTTGCGAAAAGAAAACAAGACCAGATTCCTAATAAACTGATGTTAGAAGTTGTTACGGAAGGAAAGATTACCGTTTTTAAAAAGTATCACCACACCCAGGGTATCGTTACTCCTTACTTACCTGACCGTACGAAAGTGAATGATGCTGATTATGTCAAATGGCAGGAAAACAACTTTGAGATTCTTTCCCAGAAAGAAGGAGAGGAGGCGAAGAATATGTCTACCATAAATTTGAAGTCTCTTTTTGGCGATAATAAAGCCGTGTTAACTGATTACGCTAAAAACAAATATGGTTTTCGAGATCTTTTTGTGAAAGGCCCTGTCTTTGAATCCAGCTTCCAACTAAATACGCTAGAGGCTTTCACTAAAATGGTAGAAGATTATAATAAATCGTAAAACGTTTGGCGATCACCAAGGTGAAAACAAGAGTTATATAATGTTTATGCGTTGAGGCTCCCTCGATCGTTTCGAATCGGGGTTAACATAGCTTAGGCATTCGCGTTATCGAAATCTTCTTAGAAAGTTTTTTAGTTCCGATAGCTATCGGAAGGCTTTCATTAACTCAATTTTCATCATTGATAATTGGACTGGGTCAGCGACACTCTTTGGCAAGCTTTGGAAGAGGAAAGGGAAGTACGGCTTGTACAATGGGTGGCGCTGCAATTGTTTATACAACGCTAACAGTCACATTTCCTTTTTTTCGAAATGACTCAACATACGCATGGGCTTCACGAATTTGTTCCAACGCGTAATTCCGATCAATTACAGATTTTAATTTTCCCTTTTCGATCAGTTCTTTTAAACGTAATAAATCATTGATACCTTCTTTAGGAGAGCCTGACACTGACACATACTTTCCGTTTGGTTTCAACAAAGCTTTGCATGCCGATTTGGATGTCTTCCCAACCGAATCAAAGACTACATCGAATGAAGAGGGGATTTTGGTGAAATCATCTCTTGTATAGTCGATCACTTCATCTGCACCCAGCGATTTTACCAGATCCACATTGGAAGTACTGCACACGGCCGTCACATCGGCACCAATCGCTTTTGCAATCTGTACGGCAAATGTTCCCACACTACCCGAGGCTCCGTAAATCAAAATATTATCACCCGCTTTCAATCCCGATGATTGAATAAAGCGCAAAGCTGTCAATCCGCCAATTGGAACAGCAGCAGCTTCTTCAAATGTCATATTCTTTGGTTTAAGCGCAATCGAATCATTTACCTCAATGCACTTGTACTCGGCATACGCACCAAACTTGAATCCACAGGAAGCAAACACTTCATCTCCTTTTTTATAAGTTGTTACATCCGAGCCAACCTCTTCAATAACGCCAGCGAGTTCAAATCCCAAAATCTTCACCCTTCTGGGCTTGAACAAACCGTTGAACAATCTTGCCAGGAAGGGATCGGCCTTTCGCATTCTCCAATCCCCAGCCGTAACCGTGGTAGCATGGACTTTGACAAGAACTTCATTCTTTTTCGGTGTTGGTTTCGCTATTTCCCGAAGTTCCAATACTTCGGGTGAGCCATATCTTTCATAAACAACTGCTCTCATATGTTTAATATTTTAAGATTACTTACGATTTACTCGTGTCTGACTTAAATCCTTTTGTGATAAGATAAATACCTAACGAAAACTCGAAGACAGCAACAAATAGTGCACTTAATCCCGCCAAGGGTTCACGCTGCTCAAGTAACCCTAACATAACTGAGAAAGTACCGGCTAAAAGTACGGGTCCACCAATAATTCCAATAATGGAAAGTCCTCTAGGTACCAGCCTTGAGTGATACAGTAAGAGGCCCAACAAAATATCATCCACAGCCGGCAAGAGGCTTTGCCCGATAAGAAACATGCGATCATACATAGTTACCAGCGTGCGACTTATCGCTAGCGCTTCTGTTCCGACCGATGACCGATGTAAGGACACAACCGTAAGCAGGAACAATACCCCAAGGAATATTGTAGCGGCTTCCAGTATTCTTGCACCAACTAAAGCGAGAGCCATAGCTTCGTTTTGTTTTTTGAGGACTGGATATAATACTACGGCAGTACCTATACCAGCTAACGCCACAACCAATTCAAGAATATTTCCAATGATAACGTGGGTGTCAGAATCTGCCCCCACTATGAAATCCGATTCGTGAATCGGACCATAGAGGGTAAAAGCAGGAATTGAGACAAAGGTGAGCAGGTAAAGTATACCTGCCGTGAGCGAAGTTTTACGCAGCGGAGTCATGGG
>JALHRJ010000198.1 GCA_022841475.1 Cyclobacteriaceae bacterium | reverse complement strand
TACAACCAGCCTTGTTCATCAAAATATTTTGCATTGTTTCGTCCTATGGTATTCTGAAACTCGCGTTGCCACGGAGTGATTACTTCATGGAAGGGCTCGGCAGCCGGGGCAAAATAATACGGGTTGTTGTAGCCTTGCTCGTGATAATCTACATGTACATGGGGCATCCACTGATTGTAAATTTTTATACGCGCTTGTGATTCAATTTGTGTTTCCCAAGCCCAGTCGCGATTTAAATCAAACAGATAATGATTGGCACGGCCACGGGGCCAGGGTTCGGCATGTTCACGTGCCTGCGGATCGGCATTGGGTGGATTGTTGCCATACTGATTGAAGAAGTTTGCAAAGCGATCGCGACCATCAGGATTTATGCAAGGATCCATGATCACCACCGTATTTTTTAGCCACTCTTTAGTTTTGGCATTGCCGGGATTCACCAATTCGAAAACCGTTTTCATGGCTGCTTCCATCGAGTTAGCTTCGTTGCCGTGCACGTTATAACTCAGCCATACTATTGCCACTTTCGTGGATGGAGCACCCTCCATCATACCGGCACGTTTTAAGTTATCCTGCCGGATTTGTTCCAGATTCTTAAAGTTATCGGGTGATGCAATCACTGCATAAATCAGCGGCCGATGTTCATACGTTTCTCCATATTGCTTTACTTCTACATTACCAGATACGTCATCGATGTGTTTGAAATACTCAACCATGCGATGATGACGGGTAAAGCGATCACCCAATTCGTAGCCAAGAAATTCGGCTGGCGATTGAAGTTGGGTTTGGGCGATTGAAGTGAATGATAAAAGGGAAAGCGCAACTAATAAGTATTTCATAAAAAGATTGGATTAACCTCACCCCTGCCCCTCTCCAGAGGAGAGGGTGTATGAGACTCACAGCAAGGTGTTAATAAATTATTTCTGCTTCAACAGCTTTTTGATCTGTGGTTGATGATGAATGATATGCTCACCAAAAAATTTCAGAGTTTGCTGAATATTTAGTTTCCCGGCAACGGGGTGTTTGTATACTTTACGCGAAAGCTGAGAATCATTAAATTGATTTAATAATTCCTTTAAGTCGGCCCGGGTTTTATTCCATGCTGCTTCAATTTGCTCAATACCTTCGAAGGCAGGAGTATTTTCTACTACTACTTTAGGCGCTTTAAATTTGAATGGTAATCGTTGCGAAATATACAGCGTCAGCATTTTTAACTCTTCCAGCAAGCCCGTATCAGAAGCATCGTTTATTCCTTGAAATTTCTTTTTAACATAGCCAATAGACAGTTGTTCGGCTGTGATAAGGTGTGCCAGCACCTGGTTTGCGGACCATTTACCGGGAGGATGTGCATTCAATTTCTCCATAGAAACTTCCTTGATTTCGTTTAGCAATGAGTTGCGCTGCCACTCAAGGTTGTTGAACAGAGTCAAAAGTTTTGGATTCAAGCGGCAGGTGTTTTGGGTAAAAGTAACAAAATCAAGTTGGCAGGGTCAACGAATTTTTCTATTTTTATTTAAACTAACCAAAACCCAATCACATGAACACAAATTATGCAGGATTCTGGATGCGCTTTGTTGCAATCATCATTGATGGAATCATTATTGGAGTTGCCCAATCATTTATTTTCGTTCCTATCTTGGCAGCACTGGGCCTTGGCTTTGCAAGTTCAGCTGAAACCATGGATTTTTCAGATCCCGAACAGGCTGCAGGAATGATTGCTTCTATAACTGCACTCATCGGGGGCTATTGGATTTTATCGTTGAGTATTCAGATCCTTTATTTCTCTTTCATGGAAGCTTCAAAGTTTCAGGCTACAATTGGTAAAATGGCGCTTGGTCTTAAAGTAACGGATCTTAATGGTGGTAAGCTTGATTTTGCAAAAGCATTCATTCGGAATCTTTCAAAGATCCTTTCAAACATTACTATATTTATTGGCTATATAATGGCTGGCTTTACCGAAAAGAAGCAAGCGTTGCACGATATGATTGCCAGTACGTTGGTAGTTAAAAAATAAATTACTCGATAATTAGATAAGCACCTTTAATCGAGGTGCTTTTTCATTATCCTAAAATTTAACGATTCCTCTAGATGGAAAATCAGCATGCACCTGTAATGTCAACCAAAGACTGGGTAATTACAATCTTAATTTCTGTAATACCCTTGGTCGGATTTATTATGTTATTTATGTGGGCATTTGGTTCTGGCGAAAATCCTAATAAATCCAATTGGGCCAAAGCAACCCTCATCTGGTTTTTGATTGGTACTGTACTATTTACTCTTCTTTGGTTTACCATACTTGCCACCCTATACACCAGTGCTGGGTTCAC
>JALHRJ010000197.1 GCA_022841475.1 Cyclobacteriaceae bacterium | reverse complement strand
AAATCTTTGTAAAGATGAAATTCAAACCGTTTTAACTGTTTTTATTAAAAATTTGGTTGCATCGAAGGATAAAAGTGATTTGCACTTTCTATTTTATTTGTACCGATATTTATCAAGTGATGGCTATATACCAAATGCACTGCAAGGGACTCTTAAAGTAGGCGAATTGTTGTTAAAATGCTATGTTTTTGGAAAGCACATTGGGAATCCAAATGATGCCTCAGTAATTACCGCCTATCAGTCTGTTAATGCCTCTCAAAATATTGATCCAAATAGTAGTTTAGGAGATATGTACACGGCACTGACTGCACCAGAAGTCACAGTGGATGCTGAACCAGCTAAACCGAAGGTATTGATAGGCAGTGACGACAGCCAGTTACCAGAAGCTTTTAAGTGCCAATTTCAAGACAACGGTGAAAGAAATTCTGTGGCAAATTGCCTAATAGAAGTGGAAGTCGTAGCCACCACTTGGATTCGTAGCAATTATTTATCTCCAGCGATCTCATTTATTGCACCTAGTTTAACTGGAAAGTCTCGCCATTTGACAGAAATTGGACGCAGACAATGGACTTTTTATGTTTGTTTCAGACTTCCTGAGTCGACTGGGTTTCCTGTTCGTAGTAGTATAGCAGCCAAGATGTCTGAAGTAGGAGCACAATGCGTTGATTGCCTCTTGGCATTTACAAAGACAATTGTACTTGCATTGGAATATTTAAATAATGAAATTTTAGAGAAATTACAAACGAAGTTTTCTTTAAATGCGAATATCTCTAAAGAAGATAAAATCCAAATGATTAAGCATCAGATGAGCGATTTTATTGATGATCAGACTTTGAAACGACGAAACGAGAAATCTGAAGTATGGGATTCTGTCGATGAGTCATTAGCAAAGTGGCCCAGAGACCTGAAGCAAAGCTTGGAAGTGTTGGAGGAAAAGTTGAAAGAAAGGACTTCGGCTAGTGCTCCGTCTTCTGACGCTTATTTTAATGCTCTCAGATCGAAAGTTCGGACATATAACGATTACGTGAAAAAGAACCCAAATTATCCATTTCCTGATGATATATACATCGGTGCTGTTGTTGTGAGAGCATTGGCTGCTGCAAAAAAATACAGAAGCCTTCAAGATGAATTGAAGTTAAAATCATTGGGTTTTGACGAAACAATTGTATTCGCTGCTGATGAAGCTGGTTTGTTGGCTGATATTAAAACTCTTACAAAAACGACTTTTCTCGATTATTTAAGAATTTCTGCCGGTGTCTTTCTTGATTCGTCGATCCTAAACTTCTGCATGATTTTAACTGACACTACTTCAAACGTTCATCGATTCGCACCTCCTGACCATGAAGTGCTTGATACGTCATTGCGGCTAGCTGAAAGCACCAAATTGTATGCACCTTACTTTCAGTTCAATACATTTGATATAAATTATGAAAAAATCGATAAAGATAGACACTGTGCGATAATGGAAGAGATTCGACAATTGTTGTTAAAGGGCGCGAATTCAATATCTGATTATTCGTATATCGAATTATGGAAAATTCAATTCTGTATCGGTCGAGCGGCTTGGAAGGCAACTTATGACGTTGAAAATAATCTTATAAAAATGGGATCATTGGCGGCTAGTAAAATGAATGGGGGTTCCGGTGAAATCCCCTTGGCACGCGGAGGGGACGAATTCTTGAGTGTTGCCAATATTTCTTGCAAATACTTGATATATTCTTATTCTTACTATGAGCTTTGTTCCCAATTGGTTGCACAATATATGGCTTCTGTTGTTGTTATTCCTAAAAATAGGGATTATTTATGGGCTACCTATTCATCTGATCCCAACTTGGCTGAAGGTGCTAGTATTGTCATTGATGCGTACGGATTGGTAGATATGTTAAAGAACCTTGATAGCGTCATTAGCAAAGGATTGGTTGATCCTGGACCACGTGGAGAGTTTATGATGCGTATTCTCACTGTTTATTCACGGGACATATACTGTAAAGAAAATTCAACAACTGGACTTTCGTTAAGATATTCACAAATTCTATTGGTGAGACAGTTTCTAAAGAGTCTTATTGACCCTGAAGCTCATGTTGCAGTGCCTGTTGTTGACCTAAAGAATGTAAACAACGAAAATGAATCAAGCGACGCAGTTGAAACGAAAATTAATTATGAAATTTGTCTTAAAGAAATTAAGAAAGTAACTGAAAACCGTGAAAATGGTCCTGAAATAACAGCGATCAAATCATTTCTAAATAAGGAAAAGTTAGACCTCTACAACCAGTTAATGAACGGAGCAGTCAACTTTAACCACGTCGTTTTAATTGATTATTACTTAAAAAA
>JALHRJ010000196.1 GCA_022841475.1 Cyclobacteriaceae bacterium | reverse complement strand
TTGCTACACGCCTCGCTGCCTAAGCGTGAGGAGAACTTTCCATCTCCCAAGTTTGCCGATTGGTAACAAATACGCATATTTGCAATCAAGAGGCGCGATGACCATTCCGGGCACACACATTGCATATAATGGTCATGCCCAGCAAAATCTGGTCACGCCACATATGCGAGCCGTTAGCACCAATCAAACACAAATTAAAAAGAACATAAAGTATTGGCTATCAATAATATAAAGATCATATCAGATTTCAACTGGTAAAAAAGTAGGGATATTGATCACTTTACGCTAATTTTGTAAAAAGCCCATCTCCTGAAAAATGAGCAACAAAGTAAACTGATTCATCATGACAACGACATTAAGGGTTAATATTAAGGATATAAACCTTCAATTCATCAAAGACTTAGAAGAAAAAGCGGGCGCCTCTGCTCAAATAGAGATAAAAGTAGAAAGCAGCAGGCACGGTGAAGGCTTATTTTCTGAAGAGCAATTTTGGGAGATGATTGAACTGTTCGACTGGAAACAGAAAAATCGTGCAGACATTATACAGCCTGCGGTAATTGCCCTTGCAAAAATGCCAGTTTCTGCTATTTACCTATTTGAAGATTTTTTGTCTGAAAAGTTATTCAACATAGATACTAAACAGCACGCAGAGGCATATATGAAACAACAAACTGATGATTATTTTTCAGTGGATGATTTTTTATATGTGCGATGTGCAGCTGTTGCTGAAGGTAGGCAATACTATGAAAACATAGAAAAAAATCCAGCAGCACTATCGGCAGATATTGACTTTGAGCATATTTTGTCGGTAGCCGCTGAGGCATATAAAATTAAAACCGGACGAGAGTTTGAATATTCTCCGCTTTATAACTATGAAACAAAAAGCAATATAGACAAGTGGTAATCAAGCACATTTATGGCACACAGGAACTCTTATGAAAATGAAGAGCTACATCATCTTTATGAGATAATTGATCGGGGGAAAGACGATGATGTTTTTAAATACGGAATATGTTGCAAGCCGATAGACGATACTGGAACGTCAAGTCGTATGCGCGAGCAAGTAAACGCTTTGAATCGAATTGATAAATGGCTGCGCTTTTTTTCCCGGATTCTCATTCGGGATATTCCAGGGAAACGAGAAGCCAGGAAGCTTGAAAAACAATACATACAAGCGTATATAGAAAAAACCGGGGAACGCCCAAGAGGTAATCCGACAGATTGACAATAAAAAAATAGGGCACTCTACTTGGCCGGCGATAGCCAACTAACAAGGCTACCGCGTTCACGCCCCCGTCATCCCCAACCCCCAAAAAACACCTAAAATCAGATGGCAACAAATAACAGCATCGAGGAAATCTTTTTCAAGTTTCTGGAACAATTTACGTTTGACGAAGCGCAGTTGGACTATTCCATCGTCGAAAAACACTCAGTCATATTGCAGGCCCTGTCCGATATGGGCAACTCGGGAACCGGCATATTTGATTACTGCAAACGACAGGTGGTATTTTATTCATCGAATTTCGGCGGACTTTTGGGTTATGCGCCATCCGATTATGCCGTGACCGGGCAACAATTTTTCTCCGGCAAATTACATCCGGACGATGCGCTGATGTTGAGTGTCAATTCAGTTTCCACCCTGAAAATATTCAACCATTTTTCGAGCGATGAAAAGTTGAACCACAAAATGATCAGCGAATACAGGATGATGAATGCGCAAAACCAATATGTCCGATTGGTGGAGCAATATCAGGTATTGAAACTGGATCAAAAAGGGCAATTATGGCTCGCGTTCAATATTGTGGACGTATCTCCCAATCAGGGAGAATCCGAGCCAAGCAAAAGTCAGTTATTGAATTTCAGGACTGGAAAAATCTTCCCTTTGGATGCTCCCCAAAAAGTAACATTTGAATTGACAAAGCGGGAAAAGGAAATTTTGGGACTGGTAAAGAACGGTTTGTTGAGCAAGGAAATTTCCAATAAATTATCCATCAGCGTGCATACCGTAAATACACACCGGCAAAGGTTTTTGGAAAAATTGGGCGCCAATAATTCGATGGAGGCGGTGGTGTTTGCCTCAAAATTCGGGCTTTTGGAAATGGCGTAATGATAAATCAGTATTGTGTGGATTTAGGGGTCCAATGACCTTTGTGGCATCAAAAGTTTCTTTTTAAAAAACTCGAAATGCACAACTTTCTAAATTCATGGCTCGCAGTACTTCTGGTTCTGTTGTTTTTGCCAAAAATTTCCGCCCAAAACTTTACCATTAACGGAACCCTGAAAGATGCTTCCAATGGGGAAGACCTCATCGGCGCAACCGTCATCGTGAAAGAAATGCCGGGCACCGGCGC
>JALHRJ010000195.1 GCA_022841475.1 Cyclobacteriaceae bacterium | reverse complement strand
TTTCTCTCCTATGCATTAACACGCTATCGCTTCGGGCGATTAAAAAATTGTGAGCCGAGTCGTTTCCTGGATGATATACAAGGAAGCTACATTAAAGTGAGTACGAAGTTCGGTGGTGTTGAGTCGATGGCGGCCAACCCGAACTTTGCCAAAAGTTTTGTCAGTGGCATGAAGAAATCGGTGAGTATGCAGCCTGCTCCCAAAGCCACCGCCTATAAACCTTCGGCAGATTTTGCACCCAGTGATACGAAAGGATTGAAAGAAGGAATGAAAGTTGAGCATCCAAAATTCGGATTCGGAACAGTACTTAAAATGGAAGAAGTTGGGGCAGAACGCAAGGCCAAGATCAATTTCGCTGATTTTGGGGAGAAGACCTTATTGCTTAGTTTTGCTAAATTGAAAATACACGAAAATTGACATGATCGGAGAATACAATACCTCCCGCGAGGCCATTATCCTTAAAGAATACGGAAGAAACGTTCAAAAGCTGGTGAATTACATTCGCACCATTCCTGATAAGGAAAAGCGCACCCAAATGGCCACTACATTGATTGAACTAATCAAGCAACTGGCACCTGTAGCCAAAGAAGCACAAGAGAATCCACAGCGCATGTGGGATGATCTTTACATCATGGCTGATTTTAATCTCGATGTAAACAATCCTTTCACTACTCCGGATCGCACCATTCTTTTCAAGAAGCCGCGCAAAATGGAGTATCCGAAAAACGATGTGCGTTACCGTCACTATGGTAAGAATATTGAAAAGTTGGTGAAAGAGGCGATGAAAAAAGAAGATCCCAAAGAGCGCGAAGAAGCCGCTATCTATATTGGTAAGTTGATGAAAACTTTCTTTGGCGCCTGGAATAAAGAAACGCTTGATGATTCGGTGATCGTAAAAGACATCGCTATTCTTTCGCAAGGAAAGTTAACCTTGAGTCTGGATAAAGTGCGGGAAGAAAATCTCTTTGAGAAACTATACCGCGAACAACGCAACAAGCCCGCCCGCCCGCAAGGAAGCGAACGCGGTGATAACAGAAATCAACGGAGCAATCGTCCGTTTAAAAAGAACCGTCACAATCCACATCGCAGAAGAGATCAATGAGTTCATTTAAGATCAAGGGTGGTCTTCGGCTGAAGGGAGAAATTACTCCACAAGGAGCCAAGAACGAAGCCCTGCAGGTAATTTGCGCGCCTTTACTTACCGCAGAACCCGTCACCATACACAACATCCCAGACATTCTGGATGTAAACAAGTTAATTGAGTTAGTGGGCGACTTAGGTTGTACCGTTGAGAAACTGGGTAAAGGCTCGTACCGCTTTACTGCAGCGAAAATCAATACCGAATTTTTACAAACCGACACCTATCGTAAAAAAGCATCTGCTTTGCGCGGATCAGTGATGTTGTTGGGACCTATCCTGGCACGTTTTGGTGGTGCTAATATTCCCAAGCCCGGTGGCGATAAAATCGGAAGACGAAGACTGGATACACACTTCATCGGATTTCAGAATCTGGGTGCGAAGTTCAACTTCAATTCACAAGACGGTTTATATCATATCGATGCTACGCACCTAAAGGGTTGCTACATGCTTTTGGATGAAGCTTCTGTTACCGGAACTGCCAATATTGTAATGGCCGCTGTGCTGGCACAAGGTACCACCACTATCTATAATGCAGCGTGCGAACCGTATCTGCAACAACTCTGCTCCATGCTTAATCGCATGGGTGCGAAGATCAGTGGCATTGGATCCAATTTATTGGTGATTGAAGGCGTTGAAAAACTAGGCGGCACAGAACATACTTTGCTTCCTGACATGATTGAGATTGGTAGTTTTATCGGGCTGGCCGCCATGACGCAATCGGAGATTACCATTAAAAATTGTCGCATTGATATGCTTGGTATCATTCCAGAGATTTTCAGAAGACTGGGAATCAAAATGGAATTCCGTGGCGATGACATTCATGTTCCGGCACAAGAGCGTCATGAGATCGAAACGTTTATTGATGGCTCGATTCTTACTGTTGCCGATGCACCGTGGCCAGGGTTTACCCCTGACTTGTTAAGCATTGTTTTAGTGGTTGCTACGCAAGCCAAAGGTTCGGTGCTTATTCATCAAAAGATGTTTGAGAGTCGCTTATTTTTTGTAGACAAATTAATTGATATGGGTGCGCAGATTATTCTGTGCGATCCACATCGCGCCAATGTTATAGGACTCGACCGCAAACAATCGTTACGCGGTGTTAAAATGGCTTCACCCGATATACGTGCCGGTGTTGCTTTGTTGATTGCTGCACTCAGTGCGCAGGGCGAAAGTGAAATTTCAAATATTGATCAGATCGATCGCGGGTATCAGGACATTGAAAACCGGTTGAAAAAATTAGGTGC
>JALHRJ010000194.1 GCA_022841475.1 Cyclobacteriaceae bacterium | reverse complement strand
AGTAAAATTTCAGACTTCAGAACTACTTATCCACAGAGTTATTCACAAATGAATTGATGGCTTATAAATTCAGAAAATTCTAAGAAAAGAGGTAGTCGTGCAACAGCTACTTTTGTTGGCGGTAGTTTTACTTCTTGTACCAACTGTCAGGAAATGTCGGCATGTCCTCTTTCCAAATTTTGTCTTTCGAATTCCATAGTAAATACGGTCCGTCAAACCCCTCAATGTATCTCAATTCATAATTGTCGTCATTGAGCTTTTGATATTCAGGAACTAAGAAGTCAACTTTGTACCTAAACCCCAGTGTCTTTAATGTCTGCCAGTCGCCAGTCTCTGGTAGTCGTCCGTTTGTTTTTCTATAGTCCTCAATTTTTTCGATTACGCTGTCACCGAATTTGATGTCGGTATACCTATTGATTGAAACTGGTAACGTCAACCAAATAAAATAAAGAATAATTGTCAACAGAAATATGAGTCCGATTACCTTAACAATTCTTCTCTCCATTGTCCCGAAGTAAAATTACCGCCAACGTGAGTGCCTAAGGCGTGGCGGTTTTCGAAGCCGCGTCCTATCCACGGGTGTAAACGAAAATAAGAAAATACTTTTAATACCTTGACGTCCTACCGCCATGACTTATGCACATTGTTACCGCATGTGCCTTTCTTCTGGACGTTTTTCTTTAAATCTGACCTCGACCTCGTCCACTGTAAAGTGAATGTTAAAATAGGGTTGTCCACTAGGAATAGCCTTTTTGATAAGCATCAGGATTCTTTAGTTCTCGGATAGACTCACTTGCTCATACAATCTCGTCAGAACGTAAATGCTACACCAAAGCTATAGGATTGGTTTCGTTTAGTTTCTTCTGGTAATTCAGATATGTTTAATAGTCCCATGTCACTGGTTAGTATTAATTCTATTTTTGACGTCTCTCCGATGTAAGCGGCAATTCCATATCTGACACCAAAATCGTTCCTTTTGAAAAGTGGTTGTGTATCATTCAGTAGAAAAGAATAGTGGGGTGTACCAATGATTCTGCATCCGCCCGGCAAACCGAAAAAAGCTCCCTTATAGACTGAAAATCCAAAATCAACTGGAACCGACAGGTAGTGAAGAGGATAAAGATTGTTTCCCTTGGATACGAACCCGATTCCCGGACGTATCAGAACTCTGCTGCTCTCCATTGACAAGAATACAAATGCCTCAAAACCTGTTTTACTATCATTCTCAATACTGACGATCTGCGAACGATTGATACCAAGCCGAATACCTATTTCGGGATTGAAAGGTTGCTGCCTTGTATCCATATTTTCCTTTAATTTTTGCTCATATTCGGAAAGAGTATTACTCGAAGCGCTTTCCTGCTTATTGACAGTAATAAAATTTATTAGCTGCGAACTATTCAAAAAACGGGCATTTCTTTTAACAACCTTTCCCTCAGAATTAAAAATGAGTATTGTAGGTAATGCCACAATATCGTATTCTTTTCGTAGTTGTTCGCCTGCCCAACTATCATAGTCATATTTAATTGCAACGAAGTGGTCTTTTAAAATCTGATTAATCGTATCGTTTGGAAAAACTTCTTTTTGCATTTTTATACATGGGCCACACCATTTTGCAGTCATGTAAAAGAATACGTACTTATTTTCTTGAGATGCTTTGTTTAAAGCTTCTTGTAAGGATAGTTTTTCAAATTCTGCGCCAAACGCGTTTACTGCTATTAAAATAATAAATGACCAAATGAAAGTTAGATATCTCATACCTTGTCTATTTAATTTTGAAGGTTCTCTCATTTCCAATGTCACTCCAATTGTATCAAGAGTCCGTAGATTGTAACCGTGACTAATTCTATAGAAAAAACATTGTCGTCAATTGTCTAAAAATCAAGTAGGCGAATATAAACACCAGAATTGATCAATGCTTCATTCCTTCAATTCTGTCCCATGTCACACTAAATAAAGTTATAGTTATCACAATTGTAAATACACCAAGGCAACTTTATAAATTCATTTGTCATTGACTTACGTGTCCTAAGGGCATTGGCGGTAACGTTGGTGTATGTGACGTTGCGGGTATAGGAGGGCAAATGAAGGAGGTACGACTGATTTGCCCGACAACTCTCAAACTGTCCCACGAAACCGAACGTTGATCGAGAACTAAGCTACAAATAATCTCTTCACCCCGCAATGGCCACATACATACTGTTATGCACTGGCGCACAACGCACAACGATGCGTCTAGATACCGGCTCACTGGTCTATGTGATAAAGTATTTAAAGTAAGTATGTGCGGCTGGAGTCACCTCGTACAATTTTAAAAGCTTGATGATCTGTTTTCTCATAGGTGAAAAATCATATCAGATACATTTGCGCGGTGGAGGTGTCCAGCGCTTGTGCATAACGTT
>JALHRJ010000193.1 GCA_022841475.1 Cyclobacteriaceae bacterium | reverse complement strand
AACTTCCTTGGCTCTACTGACGCAACAATCGATAGATCACAAAACGGTCGCGGTATCTTTTTAAGACGCCCTGACGGAACACTACGTGAGATCACTATTGATAATAGCGATAACATTGTGGTTTACAGCGTATAATAGGTAGGATATGGCAAGAGTAGCAGTTAAACAATTAGGTATTAGCAAGAACTATTTAATAAATGGTAACTTTGACTTTTGGCAACGGACTGGTGCAGGCCAAACTACTGTAACAACAACTCGTGCTTATGGGGCTGATCGATGGTTGCTTTTTCCAAGCACTACTAATTTAAACGCTAGTCAAATCATTCGTGCAGTTTCAACAAATGTAGGGTCTACCTTTGACCTGAACTTTGGACCTTGGTCTTTTAATGAAAAATGCAGTATTGCTCAAATTGTAGAAAACAATAATACTGTACCACTTAGAGGTAAAGATGTTACTTTTAGTTTTAATATTAAAAGCAGTGCTCTTGCATCGCTGATAAGATTTGAATTGCTCGCTTGGACAGGCGGTGCAGATGCTGTGACTACTTTTAGTAATGCTACTCCATATACAAATTGGACAACATATAGTTTAGCTGCCAACTTTACAAGTATAGCTGTGGGAACAGGTACTAGTGTTGGTGGCACTTACACTAAGTTTTCATTAAGTGGTAACGTACCTACAAATACAAACAACTTGATCTGTGTTATAACATATAATCAAAACGCAAACCAACAACAATTCGTATCTCAGGCCATGTTGAATGAGGGTTTAGGTGCTCAAAGTTTTAGCATAGCTGGATCAAGCATTGGCGATGAACTTGCTCTTTGTCAAAGATATTTTGAGAAAACATATACTTTAGATACTTCAGTGGGATCACCAGGCGTTGATGAAGGTATTTATAACTTTCAAATGAACAACGGTGCAACTGTTCAAAGCATTCTTCCTATTAAATTTACTGTGTCGAAAAGAATTGTTCCAATTGTAACTTTTTATAGTCGATCAGGGTCTTCTGGGGTTTGGAGAAACTATAATAATAATACAGATGTCGCAGTTAGTGGTCAAGTTGGTGGTCAACATTCATGGGGAGTCAATACAACAGCATTTCCTGCTGGCGTTAACCTTGGCGGTCATTGGACAGCGAGTGCGGAGTTATAATGGCACAAAAACTTAGAGATGATAAAATTGGAACTATAAGTCATAGTGGTGGAACAATCTCTATGGCTGCAAGCTCCAGTAATCCAGCTTGGTTAACCATTGGTGGACAACAATATAGAGTGACATCTACATTGTCTCGCACTATTTCTGCAGACGTAACTTTAGCCCAAGCAACTCGTTATCAAGTGTTTGCGGTTATAAGTGGTGGAAACGTTGTGCTTAGAATTTCAACAAATGAAAATTCTATTGGCCCTTCTGGATTCGCTAGCTGGAAACTAGTAGGCTCATTCCTATCACAGGGATTTGCAGCAGCTTTTGGAGGTTTGTTACCAATTGATCGCAAGCCGATCATTAGGTGGTCAGCAGGATCCACAACAAACGTCGGAGCAACAAGCGGTGTAATAACTAATATTGCATACGACGTTGCAAACGATACACATGGCCAATGGCAAAATGCCCAAGGAGCATTTAACGCTGGTACTGGCAACTATGCAACGAATAATGCTAGATTTAGAATTCCTTTTACTGGAAGGTTTAAAGTAGATTTTCAAGTTGGTTGGGTACCTAATGCCAACGTTGCAAACACTTGGAGTAGTTATATTCGCTTAAATGGTGTTACAACTAATTATATTAAGAGTATAAATGCCACAGGGACTAATAGCGCTGGTCTTGTTTTTTTATACTGTGATGTGTCAATTGAAAGAAACTATACGGCTGGAGACACTATTGAACTTTCAAGTACTCATGATGCGGCCTCAGGTACTCCAACTTTCGGCACATACGCTAATATTAGCTATGAGAGCGAAGTTATTATAAAGGACTTATAGTATGAGTTTAATAGGCAAAGGTTCATCATCATTTAAAAAGAAGGACGTTCAGGAGCAACGAAGTATTGCTCTTGGGTTCAAGAAGATTCGCTTTGCCCATAAAGCAACTCTAGGCGATACTGTTATTAATTTAACTTCTCTAGTTTTGCCAACTGAGATGTCTTCTAATGGGTTTACAAACCCCAATGCAACTGAAATTGCAAGTGCTAATATTCTTACTTTTAGAAATAACTTAAAATTAATTAGTTCACTTCGTGGACTTCTTATTGATCAACTATCTTATGTAGTTTCATCTAATACAACAATTACACTTCTTGGCTTTACTGCCGAAGATGGCGAAATCTTTCAAGGGTGGTTAGATGAGTCACCAACAACTAGCTTACAAGTAGTTGACGGAAAGACTGTTGTTGCTTCTGGTATTCTTTT
>JALHRJ010000192.1 GCA_022841475.1 Cyclobacteriaceae bacterium | reverse complement strand
ATCCATGTTATTCGCGGGAAGAAAATTAAGCGAACAAACCCTAAGGATGCATTTCCGATGATCAACTATAGACAGCACCTCGAACACCTTCCTTTCGATATGGGTAATCCTGAAGGAAGCATTAAAAAATGGAGATCGAAAAAGGAGATCAATACAGAGAACAACAAAAAGAGAAAGACGATGATAAGAAAACGTCAATGACAATAAAGCAACTTGAACTATGGTGTGTTTGGGAACTTATTCTTCCTTATATCCTTCTTGATCCATGGGGTGTGCTTCTTGTATCCAGAATTAATACATACTACCGATCGTTTGCACTCCTGTTTGGCATTGATGATATATGTGAATTTCCTAAGGATCATAGATATGTTTTAATTTTAAATGGCGAGGTAATGGGAGGATACACGTTTATAGAGTTTCTGTCGTTCACATATTTGTTTCGACTAGCTAAACGATACTACCATCATCCTCAGCACGATACTCAAAATACGGTCATTGTCGAATCATGTAAATGGACTGCGCGATATGATAAAAAACACGGTTTCTGTTACCGCGCACCGTGCAGGCTCGATTTTAACCATTTCTGTAATCAAACTAAAGTAACAGTGACTGTGAATGGTCGCACAACATCGTATATAATATATGCAGGAAATTTAAGTTTAGAACGATATATATGGCTTCCTAAGATGGGAGGGATTTTCGAGGACCTAAAGAATAATTGGAGGGCTAATGAAATCTTTCTGAAATGGAAATCGCTCCGTTCAGACATCAAAAATTGCCAATTCTTTTACGATTGACATTGTGTTATGGAAGAGGAAAAAATCAACCATCCAAGTCACTATGGAGGAGCTGATAATCCGTACGAGACCATTCTTGTGATCGAGGCGTGGCAACTCGGTTTTAATTTGGGCAATGTTGTAAAATACATTTCAAGAGCTGGGAAAAAGGGGAGTAGACGAGACGATCTGAATAAAGCATTGTGGTATCTCTGTCGTGAAATTGAAACAGTCAAGGATTAAGCAATAAACTTTATTTTATATTGTTGTTTTTTTAGATGTTGTTTCCATGCTAAACCAATAAAATACCAAAGGGCTTTTAACCCCTCTTTTCGAAATTCACCTTCATCGATGATAAAGACAGTCGGAGGATGTATCTTTCCTTTTAGTGCAAAAAACTGACAAATCCTGTGGTTTGTGTCATGTCTTTGGTCATCAGTGAGCGGAGAAGAATGCTGAACGATTGTGATTGCATCGTGATAGTTCCACCCAGCGTCTAATCCACGAAGCAACACATCATCATCAATGTGACGCAAATCAAACACGAATATTGCTATCGGAAGTCCTTGATTGTTGTCGAATTTCGTCGGGTTCATTTCGTAATATATTGGCACATAAAAAACAGGCGCAAGAATCCCGTTGGGAATATCTGAAAACACGGACGTAGGACTTCTGTTATACTCTCTCAAGTTGATTTGGTTCATCTTTCTGTGTTGTGATCCCGAGTTCGTTGTTTGCTTGCTTGCTTGCTTGCTTGCAAAGTCACGTGACGGAGAAAAAAAAACACAAAAACGAAGTATGTCGGACGAAATTTACCGTATAGCTAGAGAAGCATTTGTTTGTAATGATGAAGTTGTCTTTGAGTATTTGGAAAAGGCGGCATTCTGCGGACATAAACTTCAAACTCTGGTTACGTGTTGGACCTGTACGAAATTTTCAGCAGCAACTTTTGATACTCAAGAAGAAGCGCAAAATGCTTTGGAAGTGATAGATGAAACGCTTGATCCTGATTGCTGTTGTTTTATTGTAAAAGACGGAGACGATTTACCGGACGTTGTAAAAGAGGAGACTGTAAATCCTCCCAAACCCGAACAAAAACCTTCAAAAAAAATGTCCAAAAGAAACAAGTATCGCAAACCAAAAAAATAAAACTGACAACTGACATAAGGAAGAGTCCGTGTGTTTCAAAATATTTTTTTTCGTGTTTTCAAAACAAAAAAACAAAAAACTCACAACTTCAAACATGGACAAGGTCGAAAAAGCTTTTAAAGAGTGCCCGGATCCGAGGCACTTAACGGCTTTGATATCTACAAGACCAAAAAAACAAGGCGGGATACCGAAATATCTTTATCTCAACGGGTTGTGTTTTACGGGCTTAGATTGCCTGACTGTGATGTGTATGGTGACTGAAGATCGAGAACGTGCAGCAATATTTACGGACGTTGATCAATTACAGATGGCAGCGAAATATGTGAAGATGATGAAAGACCAAGAAGCTGTATTTGTCGTACTGGATTTCAAAAGCGGTCCTAATGCCGAAAAATTTATTGCAATCTAGACTCCTCGGAATCCGACAATATTTCGATACAATACATCATTTGTTGTTCTGTACCACGGTCTTTCTTCTTGTTCATATTCACGATCTCTCATTCTCTGATAAAACGCCTGGAGTTCTCTTTCGGTAGCTTGTTTGCCACTTATACTATGAATTGGATCAGGATTACTTGCACCGTATCTGCCTGTTAAAAGTCCTCTTCCTCTGTTTAAAGGAGCTTCAATCAGTTCTTCGACATAGATAGGTTCAGATGCTCTTCTAAAAGTCATTTGCCCAAACAA
>JALHRJ010000191.1 GCA_022841475.1 Cyclobacteriaceae bacterium | reverse complement strand
ATGCGTTTGAGCAGGTATTGGTGGTTGGTATAGGGTATGGGAAGAACCGGAGTATAGATTACACGCCCACTGAAATCAGTTCAGTGACAGGTGGCGCTCCCGAATTTTTAAATTTTATTAAAACCCAGTTGATCCCTGAAATGGAAGCGCAATTTGGTGTGGATACAGCGAGGAGTAGCCGGGTGATTCTCGGCCATTCTTACGGAGGGTTGTTTGGCGCTAATGTTTTTTGTGTTGATAATGAATTGTTTGGCAACTATATTTTGCTAAGTCCTTCCTTGTGGTTCGACGACCTGATCTCACTGCAACTTGAAAAGGATTACCGGGAGCATAACAAGGACAGATCACAATTGGTCTTTATGGGAATTGGTGCGGCGGAAAACCTGGGTAGAATGCAAGCCCCTTTTGAGTCTTTTTATCAATCGCTTCGTGACAACTATTCCGCTATACAATTGATAAAAAATCGGGAGGAGCATCTGGATCATATGGGTTCAAAGAACCCGAACATCATCAAAGGACTGAACTATTATTTTCAAAACAGGTAGTCCAAGGAGGTTTCTATTCTTTTTCACCATCTTTTCAAAAACAATCATCATGAACGTATTAAAATATCTTTTGCTCCTTTCCGCTCTTTTGGTTTCAGCCCGGGGGTTTGCGCAAAAAATACCGGCAACGACAACCAACACACATACACCGGTAGTAAGACTACTCACCATAGAGCCGGGGATTGGCATTCATACAAATTTTGGTGTGGACCTCCTTTTAACAAACCTGGTTCAATGGAATCCGTATAAGCGCCTTAGTATCGCTTCACACTCGTCTTTTAATGTCAATAATATAACACAAAGAAATTTTAATCATATAAAAACGAATTACAACTATTCGATCAATCAGAAATTTGGCGTTGGCACTTCACTGTATTCTAAAAGAAGTACGCATACTTTCTTATTGATGGTTGGGGCCAAGTATACAAGTTATAAAGAGACCCTTGATAGTGATGATTTTGAAAATACAAGTGTCGCCATCGACGCTTTAAGTCCTGATTATGGATTGATGTATAGCCTGAAACGGGGATGGGAAAAGTGTTTTTTTACCGTTCGCACCTATTTGCCACTATATCCCTGGCCTACGAAAGGTTCAAATCCTCTATATTTGGATGGCAATATGAACAATATTGCCCTGGAACTCGGGATCGGAGTGAAAATTAGATAATAGCACAATTTATGAAAAAAATGGCTTTCATCATACCGCCCACTGTTGAGTTGCTCGACCTGGCGGGTCCGGTACAGGTATTTACCGAAGCGAAATTTAATGGTTTTGAAATAGCACTTGAATTTTATCAGTTCCAGGAAACACCCATGAGTACATCAGGGCTTGGTTTTGGCAAACTGGAAAATTATAAAGATGCAAAATTAAAGGAGGGCGATTTTGTCTTTGTGCCCGGTATGAGTTACGACTACTATACGAGCATTTCTTTCAAGGCCGAAAGAGCATTTTTTGATTGGTTAAAAGAATGTTCGGACAAACAAATAAATGTTTGTTCCATATGCGATGGCGCTTTTGCCCTGGGTCATGCAGGTTTATTGAAAAACACCGAATGTACTACACACTGGAGAAGGATCAATGAATTACAAAAGCAATTTCCATCGGCAAAAGTAGTCACTGACGTACTCTATATAAAAAGCAACAATGTTTACACCAGCGCAGGAATTAGTGCCGGCATAGATTTGTCGCTTGCGATTCTTGAAGAATTAAAGGGCGCATTTTTTACGCATAAAATAGCACGTGGGCTTGTTGTATACCACAGAAGGAGCGGAAGGCATAGTCAGCAAAGTATTTACCTGGATTACAGGAATCATATTAATCCACAGATTCATGAAGTGCAGGATTACCTGATCGATAATCTTGCAAAAGAAAACAGTGTTGAAACGCTGGCCTTTCATGTTGGAATGAGCCCAAGAAATCTTAGCAGGGTTTTTAAGGAAAAAACCGGGACTACTATATTGGAATACCTGACTTTGCTGCGAAGGGAATATGCAAATACAATGCTTAATAATCCGGAATACACTATAGAATATATCGCTTCAAAATGTGGATTTAAATCAGCCCGGCAATTGCAACGGATACTGAAAAAGAAATAACCAATCGCAAAAAAAAATGAAAAATCAATCAAAAGAAGTCGTGTACAACCTGGAAGCCGGTGAATTTAACTGGGATATAACGCCCGGCAAAACAATTAAAGCATGGGGCTTTAACAAACAACTTCCTGGTCCCGAAATAAGGGCAAACGTGGGCGACACGCTTGTTGTTCGCCTGACCAATCACCTGCAGGAACCTACCATGATTCATTGGCACGGATTGCGTATACCAGCGGCGATGGATGGCACCGGAGCGGTACAAAAACCGGTTGCGCCCGGTGAAGTTTTCGAGTACCGTTTTGTTTTGCCCGATGCGGGTACATTTTGGTACCATTCGCATGCCAATGAAACGGTGCAACTGGAAAGAGGAATGTATGGCGCGCTGATTGTTGAAGACCCGACGGACCCGGTTTTTGACGCTGAAAAAGTATTGATGATCGATGACATGAAATTGAATTCGGATAACGAATTTACAAAACCCGGATGGTTTGTTCCCCGAATC
>JALHRJ010000190.1 GCA_022841475.1 Cyclobacteriaceae bacterium | reverse complement strand
CCTGTTAACGGTGGCTCCTGTTGATTGCTGAACCGATCCTTGTCTGTTTTCCT
The DNA here is from genome assembly GCA_022841475.1 of Cyclobacteriaceae bacterium. Taxonomy (GTDB): domain Bacteria; phylum Bacteroidota; class Bacteroidia; order Cytophagales; family Cyclobacteriaceae; genus ELB16-189. The sequence goes on along the minus strand of JALHRJ010000190.1, from coordinate 2,619 downwards.
CCGTTCGTTGATCAGGACTTTATTTAATTCAGAAAGCAATACTGACTCCTGAATTTTAAGTAACGTACTGGTCTCCTGAATATAAACAGAACGCTTAACCGGATCCGGGATCTGCGCAATGCTGGTAACAATTTCTTTGATCGACTCTGCTTTTTTTATGGGATCACCCGATGCTTGCGCTGCAAAGAGCCCGGCTTTAAAAGAAACAAAATCCTGTGCGTGTTCTTTTAAAAATTTCTGAAAATCCGTAGTACCCACCTTGCGGGAATAACTATCTGGATCTTCGCCATCCGGAAACAATACAACCCGCACATTAAGTCCGCCTTTCAGAATCATATCGATTCCGCGTAAAGCAGCTTTGATACCGGCCGCATCGCCATCAAAAAGCACCGTGATGTTCTCGGTAAATCTTCGGATGAGCTTTATTTGGTTCTCCGTAAGTGCCGTGCCTGAAGATGCCACCACATTTTGGACATCAGCCTGGTGAAGTGAGATTACATCGGTGTATCCTTCTACAAGATAGCACACATCATGCTGACGAATTGCGTTCTTACCCTGATACAACCCATAGAGTACATCGCTCTTGTGATAAATCTCGGTCTCGGGTGAGTTGATGTATTTGGGCTGGTTTTTATCCTTGCCCAACATGCGGGCACCAAACGCAATTACTTTTCCGGAGATGTTGTGAACAGGAAAAATTACCCTTCCGCGAAAGCGATCGTACGTGCTGCCATCTTCTTTCTTAACAATCAGTCCGGTCTTTTCCAGCAACTCTTTGTTATACCCTTTAGCGATGGCTTCGTTACTAAAATTCTCCCACCCTTCTAAAGCATAGCCAAGCTCAAACTTCTCGATGGTGCGATCATTAAAACCGCGTTCGCGGAAATAACTTAGTCCGATGCTTATCCCCTCCTCGCTGCCAGTTATTTGCTGACGATAATAATCATTTGCGAAGTTCATGAGGATATAGAGTCCTTCGCGCTCACTCAGGGCAGCCTTACTTTCATCCGATTGGCGGTCTTCTTTAATTTCAACCCCATACTTTTTGGCCAGGTACCGCAGCGACTCGGCATAACTCATCTTCTCGTGCTCCATCACAAAGGTGATGGCATCACCACCCTTGCCGCTGCTAAAGTCTTTGAAAATACCCTTGGCAGGCACCACAAAAAATGAGGCCGTTTTTTCGTTGGAGAAAGGGCTCAGCGCCTTGTAATTCTGTCCAGATTTTTTTAGCGACACAAAATCGCTGATAACATCCACGATATCGAGGCGGTTTCTAATTTCTTCTATGGTGTCGCGGGAAATCAAGTGGGGTAAAAGACTAGAATGTTTTGGGACCTCAAAGATACTCTTTCCCTCTAAAAATACCCGACTTGGAAACTCTACGCGCGGAGTTTTGTTTTAGAATAAACGCACCTAAATTGCGTTATTATTTCATTCGCTAACTCAATCATTATCAATGCCCTTCACTCAAACTGATATCGTTAAAGCACTCGCTACCGTTCAGGATCCAGACCTTAAAAAAGACCTGATTACGCTTAATATGGTTAAAGACATCCAGTTAACTGATAAAAAGGTCAGTTTTACCGTGGTGCTAACCACCCCAGCGTGCCCTTTAAAAGAAAAGATCCGGCAAGATTGCGAAGATGCAGTTGCGCTTGTGGTGGGCGATGAGTTTGAGATTGACATTAAAATGTCTTCTTCGGTAACAAGTATGCGCAGTAATGCACCTGTCCTTCCAGGAGTTAAAAACATTATTGCCATTGCATCCGGTAAAGGTGGCGTAGGTAAATCAACCATCACAACTAATCTCGCGGTTGCCCTGGCACAAGCCGGTGCAAAAGTAGGGTTGATTGATGCCGATATTTATGGCCCTTCGATTCCGGTGATGTTTAATTGCGAGCGCGAACAACCTGAGGTAAAAGTGATTGAAGGAAAAAGTTTTATCGTTCCGCTCGAACAATATGGCGTGAAGCTTATCTCGATTGGTTTTCTTACGCCTGCCGACAGTGCGGTTGTGTGGCGAGGTCCTATGGCCTCAGCTGCATTAAAACAATTTATTGGCGATGCACTCTGGGGTGATCTTGATTATTTGTTGATCGACATGCCTCCGGGCACGAGTGATATTCATCTTACACTGGTTCAAACTGTACCTGTTACAGGAGCGATCATTGTAACAACACCTCAAAAGGTTGCCTTAGCCGATGCCAACAAGGGCCTTGCTATGTTCAAGCAGCCCCAAATTAACGTACCCATTCTGGGGATCGTAGAAAATATGGCCTACTTCACTCCGGAAGAACTTCCCAACAATAAGTATTATATCTTTGGTAAGGATGGTGGCCGGAACCTGGCGGAGAAATACGATGTTCCTTTACTAGGACAGATTCCGTTAGTACAAAGTATTCGCGAAAGTGGTGACAGTGGTTTGCCGGCTGTAATGAAAGAAGGAGTTACTGCCACAGCCTTTCGGGATCTGGCAGAAAGCCTGGCGCGACAAGTTGCGATAAGAAATGCTAAATTTGAATCTACCAAACCCGTGGTATTAAACGCTTAACCCATTTAACCTGTGAAAACCCAAGAGATTATTCAACGCGTAGAAACTGCCCTTGACAGTATTCG
>JALHRJ010000189.1 GCA_022841475.1 Cyclobacteriaceae bacterium | reverse complement strand
AGCGATTTCCATCAAATTTCTATAAACAAAGAGGGGACTTTCGGGTCCCCTCTTTTGATTTTTACCAAGAAGTGCTGCAAAGGTAATTGATTTTTACTTTTTAGCAAATAGCTAAACGCTATCAGGTTTATCGGTTGTAGTTATCGAAACTTTTATGATCCCGTTGATACAGTACGTCTTGTGGAAGTTCTTTGAAATATTCGTAGGTGATTTTTAATCCTTCCGACCGGGATACTTTTGGTTCCCACCCAAGAATGGTTTTGGCCTTGCTGATATCAGGTTGTCGTTGTTTAGGATCATCCTTGGGGAGATCGTGATAAACAACTTTTTGTTTGGTGCCTGTCAGTTTGATAATTTCTTCAGCGAAATCCTTTATGGTAATTTCATTAGGATTCCCAATGTTCACTGGCTGTGCATAATCAGATAAAAGTAACCTGTAAATTCCTTCTACCAGATCGTCAACATAACAGAACGATCGGGTTTGCGAACCATCTCCGAAAATCGTTAAGTCTTCACCTCGCAGCGCCTGCCCGATGAATGCTGGAAGTACGCGACCGTCATTAAGTCGCATACGGGGCCCATAGGTATTAAAGATGCGTACAATGCGGGTCTCTAATCCATGAAAAGTATGATAGGCCATGGTTATGGCTTCCTGAAACCGTTTGGCTTCGTCATAGACACCACGTGGGCCCACTGTATTTACGTTACCGTAGTATTCTTCAGTTTGTGGATGCACTGTCGGGTCACCATAAACTTCGGAAGTGGAGGCAATGATGATTCGTGCTTTTTTTGCTTTAGCCAATCCCAATAAATTATGGGTTCCGAGTGATCCTACTTTTAAAGTTTGAATAGGGATCTTTAAGTAATCTATCGGGCTTGCGGGCGAAGCGAAATGTAAAATGTAATGCAACTCTCCGGGCACGTGTACAAACTTCGAAACATCGTGATGATAAAATTCGAAATCAGGCAATTTGAACAGATGCTCAATATTTCTAAGATCCCCCGTAATCAGGTTATCCATAGCTATTACCGAATAGCCTTCTTTTATGAACCGGTCACAAAGATGCGAGCCAAGAAATCCGGCTCCACCAGTAATCAAAACTCTTTTCTTAGCCATATATAGTTTCGCGTCCGATGCTGAAATAAGTATACCCTAACTCTTTCATCTGGGCCAGATCATAGAGATTGCGGCCATCAAAGATCAATTTATTTTTGAGTTTGTCTGACAGTTTATCAAAGTCAGGAGTTCTGAACTCGGGCCATTCAGTTGCAATAAAAATTGCATCCGCACCATCGGCAGCGTCATACGGGCTTTCGTAAAACTCGATTTTATCTCCCAACAATCCTTTCACATTTTCCATCGACTCAGGATCATGCGCTTTGATTTTCGCGCCAGCCTTCAAAAGTTCTTCGATGTTATAAAGGGCCGGAGCTTCCCTGATATCATCCGTGTGTGGCTTAAAGGACAGTCCCCATAGGGCGAATGTTTTTCCTTTTAGATCTCCACGGAAGTAATCTTTTATACGAGGAATAAGTTTTGTCTTTTGGTCAGCATTCACTTGCATTACCGCCTCAAGAATTTTGAAGTCGTATCGCACATCAGCAGAAGATTTGGCCAATGCCTGAACGTCTTTAGGGAAGCAACTGCCACCATAGCCAATGCCAGGGAATAAAAAGCGTTTTCCAATTCGGCTATCGGTTCCAATTCCTTTGCGCACGGAATCAACATCTGCACCCACCAATTCGCATAGGTTAGCAATTTCATTCATGAACGAAATTTTAGTTGCCAGAAAAGAGTTTGCAGCATACTTGGTAAGTTCGGCAGAACGCTCATCCATAAACACTAACGGATTGCCTTGACGCACAAAAGGCGCGTAGAGTGTTTCCATTATTTTTCTGGCTTTAGCTGAAGAGGTTCCGATTACAACCCGCTCTGGGCGCATAAAATCTTCAACCGCAACACCTTCTCGTAAGAATTCAGGGTTAGAAACCACATCAAACTCGACAGAAGTTCCAGCTGCAATTTTTTCTTTTACCCGATCGGCTGTTCCAACCGGTACTGTACTCTTATCAATAACAATAGTATACTGTTTTAACAACGGGCCTAATTGTTGAGCTACTCCAAGAATGTATTTTAAATCGGCAGAACCATCTTCGCCCGGAGGTGTAGGAAGTGCCAGAAAAATAATCTGGGCATCTTTTATTCCATCCTCAAGATTGGTGGTGAATAAAAGTCTGCCCTGCTTGAGATTTCTTTCGAAAAGAAGTTCAAGACCAGGTTCATAAATAGTAATCTTGCCACTGCTCAGCTTTTTTACTTTTTCCGAGTCAATGTCTATACAGGTTACTGTATTTCCTGTTTCAGCAAAACAAGTTCCGGTTACCAATCCAACATATCCGGTTCCTACAACTGCGATTTTCATTTTTTGCGTTTAAAATTCGGGCACAAAAATAGGCTTTATATTCACTAAAGCCTTTAAACCTGTGATTTTTGCAACTTCTCATTATCCATACTAACACTCGTTTGGGTATTGATATTTATATATTAATTTTGCTGTCCTATAATTTTAAACAAAGATGAAAATGGTGGCAGAAGAGGTGATGAATTTTGATGTGACTGAGAATCAACAGATGATTGCCACTATGGTGCGCGATTTTGGTGAGAAAGAGATTAAGCCCCGCATGATGGAATGGGATGAAAGTCAGGAGTTTCCGATAGA
>JALHRJ010000188.1 GCA_022841475.1 Cyclobacteriaceae bacterium | reverse complement strand
TTTGAGGAAATAGGCCGGGAGTTTGCCCGGTTTCTGGAAACCTGCCTGAACGACAGCGCCTACAACGCCGAAAATATTGCCCGCTTTTGCAACGAACTCAGGCCCGGCGACCCGCCCGATGGTCAACGCTATTTAAAACAGGCATTTATGCGGTATTACCAGGCTTTTTTTGAACCGGACAAGAAGAAAAAAGCCGAGCAAATTCTATTAGCGAACATCGAAATCGGCTTCCATGAGCAGACCCGCCTGCAGCCGGAAATTGCCGAAGCCATGGAAGCATCGGTGATTGACCCCAGGCAGTTCAAAGAGAAACTGCTCATCGCCCTTTTTCCGAATCAAAACTGGTTATTTCAACTGATTTCGATCATCAGAAACTTGCTGGGCATACCCTCACCATTAGATGTCGCAGCAGGCAAATTCGCAGCGGAGGCCCGGCATCGCATCCGCTTGTTTCTTTCAACCCACCTGATGGAACTCAACTTTCCAAAAGGGGGCGCATTACGCCTGGGCAAGGATTTGAGCGCCAGTTTCCCCGCAGTGTTGCAGCATTTGACAGACCCCGAACTGATGGAAATGTTAAAAAAAATGGATCCGACTCCGGATAGTCTGAAGGACACCGGTGCAACAGACTGGGCCAACCTGTCTGACCGGCTTCATTTTATCGGCGATCTTTTTCGATGCTACCAGGAGACACCCGATTTGCTTGAGCCTCCTTTCGACACATGTGAATAATGTAACTTTTTTCCCCAACTGTGTAACGCCTGCGTGCTCAAAGACCCCAATCTTTGCAGGGTGAAAATGTATTCACTATGTAAAAAATGACCACCATGGAAAAAAGAACAAATGACCAGAGCAATCCAAATGCAGGCACCATGTTGCAGCAAAAAACCAATGAGGATTTCAACAAGAAAAAACCTAACCCCAACGATCCCAACGAAAAAGAAGGGACAAAGAAAAACGAGGCTCCAAACATCGGAGACGATGAGATTGACCCCATAGAAGGTGAAGAAATCGACCCCGAAAATGAAAAACCGAGCGTTGAGGAAGGCGATGATTCATCCACCGATGGACAGACAAGCAAAGATAAAACCGCTGTAAGAGAACCTGAAATTTTCAAATATACCGGCAGTGAATAAATGAGAAGCCCAAATTTCGTTACCGCATTCACACTGCTGCTGATTACATTCCTGATAGGTTCATGTGAAGCGGTATCAGGATTTTTTCACACAAGCAGCGGCTTCAGCGTTGTTATCGTTGCGGCATTGGCCTTCATTATCGCACTGGTTGCGGTGCGGATAAAGAAAAGAAAAAAAGCCTGAGGTTTTGTTTCCAGCCCCAGCGGGGCGGAAATATTTGTAGCCACCACCAGCCGGAAACCGGTGCCAGCCCCAGCGGGGCGATAATGTTTGTAAAAACAATCAGTTAACGGATGCAAGCCCCAGCGGGGTGGTAATATTATCGCCCCGCTGGGGCTTGTGTTTTTGATTTGCATGAAGGCTACAAATATGACCGCCCCGCTGGGGCTGGCATCTGTTGGTGGCTGATGGTATTATTCCCATTCAAACACATCTACGAAATCAAATAAATACGCTTCTTTATATTCAATTTCAAACTTTTGCAACATCTCCAGGTACTCTTCTCTGAATGTCTTTTTACGGTGGTGTTCCTCCTGATTCATAATATATTCCGCGACGGCCGTGACTTGCGACCGGCTATAGGAAAACGCGCCATATCCAGCCTGCCAACTGAATGCAAACTTTGAAAATCCACTTCTCTTGATAAAATGATTGGAATCCGTTTTGATGGTTTCTATCAAATCCGGTATTTTCTGATTGGGATTGTATCCAATAAAAATATGGATATGATCGGGCATACCATTGATCGCCAGCATTTTATGTCCGTGATTCTGAACGATACCGGTGATGTATTTGTATAGTTCGTCTTTCCAGGATTTCCGGATCAGGCTGTCCCTGCCTTTTACTGCAAAAACCAGTTGGATGTGGAGCTGGGTGTAGGTATTTGCCATGCGTGTAATTATATTTTTCGGAATAATTAATTGGACTAAAGGAAACAAAAAATTTAATGGCTATAATTTTTGGGTTTGTACAATGGTAAAAATTTATTAGAAAAGTCCGCAATCATGGAGTCTGCTAATTTCGCAATTTCAGATGGTTCTTGATGTTCAAATACAATATATGATACCCTTGGATCAACTCCGGTTACTTGATATTCATCTTTTTTATCATCTTGTTTTATAAAAATCCAAGATTTATAGTTATGATTTCGTCCGCTACTATAGTCTTCCGGGACAATTTTTTTTAAATAGAGAAACACATTATCTTCATTGTACACAGGAATCTCCTCATGTAAATGAAGATAAGTATGGCAATTTTTACAAAGCGTTACTAAATCATCGTGTTCATATTCCCATATTTTCCTTCCATTAATATATCTCTTATGATGAATTTGCAGGACTGGTAATACAAGCCAGTCTGTATCGAATTCAAGTTCAATTGTTAATCCCGTTTTTTGAGATGATATTCTGTAGAGACTATGAACTGGTGAGGATTCATACTCATGAAATTCAACATATGACTCATCATCACTTACGATTTCGACAGTACCTAACTGTGGGTTGAAATCTTTACACCTCTGGCAAGTATAATTATCTCTATTCAAAATCTGATCTCGAATAGTTATCCATTCTTGTATTTCATTCAGGTATTTCGCCATAATATTTTTGCCGATTTTATATCAAAAGTCGAGC
>JALHRJ010000187.1 GCA_022841475.1 Cyclobacteriaceae bacterium | reverse complement strand
ATTTCCCAATACGGGAACTTTAGCTTACCTTTGACAAAATATTAATACTTGAGAGTAATTGCTAAAAAGGTACTCCGAGAGTTTTGGACTAAACATTCGGACTGCGAACAACAACTTAAATCATGGTACCGAGAAGCTGAAAAGAGTGAATGGAAAAATACCAATGAAATCAAAAAGGAGTATCCGACAGCAAGTATTCTTGGGGACAATAGAGTTGTTTTTAATATAAAGGGTAACAACTACCGACTAATTGTTAAGATTAATTTCCACTATCAAATGATGTGGATAAGATTTGTTGGAACTCATAAAGATTACGACAGAATTGACGCGAATAAAATTTGACGACTATGAACTTAAAACCAATAAAGACGAAAAAGGACTACCAACAAGCGTTGGACAGACTTGAGTTAATTTTTGACGCTAAAAAAGGAACTAAGGAGGGTGACGAACTTGAGATATTGGGAATATTGATAGACCAATACGAAAACGAACATTTCCCAATTGACTTACCTGACCCGATTGAGGCTATAAAATTCAGAATGGAACAACTTGGATATACTCAGACTGATTTGGCAAAGGTCGTTGGACTGAAGAGCAGAGCGAGTGAAATACTAAGCAAAAAGAGAAAGCTATCGTTGGACATGATAAGACAACTTCATGAAAAATTAAATATTCCGACTGACGTGTTAATACAGTCCTACTAAACGGCACGAACCGCCAACAAAATACATATGCCATGCAGGGGTTTGGTGTTGCCATTTACGTGTAATCAACTAATTTAGTATAATCAACGTGGGACAGTGACGTGTTTCAAAAACCCTGCACGTCATATGTACAAACGTTGTATGCAATCTTTTTCAGGACAATGACTAGTTTCAAAAACTAACTATACAGATGGATTTAATTAAAGTACAAGAACAAATCGAGAAAAATAGACGGTCAGTTGCGTTTGACAGTTATGACATAACAGTTAGACAATTGTATGACATGATTTGTGAAAACATGATAGACGTTGCGCCAGAATACCAGAGACATTTCATTTGGGACGAAGTAAGACAGTCTCAATTAATTGAGTCAATATTACTAGGAATTCCGGTTCCAAGTTTATTTATGGCTACGAATAAAGACTCATCATGGGAAGTCATTGATGGAGTTCAACGACTTACCACAATAGTAAACTTTATAGGTGATGAGAAAACGATAAAGAAAATCAATAAAGGATGCGAAAAATTAAAGCTAACTGGTTTAGAAAAATTGGACTCATTGAATAATGAGTACTATGATAATCTACCAAAGTCCTTGCAATACATGTTTCTGACAAGACCAATTCGAGTTACTGTACTAAATGACAGAAGTGACTTCGGTCTGAGGTATGATTTGTTCGAACGACTTAATACCGGTGGAGTTTCTCTGCACCCTCAGGAAATTCGTAATTGTGTGTACTTAGGAGAGTTTAACGACTTCATACAGCATTGCTCAGAAAACTTAGATTTCAAAAACGTAGTTAAATTGACCAAGAATGCAGAACGAACTGGCAATTTGGAGGAACTTGTTTTGAAATTCTTTGCGTACTATGAATGGAGAGAAAATTTTGTTCATAGCGTAAAAGATTTCCTAAATGATTACATGGCGGAAAAAACCGCTTCATTCAAAAACAAAGCTGAATTCAAAAGGGTCTTTGAGACAACATTTCAGGCCCTCAATCAGCTCTTGCCCGAAGGAATTGTCAGAGGAAACAGGAAAAACATAACACCATTAGTTCTTTTTGAAGCAATATCTGTTGGGGTAGCAGACGCTCTTGATGAAGGTTTACAAATAAATGGACAAAAACTCCAAGAACTTTTGGATGACGAAACACTTAACAAATTAACGACAGGTGCGACTAATTCTAGAGGTAAGCTCTATCAGCGAATTGATTACGTCAAAGAAAGACTTAGGCCATGAGTTTCAATTTAATAAGAACCAAAGCTCGCAGTAGATTTGGCGAGACTCAAATTTATCTAAACTACTTAATTTCACTTGAGCCCAATGACCCTACAATACCAGCTACATTGGAACTAAAAATAATGAAAGGGTTATTTCAAGTTCAATTGTATTCATCTTTAGAAAAAACTGTAAATGAACTTATAGAAAACACTTTAACATATATCAGTTCCAATAGCGTAAAAAGTTCACACTATGCTCTTCCTTTTAACTCCATATCGCTTGTGGACAAATTAAAGGCATTCAAAGATTGTGGGTATAATAATTTTTTTAACAAAGCACTTGAAATCTTTACTGAGCTAAACAGCTCCAATATAAATCCTCTAAATGAAACAGCCTTTTCAAATAATCTACAAAACATTTGGACAAAGACTATTGAAGAAGTTATAAAATCCTTTGGAGTCACAGGATTTAGTATCGACCCAAGAGTTAGAGCGACAATTGATGAGCTCGTTGACAAGAGAAACGCAGTAGCTCATGGACGCGAAAGTGCTGCAGTTGTTGGCGAAAGATTTAGGACAGACGTTTTGAGAAGTAAAATGGAAATCATTAATACATTTTCATTTCAACTCATTGACTTGTTTGAGGACTATTACACAAAAAAGAATTTTTTGAAAAGCACTGCCAAAAGATTCTATACAGTGGTTTAGATTGGAGAAGAAAAAGACTGCATACAACAACAGTAGCTGTTGCACGACTACCTCTTTTCTTAGAATTTTCTGAAATTATAAGCCATCAATTTATTTGTGAATAACTCCGTGGATAACTTAATCGGTAGTTCGATATTTTAACCTTCAAAT
>JALHRJ010000186.1 GCA_022841475.1 Cyclobacteriaceae bacterium | reverse complement strand
TTTGATTTTTGGTAAATTAAGAAAGGTTAAAGTTGAATAAAAGGTGCGGTTGGTTATAAAAGTTCAATGTGTACCTTCGTTATCTTAATATCTACTATGAATTACATTGATTTAATCGGATACCTCGGCAGCTTTTTAAGCTGCATCACCTTTATTCCTCAGGTGTATAAAACCTGGCAAACCAAAAGTGCCGGTGACCTGAGCCTGTCTATGTTGTTTATTGTTTTATCAAGCACGGTCGTGTGGCTCATCTATGCCTTTGCCCTCATGCTTTGGCCAGTCATTATCTGCAATGGTATCATGTTTTTTCTGGTTGCATTGCTGATCTACTTCAAGGCAACATATAAAAAGACCGCTTAAAGTGAGGGTAATAATAGCCCTTTGAAACAATCCATGGCCGCACGCGTAAGGACAACCGGTATCATCACTTTTTTGGTGGCAATTCCTTAATATTGCGGTTCAAATTTTGACTTACAGGAGATTATGGCATTTGAAGCGACAACCGAGTTACAGAAAGAACACCAGGTAAAAATCAAACAGGTTTTTAGTGAAGTAGCCAAAGTGGTGGTGGGGCAGGAGTACATGGTAAACCGCCTTTTGATCGGACTCTTTACTAACGGTCATATTTTATTGGAAGGTGTGCCGGGGTTGGCCAAGACCCTTACGATCAGTACGGTGGCCCGGGTACTGCACCTCGATTTTGCCCGCATTCAGTTTACACCGGATTTATTGCCTGCCGATCTGGTGGGTACCATGATCTATAATCAAAAGGAAGGAAAGTTTGAGGTGAAGAAAGGACCGATCTTCGCCAATATCATTTTGGCGGATGAGATTAACCGCTCGCCAGCAAAAGTGCAATCAGCCTTGCTGGAAGCGATGCAGGAAAAGCAGGTAACGATTGGTGAAACTACGTTCATGTTGGATAAACCTTTTCTGGTAATGGCCACACAGAACCCGGTAGAAAATGAAGGAACTTATCCGTTGCCGGAAGCGCAGATTGACCGTTTCATGATGAAAGTGTTTGTAAACTATCCTACCAAAGAAGATGAGTTGGAGATCATGCGCAGGATATCCAACATGCAGTTTAAGTATGAAGTAAATCAGGTGCTTACCAAAGAAGATATTTTCTCCATTCGTGGTGAAGTAAATAAAGTAACGATGGCCGAATCGTTGGAGCGTTACATCATTGAATTAGTAACAGCCACGCGCAGGCCGAAAGAATATAAACTTGATCACGAAGCACAATACATTCAGTTTGGTGCCTCACCCCGGGCAAGTATCAATATGAATCTCGCAGCGAAAGCAGTTGCCTTTATGAATGGCCGTGATTATGTATTGCCGGAGGACATTAAAGAAATTGCGCTGGATGTAATGAACCACCGCATTATTCTTAATTACGAGGCCGAAGCCGACAATGTGAAGACAGCGGATATTGTGAAGGCGCTGTTAACCAAAGTTCCAATTACAAAGTAGGTTGAGTCAACTTGGCTAAACTATTCCATTCCCAGGAATTTCAATTTATTCCTCGCGACCGTCAGGTCTTGTTGTAGGTGTGCTATTTGATTCAACAAGTTGGATATAACATCGATACCTTCTATGTTAATCCCTAACTCATAATGCAAGCGAATCAGTTTCTCCATTTCTTTTAAATCTTCGGTCGACAAATAGCTGGACTCTTCTATAACAACAAGGTTGATCAGCCCTGACTCCTTTAATGCATTGACGAAGGAGAATTCAACGTTGTACTGCTCGCAGAAATATTCGATGCGTATCAGGTTGTCAGTGTTCATGGCTTCTGAGTTTTTTCAATTCCTGTAATAACTCTTTTTCTTTTTCAGAAAGATTCGTTGGCATTTTTACCTTGTACGTGATGTACAAATCGCCAAAATGATTTTCCTTTTTGTAAACCGGAAATCCCTTTCCTTTTAGTTTTACGAGAGTGACCGACTGCGTTTCAGGCGCGACTTTTAATTTTACTTTCCCGTCAAACGTATCAACCAACAATTCGCCACCTAACAAGGCGGTATAAAGATCGACCTCAACGGTAGCATGTAGATCAGAGCCATCTCTTTTAAATCGAGTTGTGTTTTTAATGAGAAATGTAATGTACAAATCGCCAGCAGGGCCACCATTAACTCCGGGAGCACCGTGACCGCTTACTTTAATGGTCTGTCCATTTTCAATACCAGCCGGAAAGGATAAACGAATATTTTTACCATTTACATTCAACGTTTGTTGATGTGGTTTATAGACATCTTTCAGTGTAAGTTCTAACTCGGCATTTAGATCCTGGCCTCTGAATTTTGTTTGCCGGCCTCTGCCTGTATGGCCGCCAAACATCGACTCAAAGAAATCCGAAAAATCACTTCCATATTCTCCCGAATACTGCTGACCGGATGTGCGCTGTGATTGCCCTTGTTGTCTTTTCGCTTCTTCAAAAGCATCAGCATGTTTCCAGTCTTTACCGTAGGTATCGTATTTCTTTCTCTTTTCAGGATCACTGAGCACCTCGTTGGCTTCATTGATCTCTTTAAATTTCTTTTCAGCCTCTTTGTTATTTGGATTTACATCCGGATGATACTTGCGGGCCAGTTTACGATAAGCACTTTTTATATCGGCTTCGCTCGCAGTTTTGGGTAATTCTAATGTTTTATAATAATCGATAAAGCCCATAGCAAAATACGTTAAGCTACCACTCCGAAGATTGCACCCACTCCTGCTGTCAACGCCATAGCCAATGCACCCCAAAATGTAACGCGCATGGTGGCTTTCATTACTGGAGCGCCACCGGTATATCCTGATACAGCCCCTAGCAAGGCGAGAAAAAAGAGTGAGCCACCGGCCACAAACCAGAAATGGTTT
>JALHRJ010000185.1 GCA_022841475.1 Cyclobacteriaceae bacterium | reverse complement strand
ATCATGGGCATCACCGCCGCTGTGAAACCGGGCATCACGTTCAGCAACGGCGTTTGCAACCAAAGCAATTTCCACGACTACCAGATCATGCGCTTCACGGAGTCCCCTAAAATGGACATTCACATCATCGACAGCGGCGCTGCCCCGGGCGGTGTGGGCGAACCGGGTCTTCCGCCCATTGCACCGGCTTTGGGCAATGCCATTTTTGCGGCGACGGGGGTGCGGGTGCGGAAACTGCCGGTGGATCTGGATAATGTGGGTTGAGTGAAAGGGAAATTTTTGCCCTTTCACTTATCTACCCGCGTCGAAATTTTATCCACAATAAACCAGCCCTCATTTGTTTTGATCAGGTTGAAATAGTCGGTGAACAGCGCTTTCGGCGTTTCCAGTTCGCATTTTGCGGAAGCGATGTTGCCGGTCACGTCCAGCAAGAGGATACGCCCTGATGTGCCGGCATCTTTCGTGCGCGGCTTGAAACGCGACAAATAATCGGCCCGGCTGATGTCGCTGAAAACATTGTCGCGGAAAAATTTCAAGTGGCAGGTCGGGTGCATCGCTTTCCCGACTTTAGTCGTGTCGCCCGTCATCCAGCCTTCAAAATAGAGGTCTGTGATGAGCGTTTCGATCTGTGTTTTTTCGTCCGTTTGTGCTTGTAAGCGGGCGCCGGCCAGGCCGATCAGCAAAGTGAGTATCAGGTATTTTTTCATGTTTTCAGGCTTTGCGTTTGTTTAGTGAAGAACTAAGGTAAGTATTATCCGTTATTAGTTATCGGTTATCTGTGTTGATAATCAAGCATTTACAAAGGATTTAATCAAAACTAATTTTGCACACCTACTTATAGACAAATACATTTTGCTGAGGCTGCTTATACATCCAGGGGCAGCGCCTCAGGTGTCATAAATGGGGTTAAAACCCCTAATTGGCTTCCGTTGACTAACCACCGGCTGAAGCCGATGGTTATTGATATTAGCGGCCCGATTTTGATTGGGTCAAAACGCTATTCCAATAACTCCCGGCTTCAGCCGGGAGTAAGTACAGATACCTTACTACGGGGTTTTAACCCTCTTATAATGCCGTTTTATTAAAAAATTTCAATATTATCGGGGCGCTGCCCCTATGCTAACCAGTTACGCGTTTGTTTAGTGAAGAACTAAGGTTATAGACAAATACATTTTGCTGAGGCTGCTTAGGAACGGCGCCAAAAGTTATTTGTCCTTAACCCTGTTATCATTTAGAAACGCCGAGATTTCTTTGATCCATTCTTTTTCATATCTTTTCAAATAGTTCTCGTGTCCGGCCTCTGCAAATGTCGCCAGGCGTTTTTTACCATTCAGATTTTTAAATACCATATCTGTTTCCTGACGGCTTACTTCGGCATCTTTTTCTCCATATAACAACAACGTTGGAAATTTTACACTCCTGGCATATTTCTGGGGGTTATGGGAGAAAGCCCAAAATCCATTTTGCAGGCCACCCCAAAAAACAAGAAGTCCTGCCATCGGAAAAGGAGGTACGTTCATTTGTTCAAATCGCGCACAGGTTGTCTGATACATCGAACCGAAAGGGCATTCTATAATAGCACTGCCGGGGTTGATTTGAAATGTTTCGGAAGCTCTTAAAATAGCTGCCGCGCCCATCGACGTTCCAAAAAGCACGATGTTTTTTTCATTCGTTTGTCTTACGTAATCAAGGCATACTTTTACATCGTATGCTTCTTTATATCCAATCGTTGTTTCGTTGCCTTCCGAACCGCCGGTTCCGATAAAATCTACCAGAAACGTGCTGTATCCCAATTGATTAAACACCTCCGATTTATCGAGCATTCGTGCTTTATTACCGCTAAATCCATGAAAAATGATTACGGTTCCTTTGCTGCTATCTACTTTTATATGCCAGCATTCTATTCGCTTGCTGCTTTGTAAATGAACCGTTTCAAAAGGCCTTGCCGGTTGTTCATGGTTTACTGGTTTCGGGTTGTCGATCCCCAATAAGAGCACTTTTATTTTATTCGCCAGTCCCAATTCCTTGGGATTTTTGGTTTTCTCTATCCCTGGTTCTGAAAAATGAGTAAATCTATATGCATGAAAAAAGGCAACTGTATTCATTAAAAAGAATAACCCTATTATAAGGCCCAGAAATCTGTTTAGCGCTTTTTTCTTTACTGTCATTGAACTCGATTTTCTTGAACCTTATCTCTGTGTAAAATTAGTATTGCCAGCAATTTCTAATGTAAGAGAATTGCGTAAAATCAGATGTTCAGGGCTGGTTGGCAAAGGGGCAGCGCCCCGGTAATATTTGTAGCCCATAGCAAAACAAGAAAAGTGAGGTGCAGCGCACCGGCAAGATAATATTACCGGGGCGCTGCCCCTCCAACCAGATTCATCACTTCATGCTACAAATATCATCGGGGCGCTGCCCCTTTTGCTAGCCAGCCCCGGATGCGATACCTCTCGTAAATGTCTTACATTAGAAACTGCTGTCGTTTTGCTTAAATTCTTTGTAAAAGCTTGATTAGTTTTAACTCATTATTCGCATTAATAACAGATAACTACTTACCCAAAACGACCACATCCATCGCCTTCACGTTAACTTGCTTCCCGGCTGATTGATTGGTAAACAGATTTTTAAACCTTTTCTTTTTTAACGCCGCATGGGTGAATACCAGAGGTTTATCGCTCCGGTTAATGATAACGATCACTTCTTCCTTGCCAAGTTTGCGGCTGAAAGCGTACATCTTTTTTTCATCGTCTGTGGCCAAAGTGGTGTAGTTGCCCAGCCGGATCGACTTGTACTGCCGACGCAAGCCGATGAACTTTTGGTACCAGTCAAATAAATCCTGATCGAATACCACCTCATCGGGGCTGTGTTTACTTTGGTCGGGATTAGCGGTTTCCGCATCATATTTTTTATCGGGCCACACCATCGGTTTGCGGCAGTCGGGGTCGTTGGCGCCCCACATCCCCGCTTCATCGCCATAAAAAAACATAGGCGAGCCCAGGTAAAGCATTTGAAATGCTACGATCAGTTTTTG
>JALHRJ010000184.1 GCA_022841475.1 Cyclobacteriaceae bacterium | reverse complement strand
CTGAACACGCGCTATCTCGATACACTCAATACGGTCAATTATGATAGTCTGACGGATTCTGAAAAACTGAGCGTGGATGTACTTAGATTTCAATTGTCAATAAATAATGAGCAACTGACCAATCGCTATGGATTTTACCGACCTGTTGATCAATTTGTATTTAGTTTCCCACAACGGTTTGCTGTGCTGGGGTCAGGCGCTGGCTACATTCCCTTTAAAGACGAAAAGGATTACCGAAACTTCATGAGTCGGATGGAGTCGTTTCCGGAATGGATTGATCAGTCCATAAACAATATGCAAAGCGGATTGGAGTTGAATTATACAAACCCAAAGGCCAGCATGGAGAAAGTGCCGGCCCAGTTAAAGCCACTGTTTGAAACGGAAGTTGAGAACCATATTTTTTATAAGCCACTACAGAATTTACCAGAAACGATCGACAGTGCCGCCCGGGTAAAGCTTATTGCTGATTACACCGATGCGATTGAAACATATCTCAAACCTGCCTATAAGAAGCTGAATGATTTCCTGGTTGACACTTATATTCCCAACACCCGAACCACCACCGGGCTGCTTGACAACAGTAATGGAAAAGCAGAGTATGCCTATTGGTTAAAGTTCTATACCACAACGGACATTACGGCAGATGAAATATTTGATTTGGGACTTCGTGAAGTGGCTCGCATTCGTAATGAAATGGATTCCATCAGAAAATCGACAGGCTTAAAGGGTGACTTGCCGGCATTCTTTCAGTACATCAAAACTGATCCTAAATTTTTCCCTTTTAAAACAGAGGAAGAAGTGTTGAACAGGTTTCGAAGTTTTGAAGCGCGCATGGAGCCTCAGTTAAATCGTCTCTTCAATCTCCGACCCAAAGCATCCTTTGAAGTGAAAGCCACCGAAAAATTCAGAGAAGCAGGCTCCAATGCTCAATACATGCGTGCTTCGCGGGACGGGAAACGTCCTGGTATATTTTACGAAACGGTGCGCGATCCGTTGAAGTACAATTATTTTTCCATGGAAGGCTTGTTTATACACGAAGCCATACCCGGTCATCATTACCAGGTGGCTATTCAACAGGAATCAGAAATTCCTGAATTCAGAAAAGCATATGCGACCAGTGCATTTGGTGAAGGCTGGGCATTGTATGCTGAAAGTTTGGGAACGGAGTTAGGTATGTACACCGACCCCTATCAATATATGGGCAGACTTAATAACGAAATAGAAAGAGCTGTTCGCCTGGTGGTAGATGCCGGAATGCATCACAAAGGATGGACACGGGAGAAAGCTATTGCCTATGTGCTGGAAAATCAGCCCGTCTCGGAAGTTGAAGCCATACAGCGCATTGAGCGATACATGGTCACTCCGGGTCAGGCTGTGAGCTACAAAGTGGGAGAATTAAAAATTCGTGCATTACGAGAAAAAGCTAAACAACAGTTAAGAGATAAATTTGACATCAAGGAGTTTCATGATCAGGTTTTAAAGGATGGTTCATTACCCTTAATGATTTTAGAAAAACAAATTGATCAGTGGATTGCCGCTAAGAAAATTTAATGCTCCAGCGTGGCACAGCCATCAACTAACTTTCAGTACATTAAGCTTAGTAATACAGAACGTACCCATGTAATTGTCTTATGCTGAAAATCAAACTCCTGTTTATTGCAATGCTCTTCACCGCAGCGGTACATGCACAAAAAACATCAATACCAGAACAGATAACAGTACAGCAAACTATTGAAAACCTGTTTGCAGCTCTAACGAATGCCGATACTATGGCTATGAAAAATTTTACCACCAACACGGTACGGTTTTATGAATATGGACAAGTCTGGACGATGGATACCTTGATTCATAAAGTATTGCAGAATAAATCTATTACTGATTTTAAACGCACCAACAAATTTGAGTTTGTAAACACGACCATCAATAAAAACACAGCATGGGTTACCTACTACCTGCAATCAGTCTTTACCCGAAATGGGAAAGAGGAACTTGTAAAATGGATGGAAACCGTGGTGCTGATTAAAGATAAAAAGCACTGGAAAATAGACGTTTTGCATTCCACCCGACTACCCAAAAATTAAATAAACTTTCTATGAAACTAATATTAATTGCATTATTCATTGTGCTTTCACTTGCAACCTCAGCACAAACAGACATTGTATATGATGTTGTGTTGCAGGGTGGTCGTGTTATAGATCCTGAAACAAAATTAGATGCCATCAAAAACGTAGGCATCATCAATAACCGCATCGCCCAGATAAGTTCTGAGTCTTTAAAGGGCAAGAAAATAGTCAATGTTAGCGGGCTGGTCGTTGCTCCTGGATTTATTGATTTACATGTTCATGGAAGAAGTAATGTGGAGCAGGAATACCAGTTGCACGATGGTGTTACTACTGCGTTGGAACTGGAATGGGGAATCGAGAATTTAAAAGAATGGTATACTTCAAGACAATCAAAGGCATTGATCAACTATGGAGCCAGTGTATGCTGGCCATATGAACGGTTTAAAGCTATTAACAAAGTCGAAAAGATAGTAAATGAATTGCTTCAGATGAGTAGTAAAGGACACGCTGATCTTGCTACGATGCAGGATCGGATTCAGCACACCTACACCATGCGCATCGAAAGCAATCAAGAGAGTGCCGTTCTTGAGAACATCAAAACATCACTGGCTGAAGGCGGCATTGGAATAGGCGTTCCCATCGGATACTTACCCACAACAAAGCCGGAGGAAATGTATCAGGTATTCAAATTAGCCGGTGAATTAAATACCCTGGTGTTTACCCATGTTCGACAACCCGACATCATTTCGATACAGGAAGTAATAGCCAATGCTATACTCACGCAAGCGCCTCTGCACATTGTTCATATCAACAGCATGTCGTTGGGAAGTATTCAAATGGCACTGGACATGGTAACAGCAGCACAGCAAAATAATTTTGACATCACGACCGAATTATACTCCTATACGGCCGCCTCAACAAGGCTTCAAAGCGCCATGTTCAACGAAGGCTGGCAACAGAGACTGGGCATAAACTATGAGGACCTGCAATGGGTTGAGACTGGTGAGCGGCTTACGAAGGAAACCTTTGAG
>JALHRJ010000183.1 GCA_022841475.1 Cyclobacteriaceae bacterium | reverse complement strand
TAAATCGCAGAGATTCTTTCATCGCCTTCGCGTTGACTCATCATCAAACCGTATTCTTCCAGCGCAAATGTTTTCTGCATCCACATGCCCCACGCCTTGTAGCTCATTCGCCAGCCCGTCTGTTGTCGTGAACCCATTCCCGCCATCAACGATGCCAGATCGCGCCCTTTATCCTTCAGACAGCGCGGATTGCCGATACACGGTCTCTGCGCGACGCGTGAACAATTTTCCGGCGCGCCGTCATACAAACAGCCGCCGTTGCCGTCATACGGATTGCCGCCTGAATTATATATCTGAATATTCGCGCAACGTTATTTTTAAATTTCATTTAATTCCTAATTCTTCTTTAATTTCTTCAATAGTTCTTCCCTCACCTCTGAGAGACAATTTTAATATTATCGGAAAAAGATTTTTAGTAGCTTTTATCAAAAGATGTTTTGAATGCATGGGCTGTTTTTCTGTATTAATTGCGTCGGCATGTAAGATATATGAGTAGTTTTCAAAAGCTAAAAATGTGAAATTTCCTTGTTCATCAGTTCTAATTAAACTGCCTAAATCGCTTTTCAACGTAATTGGATCAATCAAATATATTCTTGGTTTTTGCTCTGGGGAACTATCAGGCGAAAATCTAGATACTGGTGTTCCGTCCTCCCAAATTATTTTTCCCGAAATCTTTACAGTTTTTAATTTCGGTGGAATGATAAAAGGTTCAAGGCTTAAATTTTGTTTTTCAAATAAGTTAATTATTTGTGCTTCTTTAACTGTTTTCTTTCCGGGAAAGTATGTTTCAGGATATGGAAGCTCAAAATCTGGAGTTCTGCCCATATTTATTCCAATTATATAGCTTCCAGGTTGTAACTTATCGAAAACATATTCACCAGCTTCATTTGTTTTCGCCAATCTAAAATCCCAATTTGTAAAATCTTGGTTTAAAGTGTTTGGATACAGACTAATTACAAATTTCGGTATCGGATTTCCAAATTCATCAATAACCTTGCCACTAATTCGTGACTCAGCGATTTTATAGTCCTTATTAAACCATATCTCTCTAATATCACAGCTATTTGATTTAAATTCTAAATCATATTTAATGACTGTTTGATTGACATAATTTTTAACTTCCACGTCATACCCAATATTTCCTGATGTTACCCAAACTTTAGCATCAAATGGCAAAATTATTTTTATATGATAGATAGCTTTTTTTCCTACCACAAAGCTGAATTCTCCCTCTTTATTAACAATAGGGGTATATTTATTTTGACCTTCTTCAATAACTACCGTAGTGCTATTAATTTCATTTTCGCTTATACCTTCAATTTTTCCGCTAATTGTAAAGGTTGGATTAGTTTCCGATAAACTATTTGCGTAAATAAAATCAGAAGATTCCTCGTAAAAAGGGTGTGTTCGATTAAATTCATTATTGTATTTTGAATTATCTTTATAAACAAAATATTTGTCTCCGACAACAAAAATTCGTTTACAATTTTCTGTAGAAAATTTAACTTCTTCAATACTTCTGACCTTTCCCTTAAAGACTTTCTCGACCTCAAAATACGCGTAAACAATTTTGTCAGGTTCATCTTTGTCTTTTATCACTTTTTGCAGTTTTCCAATAAAAACAGCTTCGGCTCGGGAGTAAGCAACACATGGAAAAGAAATAATACATTCTGAAGCCATAATTGCTTTAAATAGCACAAATTGAAGTATTAACAATCCAATAATTGATAATTTATTCAAAGATAAATTTTGCATTTTCATTCTCCCATTCAATTCTATTATTTGATGTAAGGATGTGACCGGGGAAGACCTCCACATTTGCGCATTATAGTTCCCTTCCAGTAGTCACTGGCTATTCCAGCCATGCTCCAGTTGTTTTTCGTATATTCCTCAATTTTCTTTTTAGTCCTTGGCAAATTATAGTAGTCTTCAGGACTTATTTTCATTATTCCCAAATTGTTTACAGCAGTTCCCGCCTCATTGTCACCAAAAGCAGAATAATTGTTTGTCAAACTGTATCCAATCCAATGAACCAATTCGTGAAAAAAAGTAGAGAAATTTACCTCTCGTTCTAAACCAAACCATCGATTTGAATGCTCGATTGAAACTTTTCCCCTAAACGCATTTCCAGCACCTTGATAATTATTATTTTTAGCATTAACAAGAGTAACTGTTAAGTCACCATTTTGCTCGAAATCTTTGATAAAATCTCTGAAATTTTTCCCTTTCAAATCAATATTTGTATCTTTGGATAGTTGATTTAAAAGTGAATTTAAAAATTGCTCACATTCGGGTTTATCATCCAAAAAAGCATTTGATATTTTCGTAACAAATGGCATTCGGTCACGCGGTACTTTAATTGTAAGGACACCCACAGGGCGATTATCGTCAGCAATAAAATTAGGATTAGCAGAAACCAAACCTCCAGTGAAAATCGGAGAGATTCTCTCACCACCTTCAAGCTGGCTGACCATCAAACCGTATTGATTGAGCGCGAATGTTTTCTGCGTCAGACTGCCGTTCGCTTTATAGCTGACGTGCCAGCCCGTTTGCCTTACCGAACCCATTCCCGCCATCAGCGATGCCAGATCGCGCTCTTTATCCTTCAGACAGCGCGGATTGCCGATACACGCTCTCTGCGCGACGCGTGAACAATCTTCCGGCGCACCGTCATACAAACAGCCGCCATTGCCGTCATACGGATTGCCGCTTGAATTGTAGGTCCCGGAATACAACCAATCGGGCGGGTTTTGCAGTGGCGGCTGCAGTTCCATCTCATTGCCGAGCGCGTCGTATTCCTTACCATTGACAGTTGTGCCGTTCGCCGTGCTTTCAAAGGTGCTGCCTCCAATCGGGCTCGTGTGCTGCCAGCGAACCTCGTTGTTTTCGCGTCTGACAATCGCTTCGCCCGTGTCGTCATAGACATATTCCTTCTGCTTTTGTCCCTGCTCATCGAGTTCGGCAATGAGCTTGCCGCCCAGCACCGTCGAATGCAGATAATAGAAGGTTTTGTTCGTCTGTGTGCTGTTATTGAAGGTTTCGCGCTCGAAGCGTTTGACGGTTTGCCCGTCGCCGTCAAAGGTCTGCTGAATCAAAAGCTGGGTTCTGCCAAACTGTCCCGGCGGCACTGTAGT
>JALHRJ010000182.1 GCA_022841475.1 Cyclobacteriaceae bacterium | reverse complement strand
TTAAATTTGGTACCCGGCCCAGCGGGCCGGTATTTATTCGATAAAGATACCCGCCCGCTGGGCCGGATGAAATTTACTTTGGCATTTCTACAAAGATATAGGCCCGCTGGGCCTTTTGGCATAACCCCTAAAAACTACCGACGTAAAGTATAGTTTCTGTAAACCGCCTGATACCCATGTATGTTGCCGCCGGGCGCTACTGTATGGGGAAATGTCTTGCATGAGACAGGTTTTTGGGATAGTGTTTCAAACTTCCCTATTTTCGCCTCGAATCCGCCGCTGCATGAGCACCAAAAAAGCATCTGTCCAGATATTCATTGCCTACTCGCAGAAAGATCGCATCTTTTTGGATGGACTGCGCAATCACATTTCGCCGCTGCTGCGGAAGGGAAATGTCATCGTTTGGTTCGATGGCGAAATACGTGCCGGTGAAAAGTGGGACGATGCCATAAAAACGAATCTATACGCAGCCGACATTATCCTGATGTTGCTGAGTGCCAACTCTTTAGCTTCGGATTATTTTTACGAACAGGAAGTGAAAGACGCGCTGGAACGGCACCATGCCGGTACTGCCCGTGTGATACCTATTTTATGTGCGCCCTGTCTTTGGCAGGAAACGCCACTGGCTGACATACAGGGCTTGCCGCGTGGCATGAAGCCCGTGACCGCATGGCGCAACTTCGACGAGGCATGGAATGATGTAGTGTTGAATTTGCGCAATATCATACAGGAAATAGAAAAAGGAACGGCTGAAAAAACTGCTCTTGAAGCGCCGGAGCCATCCCAACCCGTGCAATCCTCCACCAAAACCGCCACCGCCGCCGAGGAACATGCCTGGGAATTTACCAGCGATACGAATACCCGCGCGGCCTATCAAAAATACCTGGATCGTTTTCCGCAGGGTTTTTACAGCGACAAGGCCCGCGATTTCCTGGAGTATTTTGATGCAGACGATACCGCCTGGGAATTTGCGAACGATGTGGGGACGGATCAGGCGATTCAAAAGTATATCAAAAAATATCCGAAAGGGCTGCATACGGAAGCGGCGAGGAAGCGGATCGATCCTTTTTCCGAACACATGGTGCTCATCAAAGGCGGCACTTTTGAGATGGGAGATGTATTTGGGGAAGGAGCAGAAAGTGAAAAATCTGTACACAAAGTCATGCTGGATGATTTTATGATGTGCAAGTACCCTGTGACGCAAGGGCTTTGGAAAGCGGTGATGGGTCAAGATACCAATCCTTCTCATTTTAAAGGCGACGATATGCTTCCTGTAGAAAATGTGAGTTGGGATATGGTGCAGGAATTTATGGAAGTGCTGAATAAAAAATCAGGTGCATCCTACCGCCTGCCTACCGAAGCGGAATGGGAATACGCTGCCCGTGAAAGGGGCAAAAAAGTCAGGTTTGGTAATGGAAAAGATATTGCAGACCCGGCGGAGATGAATTTTAACGCTTTGGAAAAGTATAAACAGCCTTATTCTGTTGCAGGTACCTATCGGGAAAAAACAACTCCTGTTGACCTTTTTAAACCTAATGCGTTGGGCTTGTATGATATGAGTGGAAATGTATGGGAATTGTGCGCTGATTATTACGCAGTCGATCATTACCAACAGTGTCAGCAGCAGGGCACCGCATTGAATCCAAAAGGACCTGAAACGGGCGCGCTCCGCGTGCTTCGCGGCGGCAGTTGGTTCATCAAAGCGCTGCACTGCCGCACGACGACTCGAGCCAGCCACAAGCCGACGGCACGCAGCAGCAATTTCGGCTTCCGCCTTGTCTTGTCGGCCCTTCCAGTTTGAACAGGATTTGCAGGACTTTAAAGGATTAGAAGGATGCTCTGTCACCTTGGCGTTTCTTGTAAATCCCGGGAATCAAATCCTTTTAATCCTTTTTAATCATAACAATCCTGTTCAAATATTTTGGCTTGATATACAAATTAAACAGGATTCGAAGGATCCTCTACAACCGCCCTGCGACACGGAAGCGCAGGGCAGACCGGGTTTTTACCCTAAAAACGGATTTTTGATCGTCAACTTTTCATCAATGACCATGCTGTCCTGCATATTTTCTAGCGCTCATTAGCCTCGTCGCGGTTGAAGCGGTAATCGGCAGGCAGGTTTATTTTATAACGACGCAGTCTTTTCAAAAAAGCATCCACCGATTTTACCGGTTTCAACTTTTTGAATGACGATTTTCCGTTGCGCAAGCCACCCGCTGATTTCTTCCAATTCGCTCATGGCTTCAATTTGAAAAAAACAACCAAATCTGCTCAAAAAACAACTTTTGGTTGCTTTTTTACAGGATAAATCGTATATATTTTTGTGGGAGTGAAAATACCGGTAATGTTTCACAAAGGAGGCTAACCTGAAACTCCTGAAAAAGAAGTAAGGCACGGATGCTGAAAAGCGGGAAGAGTAGGCGAAAATTTACTAAAAAGATATGAACCCATGAAAATTCTTTTTCTAATTGCGTCATCAGGTCTCCTATACCTGTCTATGTTCAAACCTTGCCATGTTCAAAATTTAGATCATTCTATCTCGAATCAGATAACCACTGTTATGCTTATAGATTCGGGGCATTCGGTCAGTATTCAATGCGATAAAAGCGGAAATACATGGAGTGTGTCAAATATATCCCAAGTTTCCAGCTATTTGAGACTGCTTGGGAAAGATAAATTTAATACAGACAACATCATTAATTTCCAGGATATTGAAATTGAATTTGATAGTTTATATACAATTGCTGCGTTGACAGGAATAGGCACAAAAGATGGGGCTAATATTCCAATCGGGGTGCAGTATACACGCATTTCAAACCCTCCAGGCTCCCCATCCGGTTTAGTTACGATGGGCGCTTCCGAAACACATACATGTACAGGAGCTCCATGCGAATGTTGTAAATTTAATAGGGAAAAGGGGCGTATTATTGGATGTTTCTGCTCTGCGCTTAGATGTACATTTTTGAAAGGAGACAAATGTAATCATACTGTTGTTACAACACAATAGAAATGTTTTTTGCCTTTTCTCCCTCACCCATTCACCCTCGGCGCCACCTCCTTCCCAATCAACTCGATTGCCCGCTTCAATTGTTCATGCGACAATCCCGCATTGTCCATTTGAAACGTCAGCCTCGAAATGCCGCCCAGCGC
>JALHRJ010000181.1 GCA_022841475.1 Cyclobacteriaceae bacterium | reverse complement strand
ATGAGTGTCGGGCTAGGTTATGCTAGCTTGACCCCATACATTTTTAACGCTTCGTCGAATTCTTTCATTGTTGCGATCATAGGAACCTTGCGGCCCTTAAAATCAGCTTTAATGATTTCTTTCTTGTGGATCGCAGGAATAGCTGCAGCACGTGCTGCGTACCATCCATCAAAATGAACCTGAGGAGCTTCTGCTCTTTTTTTAGGTTCTTCTGCTGCGATCTCTTCTTGAGGAGCCGCTTCCATAACTTCTTCAGTTACGTCAAGCTCCATCTCTTTTGCTTGTCTATTCTTTTTCGCCATGTTGGCTCCTTTTACTATATTTTAACAGCCTGGGGTACTTAAATATTTAAGTCGTCGTCCCCGTCGTCATCACCGATTCTACTGGCAATTAATCCGTTATTAGCTGTTGTATCGACTTCATTTATATCTACATCTAACGAGGCGGCTATATCACTAGCTGGCTCTAAGCCAACTGCAGGATCCACATTAAGATCCATAACTTCTTGAAATCGTTCAGCGTCCCAGAAGTTTTGAGTAGTACAGCGAAATCTAACCCAGCGGGTCCAGATATTCTCAGCCATCTTATTATTATCTTTATTGTAATCACTAGCACTAAACGTATGCAACTTTAATCCTAAGCGATGAGCCATTAGCTTATGCTTAAAAAGAATATAAGCAACTATATAGTACATCCACAGAACATAGTCGCCTGCTTTATTAGCATGGATACCAATATCCACCATAGCCGTAAAAACACCAGTTCCTGTTTCACCATCTGCATCAAAGATGCCAGCTATATCTCCAATAGAAGCTTTTGCTTCATCTTCGGTTTCATTAGCTAAGTGAATAGAAATACAAGGCATAACTTGAGCATTGAATGACCAAGCCTTAACTACAGGAATCTTAGTTGTTGAGAACCAAGCCCATAAGTCATCAATATATTTAGTTCCATAGTCATCACTAAGTTCATCTTGAGAGTATTGGTGAAATAAGTCATAGAACTCCGCCTTATTAGAACGAAGTTGTTTCAGTCCATGACTGATAACTTTCTGTACTACAATTTCAGGCATTACAAATGACATTAGAAACCTTCCTCATAACTACGAATAATCCCAAGAACAACTTCATCATACTCTTGATTTAGTAGATTATTAATCTCTGCTAAATCTTCAGTGAAGTCTTTAGGCTTCTCTGGCATAACCCATTGGGTTGCACGATTTTGTTTACTCGTTGCCGTTCTAAATTCAACCTTAGATCCTTTTGGCACAACTCTATTATACTGTGAAACCGCAGTTTCATAGCGTTCGGCTGAAATTGCTTTCTGAGCATCGAATATATTAGTGTGTATCGGTCTTTTAGGATTATTACTAGGTTTACCCACTGGAATAATCTTATAGACACCGCTACCGTCTTTCATAGGCTTAGCGCCTCTAGCTAATAACTTATCTAGCATTGGCATAGGAGGTTCTGTAAAGTCAGTTACTCCTGAGTCAGTTTCTAATACAAAGGCATCAGGTCTAGGACGTAGAGCATTAATGAAATCTGGTGAGTCTTTTTGAACACCTGATTGAATTGCCAATTCCATTGCATTATCTAAACGCTCCCGAATGGCAAGAGCAATCTCTTCATTTGCTTTTGATGCAATGGCATCTACATGATCTTCTTCAATCCCGCGGGCTCGTAGATGTGTTTTAAGACGTTCTAATTCAAGGAATACATTAACCATTAGACTTCTCGCGCTTCACAGCTTTTGCTCGCATATCATGCAAGAAATTCTGTTTCTCAAGGTCAGTCCAATCAGAACCGAATGTGATCTTAATTGCTCCATTAGGAGAGATCTCAACTTGAGGACGCGGAAGGTATGGATAATTCTCGTCATGAATGCGCATAGGATTAGTCTTGTGAGAGCTAACAGCAGTCACAGTTTCAGGACCTCTACCCATGTCATCGACCTTGCTTTGTAGATCACGAAGTTTAGCTTCTAAATCATCAATTTCTTTTCCTGCAAGTTGAGCCAATTGATTGTGTTTATCAGATACAGTGTGAATAGTCTCTTCAAGTTTATCAAAGAGTTTCATAATGCGAGCTTCAACTTGTTGCAAGTCCACTGCAGTTCCATTACGGATCTGTTCGCGGATTGTTTCCATCTCTTGATAAATATTTCCAATATTGTGACGCTTGTAATTTTCAACAAGAGTTTGAACTCCACCATGAATAACATCGTCATCCAATGAATCATCATGAAGGTCATTCATAAAGTCTTCATCTTCAGGGAGATACCATTCAAATACAGACATTAATGCTGCAGTAAGTTCAGGAAGTGATTTATTAGTCCATTGATAGATCATTTTGTGACCGTCTTCAACGCGACCAGAATACATATCATTCATGTGTTTACGAATAGAGATTTTATATGTATCTATGTGAATATCTTTAAAATCTTCATCATTCATTTCCTTAACTTCTTCACGAAGCTTACGGAACATACCGTTACCAACGAGACGTAGAGCATCACCGTGTGTAACTTCAAGAACAGCATCGCCTCTAGAGCGAATAACATTCTTTTCTAATTTTTCAATTGATAACATACCTTGAAGAGACTTACCAAGCTTAGTGCGGATAAATTCTTCTAAAGGTTTATGACAACAGTCACGCAAATCATCCCAAGGAATATCTTCTACGTCGAACCAACGTGGGTTCTTTAATTCATCTGTTGATTTAGGATCGCCAGTAAATGATTCAATAAGAAATACATCACACTCATTGCCGTTCAGTTTACCTGACCAGATTTTTTGTGGATTGCGACCTTGAATTCCCATTTCTTCTTTTAATTCACGAAGTGCGCAAGTGGCTTTATCGCCATCTGCTAAATCCATGTGTCCGCCAGCAAAAGCCATTCCGCCAGTGCTGTGACGACCAAGAAGAATTTGGTTATTATCGTTCATTACAAGTGCTGCAGCTGCGTGACCAGAATAATGATCTTCAAAAGACTTCTTAAGTTCCTTTTTAGACTTCTTACGTTTTGCACGTTCTTCTTTTACTTTAGATTTAGCTTTAGCGTGATGCTTATCGGTCCAAGAGCCACCACGATCTTCACCATGTTGTTCAGGCGCATCTTTGCCGGGACTAGAATATTTAGCGGCAACCGATTTAGGAGGCGTGCCACGTCCGGACGA
>JALHRJ010000180.1 GCA_022841475.1 Cyclobacteriaceae bacterium | reverse complement strand
CCCTCTATTGAGATGAGAGTAACTGAGACTAATGGAAAAAGGACGATCTTTTACTTCGACAGGATTTTTGTGACTGACTCTACCTTGACAGGCATTCAGTCAAGATTTGTTTCTTCAATTAACAAAACAATAAAACTAAAAAACATTAAGAAAATTGAGATACAGGACGGAAAGAAAAATTTCGACTACGTATCAAAGTAACATAAATTAAAGCTACCGCCAACAACGGCTATAAAGCATTACTTTTGGTTAATTATTTTTTAAAGGATAAAAGTAACGCATTATAGCCAGACGTTGTATGCAACTTTCCCAGGACGACTTAGCACAATGACAGAAGAAAAACTAAGAGACTATTTTAACGGACAGTTGACTCCAAAGGAATTGTCATCGGATTTGGAGGGTAGTCAAAAACGGACAAGTTATGATGTGACTTCCGTTTACATAAACAACATCGAGGACGGAGAGTTTGAAGTAAAAAAGGAGCATTTAGTAAAACTCTGTGATGATGTAATTTTCGGACACCTTGCACTGACCGACTTGAATACAATCGGATTTGCTTTAATGGCATCTGACTACTTCACGTGGGACAATAGCGGTAAGGAAGGAGAAATATTAGCTAATGTTATTTTCGAGTGGGACAATCCAGAAATTGGATTTGATTTGACAATTAAGAACGTTCGACTCTGGAAAGAATATTTACTAACTGGGACTTACCGACTTGACAAGAATGAACTCAAACAAAAATTTAGGAGCAAAGGGAAATACAAGGAACTGTATCAAGCGATTGACGAAATACTTTGGACTGACTGGGACCCGATTGGAGTCAATGAAGTAGCACCAAGAGACGAGTATCAGAGTTACACTCCGACCATTTTAAACTTAAAAATTAAGGAATCGGACACTGAGACAATTGCTAAAAAGTTATTTGAGATCGAGACACAAACTATAGGTGTGCTGGGTGACATAAACAGATGCAGAAACGTAGCGGACAAGATTGTAAAATTAAAGTGAGTCGAAGGGAAAGCTGCATACAACAAAGTGTATGCGCAATTTAAATTTTGTTGTTTACTTTTAAAGGTAAATTTAAACTGCGCATACACAAACGTTGTGCACAATGCAAGAAGAGAGACCTGATAGACATTTTTTGAATGAACAGACTAATAATTTTATTGATAGGAATTTCATTTTTCTACTGCACTGACTCCAAGAAAGTCACGGACAAAGTAGATGGATCTAACTTAGTTGACAAAAAACACAAAGTCAGCAAACTGGAAAGACTTAAGGTATGGACTGACTCGACTCATATTTTAGAGTTACCATTTAGGGCTAATTTTGATACAACAACCGAAGGAACTTTTAGAGTCAAATTTTGGGAGGCGGACTCAATCTTTAGTAGTGATTTCAGAAACGCTGGAGGTGACGTTTACTTAATGGGGCTTCTTTCAGACACTACAAATTTCTATGGTTTTACTTTTGTTTCTGTAGCTGCAGCTGGTAATCCAGGACTTATTACATTTGACAAAACTGGAAATAGAATAGACCTTAAGCGGTTGACAAAGGAAAACTGTTATATAATTGTTGGCGACATTTTACTTTGCAAAGAATATACTACAATCAATAAAGACTGGTCGCTTGACTACTACTTTAAATCTATTGTTGCAGGTGAAGGCGAATCAACTGATACCGTTTGTTCACATTCAATAAGTAGAGGGCTAGTAAACAAAATTGGAGAAATTGACGTAGGACAAATTACGCAGATTGATTGTAAAGATTAACTTAAGATGTGGCACTGTGCACAACAACGGCTATGCATCATTGCTTTTATTTAATTATTTTTAAAGGATAAAAGCAACGCTGCATAGCCAAGCGTTGCCGGCAAGCCTGACCCGTCCTGAAAAAAGGCTACACAACACGTAGCAAAATGTACAATAATGACGGAATTAACAGAAGGTATTCTGAAGGCTTTAAACTCAAGATTTTAGCCGAACTTAGTAGTGGTAAGTACAACAAATCTGAACTGGGTAGAATCTACGGAATCAACCGAACTACCATTAACAAATGGATTGATCAGTATGATCGAAAGGACTTAAAAAATACTCGAGTTTACGTGGAAAACAGCGATGAAATAGGGCGTATTAAAGCCCTTCAAAAAGAGGTTGAGCAACTTAAATCTTTGTTGCTTAAAAAGGACATAGATAAGCTCATGATGGATGCATATCTAGAAATAGCAGCTGAAAACCTGGGCTACAAAAATGCTGAGGAATTAAAAAAAAATCTAAGCATCAAGCCGTAGTGAAGGCCGTTACTGATTCAAGGCGGACTGGACAGATAACTATTGAGCAGTTGTGCAACAGTGTACACTTGAAAAGAGATGCTTACTATAAACACAGAAGGCGTTATTCTCTTCGAGAAGCTGTTGAATCTCAGGTGATCGGATTGGTTAAAAAAGAGCGTGATATCCAATCAAGAGTTGGTACACGAAAGCTCCATAAAGAGCTCAACTACACATTCCAAAAGTCAGGTCTAAAAGTGGGCAGAGATCGTTTATTCGATATTTTAAGAGGCCATGGCATGTTGGTGAAGCGCAAAAAAGCATCATTCAAAACAACAAACTCTTATCACCATTTTTACAAGTATAGCAACCTGGTGAAAGGCATGACTGTAACTGCGCCAAATCAAGTTTGGGTATCAGATATCACCTACATCAGAACCGTAAAGGGATTCTGTTACCTGGCATTGATTACTGATATGTACTCGAGGAAAATAGTTGGTTATGACATCAGTGATTCACTCGAGCTGACGGGCTGTCTAAGAGCCCTCCAAAAAGCTCTTAGACAAGCCCGTCCAGCGGTCGGGTTAGTACACCATTCCGACAGAGGTATTCAATATTGCAGTAAAGAATATGTTGCTGAACTTAAAAAAAGAGATATTAGAATAAGCATGACCGAAGAAAACCATTGCTATGAAAACGCGATAGCAGAACGAGTGAATGGAATCCTAAAAGATGAATTCTATCTGGATCAATGTTTTGTCAATACTTACAATGCTTCAGTAGCAACTAAAAACGCAATCGATATTTACAATAACAAAAGATTACATCTATCTTTAGGGTATAAGACCCCTAACATGGTCTATGAAAATGCAGCTTAAATAAATGTTTAACCCGTAGCCGTATTTTAGGACGTGACA
>JALHRJ010000179.1 GCA_022841475.1 Cyclobacteriaceae bacterium | reverse complement strand
AGAATTCAAGACCTTAGTTTAGGTCAGGCACAAAGAGTAGCGATAGCGCGGGCCATATTGAACAAGCCATCCGTCATTCTGGCCGATGAACCTACTTCGGCACTGGATGATAAAAATTGTGATCGTGTGAGTGATCTACTTCTATCGGTTGCCGGTCAAAGTAAAGCCACGCTGATCATTGCCACGCATGATCAACGATTAAAGAACAAAGTCAAAAACCTGATCCAACTCTGATGAATCTTTTTTCACTTGTGATCAGTTATCTGAAAGCACGGCCACTCAATACGCTGCTCAATATTCTGTTATTGTCGTTAGGCATAGCCGTGATTACCATCTTACTTTTGTTCAGCAACCAGCTCAAAGAAAAGATTACCGACAATACCAAAGGAATTGATCTGGTGGTAGGAGCGAAGGGAAGTCCGTTACAATTAATCCTCTGCAATGTTTTTCATATAGATTTCCCTACAGGCAATATTAAACTATTAGAGGCTGAACGCTTATCAAAACATCGTTTGGTAAAAAATGCTATCCCCTTGGCCTTGGGCGATAGCTATCAGAATTTTCGAATCGTTGGCACAAATCGCGCCTACGCTGAATTATACGAAGCTGAACTGGCTACGGGGGAGTGGTGGGCTAACGACCTTGAAGTTATCGTGGGTTCTACCGTGGCGGAACTATTAAAATTAAAAGTAGGGGCAACGTTCGAGAGTGCACATGGACTGAGTACAGAAGGTCATGCACATGAAGAAAGTCAGTTTGTTGTCAAGGGCATTTTGAAAGGCACGCAGGGCGTTCTGGATAATTTAATTCTTACTAATGTGTCGAGTATCTGGAAGGTGCATGAGGAACATAGTGATGAAGAACATATATCTGAGACAATAACTCCAATAAATCCATCCTCGCTCGTGCCATCCGTGGAGGCCGGTGATTCTACAAAAGAAATAACAGCTTTGTTGATTAAGTACCGAAACCCTATAGCTGCGATTCAACTTCCGCGGTATATCAACGGTCAAACAGGTATGCAGGCTGCTTCGCCCGGGTTTGAAGCGGCACGGCTTTTTTCAATTCTTGGTGTAGGTGTGGAGGCGCTCACAGGATTTGCATACGTACTGATTTTTATTTCTGCCCTGAGTATCTTCATTGCGCTTTATAATTCCTTAAAAGAACGACAGTATGATCTTGCGATTATGAGATCGATGGGAGCAAGCCGGTCGAAGTTATTTGTTGCAACTCAATTAGAAGGCATAACGCTTACGTTACTGGGTAGTGTGATTGGTCTAGCATTGGGTCATGGGGTGCTTTACCTATTTACCGCATTGGTGGAAGAAGGTGGAAAAACCGGAATCAGTGCCTGGGTATTTTATAAGGAGGAATTGTATTTATTAATTGGGAGCCTGGTGTTGGGCATTTTGTGTTCGCTTATCCCATCCTTTCAGGCGTACCGTACTGATATTCATAAGGTGTTGGCTGGGAACTAATTTGATTATTCATACGTATTTTATTAGACTTGTACGTATGAAAGCAAAATTAACCTTATCGATCGAAAAAAAGACCCTCTTAAAGGCCAAAAAATTATCTGTTCGAAAGAAAAAAAGTATTTCAAGATTGTTTGAAGAGTATGTGGAGAAAAATCAACTTTCCACGGCTGCTCCAATTTCTGATTCCTTACGAGGAATTCTCAAGAAGGCGGCAGGAAACAAATCGTATGATGAATTGAAGGCCGAGGCAATGAAGGACAAATATGATCTATAGAGTTTTTGTGGATACTAACGTCCTAGTAGATCATTTACTTGACAGAAATTCAGATTCTTCATCGATCATGAATTTAATTGAGTCTGGTCAATTAATAGGCTTTGCTTCTTCGGCTTCCTTTTTTACACTTGCTTATATTATTGAAGATCGACTAAAATTAAAATCCCAGCCTATTCTTCAAAAAATGAATCAGTTCATTACCACTATTCCAACTACTCAGAATAATCTTGATTATGGTTACTCCTCAGGATTTAACGATATGGAAGATGCGTTTCAGTATTTCACGGCTCTTAATCAAGCGGGCCTTGATTATTTTATAACAAATAACGTAAAGGATTATAAGTCTGCGCTAACTAAATTGCCTGTACTTTCTTCAAAGAATTTTGTTTCAATTATTTCAAAGCAGTTATGAGAGTTTCATTGGTTTTATTGTTCTCGGTATGTTCTTTTTTTTCGTATGCTCAAACCGATGGCTGGAATGCCTTTGCCAAAACTAAGTTCGATACGAAATACAGTGAAAAGGCTGGTGAATATTTTTTATTCCCCGCTTTTCCTGCCGACCTGAAAGCGATGGTAGGAAAGGAGATTGATCTGGAAGGCTATTATCTTCCCATTGATGTGGAAGGTGATGCGTATATCATCTTATCTAAATTTCCTTACAGCCAGTGTTTCTTTTGTGGCGGTGCGGGCCCCGAGTCTATTGCCGAAGTTTATTTTAAAGCGAAGACACCCAAATTTGAAGGTGATCAATTTATCCGCATCAAAGGCAAATTAAAGCTGAATGATGCTGACCTTGAACATGGGAATTTTATTGTTGAAGAGGCGGTGTTGGTGAAGTAATTATGAGACTGCCTCAAAAGTCATCCAGTCATCGCGGGCATTGACCCGCGATCCCAGATTTGAGAGACAGAACGAGATTCCGGCTCAAAGGCCGGAATGACATTTCAATTTTAATTGACTTTTGAGGCAACCTCATAATTGAGCTAATCTCCGCAAAAGCTCATTTTTAGGCCAATTTTAATCTATCGTCCACCTAATACCCAAATGCATTTTAGCGCCTTGCACCGGGGCATAATTATAGGCCGTATCAAAGGTGTACCCGTAAGGATTTGTATCAGGTCTTGGGGCACCGTTCTCGTCAAAGTATTTTCCACCGGGCCGATCAAACGGATCATCGGGATGAAGCAAGGGATTTTTCGGAATGAAGTTTAGCAGGTTTTTTACACCGCCATAGATTTCCAGTTGCTTGCTGACCACTTTACTCACTTGCAGATTGATTAATGCAAACCATGGCGACATAGCAGAACGGAAATCATTTGTAACCACAGGCAAATGCATGGGTCCCGTTACCCGGCCTGTCAAATCAACAATAACATTTGATTTAGGAAGGGTGTAGCTGATGCTAAAGGTGCCCGAGAAGCGAGGTGCCTGAACCTGCGGTAATTTTGTTTCACCTAACTCGGTTTGCTGCACCTGAAACACATCCATCCAGGTTACTCCTGAAATAATTTTTAAACTATTG
>JALHRJ010000178.1 GCA_022841475.1 Cyclobacteriaceae bacterium | reverse complement strand
GGTTGTTACGGGATGCTCAACAAAATCAATAGCGTGGATACCTTTTCCTTTGCAAACAGCCAGAATAAAGTAGAAATCATGCCGGTGAAGGTCCTGGCTCATATCTTTTCCGGCCAGCACTTCTTCAATGCTCCTGATCTTTAAGCCTTCCAATAGGTTAGCTTTTGACTCTTGTTGCTGAATGGACCTTATTGGAATTGTCTTCATCGATAAGAGGCCAACTAGGCTCAGACCGAAAATACGTTATTTCACTAATTGAACCCAAAATTATGTTAAGTCCCGCTGCACGGTGGCCTGAGCCAAATGCACGGTGGCGCGATGGCATGTGTGTGGAAGCCTGACTGCGCTGCCGCTTCGGGCAGACAGGCATATTTGGCTCTTGTTTTTTTTCCCGCCCGGATGACCAAGATTGGTGCATCAAACTTGGATAGTATGTAGCTGCTGCGTTGGCAAAAGCAATATGGATACCTGCCGGATCCCGTTATTTATCAGGACGAATAGCCCGGGCCCCAGGCATTGCCATTAAAATTCCTTGCTCCATAAGGTTAAATAATCGATACCCATTAAGCTACTTCAAAATTCGCTGAAGTTGCCTTGCCGTTTTAAATCCGCATTGTGAGGCGATGTAATCGATGGTGTAATCAGGGTTATTCAGTAAGGTTTTTGCCACCTCCCTGCGAAGCTCAGTAAGATATTCAACAATGGTAAGCCCGGTAGATTCTTTAAAAACCCGACTCAAATTCCTTGGGCTCATCGCTACCATTTCTGCCAATGCTTCAATAGAGTTTTCTTTCGCCAGGTTATTGATAAGAAAATCCTGCACCTCGTGAATCTTAGGGTTAATGTGATTTCTGAAATCCAGGTAAATACTTTTTTGTGAATGTGATGGATCTCGCCTATGGTAGACCACCAACCCCCGGGCCACCTTATGAACGAAATTAGGACCTTTTAAAGATTCTAAAATTGCTAGTGCGAGATCGATGCCAGCACTGATGCCTGCACTGGTGAAAACGTTATCACTCTTAACATAAAGAATGTCGGCCAAAACGTTCGCTTTTGGAAAGCGAGATCTCAGTTCGTCCGTTCGCCTCCAATGCGTAGTGCATTCTCTGCCATCCAGCAAACCAGCTTCGCCTAAAAAAAAGGCGCCCGTGCAGATCGAGCAGGTGTTTACTTTATTGTCAGCACATTGAGCAAGCCACTTAAAAAAACTTTTAGCAGCGCCAAACTCTACGCTTTGCAAATAGTCATGGCCCGTACCGGGAACGAATACAAAGTCACCCGCCTTCAAATTAGCCTCTTTATAACTTTTGATCTCGCCAAAAGCAACACCCGATGTAGATATGTTTTCATCATGATAACTGTAAAATTCAATGGCTGCATCAAGGCCATGCGATTTAGCCTCTGTAAAAACCTGAGCAGGCCCGGCAAGATCCAACAGCTCAACATGGGGAGGTACGATAAAGGCAACTGTAAGCATATCCATTCCTTTTGATAAACACGGTGAGGAATGGATCCAAGTTACCAATAATGATTAGGCATTTGTAAACCCTTGATTAAAAATTTAACTCGATCATGCGCACTTTTGCATCTTCGATTTAGCCTCTTGACAGGGAATAGCCACTTTTCATAATATTGTAAGAATATTAATTCTTTAATATTCTCTGTAGTTGCCGTTCCGTTTTGAATCCGCATGTATGCGCAATATCCGCCATTGTATTTTCGGAATTACTAAGCAGCGTTTTGGCTGTTTCTAAACGTATTTGGGTGAGATATTCATTTATTGTTGCCCCGGTTGTCTCTTTAAACACCCGCGTAAGGTTTCTTGGACTCATGCCTGCGATGGAAGCCAATACAACAATAGCCGTATCGCCATTAAGATTATCAACGAGATAATCCTGAACCTCGTGAATTTTCACGTTGATATGATTTCTAAAATCAAGATAGATCGAGTCCTGTTTATGTTTTCCATTTCTTCTATGATAAAAAACAAGTCCTCTGGCTACCTTATGTGTAAAAAGAGCGCCTGCCAAATCTTCAAGAATTGATAATGCAAGGTCGATGCCCGCGCTAATACCGGCACTGGTGCAAACGTTATTATACTTGACATAAAGAACATCTGCCAGTACTTTGGTTTGTGGGAATTGTTGTTGTAATTCCTCAACCCTTCGCCAATGGGTGGTACATTCAATTTCATTTAATAAGCCGGCTTCCGCCAAAGCAAATGCTCCGTTGCAAACTGAACAAACAGTGACCTTTCTATCTCTGCATTCTTTTAGCCAGTTGAAAAATTTCTTTTCTGCTTTGAATGAGCGACTTCGAATATAATTTTGATCCATTCCTGGGATGAATACAAAGTCACCTTCATTTAACCTGGCTTTTCTAAAGTCAGGTAGTTTTCCAAATCCAAGTCCGCAGGTCGAAGCCGGTGCTTCCTGATAAATAAAAAATTCTGTTTCTATTTCAAAGCCGTAGAATTTGGCTTCGGTAAAAACCTGAACCGGGCCAGCTAAATCTAACAACTCAACAGTTGGAGGTATAATAAAGGCAACTTTCTTCATGATGTATGAGTGGATAATTTTTGATTTTTATTTCAATGCAAAGTTATTTCAGCTGCTTTCCCTCAGGAGGACAGAATGGCGTCAAAAACGGACAATGAATTAAAATGCGCCCAGGGCGCGTTCCAAAATACTGTCGATGCCGTTGTCAAAATCTGTTTTAGTCATATCAATTCTGATATCTGGAGGAGTGCCGTTTTCAAAATTGAAGCCTTTGGCATCGAGACCGATTGTTGAGGAATATCGAAGAATCCATCCGTTACTCAGTTGGACGGACGTGGGTAAACCACCTCCACCACCAGTGGTGTCACCCATTACCGTTATATTGGGTAAGGCTCTCGCCCATGCTACAAAATGGGAGGTTGAACTATAGCAATTTCTATTTGTCAATAAAATTACTTTCCCCAGAAATTTCTTACTGTTCTCTTTTGGGTTCAGCCAAATTTCGGATGGTTCACTAAAGTCATTATGCCCTTTGCCGGCTTTCTCATAAGTGCTACCAATAAACGTGGGTGCATTCGCAAGGCGATTTAGTATCGCCATTGCATAAGTTGGATCACCACCACCATTGTTACGAAGATCGATGATTAAGCCTTTCGCGTCCTTGTAGATATCAAGGATGTAATCCAGATCGTTTTCATAAACAGGTTGCCCAAAGGATTTGTAATAAACGTACCCCACATTTTTGATTCTTTTATGGATGAGATTATTCGTGGTTTTAAAATCAATCAAATAATGGCGTTGTAATAATCCTAAATCAAAGTTTTGGGGATAGCCTAAAAACCATTCCCAATT
>JALHRJ010000177.1 GCA_022841475.1 Cyclobacteriaceae bacterium | reverse complement strand
TGTGTTACTTCAGGGTGAAACTGAATTCCATATAAGGGTTCGCCCTTACGGTGAAAGGCAGCTACTTTAACGGAAGGAGTGCTGGCAATAATTTCAAAGGTATCGGGTATTGAAGTAATTGTATCGGCATGTGACATCCAAACCTGACTGTCCAGAGAAATCTCTTTTAATAATTCATTGTGATGATCTACCGTTGTAAGCTTGGCGCGACCGTATTCCCGAATTTGAGAAGGAGCCACTGAGCCCCCACTTTTCTGGGCAATCAACTGAGCCCCGTAACAAACTCCTAAGACTGGAATTTTTCCAAAAAGAGTCAGATCTACATCCGGAGCATTTTCATCCCGCACAGAACAAGGGCTCCCCGAAAGAATAATCCCCTTTATGGATGATGTAATTGTGGGAAGATGGTTATAGGGATGTATTTCGCAATACACATTGAGTTCGCGTACCCTACGAGCAATCAATTGGGTGTATTGTGAACCAAAATCGAGAATGAGAATTTGTTCTGCCATGCCTGTATGCCATAGTGCGGCATTTCCGGCACGCAGGCATCCGCAAAAATAACGGGAAGCAAGCAGAGAACAAGAAAAAGTAGTGGATTATAAAGGGCAGTGCTGCAAACTAAATAGACCTATTTCTCTATGCCGTAGCAATATTGTTTCAGGTAATCGGCAGCATCATCCTGTCCGGCCTTAAAAGCCTTGGTAAGACATCGGCAACCTTCTTCCTCCTTTTTCAATTCAACCAAGGCAACACCTTTGTAAAACAAGGCCGTAGCGTTTTCAGGATCCAATCTGAGGGCAAGATTTAAATACTGAATCGCCAGATCGAAGTTTTCCTGTTCCAAAGAAAACGAGCCACCATACAAATAGGCTGGGGCAAAAGTCGCGTCTAATTCAATTGATTTATTGATTGCAATAATGGCACTGTCCGGGTTATCCAATGAATAATATGCAAATGCCAGATTCATTTCAACTTCCGGATCATCCTGAAATTGTCTTACCAGAAGCAAGTCATCTTTGGCTAACTTAAACTCACTCTTTTCCATTAGGAGCCCGGCACGCCATTTCAAAATCTGAGGTTCACCATTGCTTAGTCCAAGCGCTGCCTCTACGTCTTTTAACTGATTGTCTACATCCCCCGTTTCGCGGTAAGCAAGTGCCCGTAAAATACGAGCCTGGTAACTTTCCGGAAATTCCGGAATGAACCGGTCCATATCTTTAATAGCATTTCGATAGTCTCCGGAACTATAATACGCAACAGCCCGCTTGTATAAGGGCCGGTATGACGGCTTATCCTTCAGCTTAGACGCATCTATTACTTTCGTGTAAAGTTTTATGGCTCCTTTAAAATCCTCCCTACTCATTAGCGTGTCTGCCTCCACTTCCCATGCAGCCCACTTCGGGTTTTGAGCAAACCCACTCCATGCGAAAGCGCTAATGAGTAATATCAGAAATACTCTATGCATTTACCCCGGCACGGTTTCGATCGCGTTTGCGTTCGTTTTCATTCAAATAAATCTTGCGCAGACGTATTGACTTGGGTGTTACTTCAACATATTCATCTGCCTGAATGTATTCGAGTGCCTCTTCCAAGGTATGCTTAAGCGGAGGTGCAATTTTCATCTTTTCATCTGATCCTGAAGCGCGCATGTTGGTAAGTTTCTTGGTCTTGGTTACGTTGATAACCAAATCACCACCACGACTATGCTCACCAATTACCTGACCTTCATAAACGGGTTCGCCCGGATTGATGAAAAACTTTCCACGGTCTTGCAGGTTGTGCAAACTATAAGGAATTGCTTCTCCTTGTTCCATCACGATTAGCGATCCGTTAATACGGCCTGGAATTTCTCCTTTGTAAGGTTGGTATTCTTTAAAGCGATGTGTTACAACGGCTTCACCTGCAGTAACATTCAACAAATAATTTCTCAAGCCCATAATTCCTCTTGACGGAATCAAGAACTTTAATATCATTCGATCAGCTTTAGGTTCCATGTTCAACATTTCACCTTTGCGTTGAGTTACTGTTTCAATAGCTTTCCCGGCAACCGTTTCAGGTAAATCGATCGTTAGTTCTTCTACAGGTTCACACTTTACACCATCAATCTCACGGAAGATTACTTGTGGCTGGCCAATCTGGAGCTCATAGCCTTCTCTGCGCATGGTTTCAATCAGTACGGATAAGTGAAGAACACCCCGTCCAAATACCATAAAACTATCCGCTGAATTGGTTTCGCCTAAGCGCAGCGCAAGGTTTTTCTCCAATTCTTTCTCAAGGCGATCTTTAATGTGGCGTGAGGTAACAAACTTTCCTTCCTTGGCATAAAAGGGAGAATTGTTAATCGTGAAAAGCATACTCATGGTTGGCTCATCAATAGCAATTGATTTCAACGCCTCTGGTTTTTCAACATCAGCAACGGTGTCACCAATTTCAAAACCTTCCAATCCTACAAGGGCACAAATTTCCCCGGCCTTTACTTCATCTTGTTTTATTTTGTTGAAGCCTTCAAATACGTAAACTTCTTTGATACGTGTTTTTACAATCGCGCCTGTTTCTCTTTTCACCAAAGCAATTTGCTGGCCTGCCTTTACGCTTCCACGTTGAATTCTTCCAATGGCAATCCGGCCAACGAAAGAAGAATATTCAAGAGAAGTAATCAATAACTGAGTGGTACCCACATCTACTTTCGGTGCTGGAATATGTTCAATAATTCCCTCGATTAACGCGGTAATATCGGTGGTTGGAGTTTTCCAATCTTTACTCATCCATCCTTGTTTAGCCGAACCATAAAAAGTAGGGAAACTCAATTGATCTTCGGTTGCATCCAATGCATACATGAGGTCAAAGACACCTTCATGTACTTCATCGGGAGTACAATTCTTTTTATCTACTTTGTTTATGACAACAATAGGCTTTAACCCTAAGTGCAGAGCCTTCTGTAATACGAAGCGGGTCTGAGGCATAGGACCTTCGAAGGCATCAACCAGCAACAAACAACCATCGGCCATGTTAAGCACGCGCTCTACTTCACCTCCAAAGTCGCTGTGGCCGGGGGTATCAATTACATTGATTTTATAATCCTTATACCGAACCGACACGTTTTTCGCCAAAATGGTAATGCCGCGCTCACGCTCCAGGTCATTGCTGTCCATAATTAACTCACCAGGGTGCTCGTGATCCTTAAAAACGTGACCTGCATGTAATAATTTATCAACCAGGGTAGTTTTTCCGTGGTCAACGTGGGCGATAATCGCGATGTTTCTGATCTTACTTACTTCCATAAATCGTGGTTTCCTCTTCTATTTTCAACTTTGAGGCCGCAAAGATAGTGCTAATTTGTGGATTTAGCGAGGCAGG
>JALHRJ010000176.1 GCA_022841475.1 Cyclobacteriaceae bacterium | reverse complement strand
TAGATCAACAGGGTGGCGCATCGACCTTGATTTGTAGTATCATTGTAGTGACCATCGTCATTTTACCATCCAGCGACACTTCCCGTTGCTGCCAGTCAAGTGATTGTCATCCTTCGTAAACAATTTTTTCGAAGTAATTTCAGGATTTAAACACTACAAGGCGTTGAAAAACAGCGTGCATTCACAGTAATTGTGATACCCTACTGTTCCATAAGCACATGTACCTGGTTGATTTTGGAATTATTGAAAAATCAATCGGATCTTCATTATTCAAGTCACTAAGATATTGTTTTCCGCACTACCGGGCATTATTCAGATTCGTGCCGAAATGTACTGCCTAACCCTGTACGGCAACCATCACCGAATTGGGTTCGGCGGTACTTTGACGAACAATTTGAAAAAAGTACAGTAGTGTGGATTTTTTTCAAACTCAAATATAGTCAACACAAAGTGGTTTTGAACAAGAAGGAATACTAATTCACTGGTTACCAATGCTTTCTCAACTATCAACGTTCTCAACCTCTCAACTCTCAGTATAAACATGCATTTACCCAATTCATTAGCCGAATTTGTCGACAATAATTTTGAAGACCCATTTGGCCTGTTAGCGGATTTCATGAAATCCTCAATGTTCAAAAAGGCGCCTCATCTTTTTAAATTGATCGATTTTGAGGATGACAATAATTTTCTGGATCCATTATTTTTGCTGAAGGTCTCCTACGATCCGGTTCCGAAGTTTTCATATGAACAGATTTTGTTTGGGTACATTCATGATGATAAAAAACCCGAACAGATAAAAGTTTTGTCAAGTGACAAGGGCGTGGTATATCTACCACGAGTAGGTTATTTAAAAACACCCGTTTTATCCAGTGAGATTGATCTGTTTTATAATCATGAATTAAAGGAGATAAAACTAAAGTTCGGCGCAGAAAGCGTTGATTATGTGTTTGTTCCAATAAAAACACTCGGCGATAGCCAGATAGACTTGGTGCGCTACAATAATCCCCTGAATGACGATAATTTCGGCTCAAAAGAAAACAGACAAATCGTCGATATTGAATCTGCGTTCAACGACCATTGCGAGCATGTTGAAAAGGCAATGAACATCATTAAAAATGAATATCCCTGGTATTATTCCTATATTAAGAAGGGAGTAAAAAAAATAATAGTATTTTACAATGATGAAGTGCGTTCATTTGCGTCAAAAACCACAACGGGCACATCGTACATCAGCGCAAGAAAGGAATATAACGAGGTCTTTTTCCTGGAAGATATTGTTCATCAATGCGCACATAATATACTTTATATTATGACTCCAGAAATGGACGATTATTTTACGGTAGATGCAAAAAATGGATTAATCGCCGAGTATAATAAAGGTGAAAATGACCGAAGGACCATTTACAGCGCCTATCACGGGACGTTTTCCCTTATCAACATCAATACCTTGTTTTCTATATTGTTGAAGAAAAACATTTTTGATGGCCATAAAAAGCATGAATTAACCGGCCGGTTTGCAGATAATCTCAAAAGACTCGGCAGAAACATACGAGACATCAAGTACCAGGAAATTTATACTGAAAAGGGCTGGGAATTATTGAATGCCATTGAGGAACGTTATAATTTTTTATACAGCGAATTCGGTCCGCTTGTTGAAAAATATGATACGTCCAGACAACCCTACGTTTTTAGTTACAGCATATTTTTGGAAGACAATCCCATGTAATTTTCCGTCCCTTGTTATATGAAAGAGCATCTCATTGTGTGTCCGGTTTGCAGAGGTAGTTTGCAAAATGATTTATTAAAACTGGTTTGTTTATCCTGTGGTAGTGCCTACCCCTTGCTGACTGAAAAC
This sequence comes from Cyclobacteriaceae bacterium, assembly GCA_022841475.1. Classification (GTDB taxonomy): domain Bacteria; phylum Bacteroidota; class Bacteroidia; order Cytophagales; family Cyclobacteriaceae; genus ELB16-189. The sequence goes on along the minus strand of JALHRJ010000176.1, from coordinate 1,617 downwards.
ATTCCCATCATTTTGCCTGATCCATACGTCTTTGTTACAAATGCTTTTCTCCAATATGAAACAATGTTGATTGAAAGACTTGCTGACTTTCAAAAGATTAAAACACCTATAATTGGAGGGTATGGCAGAAGTGATGATACGATCGGCAAACTGGAGACGGCGTATCGTACGAACAATGAAATTCTGCGGGAGATTGCTGATGCACTGAAAAAGCATGTGTCATTAGGCAATATCAAGGATGCCTGTTTGAAAGAGAAACCCGCACAACAAAGCTATCTTTTCAACGTCCCTTACCTGCTACGGGATTGGGTAGGCATTGCAAATGGAGAGATAGAGATCCAAACGATCAGTGAAAACATCATTCAAACGCTTGAACAACACTCCGTTAATCATAAAGATGATAGCGTTTTGTTTTTGGGAGCAGGTATGGGGCGTATTGCATGTGAGGTGTCGGGGCATTTTGGCAACCAAGGGTATGCCGTTGACAATTCCACAACAATGGCCTATTTATTTGACAAAATATCTCGAAAAGAAACCACTTTCTATGAGGTTAACCTAAAAAACACAGAAAAGTCAGAAGATATTACGGTAGAACATTTGGCGAGTACCAAGGTGTTGAAAAGAGTGAAAGACGGTGAAACGGATATACAATACCTGGTTGGAGACGCGTCAAAATTGCCTTTCCCGGATAATTCTTTATCCGCGGTCGTATCTGTATATTTCACGGATGTTATACCTTTACCAATACTTGTAAAAGAAGTAAAAAGAGTCCTCAAAAGCAATGGCATATTCATTCATTTTGGCCCCTTAGAGTATCATCACGATGATATTCGGTTTATGTTCTCCCTGGAAGAAACTAAACAGATGTTCTCAAGGCAACAATTCAATGTAAATGATCACCAGACGTTGTCCATCCCCCATTGCAGGGTTTCGAGTGCGGGTATGTACAAAACATATCAAGTGTGGTTATTTGTTGCGGAGAAAATGGCTCCTGTCGGAACGATCAGCGATTCGACGCGGATCTCCATGAACAGAGACATTGATTTTTTTCAAAACGGTACGCTTGGGCCTGGCAAATTCACGCTTCACACTTCACTTGCTTTAGGAGTCAATGATGTGTACGAGGGCGCCGAAACAGTATTGGACATATTGAAACTTATCAAAGAGGGGCAAACATTTGAAGAAATGATCAAGGAACTTCAAATCGAATATGGAGATATTGCGAACCCGGAACAGGAAAAAATAAAGCAAATCCTGTTGGATTTAGCAGGCAGAGGCGTTCTGTTATTAGAACAAACGGTGTGATTGTATCCACACTACTGGATGTTTTAAGTTTTCAGGCTCTGAATTGCGACAACCCTGTATATTGAGCAGATTAGGGGGTATTCAGGATTTTTTTGCCAGTTCCAAAAAAAATACCGGCAGAACAGGTACCTAAAGATGCTTTACCGAAATGGAAGCATTTTTTGAATACACCCAAATACAAGACTTGTGCAAATTAATAGTTTGCCCAAGTGATCTTTCATGGAACCTCACACTTCTGGTAGTATGATTTTTGATACCTTTAAATCTATTAACCCCTTTAAAAAAAAGTTTCCGGCTTATATCCAATTTGAC
>JALHRJ010000175.1 GCA_022841475.1 Cyclobacteriaceae bacterium | reverse complement strand
GTCGCCGATCCAGCTGCTTTGACCCCAAGTATTGTATTTTGAAAAACGGATACCCTGTTGATAATATTCATCAGCAGCCGTATGGTCACCCCAGTCAGGTGCAAGTTGATGAGTCATTTGAACTTTTTTATTTGGAAATCCTTAGAAATAGACATAACGATCTGCATCTTGCGGGTCTTGCGAGGTAAACCAATGTTGGTATTGATTAGGGTTCAGTACAGATTGGGCCAGATCTGTGTCTGTTGTCCCTTGTACCGCGAGCGCATAATTCGCTTGAGGTTTTGTTTTGAGAAATCCTTCTCGGAACATAAACCACGATGATTTGGGATAATTTTCAGCCAACGTCTCCTTTGACCACTCTTTACTTGTAACAATAGGTTCAAACGCTAATCGATCTTCTCTTGAAAGCCAATACCAACGAGCGCCGCTCATTTTTGATTCAAAAGTTTGTCTGCATTGTTCAATGGTACCCGTATTGATCACTGTGTGTCTGTAATTTGTCGCTTGAATTGTGATAATACCGACCCGACTAGTAATGCCATCCAAAGGCGGTAAGTAACTTTCAAGAATATTGAGACCTTCTTCCCAATTATCCGGTACATGAGCTTTTGTTTTTCTCGTGTTTGTTTTCACAAAATAGTTATAAGCTTCTCTAAATTCTTCTAGTGGTAATGCTATTGACAAGTCACTAAACTCCCTTTCTATTACTTCTTTTCTTGCACTGAACCCATTTAGATTAGCCGGACCATCTACTTCAACTTTGTAGCGTTTTGTAGAAATGATTTCGAGCCACCAAAACAGAACCGGTTTCTCTTCTTTCAAAGTCTTGATTCTTTGTTCCCATAGAATAGGAGATTCAGGTATCTTTTGAGGATCAAAATTTGTCAGGTCTAACGAGTACAATAAATGCGCTAATATCATTGACACTTTCCTAATTTGTTCCTTCTGTTCAGCCGAACCTTCTTCACCGCAAAACAATGTTTTCATGTATTCCAATTTGGATACTCCTTGAAGTTCGAGCATGGGTTCAATTACAGCCTTACATACAAAAAACCGCCGTGATTGTTCACCGCACGCTAAAAAAAGATCCATGTAATCATTCGTAAAGGCCAATGTGTTTGCATTGTTAGGCATGACAGAAGAAGGTAAAAATTTTTGTCGCACAGTAATGGTGCTGGATGTGACAAAATTTTTCAGCCAATTTTTCAGCGTAGGTGTGTTAAATCTAGTTTCATCAAAAATCCACCAAAGCTGTCCCTTGTATGAATCGTTGAAAGATCCAGTCATGTCGTTTACTACATCGGTACATGAATAATAGAGTTCTTCCCCTACTATTGTTTTAATAAAGGTTTCGGCAACACCCGTCTTCCCTATTCCTTCTTCTCCAACAATCCATGTTGATACATTCGTTCTGGTTCTTTTTTGAATACTGAAGGCCAAGATTTGTAAAAAAAACGCAAACGCTTCTTTTGAGAATCCGAACCACACTCCAAATAAATGATTCAAAAGCGGTACAAGTAATTTATAGTCTCGTTTAATCTCCTCACGGTGTGCCGCAACATATTCTTCGGACATGGCTAATCCTTGAAAAGTGTTGAGAGTGGTTTCGGTGTTGCCAGTCATCGAAATGTCATATACAGCGATTTCCTTGGTAGCTTTAAAGTCGCTTTCTATCCAACATTCACCAATAGAACCAACTTTTATCTCCCAAGCAATTTGAGCCTCTAAATCTTCTTTTGTATACGCCATCAAATCTACAAGAGCAGGTTCCGGGCCTCGAGTATCGGCTGGAGAGTGTTCCCATTCGTCATGTTCTTTTCTTTTTCTTTGGACACGTTTCCTCAGATTGCCCAGGAACTTTGTACCATGAGGTATCTTAACAAAAAGGGTTTCTTCTCTAGTTTCATTCGTTTCACATTGCAAAAAAACCGAAATCCAATCTCTCATGTCTTTGTTTTTTGGATCGGGATAATACACTCGCAGTTCCCGTAGTTTCATGAGGTCCTTGAACTGCTCGACCGTGAACTTTTCGTAAGCATATCTTGGGTAGTCAAATAACCCATGATATGATGACGCGGATGGCATCTTTATCCACACAGAACGGTCTCGCTTCACGTACGTAACATAAAGGTTCATTTGTTTGACCAGAAACTCTTCATATGCGAGCAAGTTTTCATACAAAAACGATGTGAGACCATGCCCATTGGCTGATTCAGTGCTAACGTTCATCATTCTGAATGGATGGAGGTTCACACTGTCCTTGATTGTATTCGCCATGATTGTTATGAACGATGTTCGGTACATAGTTAAATTCTCCAAATACTTTTTCGCTTTCTTGTTGAATGTTTGAGGATCGTTAACTGATTCCAAAACAGCACGTTTTCTTTTATCAAGCGCTAAGTTAGTGGCAACATTGACTGTACGAATATTTTCCGAAATAATTGAATGAAGTTTATCGGGATCAATGTCATCATCAAACAGTCTAGAGCGAATAGGCGGGCGGCGGGTCTCGTCTTCCATCGGTTGTGTTTTCGCTTCTGCGAGACTGAAAAAAAAATTAATTCTTGGGAAAGACAGCGACAAAGAAAAAAAAATTTTTGACTATGTCAATTGTCGGAAACACGAAATCTGATTTGTTTCGAACTTTGTTTTATTTTCTTAAACTGCCCTTCGCTTTGCATTCTTCGATATTTTTAAAGCCGTTCTTCGAAGGTTTGTATTTATACCGAACATGTCCGTCTGTGATTACTTGTTCAATCTGACTTCTACCGACGACTACGGTGTACATTTTTGAGCCAACCCAATATTCGAGATTACAATATATGGCCCAATTGTAATACACTTCTTGCGGTGTGCCGTGTTTAATTCGATTAGCGGAGACAACATTGTGTGTCATTAGTTTTTGCCCTATATATTCCGGTTTAAAAATTTGAGGCACACCTTCCGTTTCAGCTACAACCACGCGAGGGTAGAACGGGCCTTCCTTGGTTTTTGTGCCGTTTTCGCTTTCGGTCTCAAGATAATAAGGTTCAGACATCAAGTTTTTGTACTTCTTCGGAGGTTTGTATTGAAAGTAATAAGGTCCGTGATTTTCGTCTGGTCTCCCATCGGCGTGGAAGATTTGAATATAATAAGGAGCTTCTGTATCTTGTGCGAATGTTTCGTCGGTCATTTTTTTTGTTTCTTTTGGGACCGTGGGAAGTAAAAAAAAATTATTCAAACGTCACAATGAAATTGTTTGGGCCGGTTAATAATGGCCGAAAAAAGCCGACCCTTCCTTATCGCATAATACGCAAATTATGTCCGAAATTCTTCACCATTTGACAGTTTTCCTCGAAATTAAAGAATCCTCCCTAAAATCGTCTTAGTCATTTGACAGGTTTCACGTGATTTCCCAGAATTTTTTTTTTCGTTTCATGCTTCAAGCCTACGAAAACAAACACACAAAATGGAATCACCCGAATACGCATTGTTCGAACAAGTTTTTGTTGAAAGCACTGAAAACAACGAGGAACCCGA
>JALHRJ010000174.1 GCA_022841475.1 Cyclobacteriaceae bacterium | reverse complement strand
CCAATAACGTTACTGGAATTACTGATCTCGTCTGCGACTCTTTTCTGTTCTTTTGATGTTAACATGGCTTGTGCATTTAAAAAGTTACAAAATCTTCCGGATTGAGAGAGTTGCCATTATACCACATTTCAAAATGCAAGTGTGGTCCGTCCGTCATCTCTCCACTATTGCCAACTATAGAGATTATATCACCAGCGTTCACAAAACTACCAACTTTTTTTAATAATCCGGCATTGTGCTTATATACCGAAACCAGGTTGCCCCGATGCTGAACGGCAATTACGTGGCCGGAGTCCTGCGTCCATGAAGCCATCACTACGGTGCCATCAGCAACGCACTTAACAGGCTCATTGGTTTTGGCAACTACATCTACACCATAATGGCCCTTCTTTACATCATAATGATCGGAGACAAAACCCGTAATGGGTGTGAAGAAAAATATTTCCTGCAGCTCACGATACTTGCCGCTGGCCAATGTAACGAGTGAGAATTCACTTTTCTCAAACTCCTTTCGGAATTGAGAATCAGAAGCTGCTAAGTTCATATTGCCAACAGCTTTCACAGGTTGGTTTTCGCCCCCCAGTGCTTCGGCCGGATCGCTGAAACCGCTGGCTGTATCGCCACTTAAAATTCGCTGAAAGTTATGAATGAATAAGTCTTTACGATTTACTTCTACTGCCAGCGAATCAACCTTCACAGCAAGTTCATACAATTTTTTATTCGCCTCCATCTGGGCATGCTTGGGGTCAAACCATTTAGCCAACAACGTCTTGGATAAGAACAGACTAAATGCAAAGAGCATAAGAAACAACGTTGCCGAGATTACCATCACCTTGGCATACGTAAACCCAATGGTGGATTTCTCCGCCAGGTTCTCTTCATTGCGGATCACCAATTGATATTTGGTGGTAAGCCGTTCCGATATGGTCTTTTTGGGTTTCAAATTGATATTTTGCCAAAATTAGATATTCTGGGGGATTATAATATTGAATATCTGTTTTTTACGTTTGTACTTGGAAAACAATCTTACATTGATTGCACGTCATTTTTCTTACCGATTCCTGTATTTTCTGCTTGGAGGCTTCCTGATGAGTTGTTCTGTAGAGCAAAATAATTTTACCAGCAACATCTATCACAATCTTACTGCCCATTACAATGGTTATTATTATGCCCGTGAAAAAACTGCCGAAGTTGAAAAAATCATTTTGAAGAGCCTGGATGATGACCCCAATCAAATTCTTAGACTCTTTCCACGGCTCGACACCATATTAGCGAAAACCTATACGAAGGATACCGAGGAGATTATTAAGATGGCTTCGCTATCTATTCAACGTCATCCCAACAGCAAATGGGTTGACGACAATTATGTGTTGGTTGGTAAAGCCCGGTTGTATGCTGGTGACTACCCCAATGCCATACAGACCTTCAAGTATGTAAATACAAAAAGCGCTGATGCCAATACCCGGCATCGTGCGTTGGTGCAATTGCTACGAACATTTACCGAGCAACATGACTATGATCGTGCCGAAGAAACATTTCGATTTTTAGAAAAGGAAAAACTTAGTAAAGCAAACCGAAAAGATCTTTATCTTGAGAAAGCGTATTACTATCAGGAACGCAACGACTATGACTATATGGTGCGTAACCTTACCAAAGCAGATTCTCTGTTGGAGCGAAGTGACCGAAAAGGAAGAATCTATTTCCTGATTGGCCAGATCTACCAAAAACTGGGGTTTGATGCAGAAGCTTTCAACTATTATCGTAAGTGTATTGCCACCAGTCCTGAATATGAAATAGATTTTTATGCAAGGCTCAACATGGCCCAGGTAGCACGCCTTGATGATAAAAGAGATATTCGCCAACTGCGCGCGCAATTCGAAAAAATGTTGGCGGATGCAAAAAATCTGGAGTTCAAGGATAAGATTTATTATGAACTGGGAGAGTTTGATCGCAAGCAGGGCAATCTTAAACAAGCCATTGAAAGTTATTCGCTGGCTGCACACGCGGGCACGAATAAACGCATTCAGGGAAGCGCTTTTCTACGAATCGGACAATTAAATTTTGATTCTCTGAAAAAATATAGCCTTGCCAAATTGTATTACGACAGTGCTATTGGTGCCTTGCCAAAAGATTTTGAAAATTATGAAAACATTAAAAAACGTCAGGAGATTTTAGGAGAGTTTGCAAAATACACGGAAGCCATTACATGGAACGATAGTCTACTGATGCTTTCAGCTTTTGACACGTCAACCGTACGCAAACAACTTGACTCCGTATTGGCAAGTCGGAAAATCGCTGAAGCTCCAGTGAAAAAGAAAAAGAAAAGAAGCTCAGCAGACTCCGGTGGTGGAAATCAAAACAGTTCCTTCTTCAATACTGAATCGACAGCCACCTCAGATTGGTATTTTGGTAACCCATCTGCTATTGCGCTAGGGCAATCTGAATTTCAGCGGATCTGGGGATCCATACAGCTTGAAGACAATTGGCGCAGATCGAACAAAACATCTGTTATCGATGAATCCGCTCCGGTGGTCGCAGATGTAGGCGACCCGGAGAAACCTACGACAGGAGAAGTAAAACCCATTGCAACAGTTGATGAAGTGGGGAAAGTATTAAGTCAAATTCCACGAACCGAAGAACAAAAGACAGCTGCACTGGCAAAAATAGAAGAGGGTTATTTTAAGCTAGGAGATTTGTTTTACTTCCAGCTCAACGAAAAGGAAAATGCTGCAACTTCCTACGAAAAGCTGTTACTGCGATTTCCGGATTCCGAATTTGAACCTGAAGTACTTTATAAATTATACCTCATAACAAAAGACAAAGATCCCGCTAAGGCAGAGCAATATGCTACCCGCTTAAAAGACGACCATCCTCGCTCAACGTTTACACGTATTTTAGTAAACCCGGACTATATGCGCGAAACAAGCCTGGCCGCTGAGAAGCAGAAATTGATTTATAAAGAAGCATATGCTTACTACCAGCAAAATAATTTGCGGGTTGCCCAAGATAAAATTAAACTTGCCGCGCAAGAAGGCGAAACAAGTTTTACCCCGCAACTTGAATTTTTAAAGATTTTGGTAGTCGGAAAGACTGAAGATGTAACACGATATCAATTCGAGCTGGGTGAATTCATAAAAAAATATCCAGACGATGCATTAAAACCTTATGCAGAACAATTGCTTGCCGCCTCCAAAACACTGCTTGAAAAACTTGAACGGGCAAAAGGTATCCAATTTATTAAATCGATGGAGGGCATACATAATTTCGTTATTGTCTACAATACATCCGATAAAATTACCAATCCGGTTTCTACAGTTCTCGAGAAGTATAATGCCAGTCAATGGAAAGACTTGAAGCTGAACACGAGTAACATTATCTTAAACGATGAAAAAACAATTACCATTGTAACCGAACTTCCTAATCGGGAAGCGGCCCTCAGTTATTTCGACAAATTCCTCGCTCAGATTGCAATCAGCAAGCCGCTTTCCAATTATAAATTCTATAGCTTTGTAATTACGAAAGATAATTTTCAGATTTTTTACCGAACCAAGGCGCTGGATGAGTACCTCACCTTCTTTGATCGCAACTATCAA
>JALHRJ010000173.1 GCA_022841475.1 Cyclobacteriaceae bacterium | reverse complement strand
GGTGAACAGTTTCTCTTCGAATGATTTTCGTCCTTGCATGACCAAAGATAAATTTCATTCTTATATTTATAAAGTAGTTGTGCAACATACACAAAATACATATGCCATGCAGGGGTTTAGTGTTGCCATTTATTTGTAATCAACTAATTTAGCATAGCCACGTGGGACAGTAACGTGTTTCAAAAACCCTGCACGTCATATGTACCAACGTTGCCAGCCATAGGGTCGGACAAACTTGAATTCAAAAGCAAAGGACAAATCTTCAAATCTTATGACTAGAATTCTGAAAGCAATTCCACTAATTCTTTTCCTTTTGACCAATTGCGGTCAGACTGAAAAGCAGGGCGAAGAAATAATTTCGTTTTCTGATGACAATGGCTATGATACTAAATATTTTACGACAAGTGATGGTATTAAACTACGATATTTAAGTTCTGGACAAGGACCGGCTCTCATAATTCAACCTGGATGGATGATGCCTGCTGAAATATTCAAATTTCAACTTGACAAATTAGCAAGTTCTTTCCGAGTCATAGTTTTAGATCCTAGGGGACAGGGATTGTCAGAAGACAGTCCCGACAATAATTATGTGGGACGAAGAGCAAGAGACATCTATGAATTAATTGAATTTGAAAAAATTGATTCATTTATTCTTGCAGGTTGGTCTTTAGGAGTGCTAGATGTCTTGTATTATGCTGACAAATTTGGGACAGATAAATTAAACGGATTAGTTCTTATTGATGGCCCTGTTACTACTGACCATGAGGGAGTGCAGCAAGGTTGGAGAAACCTTGTCCATGATTTACAGACAAACCGACCGGAATTTGAGAAGGGTTTCATGTCAGCGCTTTTTAAAAATGAGCAAGACTCAATATTCATAAAGACACTTAAAGCAAGACTCTCCGACACGCCCACGAATAGCTCATTTGTAGCATTGGCTACTCATATAGCAGAACCTAAAGACTATAGTTCCATTTTAGCAAAAGTTGAAGCACCAATTCTAATTACCTTAGCCATATGGTCGTTTCAGTTGGAAAATTATAAACAAATCAAAGGGAATGCTTCCATTGAAATATTTCAATGTGGACATGCATTGTTTGTTGATGACGCTGAAAGGTTCAATCGATTAATTATTGAAATGGTTTCAAAAACAAATTAATGGTAATTGAAGCAAGTGTAATGAGACCGGGGACTAAATACAGGCTACGTATGAAATGTGGACAAGACCCTACGGCTGGCAACAAAATACATATGCCATGCAGGGGTTTGGTGTTGCCATTTAAGTGTTATCAACTAATTTAGCATAGCCACGTGGGACAGTAACGTGTTTCAAAAACCCTGCACGTCATATGTACCAACGTTGGTGGCAATGCGGCTGGACAAATGGGTTACTAACAACAAGAAGCAACTAACTCGGACTCTTCTACGATGACAAAAAATAGTAACTTGACAAGTTGGACAACAAGAATCTCAAAATGCTCGAGAACGGTAGCTTTAATATTTGCCACCTTTCCAATTATAAGTTCATGCCAATCACGACAACCTAAGGAAGTACTATTTATAGGTAATAGTCTCACTTACTATCATGATATGCCAGCGATGTTACAAGAGATGGTAAGAGAGAAGCATCCTACAATTAAGATACATCAGAGTACTGAGCCAGGTGTTTCATTAAATGACCATTTAACATCTGAAAAAACAATAAAAAAGCTAAATAGTCAATCATGGGACATTGTTGTGCTACAAGAAGGAACAGTAAGGACACTAATTCCAGAAGTAATGCAGTACCAACTTAGACCTACTGTGATCAAACTAGATAGCATAATAAGAGTAAAGGGTGGACGAACAATATTGTACGAGTCTTATCCAATATCAAAGTATCCAAATAAATATTGCTATCCATCATTTATGATTAGCAATACCTTAAAAGAAAAGGACTATTGTTCAGTAGAACTCCTAAGCAGCGACCAAGAATTTAAGATAATACAAAATTCATTTAATGAACTAAATAATTCAATCAATGGAAACTTAGCATTTGTCGGGACATGTTTCGAATTGTGCAAAAGGAAGTTTCCCGAACTAGTGTTATTTGAAAGTAAAGAAGATACACATCCTTCGAAGTTAGGATCTTATTTAATTGCCTGTGTCTTCTACAGAGTTTTGACTGGAGAATCAGTAAGCGGAATTAATTATAATGCAGGACTTGAATTAAAAGACATAAAAAAGATTAAAGAAATTGTTGACTCAAACTAGGGACAAAATATTAGGTTTCAAATTAGATTGGGACATGCCGCACAGCCACCAACAAAATACATATGCCATGCAGGGGTTTAGTGCTGTCATTTACGTGTAATCAACTAATTTAGTATATCAACGTGGGACAGTGACGCGTTTCAAAAACCCTGCACGTCATATGTACAAACGTTGCCGGCAATGCTTTTAAATAAAATTCAGACCATGAAATTAACGACATTAATTAGCATTCTGACACTTCAATATTCATTCGGACAAGACTCACTATTCTTTGACTCCAAGTGGAACCCAACGGACAAAAAGTCTGCTGTTTACTATAGAATTGAAAAGAAGGTAGGCGGACAGTGGGTAAGGAATGACTATTTTGTTAAAGGGAATCAATTACAAATGACAGGAACACTAAAATCAATTGATCCTGAAATAAAAGAAGGGAAATTTGACTACTATCACTCAAACGGGAAACTAAAACACGTTGGAGTTTACAAAGACAATAAGGAAACTGGAGAACATAAATGGTACGCAGACAATGGCGCTCTTGAAGCAATAGAAAATTATCAGAACGGAAAATTGAATGGTGCATTTATCGAATATCACCCCAACGGAAAAGTATCGATTGAGACAAGTTTCAAAGAAGGACTGCAAAACGGAAAGACAACATATTATAGAGATGACGGCACAAAACACTCGGACGGGGACTTTAAAGACGGGGATAGGAATGGTTTATGGAATTTCTATGATGAATCAGGAAAAATAAATAGCACTCATGAGTTTAAGACAGATTACATAATTGTTGAAGCTAAGATGTTTATAAAATTACCCAATTCTGAGTGGGAGTTAACGAACAAAACTGACGGACAAATAGCGCAATACATTTTCAAGAGAAGTCCGATTGAGGACAATGAGGGACGAGAAATAGTTCCAGCGATCATGGTTTATGTTGAGGACGCGACAAAGTACAAACAAGATGTGACCTTGTATTCAATTGAAAAAAGGATGCAATTTCAAGGTAAAGGCATTAAAGTGGACAAGATATTAATTCATGAAAATGAAGGCTACCCATTAACTTATAAGAATGGCTATTTGACTACGTGCAGCTACAGCGACAATGGACTCGATCATGTATTGTATATGATTCATATTATTAACAAGGACAATAAAGGAATCCAAATCTACATGGACATGACCAAGGGTATTTTTGACGAATACGGCCAAGAGTTTTGGACGGCAATGAAATCAATAAAGGAGACTAAGTAAAAAGCACAGCCGGCAACAATGGTAGCTGTTGCACGACTACCTCTTTTCTTAGAATTTTCTGAATTTATAAGCCATCAATTCATTTGTGAATAACTCTGTGGATAAGTAGTTCTGAAGTCTGAAATTTTACTTATCTGATA
>JALHRJ010000172.1 GCA_022841475.1 Cyclobacteriaceae bacterium | reverse complement strand
ACCAGCATCCCGGACGGTCTTTGTGACCCATGACAGCGCTCGGTCTTACTCCGCTCTTCTCTTTTCTTGTTACAAAATAATCTTTGGCATCCAATCATGCACGCAAACGTAGCATGACACCCCGATTGATACTTTGACTTTTTGGCCAGCCCCTTGGGTGAGGTGTTATAAAAAACTTGAGATACTGCTTTCTATTGAAAATAAAAAAGTAGAAACGAGCTTCGTAAATTACTCCCTCACCCCGTCCTCATTCTTCGGACACCCCTCTCCCCATGGAGAGGGGGGAGTAGGTTTATTTTATTCCAAAATTCTTCGCATCCTTTTAATCGACAAGATTCATAAGCACGTAATCTGGTGTTAGGGCTTCTCGAAATCTTAAAACACTGCATGCAAGTGCAAAAAAAAATGTTGAACAAATTTAAATAGGTAGGAAGCTGATCAGGTGACCAATACTCGCACTTCATAACACTACTCCGCACCCACCCCTCTCCTCCGGAGAGGGGCAGGGGTGAGGTCAGTTCTTCCCCAACTCCATCAAACTCTCCGCATCATTATTAATCGACAAAATCAACAAACACGTAGCGGTGCAAAACACCGGGCTGGTAATGCAATGGTGACCGCTCCAGCTACCATCATCATTTTGTATGCGCAACATGCGGCCCGATACATTATCATACCAGTTCTTCCACGTGGTGTCTTTGCTGATGATCAACCCTTCGCCTGTTTGCAGGTAGCTCAGAAACTCTTCGCCCCCGTTGTTGCCAAACCCTTCCATCACATCATCACGCTGTGCCTGCACTTTGGCCGACTGATACACTTCATAGGCCGTGGAATATTTCATCGCTTCATCTTCACTGAAGCCGATCTTATTTAAGTTCTCGGCTGTGGCCGGAGCATTTTGTGCCAGGCGACCGTCTTTCTTTGCTTTGCTGATTTCTTCTTCTACCCTGCGCGCTTCTTTGGCACTGGCGCGGGCCGAGCCTGTTACTGAATACAACATGATGCCCGCACCGAGGTCGGTATTCACATCTCCCGTCTTTGCATTGTAGTTATTTTTCTGAAACTCGCGCGATTTCTCCAACGCACCGGCATCCACCGCGGCACCTTGTGCCTGCGCAGCTTCCAACGCATTGCTGGCAAAGCTCGACTGCAACACCCCGGCCCAACCGGAGCCTACTGTACTTCCGTTTTTATCCTGTGCGCGTTGTATTTTGGCAACGCATGTATTCAGATTTTTCTTTACGCGTGCATGCACCTGGGGTTGATCTTCGAGGTAGGGCAGCAGGTTGCTGAGAAACTGTGCGGTTAAGATCACATCAATGTTGGCGCCTAGTTTGGTTTGAATTTGTGTGCCCTGCACCTCGGTGATGTTGTAGCTCGCAGCCGGTGACGTTTCGATGGTGTTTAATAAATACTGTAGTGCTGCGTTGAGTTGTTTTGAATACTCACCGGTGCGCAACGTAGAGCCGCTACGCAAAATGGCCATAGCTACCATACTGGTAGTAGCGGGATCGGCCGGCACAGCATGCGGGTCCATTACATTTTGGCGATGATGACTGCCAGCACCCCAGCCGCCATTGGGGTTTTGTGCGCGCGCTACCCAGGCGAGGCCTTTGGTGAGCGAGGTGTTTACCTTCTCGGTAGTTTTGTAACGAAAACTTGAATCCGATTTTTCTTCACCCATCAATGTGCGGAAGACGCACCCTTGCGGAATGCTTTTGTAGGTGGTGTAGCGTTGGGTGGTTTCTTTGGTGCGGGCGAAGGACACCAGGGCTCCGAGGGCCGCCAGGCCGAGAAGGGCGAATAGTAATTTTTTCATAAGGTTTTTTATTTACCCGGATGCGGGGTAAAGCCGGATTCCATACAAAGGCAACACATTTTTTAGGCAGCCCCGCCTTTTTTAAGGCGGGCAAGGGGGAAAACCCCGTGGGCATACGGGGAAATCCCCGTACCCGATACGGGGAAATCCCCGTTGTGGGGGAAGGGGGGATTGGCGAAATTGCTGGTACAATAAGGGTATATTAGGAGATTCCGTTTCCTATATATAAATGTTGTGGGCAAGGCGCTAAAAAAGATTGAGCTAACGAAAATATGAGACAAAGAATATACATTGACACTTCAGTAGTAGGTGGATTCTTTGATGAAGAATTCAAAGATGCGACACAACGACTCTTTAAACGACTTGAGAAGGACGAAGTTAAATTCGTCATTTCAGACCTATTAGAATTAGAGCTTATTCAAGCACCAAAACGCGTGAGTGACTTACTTTTAAACTACCCGGCTGACAGATTTGAAAGGATAGAATTGACTCAAGAAACAATGAACTTGGCCGACAAATATATCACCGAAAAAGTTGTTGGAAAGACGAGTCTTGAAGACTGCCGACATATCGCCCTTGCGACAATTAACCGTGTAGACGTGCTTGCAAGTTGGAACTTTAAACATATTGTAAACCTTGATAGAATAAAAGGGTATAATTCAGTAAATTTGAGACAAGGATATCCAACAATTGAGATAAGAACACCAAAAGAATTAGTGAGTTATGGAGACTAAGGATAAAACAAAAACATTTGACGCGGTGAAAATGATGAGAGAGATTCGTGACAAAATTAGCGATGAGACTCAAAACATGACCTTGGACCAATTGAAAAAATACATCGCAGACAGATTAAAAAAATCCCACCTAAAAACTGTCGGACGATAGCGCCCAGCCCACAACAAGTATGTATGTGACCATTGCGGGGTGAAGAGTAAATTTGTAGTTTAGTTCTCGATCAACGTTCGGTTTCGTGGGACAGTTTCGGAGTAGTCGGGCAAATCAGTCGTTCCTCCTTCATTTGCCCTCCTATACCCGCAACGTCACATACACCAACGTTGTGCGCAATTTATTCGGGACAGATTTGACTAATGAACAATAGACTAGTAATAGTTCTCCTACTATTTATTTTAGCTTGTGGAAAACGACCATCGGACACTATCTCCTTGGACAATACCGACACAATCAATTTGGCAAACCAAATTCAAACTGATACATCGACCGTTGGACAACGAAACTATTGGGCCTCTATGGTTCACCGAGATTTTGACAACGACAGTTTATTACTAGACATTTCAGACTTAAAGAGATTAGTTAATTCGTTCACCTCAAAAATAAAGATTAGAGAAAAAGAATATGGAGCAGGTGATTATTATGGTAAGTATCGGGTCTATGCCGACAAGTTGGACACTTTAATAATTGACAAGGGTGACGGAGGGGACTATGGATTTGGGAGTACTATCTATTTAAAGAGAAAGGACTCAATAGTTTTATATAGAAATTATGAATTCAATTCTCTCGCTTCTGACTCTGGACAGTTTGAGGAAGTCACTGAGCAATTGGTAACATTTACCAATGGGACAATGAACTTTAAACAAAGGAAAATGAAGACCAAGGACTGGAGCCAGCTAAAATTTAAGAGCAACTTTGAGACAGTTGATGAAGATCCAGCAAATCGTTACAAATTATTAAAGGACGAGTTAACGAGTCTTTATAAAAGAGAGTTGATAGAATAAACAGCGCACAACAAAAGTAGCTGTTGCACGACTACCTCTTTTCTTAGAATTTTCTGAATTTATAAGCCATCAATTCATTTGTGAATAACTCTGTGGATAAGTAGTTCTGAAGTCTGAAATTTTAC
>JALHRJ010000171.1 GCA_022841475.1 Cyclobacteriaceae bacterium | reverse complement strand
TGTACAATTTCTTCCCAGCGATTTACCTGAAGGATTGTAACGTTGTTCTCTTTCTTATACTGCCCAATCTTCTCCGAAATTTTCATCCGGGCTGAAAGCTTGGACATGATCTCATCATCCAACTGATCAATCTGATCACGCAAAATGCTGAGTGTATCCTTAAAGGTTTTATTATCGGTGGTTTGTGTGCGCACTACTAATTCACTAATAATTTTTCCAAGCGCAGCAGGAGTTACCTGTTGTTTGGCATCACTCCAGGCAGCATCGGGATTGATATGACTTTCAATCATCAAGCCAGCCATATCAAGATCAAGTGCTTTTTGCGAAATGAAGGCGATCAGATCGCGATTACCTGCAATATGACTTGGGTCGCAAAGCATATCGAGTTCGGGCAAACGCGTTTTCAAATCAATGGCAAGATCCCACATGGGCGCATTGCGGAATGGGCCCTTTTCAAAGGAAGAAAACCCGCGGTGAATGGCGGCCATCCTGGTGATGCCCGCTTTGTTCAGGCGTTCGAATGCTCCCAACCAAAGTTCAACATCGGGGTTGATCGGATTCTTCACCATCACCGGGATGTCAACTCCTGTTAATGCATCGGCAACTTCCTGAACTGAGAAAGGATTTACAGTGGTTCGTGCGCCAATCCAAAGAATATCAACACCTGCTTTCAAACAGGCTTCCACGTGGGCTGCATTTGCAACTTCAGTAGTCACCGGCAAACCAGTTTCCTGTTTAGCACTAATAAGCCATTTCAGTCCTTCCGCTCCTGCCCCTTCATATTGACCGGGCCGCGTACGAGGTTTCCAAATGCCAGCACGGAGTGCGTGTACTTTTCCGGTTGCAGCTATTTGCTTAGCGGTAGCTACCATCTGATCTTCCGTTTCAGCGCTACAAGGTCCGCTGATAATTACAGGACGATCGACTTTCATCCAGGAAGAGATAGGCTCGAGTTGTAATCCTTTCTTTGTCATGATTGTTTAAAATTAACAGTATTAATTCTGATTTAGTTTATGGATGTAGATTCTTTCTTTTGCTCTGAGGCAGTTTGATTGTCTAATACCCTTCTGATTTCATTCGCCTTCGACAGAATGCGATGCAATTCTTTCGTGTCGCGCTTCATCAAATGGTAATGAAATTTCTGTAGGTGCATGATGTACTCCAACAGCGCCTGACTCAGGTACTCAACATTCTGTTCAAATATCGGGGCCCACATATCAGGCGAACTTTTTGCAAGACGCACGGTAGAAGCAAAACCACTACCTGCCAGATCAAAAATATTCTTCTCGTCCTTTTCAATATCCAACACGGTTTGGCCCAATAAAAAAGAACTCACGTGCGAAAGATGCGACACATAGGCAACATGGCGATCGTGTTCTTCTGCTTCCATGAAAATGGTTTTCATCTCCAGGGCCTCAAATACTTTCATAGCAACAGCCAAGGTTGACGCAGATGATTTATCCGATTCGCAAATGATATTGGTTTTGCCTTTAAACAATCCGTGAAAGGCAGCCTGCGGACCAGAGTTCTCGGTACCCGCAATGGGGTGAGCCGCTACAAACTGATTGCGCTTCGGATGGTTAGCAACCAGTTTACAAATCGAACCTTTCGTTGAACCCGCATCAATAACAACAGCATCTTTCTTTATGGCATCCAACACTGAAGGTAAAAAAGCATTCAAAGCGTTAACCGGAATTGCAAGAATGATCAGGTCAGCCAGCGCAATGGCTTTATCTTCCGTAAGAATTTTATCCACTAAACCAAGCTTAACGGCCATTACTGCATGCTCGGAATTCATATCTACACCGATCAATTCTGTAGCCACTCCGGCTTTGCGTAAACCCAATGCAATTGATCCGCCAATTAATCCCAATCCAATAATCGTTGTTTTCATTTATAATTAGATATGGGAAGTTATACTTGAGACATTAGACTTGTTTGCTGAAAACTTTTGAATTCGAATTAAAGCCTCGTCTAGTTTTTCTACTGTTGCACACAATGAAATCCGAATATATTTTTTTCCTGCATCTCCAAAAATAAATCCCGGAGTTATAAATACTTTGGTTCCGTAAAGGATTTCATCAATCCATTTCTCAACATCATGTACATGATCGGGAGCTTTTGCCCAAATGAATAACCCCGATTGATTTTTGGAGAAGGTACATCCGAGTTCCAATAAAATTTTAGTAGCAGTTGTTCTTCTCTTTTTGTAAACCGAGTTTAGTTCGGTAAACCAGTCCGCTCCATTTTTCAATGATTCTACCGCAGCCTGTTGCAATCCTAAAAACATGCCGGAGTCCATATTGCTTTTTACACGCAGCACAGCATCTACATAGTCCTTATTACCCGCCACCCAACCAATACGCCAGCCAGCCATATTGTGCGATTTGCTGAGTGAGTTTAATTCCAAAGCAACATTTTCAGCACCTTCAATAGATAAAATACTAAGGGGTGCATCATTTAAAATGAGCGAATAAGGGTTATCATTTACAATCAGAAAATTATTTTTCCTGGCGAGATCAACAAGTTCTTTCAATTCAGCCCTTGACGCAACTCTTCCGGTAGGCATGTGTGGAAAATTAACCCACATGATTTTAACCTTTGATAAATCGCGTTTCCTTAATGCTTCAACATCAATGCCCCAATCGAGTGACTCTTTCATTTCATAAGTTGATACCGTAGCTCCTACAAGTTTTGCCACTGATGAGTAGGTGGGATAACCCGGATCGGGAATAAGTACCTGATCGCCTTCATTCACAAAAGCCATCGCAATGTGCATGATACCCTCCTTCGATCCCATCAAGGGAAGAATTTGAGTCTCGGTATCTAACTCAACGTGGTAGGTAACTTTATAAAAATTCTGAATCGCTTTGCGTAAGGCAGGTATGCCTTTATAATTTTGATACCCGTGACTACTTGCTTTCTGTGCGGTAGCTGTTAAGGCTTCAATGGCTTCTGCCGATGGCGCAAGATCCGGGCTGCCGATTCCCAAATTGATTACCGGAAATTCTACCGAATCAAGTCCACGTACTTCTGCCAACTTCTTGCTGAAGTAATACTCTTCTACATTGGAGATTCTTTTTGCTGGTTGTATCATATATTCCTTTCTTTCAATACCTCATCCCTGCCTACCGGCAGGCAGCCTGCGGCCACCTTCTCCATAGGAGAAGGGAAAGTGTCTAAAGCTTTTTACCTATATTCAATTTTTGCCTTTTTGTATTCACCCAAAATATTCAGGTTGCGCACTTGTCGCAACACATCGCGCAACGCGAGATCATAATTCTTTCGTTTCTTCCATTCCACATCAATGTGAATAGAGTATTCGCTCGGTTTACCAATAATCGGAATCGACTGAATTTTAGAAAGATTGATGCTATTGTTTTTGAAAGTCATCAAGGCATCGGCCAAACTTCCTACCTCGTTGGCTACCTCAAAACACAAAGAAGCCTTATTAGTTTCTGGTAATGCTTTTGTTTTTCGGGCCAAGATTAAAAACCGGGTAAAATTCTTTTTGTGCGTTTCAATGCGCTTCTCTAAAATTTGAAGTCCGAATTTTTTAGCAGCATACTCATTAGCTATGGCCGCTGTTGTCATCAATTTGTTTTCTTTGACTTTGCGAGCCGACAGGGCCGTATCATCGCTTTCCATAATTTGAACTCCATTCAACTTGTGGAGAAAATCTGAACACTGGCGAATCGCCATGGGATGCGATTCAATATG
>JALHRJ010000170.1 GCA_022841475.1 Cyclobacteriaceae bacterium | reverse complement strand
TCTCAACCTGAGTCACTACCTTCAGTGGCTATTGCTGAAAATCCTACCAATAATGGCTGATTCTTTTCTCCAGGGATAGATGGAGAGCTGCGAGTAACTAAAAATAAAACAGGGCTGGAAGTCTATAAAATTCCAGTTCTGTTTCAGATAAGAAGCTCGTGATTGGATCGACTCAAGCTTTATGTTTTGGTCTTTGCGTCATAGCACACGAAACGCAATGATGGCAACCAATGTCGGAGGCAATGCCGCAATCAATAATCCCAATGGATGAATCGATTGCTCATCGAACTTGCCCCGCAAAATAGCAAAACCGGCAGGATTGGGTGCATTGGCTATCACCGTTAGACCACCGCCAGCGACTGCGCCTGCTACCAATGCTATTTTAAATTCCTCGCTCAGCCCTTCAACCAATGAACCCAGATAAGTGAGTGCTGCATTATCTGTGATCGCTGTTAATGCCGCTGCTCCAAAAAATACAGCCGTATCATCCATATCCATCAGAAGCGGCTGCAGCCACCACTGCTGCTGCCCGCCGAGTACCACCAATCCCCCTAAGAAAAATGCTACCAGTAAAGCTTCGCGCAAGATTAATGGGTTTTGATACTGTTGATAAGCGGTTGTAAATCCAAGAAAGAATAGGAATAGGCCCATAAAGGCAACGGGATGATGCGCAAACAGTACAACCAATGTTAGAAACACCAAATGGATCAGTATCACCGCTAACGGCGTTTTTAACACAGTGGTATCTACCTTTTGACTGACATGTCCCAGCTCATGCCGGAATAACCAGGTCACTGCACACGCATTGACAGCAACGGCCACCGCAGCTTTCCAGCCGAAGTTTGTCATCATAAACCAAATATCCCAATTCCATTTTGCAGCGACCATCAGTACCGGTGGTGCCGCAAAGGGTGTCAGCGTGCCGCCAATGGAAATATTGACAAATAACACACCGACCGTAGCGTATTTTAATTTAGTGGATATCTCCTTGCTGAATAACGTATCGCGCAACATCAGTGCGGCAAGCGTCATCGCAGCAGGTTCTGTAATAAATGAACCCAATAAAGGAACGAAAGCCAGCAATAAAAAGTACATTGCCGTACCTTTATTGATGGGCAAAAAGAATGCAATGCGTTGAACACTTGAGGCTGCGAGATCCAAAATAGGGCGTGTACCGGCAATCACCATAATCACAAACACAAACATGGGCTCGGTAAAATCACGTGACTCGAGATATGTTATTGCCTCATGCTTGCCGCTTGTGGCAAATATAAATAGTATCAAAACCATTGCCCAGAAACCAAAGACTACTTCCACTTCACCCAATAAATGCCAAATTCCTGCATGGCGTGGTTGGATATGCGCCAAGTGTTCGAAATATTTAGTTGAGAATGTGTGGATTACAGCCAGTGCAAATAACACGGCAGCGATGAATTGAACGGACGTCGGAGTAATCATGTTGTGAAATTATATGAAATGAGTATTGAATGATCTTGTAATGATAGCATTACTCGTATGTTATACCGCGTATTTGACTGTTTGATGACTGGGGATCGGATAGGGTTTCAACCAACTATTTCTCCAAATCAGCCAAGAACTGCCGGATGCGTTTGGCATTCAAGCCCAGATCACCTTTCCCGGCCCGGGAGGCGGAGCGCATATCGACTTGTGTCTTGTTTCCCGCTGCTTGCACCCGGATTACCACATCATCCTTGAAACCCATAATGCGTGTGGTGTCGGTTGCTTCGATTCGGCCATTTGCCGCAGAAGCAGCGGCAATCTCCCAGCCATGTTTTTTCACCAATACGACCGCTTGCTCAAAAACCTGATCGAATGGGCGAGGAATAAGTAGCGGAGCCAGATCGGGATAGCCTGATTTCTGTAAGGCGGCCAAATTCTCCGGCTCAAGCCGATCCAGCGAATTATGCGCCGGTGTGCGTAGCGCCTTGATTGCCACAAACTCGGGCGGATGCGCCAGATCAGTCGAAATATCATGAATACGGGGTGTCCCGGCTCCCGCCATAAGAGTCATTAAAACTGGTGCCACGACTAAAAAACCCAATGTTGATCCTGCCAGTGTAGAAGCAATTCTGGTTTCTTTCGCCTTGATTGCACGCAATGTCCCAATCAATCCGAGAACGATGGCCAACAATCCGGCCAGTGTAGTGCCGGCAAGTCCGATTAAGGCCGGTTGAAAATCAATGATGCTGAGCCGAAGACCGAATACAGCCAGACCTGCCATTAGTAAGGCAAACAACGAAATCCTCAGACTCCAGCGGGTAAATTCAAATGGTTTTTTCATGGTCGAAATCGTTTTAAGAAAGATCAATAAAATCAATAGGAATTGTCATTCCAGCCAATCTTGAAATTGGAGGCAGTATCACTGATGCACCTGGGTGGCTGAAAACAGGCTCATTTTCTTGGTCTGAAAGAAGCTGATTAATATTTCATTATCCTGTAAGATAATTTTCGCCCTATCTACCTGGGAAGCTCAAATTATTTGGTTCATAGCCGTTGCTTTCTCTTTTTATAAATATCCTCAGCATTCTTGCATGAAGAAGCATCTGCTATTGCCCTTCGCTGTCGTCGTGATGTTTCTCTGGATTTTTCCAGCAAATGCAAAAACACTCGATGTTGCCACAGAATACAAAGATACGGTCGGTCAGTATATTCAGGTATACCAGAGCAATGATAGCCACTTAAGTATACACGACGCAATTGATGCGTTTAGAAACGGCCATTTTTCTTTATCCGATAGTCCGGTTATTAATTTTGGAATAGGCTCAAAACCGGTATGGCTTGCTCTTCAGGTTAGCAATTCCGGGAAAATCGCAATACATCGAAACCTGTTGATTGAAAACGCCTGGCTGGACAGAATCGATGTTTATTACCTCCAGCAAGATCTGTTGATTAATAGTTTCCACACCGGCGACCATTTGTTATTTGCAGAGCGCCCCCTTAATCGCCGATTCTTTGTCGCGGGTCATGATTTTACACAGGGTGAAACCACTATTTTGATCCGGGTAGAATCAGCCGACGCGATGGTTTTGCCGATTTATTTGTTGGACAATGAGAAACTAAACGATAGAGATAGGGTGCACGCCTATAGCTATGGTTTTATGTACGGTGTTATTTTGGCTTTGGTTGCATACAATTTTATGTTGTATATCGGGTTGCGAGCTGCCCCTTATCTGCTTTATTCACTCTATCTCTTATTCTTTTTAGCACTGAATGCTGCCTATACCGGTCACGGCTACCAATGGTTGTGGTCTGAATCGCCGCAATGGCAGCAATGGGCCAGTCCGGTTTTGATGATGGCCTGCACCGTGAGCGGGTTTGCTTTTGCATTACACTTTCTGGCTATCAAAGTAGCCTGGCCCCGCGTTTATCGCTTAATTATCGTAAGTTGTTCCGGTTTTAGCGCATTAATACTGCTAGCGATGCTGGTCGATGAATTTGTCCTCGCGTTGTTGATATCAATTGTTTTTATCTTCTTTTTTTACATTGCCTCGGTCATACTGGGCGCCATTTCGTTGCGTGCCGATAACCAATTCGCCAAGTATTTCCTGTTGGCATCCATTTTCTCGATATGCGGTGGAACTATTACGGCAAACGCCGTATGGGGGTTCATCCCATTTAACTGGTTTACCTACCGGGCGACGGATATCGGCATGATGGCGGATGCGATTTTGCTAGCGCTGGCACTCGCCGAGCGTTTTAACATCAATCAGAGCGAGAAACTGGCCGCTGAGAGAAT
>JALHRJ010000169.1 GCA_022841475.1 Cyclobacteriaceae bacterium | reverse complement strand
TCCTCTACAATTCTAAATTCTGCTGACACCGACTTCTCCATCTCTTTCACATTTAAATTTTATCCAACAAATAAGCGATCTGCACAATGGGCAGATATAAAAACGAACCAAACATTATACGCAAAGCCGATTGTCTACTCCCGGTTTTCATTAACGAAAACGTCTGCGCAAGAAAAGCTATGCCACACACTGTAGCTATTATAGCCGAATCAATGCCTGTAATCCCAAACTTGGCTGGAAGCAATCCCAACGGAATCAGGAATAAGGTGTAGATCATAATCTGGATGGCCGTGTTAATATCCTTTCCCCCTCCTGAGGGTAGCAACTTGAAGCCAGCTTTCTTATAATCTTCATCGGCCACCCAGGCAATAGCCCAGAAGTGTGGAAACTGCCAAATGAATTGAATTCCAAAAATTATCAATGCTTCGTGTGTAATGGATCCTGTGGCTGCAATCCAACCTAACAATGGCGGCAATGCACCCGGTATCGCGCCAACGAAAACAGCAATGGGTCCTACCCTTTTGAGAGGAGTATAAACGAAACTGTAGAGCAGCATAGAAAGAAAAGAGAGCGCTACAGTAAACGGATTGGTGTAAACCCATAACAGAATCAAACTTGCAATCAAGCAAACAATAGCAAACGTAGTTGCTTCATTTACGGTAACTCTGCCAGTGGGAAGAGGACGACTAAGTGTTCGTGACATCAACCGATCGAGATCCTTTTCAATAATCTGATTGATCGTAACCGAGGCTCCGGAAAGAAGAAATCCTGAAAAAGTTAACATGACTAATATCGTCCAATCTACCTTACCCTGGGTTGCTAATCCATATCCAAATGCGCAGGAGAAGGCCACCAACATAGAAAGCCTAGGCTTCAATAATTCAACATACGCTTTGCCTTTATAGAGGGCAATGGAAGCTGAAGACATTTGTTGAACATTCGAAATCATACTATTTCAATAACACATTTACACGACTTGTGTTGAGTCTTAAAAATAAAAGAAATTGAATCCCAAATGTGACTGTAGCCACCAACAAATGAACCGGCTGAAGGAAGGCCGGAACAGCAAAATAGGCCATTCCTGCACCGCTCACAATCGTGAGCAAAATTAATAGGATCAGGCTAAGAGTTAAAGGATTTCGGCCGTTAGTTTTAATTAACAATCCAGCAAAAACACCATTAAAAATAACTACGATCCACGAAAAAGACCGATGAATAACGAATTCAGACCACGCCTCCGAAATCCAGATTTCCCGGGGCATCAGTAGTGATGAAATTTTATCAATA
Source organism: Cyclobacteriaceae bacterium (assembly GCA_022841475.1). Lineage (GTDB taxonomy): Bacteria > Bacteroidota > Bacteroidia > Cytophagales > Cyclobacteriaceae > ELB16-189. The sequence goes on along the minus strand of JALHRJ010000169.1, from coordinate 2,608 downwards.
GCGGCCCGGACCTCGGTTCCTAAAACAACCTGAACGATCAGCATAACCATGCAGGTGGCTAATAAAACCTTCATGCCTACGTTTGATGGAATGGTCTGAGGTTCTCCACTCTTTACATAGAGTATGACCAGCATGGCAACCAAAACAAAAGCTAGTAGCATGTGGATGGTAATGGTCCAGGAAGTAAGATTGGTGGAAACCACGATCGAACCAAACCAGCCCTGAATGATCACAAGGATTAAGGTGGCTAATGAAAGCCAGAAGAACGCAGGTTTCTCAACCCTGAATTTGAATGACCTGTAAAACAAAGCCACGATTAATAGACCTATGATCGCGCCTAAAAGACGATTTAAATACTCAATCCAGGTTTTGGTTGCATTGAAATCGGCCTCCACTAAAACTGATTCATCGGTGAGGATTGCAGTTGCCGTGCTTTCAAAGCCAATCAACGATAGATATCGGGCAAATTTTTGATTTTTCTGATCGCGAAGCGAGGAGAATTTCTCTTTATAGTCACTGGGTAGTTGATCAACGGAAGTTGGTGGCACCCAATATCCAAAACATTTTGGCCAATCGGGGCAGCCCATGCCCGAACCCGTAGTGCGAACAATACCGCCCACCAGGATTAAAATATAAACAGCGACCAAGGTCGATAAGCAGAGCTTATGAAATCCTTTGGTCGCTGTTGTATTCAAATTATTAACTATCGAATCAGTGCTTTTTGTCTTCTACGACAATGGCGCCTTCGTTAATTTCCAGCTTGATCAACTCATTTTCATGAGGCAAATTGGATTCCGGAGTTTCTGAATAGGGAATATGCTGTGGAATGAAGTCTTCTTTAGATCCGGGCTTGCTATAGTCATACGGCCAACGATATACGGTAGGGATTTCTCCAGGCCAGTTGCCGTGTCCGGGACTTCTTGGAGTAGTCCATTCCAGAGTATTAGAATTCCATGGATTAGCCGATGCCACTTTACCGCGGAAAATACTATAGATAAAGTTGAAGAGGAAAATAAACTGTGCAGATAACGTGATGATCGCAGCAACACTTACCAACATGTTCAAATCAGCAAAGCCCGAGAATGTTTCAAAGTTAGTCCAGCTGTAGTAACGTCTTGGGAAACCAGCAATACCAATATAGTGCATTGGGAAAAACACCAGATAAACACCTACAAAAGTTAGCCAGAAGTGAATGGTACCTAATTTTTCATTCAGCATTCTTCCAAACATTTTAGGGAACCAATGATACACACCGGCCATCATACCAAAGAAGGAAGCGCTACCCATTACAAGGTGGAAGTGGGCCACTACAAAGTATGTATCGTGCAGCTGGATATCAATAGCAGAGTTACCAAGGAAAATACCGGTAATACCGCCCGTTAAGAAGAAGGAAACCAGACCAATGGAAAACAACATGGCGGCTGTAAACCGAATGTTTCCTTTCCAAAGTGTAGTTACGTAATTAAAAATCTTAACAGCGGAGGGTACCGCAATGATCAGCGTAAGCAAGGTAAAGATCGATCCCAGGAATGGATTCATACCCGTTACAAACATGTGGTGTGCCCATACTACGAAGGAAAGAATCGCAATAAACAACATGGACCCAACCATGGCTTTGTATCCAAAAATGGGCTTGCGCGAATTGGTTGCAATAATTTCAGAAGTGATACCTAAGGCAGGCAACAACACGATGTAAACTTCCGGGTGACCTAAGAACCAGAATAAGTGTTGAAATAAAATTGGGCTACCACCCTGATTTGGCAACGCCTCACCACCAATATAAATATCGGATAGATAAAAACTTGTACCAAAGCTGCGATCGAAAATCAACAATAAAGCAGCTGCGAAAAGAACCGGAAATGAAAGCACTCCAATTATAGCAGTAAAGAAGAATGCCCAGATCGTTAACGGCAACTTCGTAAATGACATGCCTTTTGTTCGAAGGTTAATTACCGTGGTGATGTAATTGATACCACCCAGCAAGGAACTTACAATGAACAACGCCATAGCTACCAGCCACAAAGTCATTCCCAAGCCAGAGCCTTGCATCGCTTGCGGCAACGCACTGAGCGGAGGATAAATTACCCAACCTCCGGAGGCTGGACCAGTAGAAATGAATAGCGAAGTAAACATGACCACACTGGAAAGGAAGAAGAACCAATACGACAGCATGTTCATAAAACCGCTAGCCATATCGCGCGCTCCAATCTGCAATGGAATCAGGAAGTTACTGAACGTACCGCTCAAGCCGGCTGTAAGCACAAAGAATACCATGATGGTTCCGTGCATAGTCACCAGCGCCAGATAAAATTCAGGATCAATTTTTCCTTCCGGAGTTAACCAGCCGCCTAAGATGGGTCTTAACCAGGAAAGATCTGCTTCTGGAAACCCTAACTGTAAACGGAAAAGAACTGATAAGATACCTCCGATAAGAGCCCATGCCATACCCGTAATAAGGAATTGCTTGGCAATTACTTTGTGATCTTCGGAGAAAATGTAATTGGTCCAGAAATTACCATGATGCTCATGGTCGTGTTCATGATCATCGTGATGGTGAGTTGTTGATTGTGGATGTATATCTATTGTTGCCATGCTTGGAAATATCGTT
>JALHRJ010000168.1 GCA_022841475.1 Cyclobacteriaceae bacterium | reverse complement strand
GGGATGTGTTTTGCCAGTAAAGACATTATAAATGTGTTGAATAAAATCAAACCGCCCTACAACATCAGTTTACTTTCACAAAATGCAGCAGTCGAAGGTTTACAAAACATAGAACTGAAGAATGTATGGGTGAAAGAAATTATCTTACAACGAGAGTGGCTGGCGGAAGAACTTACTAAGATCAAGGCTATACAAAAGGTATATCCTTCCGATGCTAATTTCTTATTGGTAAAGATTTCGAATGCGCGTGAGGTATACAATCAACTTGTGAGTCGTGGGATTATAGTAAGAGATCGGTCGAATGTAATTCTTTGCGATGATTGCTTACGTATTACAGTGGGCACTCCGCTGGAAAATCAAACACTCTTGAAAGAACTTAACACGATATGAAATGAGCATAAACCAGACCATACCCATCGCGATGCTAACCCCATACAAGATATAAAGGGCAAGTCTCAAAATGCGAATTCCATGTGACCATTAAAATATAATAATAACACATGAAAAAAGTACTCTTCATTGATCGCGATGGAACAATGATTGTGGAACCAGCCGAAGATCCTCAGATTGATAGTCTGGACGAGTTGGTTTTTATACCCGGAGTTTTTACCTGGCTTGGGAAAATTGCCCGTGAAACAGATTATGAATTAGTGATGGTAACCAACCAGGATGGATTGGGGACCAAGAGTTTTCCGGAAGAAACATTTTGGCCCGTGCAAAACATGGTTATTAAAACCTTTGCTGGTGAAGGCATTCATTTTAAAGGTATTCATATAGACCGTTCTTTACCTCACGAGAATAAGCCTACACGAAAGCCGGGTACGGGTATGTTAACACAATATTTTACCGATGCCTATGATTTAAAAAATTCATTCGTTATTGGCGACCGGTTAACCGATATCGAACTGGCTAAGAATTTAGGTGCGCGTGGAATACTTTTCAATGATGGAAGTTTGAAGGAAAAACTACAAGAAAAACATCTTGCAGACATTTGCATTTCAATTACAGCCGATTGGAAAGAAATTTACGAGGCTGTCCTACCTAAACGCACTGCAACAGTTCAAAGAACTACCAAGGAGACTGATATTTCCATTGCAATCAATCTGAATGGAACTGGAAAATCAACCATCCATACCGGACTCGGATTCTTTGACCATATGCTCGATCAGTTGGCGCGACATGGCCTGATCGATCTGAACATACAGGTAAAAGGCGATCTTCACATCGATGAACATCATACTATAGAAGATACAGCGCTTGCCTTGGGTGAAGCATTTCTAAAAGCGTTGGGCGATAAGCGTGGCATTGAACGGTACGGGTTTTGCCTACCCATGGATGATTGTCTGGCGCAGGCTGCCATTGATTTTGGGGGCCGCCCTTGGTTGGTATGGGAAACTGAATTTAAAAGAGAAAAAATTGGCGAAATGCCAACGGAGATGTTCCACCATTTCTTTAAGTCATTTTCAGATGCAGCTAAATGCAACCTGAACATAAAGGCCGAAGGCACTAACGAACATCATAAGATTGAAGCCATCTTTAAAGCATTTGCCAAAGCGATTAAGATGTCGGTACGCAAAGATCCGTTTAATGACCAACTGCCCAGTACAAAGGGAACCCTTTAGGAATGATAAAGTACAAATGAAGAATTTAGAATGACGAAGTACGAATGATTGCGGTTATAAAATACAATGCAGGTAACATCCGGTCGGTAGCTTTTGCTTTGGAACGATTGAACATTGATTTTGTGATCACTGACAATCATGAAGAAATCAAAAAAGCTGATAAAGTGATTTTTCCGGGTGTAGGCGAAGCCAGCACAACGATGGATTACCTTAAGGCCTGTAAGCTGGATAAAGTCATCAAAGACCTGAAACAACCTGTGTTAGGCATTTGTCTAGGTATGCAATTAATGTGTGCTCACTCCGAAGAAAATAATACCCCATGCCTCGGGATATTTTATGAATCCGTCAAACTATTTATCCCGAAAAACAAAGAAAAGGTGCCCCATATGGGATGGAATTCTCTGTCACTTTCTAACAGTTGGATAGATTCTTCCATCCAAGAACAATTTGTTTACTTTGTGCACAGTTATTATGTACCCGTCAATTCGCATAGCGCAGCGATCACCAATTATATTCAACCATTTAGTTCGGCTATGAAGAAAGACAATTTTTATGCAGTACAATTCCATCCCGAAAAATCGGCAGCTGTAGGAGAAAAAGTATTGCTTAGTTTTTTAAATTTATCGTAACCAGGTTTAACAATGCGTATCATTCCGGCAATTGACATTATCGATGGTAAGTGTGTCAGGCTCACACAAGGAGATTACAAAAAGAAAAAGGTATATCGGGAAGACCCCGTTGAAGTTGCCCTCGAATTTCAGGATGCCGATCTGGACTGCTTGCATTTGGTAGATCTGGATGGAGCTAAAAAAGGAAAAGTAGTAAACTGGGATGTGATTCGTGACATCCAGGAAAAAACCGCCCTGAGTGTAGACTTTGGTGGCGGTGTAAAAACCGAAGAAGAAGTTGAACAACTCCTTGATCTCGGGGTTCATCAGATTAATATCGGAAGTCTGGCCGTTAAAGAACCTGAAAAATTCAGCGATTGGTTGAAAAAATATGGCCCTGAGAATTTTGTATTGAGTGCCGATGTAAAGGGAGAAAATGTTTCCATTAATGGTTGGCTTGAAGACACCACCTTTCGACTTTTTGATCTGGTCACACTTTTTGAAAAAGATGGATTGGAGTTTCTTACCTGCACGGATATTGGAACCGATGGAATGCTGGGAGGTCCTAATCTTGGATTATATAAAAAGTTAGTAAACCGATTTCCAAAAATAAAAATTGTAGCCAGCGGGGGTGTCAGTTCAATGGACGATCTGCATGAGCTTAAATACGCCAAGGTATATGGTGTTATAATCGGGAAAGCAATCTATGAAGGCCGCATAAATCTGGAAGAATTAAAAGCCTTCCAAAACAGATAATACCGGCCGTGCTTACAAAACGAATCATTCCCTGCCTCGACATCAAAGACGGCCGTACTGTAAAAGGGATAAACTTCATTAATATCCGCGATGCCGGTGATCCCGTAGAACTGGGGGCCACGTATGCCCAGCAAGGAGCAGATGAATTAGTTTTTCTTGACATCTCAGCGACCAACGAGAACAGAAAAACCTTTGTGGAACTAGTAAAAGATATTGCGGCCCATGTCAACATTCCCTTTACAGTGGGTGGTGGTATCAGCAGTGTAGCAGATGTAGCTCCCCTGCTGGAAGCCGGAGCAGATAAAGTAAGTATCAATTCGGCTGCAGTTAAAAGTCCACAACTTATTGATGAGTTATCTAAGGCTTTTGGATCGCAGTTTGTCGTGCTGGCGATTGATGCCCGGAAAATTGGTAATCAATGGACCGTGCATACGCATGGAGGCAGCAAGCCTACTGAGAGAAAACTATTTTCCTGGGCAAAAGAAGGACAAGAACGAGGCGCGGGTGAAATCCTATTTACGAGCATGAACCACGATGGCACCCGGCAAGGGTTTGCAATTGATCCGCTCTCTAAGTTGCACGAGTTATTAAGCATCCCAGTCATTGCCTCCGGTGGTGCCGGTAATCCACAGCATTTTCTGGAAGCCTTCCTGATGGGCAAAGCAGATGCAGCTTTGGCAGCTTCTCTCTTTCACTTTGGTGAGCTCACAATTCCTGACCTGAAATCCTACTTAAAATCGAATGGTGTAACCATTAGAATCTAACCAGCTATGATCGACATCTCCACGCTTAATTTCGAAAAATCGCAAGGTCTGATTCCTTGCATAGTGCAAGATGCCAACACGCGCATGGTATTGATGCTGGGTTACATGAATCGCGAAGCATTGGATAAAACGTTAGCTGAAAAAAGACTAACGTTTTTTAGTCGCACGAAACAACGCCTATGGACAAAAGGCGAAACCTCAGGCAATTATCTGAACCTTGTTGAAGTTACTACAGATTGCGACCAGGACACA
>JALHRJ010000167.1 GCA_022841475.1 Cyclobacteriaceae bacterium | reverse complement strand
TATTATAGGTTATAAGTGAATCACTTCACCATATGCAGCGGCAGCAGCTTCCATAATTGCCTCACTCATGGTAGGGTGTGGGTGCACCGATTTTATGATCTCATGCCCTGTAGTTTCCAACTTACGAGCAACAACCACCTCAGCAATCATTTCGGTAACATTGGCTCCAATCATGTGTGCGCCTAAAAACTCACCGTACTTAGCATCAAAAATCAATTTTACAAAACCATCTGCCGCACCGGCTGCTTTGGCTTTGCCTGACGCTGTAAAAGGAAACTTGCCAACTTTAATCTGATAACCTGCCTTCTTCGCAGCTTCTTCCGTATACCCAACAGAAGCAATTTCAGGAGAGCAGTAGGTACAGCCAGGAATGTTGTTGTAATCCAGTGGCTGAGGATGATGACCAGCAATTTTTTCAACACAAATAATGCCTTCCGCGGAAGCTACGTGAGCGAGAGCCTGCCCTTTGGTAATATCCCCGATTGCATACACATTGGGCACATTGGTTTTATAGAAATCGTCCACCAATACTTTGCCCTTCTCTGTTTTAACTCCTACTTCTTCCAACCCAAGATTTTCAAGATTCGTAGCCACTCCAACAGCAGAAAGAACGACATCTGCTTCAATCTTAATTTCGCCAGTGGGCGTTTTCACCGTGGCAACGCAACCCTTTCCTTTCGTGTCTACCTTTGTAACTTCAGAGTTGGTGTAGATCGTCATACCAGCTTTCTTGAATGATTTTTCCAATTGTTTGGAAACCTCTTCATCCTCCACGGGAACAATGCGCGGAAGAAACTCCACTATGGTTACCTCAGTCCCCATCGTTCGATAGAAATAGGCGAACTCTACTCCGATCGCTCCTGAGCCTACCACCAACATTTTTTGTGGCCGCTCCGGCAACACCATCGCATCGCGGTAGCCAAGAATTTTCTTGCCATCAATAGGCATAGCGGGCAACTCGCGCGACCTTCCGCCTGTGGCCAAAATAATATGCTTAGCTTCATAGTCAGTTTTTTTACCACTCGCGTCAGTCACTTCTACTTTGTTACCCTTCTTCAATTTACCATGCCCTGCAATCTGCTCGATTTTATTTTTCTTGAATAAAAACTGTACCCCTTTGCTCATACCCGCAGCTACATCGCGGCTTCTTTTTATTACACTGGTGTGATCAGGAGTGGCCTCTTTGACATTGATTCCATAGTCACCGGCATGTTGAATGTATTCAAACACATTAGCACTCTTCAGCAATGCTTTGGTGGGTATACAACCCCAGTTAAGGCAGATGCCACCCAATTCAGCTTTCTCAACAACACCCACTTTCATTCCCAGTTGAGAGGCACGGATTGCCGCTACATAACCACCTGGGCCAGAGCCAATGACGATCAGATCATAGTTTGCCATAAATTATCTTCTATTAGAGTTTATCTTACCTGAATAAAGTGCCAAATTAACCCAAAATATTGATGCCAAAAAAAGGTTAGTTTCGCACTTACTTTTGTTTGCCTAATTGATGAATTTAAAAAACTCTATACTATTGATTGCTGGTTCGTTAGCGGGAATCATCGGCATTTTTATCAAGCAAATGAACACAGCCGGAAGACAATATTTTCAAGGATTGGGTGCCGGTATTTTAATAGTCTTATCATTTGATGTTGTACCCATATTAATTAAGAAGAAAAATGAAACTACTTCAAGGTAAAAATGCGCTCGTAACCGGAGCCTCCAAAGGAATAGGCCGAGCTATTGCATTACGCTATGCAGAGCAAGGTGCCAATGTTGCGTTCACTTATTTATCCAGCGTAGAACAGGGGCAAGCGCTGGAAGCTGAACTGGCTGCCAAAGGAGTGAAGGCAAAAGGTTATCGCTCCGATGCATCTGACTTTGCGCAAGCCGACAAACTAATCAACGATGTTGTAACCGATTTTGGCTCACTCGATATTTTGGTAAACAATGCCGGCATCACGATGGACAATTTGCTGCTGCGCATGACCGAAGAAATGTGGGATAAAATTATGAATGTGAATTTGAAATCCTGCTTCAATACCGTGAAGGCGGTGGCTAAACCCATGATGAAACAAAGAGGCGGCTCTATTATTAACATGACTTCGGTGGTAGGATTGAAAGGCAATGCCGGGCAGGCAAACTATGCAGCTTCCAAAGCAGGCATTATCGGGTTTACAAAATCGATAGCCCTCGAACTTGGTTCGCGAGGAATTCGCTCTAATGCAATTGCCCCTGGTTTTATCGAAACAGAAATGACGGGCAAGCTTGATGAGAAAACCGTACAAAGCTGGCGCGATGCGATTCCATTGAAGCGCGGTGGCAAACCCGAGGATGTAGCCGATGCATGTGTGTTTCTTGGTTCCGATATGTCGTCCTATATAACAGGACAAGTGATTCAAGTAGATGGAGGAATGCTTACATAATTGTGCAACCTTAGGCTAATTGATACAAACAAAATAGCAAAGCGAAAAAATTTTATCCTTTCTAATCAAATCAGAAATTAGAACTGATCTTCTAACTAACACCCGTCAGCAAAATATTTTTAACACTTTTTTTAAAGTGTGTTTGGAAACTCTACTAAACTAGTATACGTTTGTGTCATCATAGTCGGTGAGGCATTTTGCTCAACCGATTTATAAAGAAGCGTGGAGAGTACAGGCTCTTTGAAGCGCTAGCAACCATCTCTTAAATAAGAGAAAACGGTGCTAAATCCTGCTCCCGGCAAGGTGCCGAGGAGAACTATAAACCGGTAAAGTAACATGACAACAAAACTTTCAACCCCCAAAAAACGATCAGGTCTTCTCGACTTGATTTACTCACTCGACAAAACTTTCAATCATCTCATTAATCTGATTCAACAAATCTGTACACCTGCCCCAAAGGGTTGTATGTGTTGTTGTTAACGGCTGTTGTCGTATTTGTTAAGCGTACCGCTTCCGGCAACACACTAATCTATGACCCTGCCAGGTGACAGGCAGTTTGGGTTACGATTACGTTCCTATTTCCTCAATCAAAACAGATTTAAAAAAATTCTTTAACAATAAAACACATTGTCAATCATGTCAAACTTACGTTTCGAAACACTACAACTTCATGCAGGCCAGGAAGCAGACCCTACAACCGGATCGCGCGCAGTGCCTATTTATCAAACTACTTCGTTCGTGTTCAAAAACGCTGAACATGGTGCGAATCTCTTTGCCTTAAAAGAATTCGGTAACATCTACACCCGCATCATGAACCCAACCACCGATGTGTTTGAAAAACGTATCGCTTCACTGGAAGGTGGTGTGGCTGCTTTAGCAGTCGGCTCAGGCCAGGCGGCTCAGTTCATTGCGTTGAATAACATTCTGCAGGCAGGTGACAACTTTGTTTCTACTTCCTTCCTCTATGGCGGAACTTACAATCAATTTAAAGTTGCCTTTAAGCGCTTGGGTATTGATGTGCGTTTTGCAGAAGGCGACAAGCCAGAAGCTTTCGAAAAACACATTGATAAAAAAACAAAAGCGCTTTATCTTGAAACAATCGGCAACCCGGGCTTCAATATTCCGGACTTTGAAGCGATCGCGGCCTTAGCCAAGAAGCATGATCTGCCCTTGATTGTCGATAACACATTCGGTGCTGCCGGATATTTATTCCGCCCGTTAGAACATGGCGCACATATTGTTGTTGCTTCGGCTACTAAATGGATTGGTGGACATGGCACTTCTATTGGTGGTGTAATTGTAGATGGTGGAAATTACAACTGGAACGATGGAAAATTCCCACAATTCAGTGAACCCTCTGAAGGTTATCACGGATTGAAATTTGGAGATGTATTTGGTATCAACAATCCGCTTGGACTCCCCAACATTGCGTTCATCATCCGCGCACGGGTAGAAGGCCTCCGCGATTTTGGATCAGCGTTAAGTCCGTTTAATTCATTCTTGTTTTTACAAGGTCTCGAAACTTTGTCACTTCGCGTTCAGCGATCAGTTGATAATGCTCTCGCATTAGCGCAATGGCTGGAACAACATCCAAATGTTGAAAGCGTAAATTATCCAGGCCTCACTACCAGCACCTATCATCGCTTGGCGAAAAAATATTTACGCAA
>JALHRJ010000166.1 GCA_022841475.1 Cyclobacteriaceae bacterium | reverse complement strand
CCGATTAATAACAAGAGGAAAAGGGGTGAAAAGGAGCGAAACCTGCTGTTCATGGCGCTTTTTTCAGATCAGTCATAAAGCACGCAAAGTAAGAAAGAATTGTATTTATGTAGTTATTCGTTATTGGTTATTGGTTATTTGTGTTGATAATCAATCATTTACAAATAATTTAGCCAAAACTAATCTTGCCTGATTACTTAAAAACCTACACCTATTGCGAAACGGCCGTAAGGAGTAACTGGCCGCAGGCCGCGCACCAGGGCAGCCGCTTTGGTGTCCAGTTCATTGAACTCGAGACCTCCTGAAAGATTTACAAAAAGTCTCCCATACTTTTTCTGAAACCCGCCTCCTGCTTTCAGGCCTTTTGCCCGAACGTTATCATAGCGGGTAATTTTTGTGCTCTCAGAGCCAAAATCGCCGGTAAAAAAACCCAGAACGCTAAAGGAACTGGAACTTTCCGTCCTCTTAATGTCAAATTTTCCAACATGGAAACCACCTTCAAAAAACCAACCGGTCATATTTTTATGCTCATAACACCTGCCAACAACCTGAAAACGATTTCCTTTTACCTGGATCACATCGGAAGAGGAAGAGGTGTACAATAAACCCAGCAGGAAAAAACTATCGCTTTTTTTACGCTGAAAATTCCAGCGTTGCCATTCCACTTCGATGCTGGAATGCCCTGCAATTTTTCGCTCATACTGGAATCCGAATTTTCCGAGAATAGGCAGCGGCCTGATTTTTACGATATTTTGCTGGGCGCCCAGGGTGGTTGCAAACAATGTGATGAAAACGGTAATGGCGAGAATCGAAATTTGCTTATTCATTTTATATGTGTTTTGTTGGGACAAAGGTGCGGGCGGTGGGGAGCCTCCCGGAAGTGACTTGTGCAGCAAACACATATTTTTTTATTGGATAGGAAGAAAATCTAAAGTAGGGATAAGATAAAAGTCCGCTGGATGATTTGGAAATATGAAACAAACCATTATTATTGCAGACTCAAATAAATACCGGATGAACCGAAATTCTCCCTATCCTTTTTCTGTATACTTGTTGCGTGAAGCCAGCCAGGTTGGTTGGATACGCGCAATTGGTGCGTCTGCCAATGGTGTTCGGGCGTTGCTTGAAGCTAACTTATCCGGCTGGTTTTACGCAACTGGCGGGTGTAGGGAAGGGGTTGACAAAGGAGGTTTTCATGCAATTGGGGATATAGGGGGAATTGACGAACAGCCATAGTTCGCTATAACTGAAAAATAAAAAAATATGGATATCGCCACAACAATAATTATTGCTGCACTTACCGCTCTCGTTACCAGTTTCATACCGGAGATAATAAAACATTATCTTTCAATAAGAACATCGGCGACAACCAGGCAACAAGAAATAATAAAAGAGCAAAAATATAACTACTTCCTTCCGTTCAAGAACCAAGCGGAAGAACTCTTGAATAGGGTAATCCATATCGAAAAACGATTAGAGCAAAAACAACAAGAAATGATTTCCCATCTTCAAATTTCATATGAAAATAAAAATCTGGATTGGTATTTCAAGGATTGGGAAAATCTGGAAGAAAAGATTTCAGGTGGGTACTTTCTAACCTCAACACTTTACATGAATTGCATCTTGTATAAGAAAATGAGTTTAATGCAAGAGAAGTTTCCGTTCATAGAAGTTGAGATTAAAAAAAGCCTTGCTGAAATCGCAAATGATAAAAAGGATGAAAAATTCCAAAAATATATTCAGGTAAAACAAGAAGATGTAATACAGGAAGAAAACCTGATCCCGAAGTGGGCGAATTTGAAAGGTGATAATATAAACCTAAATAGAGTAATCCAAGCAATAAGAACTTCGACGATAATGAGGCATGGAGAAGGGATTTATTACGGACTACACTACTCTTTTGGAGATTTTGTTACTGATGATAAAGGAATTATCAACTACGAAAAGTTCTGTCTTATGTTGATAGATGATAGCCAAAGAGTAAAATTTAAACCATTAATTAATTTCTGGACAGGACTAATTGACAAAGAAGGGAATATAAATGCACCAAAACTTGACAGAATTCGGGCATTGATAATCGCTCTGAAACTGGTTGAAGTTTCAAACCTTAAATAAAACAGCGAACTTTGCATGGTCTCACACAGCCGACTAAGAGCGGCCACGTAGCCCATGCTCGCGTTATGCTCGACCATAATAGAAAAAAGTAAATAATGAGTAAAACCCAAAACAGAGAAATTTATAATGCATTTGATGAAATAATGCAATATGCTCATTTTTGGAATTGGGTACCAGATTGGCAGGTTGCTAAAGAAATTTATCAATCATTTCCAAACTCATACTCTGTTTTGACTCCATTTGCTTATACTTATTTAGAAGAGTTAATTCGCTCAACAACAACTGAATATGGCGTAGAAATTTATGATGAGAATAGAAGCCCCAAAAGGAGACGTGTAGGAACGTCCCTGATAAACCTTGCTATTGATGAAAACAGGCAAAAAAGTAGAGAGTATGTTTTACTCTTAGAAGAAATGAAGACTTATTTTCAAATTTCGGCGAGAACTGATGAAGGTGACAATAGAAATAGTGTTGCTCATGGATACATGCATCCAAGATTCTGGAGTGAAGAATCTTTTGAAAAACTAATTTTCGATATAGCCAAACTCTCCAAATATGCAGGATTTTAAAATATTGATAACAAAATAAAAAAGCCAGAGCATAACTAACGCTTCCCTACCAATCGCTTGCTAAACACGGCTGTTTGGCTGTGAAGCAAACGTTATATCAAATAAAATGATAGAAGAAATAATAAATAGGTACATCAAAGCTTTCCGCCTCGGCACCTTACCCCTTGCTTCATACTCTTACCCAACCTAAGCCCGAAGCCGCCGCAGTGTCTCCGACCTGCGGCCAACGTAGAGCACGTTCATTCACTAAAACAGGCACTACTATTTCAGTTGTTATCCTCATTATGAACGTGATGCTTCGTGCGATAGGGAATGATTTACAAGGTATAGCACAGTGCTGTACTTTTGCCGCAGGTCGGAGACACTGCGGCGGCGCTGCGCTCGGGGTTAGTTGATAGGTAAACAACCTGGCAGGGTTGAAAATGGTAGAAATGGTGCTAATTATACATGGCCCTTCATGGGCACTAAGCGCGGCCACTTAGCCCACGCTCCAGATCCACAAAACAAACAATATCTCTTTCAGTAAAACCATCAAACGATGAAAACTTTTCTCTTTTGCCTGGCAATTCTCTCCTTTAGTATCGCTTGTCAACAAAAAGCCTCCGCTCCCGACCCCAAACAGGAAGAAAAAGGCATTCTCGCGTGTATCGAAGCCGAAACAAAAGCATGGATCGAGCGCGATACAGTTGCCTGGCTTAATTGTTATGCCCAACTGCCCAACAGCAGTCAAGTCTGGAGCAACCGAAACGGCTCATGGGATGGCAACCATGGCTGGGACAATATTTTTAAAGAAAATATCAAGGACTTTCGTGCTAATCGGAAGATGCGTACCGACAAATTCGAAGGATCGAATTACCAAATCCAGATGTGTGGCGCTGACTGGGCATGGGTTACATTCAACCAGACTATACGGAGAGACAGGGGGCGTACGTATATGAATTTTGAATCACGCCTGATGACTAAAGTAAACGGCACATGGAAACTGGTTGGAAACGCCTCTTTATGGGATTATACCCAAACCTCCAACATAGGCGATTTACTAACCGGCCAGGAGGGCAAAGTTATCCGCCATACTTCCGCTACGGGGAGCAGTGATTGGCTCATTGAAACCATCCTTTTTGAAAAGACCATGAGATTATATCCCATCGGATTGCCCGATGCATTGAAAAAAGAGGGCTCGAGCATCAAATTCGATGGGGAGTTCCTTTATGGAAAGCATCAATTGTACAAACCCGGGACGGATAACAAGCCAATACCTGATGTAAGTGTAAATTATCTAAGGATAGATGCCGTGATCTGAGCACCTGCGACACAACATGTATACTAAAAGTTGGGATGTTGAGAATGTTGATAGTTGAGAAAGTATTGATAACCAGTGGATTATTTCAACTTCTCGTTCAAAACCACTTTGCGTTGACTGTAAATACCTCCGCTAAAACATATCAGACCAAATGGAAAGAACAGGGCCGACT
>JALHRJ010000165.1 GCA_022841475.1 Cyclobacteriaceae bacterium | reverse complement strand
TGTACAACAAGCAGATAGTCAGACTTTCTTTTTTACGAGGGCCAACTTTTCCATGCTTTGTTTAACCCTGAACTGCACGATCCGGGTGATCAGGTCTAAAGGCATGGGTTGATCCAGCGGAAATTGAACCGAACCTTTTCCGGTTTTGTACACGGAAAGGGCTTCTTTAAATGCTTCCAGCCCTGTCGGCGCCGGATAAAACCCGATATGGTTTTTGAAGGCGGCAAAATGCACCAGGTTGCCATGCAGGACAAAAGTCGGTATGGCATACTTGATGGCTTCCGTTGCTTCCGGCGCGGCTTTTTGAATGGTCGCTCGAATGAGTTCCAGTTTTTCCTGAATGTCCTTCGGGCACTCTGCGATGTATGCATCGATGGTGGTAGGTGCGTTCTGCATCATATTAATCTGTATTTTTCTGAAACCTGAAATCGCATATTTTTGCTCCGTTGGCAATGGTTCCTGTTCTGATGAGGGTCAGGCCGGCCAGACCGGAGGTGATATAATCCACTTCGCATAAAACGGATGCAAACTTCTGGTAATCGTGCTTTTTAAAAAGTTTGCAAATGCCGCATTCGACGATGTCGAAACCGTAACCGAACCCGAAAGTTTCTGTCTTATCGGTGATGATTTTTACTTTAAAACCCTCGGCATGGGTATTTTCATAGAACCTCGTTTTGAAGAAATTGATCAGCATTTTGCCGAAGTGGGTACTGATTAGTTTTGGCGGCAACTGCTTTAAAAAAAGGTGGAATCTGCTGCGGGGTTTTACGTATTCGTGCGCGATTTCCAGCACGATGTTTCTGATTGTTTCGTATGCAATACCTTCTTTATCAAGAGCTTTGATCGTCGCTAAAAAATAACCCGCAATGTCCATTCTTCTATCCATCGGGTTGGATGAAGTGACGCCGAAACGAATGTCCTGCTGCAAGGCCGCAAACTCCAGGTCAATTTGCGCTTGCAAGGATGTACTTTTTTGGGGGAAGTGTTTTTGGAGGACGCGGTGGAAGAATTTTTGGTAGGTGGGCATGGTGTTAGCCGCAGCGCGGCGAAATGTCGTTAGAAATAAAGATTTGAACAGATTTGTAAGGTCGTAGCGCCGAAACACGTACCAAAAGTTTCGGTGCTATGCACCTTTAGACCCAATTTTTGCCTTGAGCTCTACCGACGTTTCGCCGCGCTGCGGCTTTTCCAAACATTCCGTACACCCCAGGCGGGACGCCAATAGCGACACAATTTGTTTTTTTTAGCCCATTTGAGCCAGTATTTTTAATTTTTGAGCCGATTTGTGTTACTATTCTTGTACACATCATTACCACTGTCAACTTACCGACGCTTAGGAGGTGTGAGAGGTAGTAGATAGTTAGTGGTAGTTTTTTGCTTGTTTTACAAAATCAATCCCGCCAGACCCTGGCATTTAATCTACGCACTGCGAAGGATCGGTTTTAAGTTACGGAGTGTGGTTGATAGAACCGTGAAACTCCACAAGGCAAAAATTAGCGCGAAATTCATTCTACATCTTTATTATCCGTGTTGATATCATCTGATTATTTGAAGTAATTATGGCCAAATAAACTCCATTTGGTAGTTTAGAAACATCAATTTCCTGATTTGAAATAGGGCTTCTTATTGAGAGTCTACCTAAATTATTAATAATTTTAATTTCACCAGATTCCACCCCAATTATTTTAAATGTTCCGCTTGTTGGGTTTGGAATTATATTTATTGATTTCATATTCGCTGTTAATTCACTTATTGGTACAATATCACAAGCCATTTCAACTTGGATTCTAGTATTACACCCATTAGCATTAGCAGATATTGTGGCAGAGTTAGATGAGATATTTAAGTAGTCACAAATGCTTTGGATTTCGCAAGTTGAAAGAACGATGTTATCTTCTAAAAACAAATCGTTAATTCCTGAAGCTACAACATTATCAAGCCCACTCAATCCAGTCAAGGCGCTATTATCTTTAATACTCAGAATATTGCCAATAGAAGTTAGATTACTTAAGCTGCCTAGGTCATTCAATCTATCATTATATAATATCTTTAGAGAATTTCCAATAGTATTCAAATTATCAAAGCCGTTCAGATTTGTTAAGGTGTCATTAGAATATACCTCAAGGTCTCGATCGATCGAGGTTAAATTGTTGAGGCCGTTAAAATTGTACAAGGAGTTGTTATGATGAATACTCATTGAGCGTCCGATAGAGGCCAAGTTATTAAGGCCATTAAAATTTCTTAAAGAATTATTGTAATTTACATTCATTGTATACCCTACAGACGTTAATAGGCCAAGACCGCTAAAGTTTATTAAGGAGTCGTTATACAAAACTTCTAGATAAACACCAATTGAAGTCAAATTATCTAGACCACTAAAGTTGGTCAACGAATGGTTGCCACTCACAAACAAATCTCCTTCGATAATAGTTAAACTATCCAATCCATGAAAATTTTTCAGGGCATAATTTCCATTTACACTCAACCTATACCCGATTAAATTTAGATTCTTCAGGCCATTCAGACTGAGAAGTGCATCGTTATTGCCTATATTCAAACTTTTCCCTATATAATTCAGGTTATTCAGGCCATCTATGCTGTATAGAGCACTGTTATCATTCACTGTTATTGAACCTTCGGTAGAAGTTAAATTATTAATACCATTTATACTATGCATTACATGGTTATTTACCACTAACAATTCATCTCCTATGTAAACTACATTATTCAAACCATCTAGGTTTGCTAATGAAGAGTTGTTTTCTATATTTAAGCCATATTGAATAGAATCAAGATTTTCAAGTCCACTAAAAGTGACAAGGGAAGCATTGTTATTCACGATAAATCCTTCCTCGAAAAAATTTCCACCAATGGTATTCAAATTTTCTAACCCATTAAAACTAATCAAGCTAGCGTTATTGTTCACATCAAAGTTTCCTTCGATAGAAGCTAGATTATTCAACCCATTAAAACTGATTAATGCTGCATTATTATTGACTTTAAAGTTCCCCCCAATGTTTATTAAATTATTCAGCCCGCTAAAATCAGTTAGTGCTATGTTATTATTCACATCAAGCTCTCCTCCGATAGAAATGATTGTTGATAAACTATCTAAATTTGTAATGCTACCCGGAGAATTCTCCTCAATAGTTACCATAAATGGGATATGGGTACATCCAGGATAGTTTGCTGGAAATGCATCTATTTGTTCCTGTGAAGAAAATACAAAAAACCAGCAAGGTTGGGCATATAGAGTTTTTGATGATAGCCCAATCATAAGAATCATAGCAATTGTACTTACAAGGAAAAAGCCTTTATTTTTCATGATTTTCCTATTGAAAATTTTATTATCGATAACTTCTGTTACCCGCCTATTTGATCACAATTCATCGTCAAATATGCGCCTATTCTCCCCATAGCTCCCACAACCACCCAAAAATACTATCAATTCCCCAAAAAACAAAACCAACCCCAAAGGCAAGGCGCCCTCTCACTTCTCACCGCTCACGTCTCACGTCTAAGTTGCCGTTGCCCCGAATTCACCATCCACACCCCCACAATCGTCACCGCCATGCCGACCAGCGCGCCCGTGGTAAGCGACTCGCCCAGCACGGCCCAGCCCAGCAAAATGGCGACGGTTGGGTTGATATAGGTGTATAAGGAAGAAACCGCTGCGCTCAGGTGTTTCAAAACGTACATATACAGCGTGAAAGCCAGCGCCGACCCGATCAGAATCAGGTAGATCATGGAAAGCCAGCCCTCTGCGCTGTGGTCGATGTTGTAGTGCGTATCGAAGAAAAAACTCAGCACCAAAGCGCCCAGTCCGCCGGCAGAAATTTGCAAACCCGCATTCAGCAGGGGCGGCACATCGGGCGAATTCCAGCGTTTGGCCAATACCGTGCCCAGCGACCAGGTAAAGCAGGAAGCAAAACACCCGACAACTCCCCAGGCATATTCCGGTTTCAGGAAATCCTTCCAGCCGTCGCTGAAAATCAGGCCGAGTCCGCCGAAGCCCAGCAGCACGCCGGCGATGACGCGGGTGTTCACACGTTCCTTGTTGCGCAGGGCCAGGGAAAAAAGCACGACCATCACAGGCGTCAGCGAACCGATAATAGAGGCCAGCCCGGTGGGGACGTATTGCATGCCCCAGGTAATGAAGCC
>JALHRJ010000164.1 GCA_022841475.1 Cyclobacteriaceae bacterium | reverse complement strand
CGGACTTGTATTTACAAAGGCAAAAGATACACCTATATTGCGGGCGATCAACACCAAGTTGCAGAATACCGCCGGATGTTTTCGGATGCCGTTGTTATTGACAGCCTTTTTGCGTCGGGCGTGGTGGTGATGCAGGAAACGATTTGCGGGCAAACCTTTCAAATGGAAGACAATGAATAAACTATCGGCAGAAATAGCATGGAAGATTTTTGTTATTTGGATGGACAAAGAACACCCTTATGTTTTTCCCATCTTTGGATTTTCCAAGATTGTAATTATCATCGGACTTATTGCATCGGTGGTTTTTATCTGGATAGATTTTTCCTTTGCATGGAAGTTAGGCGCTTCTTTTGCGGCAGCTTTTGCGCTACACACGGGCATTATGCGGATTGTAATTTCAACATACATTGATGAATTCAAGAGCCGCAATAAAGGAAAATAACAATGAAGATCCTGATAATCACCCCATCCCTCGCCCCACACGGCGGCGTTCGCGTCTTAGTAGAGCACGCCAACGGTTTAGCGCGTCAAGGCCACGACGTGACATTGCAGGTCGTTCACAAGCCTGAACAATCTCTGCCAAATTGGGTAGACTTCCATGAAGATGTGGAAATCCAGGGCGGCGCAATCAAGTACAATCCAAGCAAGTTCGATGCCGTGATTTACGGAAGTCCTTTTATCGCAGTGCAATTCCATAGCCATTACAAGAACGTCAAAACATTCCTGCTTTTGCAGATGTGCGAAGAACTGTTTAATCCAGACAATGAAAACTACGTCAAGCAAGCAATCGAATCCTACCACCTGCCAATTCCGATTATTGGCATAAGCCAGTGGAATAAAGACCGGATTTTGGATGTCCACAAACGAGATCCAAATTTACCCTACCATTTGATTGGCAACGGCGTAAGTGACAACTTCTGCCCCGGCACAAAAGACGAAGGGTTTACGGTATTGGTTGAAGGGTGGGTGGGGTACAACCCTGCTAAAGATACAGAAGCGATTGCGCCGCGTGTTGCCCGGCACCTAAAACAGAAATACGGGGCAAGGATTATTACTTATTCGCAGTTTCCTTTGTCGCACAAGGATGCGAAATTTAAAGATGTGCCGGATGAATACTATGCGCAGCCGACAGCACAGCAGATTGTAAGGCTAAATCAGCGGGCTACATTCTTGCTCAAGGCGTCGCGTTACGATGCGCGAAGCTGCGCACCCGTTGAGGCTATGAAGTGTGGAACACCGACAGTACGGGCTATTGATTTAGGGGATGATGATTTGCTACATGAATACAATTGCCTTCGCGGTGATTACAACTACGACCAGATGATTGCACACGCTGAAATGTTGATTGAATTTCCTGACTTATTGGAAAAGCTAAAAGTTAACGGGCTGCATTACGCAGTTCAAGATTTGTCTTGGCTGCATTGGTCGAATGAACTTTATAAAATTATCAGCCAATGAGGTGGAAATTATCCGAAGAAGTCTATCTGAAAATCTACTACAAAGACTATCCGCTTTCTCATTTTGCTGAACTGTTCGGGAAAAGCCCGAACGCGATACACATGAAAGCCCGAAAACTTGATCGAATCAAAATACCGGATTGGACTGAAAAGGAATTACAAATTCTAATGTCGCAACCCACAAAGCAAGCGGCCAAAATAACAGGCCGTTCGATAGCGTCTTGTAAAACAAAGAAAACCAGACTAAAATATGCAGACAGCAACCGCCTTAATTGCGCAGCATCTCAATAACCAGGGATCGCTAAAAATCGAAGAAACTAAAACCGTTTGCGCCTTTTCTGGATTACGGATAAGCAAAGGAGTGGCGCTTAAAAATGTACTGTCTGCTAACTTTACAGATGCGGCGTACATTCGGCACCCGTCAAAATATTGTGCTGTTGACGTCGCACAGTGCTTTGCGCCCGTTACATCAGATGGCAAAGCGAGCCTTCGCAACTTCTCATTTATTGCAACGCCATCCGGACTTACGATGCTCAAACGGGAAGACATGCAGCAAGTGCTTTTTTCGGAAAAGGAAACCCCGTTCGTGCTTTGTATTTCATATAATCAGAAAAAACACATTTCATACAAGTCCCGCCCGCAATACGATAACAATAACTTCACAGTATTCACAGACGGCGGGGATGTGGAAATCAACCAATATGATGTATCTGAAATCTTGCCCATCGTCACGGCATGGTACACAGTCGTAAAAGGCAAAGAAGACACGGCAGCACTTCCGACGTATTTCACAAAAGATGAAATATTGTCAGGAGAGGTCGGTACGCATAAAATCATGGCGTACGGAGAATCCAAGTTCTTTGCCGAAACCGCCGTACTTGAAAAATACAGGCGTTCAAATGCGCTTAAACTTATTGTTCACGTACTACAAAAATTAAAATCAAATGCTTAGAATCCCGTATCAAGTAACCGCAAAGGAGCCGTTACTGCATAGCTCCGACAACACCACAACGGGCAATAAAAGACTGTTTCGGACAGAGCGGCACAAGGTCGCACCTGTCGAAATCGCGTCCACATTCGACAACGACGTACAGCGCCGACAGGCTGCGCTTTGTATCCTTTTTGGGGTGTACAAAAGCATAGATCAGTCTCTGAAATCGAATTATTACGGGTACTATGAGCCGTTCCTTGCGAATGTCGTTTCAGCAACCCACAATCGAACAAAGTTTGAATTTTACAACCAACTTTGTGAATCCTGCGGCGTTCGGGGAATCCACGATCAACACGCACTTACGACAATGGCCGCGCTTGATCGGTTTTCAGATGCGGAACTAATGTACACCATGCAGCGCGAAACACAGTACCTTTTCTTGATGCTGCGCGACTTCGTGAAAAACGATGGACAGCCGTCCCTTTTTGACCGCATACCAGATGCGCCTGCTAATGTTTTTCGCAAGGATTTTGATGATGTGCCGTATATTTCCGGCAACGCCATTGGCGGCATCTTGCGACGTCTGGCAGTAAAAGACTTCTTTGCCCGCATCGGGTACGAAAAAGAAACAATGGGTGTTGACAAGTCTATCTACCACTGGTTGATGACGGGCGGAAACATTGAAGAAAGCACAGGGAAAGTTGACTTGACTAAAAAAGAAACTATTGCCCGCCTTTGCCCGCCAATTGGGTTACTTGGTTCTGCTCTGGGTAATATGACAACAACCAGCCTTGTGAAAATCGGAAGCCTTCGCCCTGTTTGCTCAGAACTTGGTTACGACGCCCCGTCGTTTTGGGAATTACTTGGCACCGCATTTGGCACCCGGTCGGATTCCAGTAAAGCCGAAATGGATATTGATATTGTCGGCTATGTCGGATCAGACAGGAACGCAGATCAGATGATTTACTATAACCAGGTTATCAATGCGGGCGCAAGCATGTTTTCAGACATCCTGATGACATCAGAAGACCCAGTTATGGTTTCCTGTTTCTGGCACATGATCGGGCTTTGGAAAGAGTTTGGATACATTGCAGGACGCAGCGCACGGGGGTATGGTCGAATTGAAATCGGGATCGAAATCCCGGAAGGCGCAAACGCACTGTATCTGCAACACCTGGAGTCGGCGAAAGAAGAAGCTCTGAAATACTTCACCGTACCGCGCCTGAAATGATCCAGTACTTGCAAAGAAAAATAGATCGGAGCCGGGCGATAATCGAGCAAATGTTATCGCTCTGCTCTAATCCGTATCTTGCGTTGAGTTTTGGCAAGGATAGCCTTGTGATGCTTGATCTTGTGCAGGAACAACGCCCTGAAATTCCTTGCCTTTTCCTTAAAAGTGAGGAAAGTTATTTGATGTACAATTACGAAGAAGTTGTTAGTTTCTATCTTGAACGGGGGCTGAATCTGCGAATCGTTGAAACTGCCAGACTATCAGAACATGACTTTCAGTGGGAGAAAGCCCGAAAGGCGGGCAACAAAGACTTCCTGCTTCCTGACTTTTTCGATGGGTGGGACGGCGTGTTCATGGGACTGCGAATAGAGGAAAGTAAAGCCCGGCGCATGACGATTATTCAAAAGCCGAATAATGAAATCGGATACCGAATCATGCAATACAAAGGCGGAATGAGGAAGGATATGTACCGAGCCTGCCCTATGGCAGATTGGTCAGGGTTTGAGGTGATGCTTTATGCTCAAGAAAAGGGATTGAAACTTCTTGATGTATA
>JALHRJ010000163.1 GCA_022841475.1 Cyclobacteriaceae bacterium | reverse complement strand
AAAACTGCCTATCAGATTTAACATTTCCGAATATGGTGCTCATTTAGTGTCGTTTTCGGGCAAAAAAACGAAAACCATTTCAATTGATAACCAACAAGTTAACTTCAAACAAGTCTATTATATCTGTCCACATATTTTTTGCAAATTCAAACACAAAGGCTTGCCTTTCGAAAATGTATATTTCTACAGTATTGAGGAAAATGCAGCTGGTGAGTATTTTGAATTTTACAATAAATCAAAAGCTTAATTAAGTTCATCGTTTTAGAAAATGAAAGAACCATTAATCCATATTAGTTGGTTAGAGTTGAAACCTAATGTAATTGAGCATGGGAATGCTGAGTGGTTTGAAGACTATTATAGCAGAATTAAAAACTTGGAAGATTATAGACATATACCAGAGTCCGTTTTTAAGCAATGGATTCATCCACACCATCGGAACTATAATACTTTATCTAATTATGCTTGGATGAATTTTAAGGAAGTGAAATTTCTGCCCACAGAAGTATCATTCGAAGCCCTAAAAGAAGTATATGTTGTAGAAGATTTCAGACCATATGTTGAATCACGTGGAAACTATATTGATTTTGAACAATTTTGCTGCATTGATAAAGACTTAGAATATTGGAAAGAAAACGGAACTTGGAGAGTACCACCTATTATACTTGACAATTCAAGCTTGAAGAACAATGCTCCGGCATGGAGCGAGATAAAAAACAAATATCAATTAGTAGAAGGACATTCAAGGATAGGATATTTGTTTTCAATGAAAAGAATAAGTCAATATGGCAAAGGGCAAATTGCAGAAATCCACAAGGTTTGGATAATGAAATTATAATAAACACTACCGCCAACAAGGCATACAACGGTCATGCCCAGCAAAAGCTGGTCACGCCGTGTATGCGGGACGTTAGCGGCAACAATAAAAATAAAAATGTAATGTAAAATGAACAAAACAAGAGCTGTTAAAGTTATATTTTGATGCAATTTCGTTCGATTTGAAGAACGTTGTTATTTTTGTTTTTGCTTGCCCAGCACAGTACATGTGCAATACACAGAATGGAATAAATTGATTTCCCGATGCCAATCGAGAGGATTAATTTGATATGCTATCATGGATAGCTTGATTTATCTGTTGCATGAAAAGCTGCATTAGCCGCAGCGACAAAACGGAAAATAGATTTGAATACTGCGTGAACCAAAAATGAATGTTCAGACCTTGGGCAAGCACTCCGGCTTTCGGAAACTTCCTATCTTTAGCCCAAGGGACTTGGAAAGCCAAGATTGGTTCATTTTGGATATTGTGGGCAATCCCTACCACAAGCCGAACAGGGTTTTCAAACTGGCCTTACGAGGCCCTAACAACCATTTTTATGAAACTTTCCAAAACCTTTCCCATCCCCTTGGCAGCCTACTGCCAAAGATTCCTTCTGTCTGTTGCATGGCTTCTCCTTGGCGCTTTTTGCGCCAATGCCCAGTCGCTTGTGACGGAAATCTCCTTGACTACTGCCAACTTGACAACTCAAGAGGCACAGGCTTACCAGACACTTTCACAGGACGCCTTCACCAAAAATATGAAGCTGGTGTCCTTCGGCAACCCTACTGACTTCATGGACAACGGCACAATTACCTTTAACCTTCCGGGCCTTGGGGAAACAATAGTTGCCAAGGTCACCCACATCAACCAATCCGAGTACGGGTTTGGGTTGGCCGGGAGGTTGACCAACCAAAGCGGCTATCTTGCAATCCATGAAAACCAAGGCTTGCGTGGCGCTTGGATACAAGCCGGTCAGCGTTTTTTCGAGATTATGCCAATAAAGCCGGGCGTAAACACATTAAGGGAAATCAAAGGAGACATCGGGGATGTTGGGGACTGCGTACTGACGGAGGGGCCTCCTCCCCCGGCTAAAGCAGAAGACTTTTGCGATGATGACGACAACGACTGCAGTGCAACCATTGACATACTCGTATTGGTCCCTCAGGACGTGAGGGGCTGGCTGGCGGAAAGGTTTGGCAACAACGGCTTTATTATTTCAATATTCGTCTCGCTTGGCACCTACTCCATCAATTCCGCATTCATCAACAGCGACATACCGAATAAGCAGGTAAACATCAAAATTGAGTCTTTTAACTTCAATTATCCATTCGCCTTAGATTTTGGGGATGCGCTAGTTGGCGATCCACCGTATTTAGGGCTAAACACACAGGCCGCAACAAGGCGTGCCGCAATTGGGGCCGACCTTGTTGTACTTCTGACAAGGTTTGATTTCCCAGGAGGTGCAGGGGCAGCCAATGGCAATCCATCTGATGATGATGACCCAGCCTTTGCCATAGTAGAGATGCCTTGGCTGATTAACCCCCGATGGACTTTCGTGCATGAAGTTGGGCACTTGTTGAGCGCAAGGCACAGCCGCTCCGACCCGGGTCCTGGCGACGACGACGATTCGGACTGTGGGCATGGCTGGACAGTGGACGGCAACAGGTTCCAGCGGACGATTATGGCACCTTGGTTTGGCACAGCTACACCAACTGATATTAGGGTACTACATTTCTCAAACCCTGAGGTGGACTACCCCTTGGGCAGCGGCGACCCAACCGGGGAAACCGACAGCGATAACGCAAAGTCCATCAGGAACGCAGCCTGTTCAGTCAGCAACTATGCCGTGAGCGTGTTCTTCAACGCACAGATAGTAGCCCCTGTATCGGTATGCTACAACTTGGCCACTTATATCAACACTTCGTCAATCGTCAACCAGCCCACGTTTGGCAACCCGGGTGTACCGCCATATACTTACGAGTGGCGGTGGAACTACACCGGGGATTTTGTCAACGACCCAAGTTATTTGTTTGGCACAAGTGCCACAGCCCAATTGCCCATCCCACCGCCAATGTTCAGTTCGGTCTGGATTCGCCTGAGAGTTACATCCAGTGACAACCTAATCGTTTACAAGTATGAGGACGTTGCCCTATTGGGGCCGAGCGACCCAGCATGTGACGGCTTTCAGGGAGGTGGTGGCGGTGGGAACAACTTGATGGCTCCAGCTTCGTTGTCCCCAAACCCGGCGGTGGACGAAATTGTGCTTGCCCTGCAGTCAGAAAACGAACGGGAGGCTGACATTTTGATTAGCAACAGTACCGGGAGCATTGTCTATGAAATGAAAGGGCAGCACCTGTACGAAGGCACAACCCAGTTCAGGATTGGTTTAGAAAAGCTGCCTGTCGGCCTTTACACGGTTTCGATTTTTGCGGAATCAAGCACCGAAAGCATCAAATTCATCATCAACAGATAAAATCGTTGCCTTGGCGTGTGACACACATGCGCCAAGGCAATGTTTTTGTAAAAAACTAATCGCCATGAGAACTTTTTCAGCAGTGTTTCCAATTTTGCTTGCAACCATTTTTGTCAGTTGCTGTAAGGACAAAGACCCATCTATTCCCTATTTCGATTTTGTGGTTTATTGGGAGGGGCTACAGGAGCAGGGAAGTGCAGAAGCCGATGTTTTTGATAAAGAATGGGGCGCATCAGCTTTTGTATATCCGCACCATTTCGAACCAGAATATATAAATATTTACTTCCAAACTTATACTGGTGAAGGTTTTTTGAGGGAACAAATATCCTTCGGCGCATTTTCTCCAACTGTCGGAAAATACAGTGTAGTTTATGATACTTCTACAAATTATTCGGACTATGTCATCAATGGGAATTATTCGACTTACTCTGATGATGGTGATGTGTTAAATGGTAGCTATAGCATCAATAAGGATTACGAAAATGTTGTCTTTGTTGACATTGTAGATACAATAAATCATGAGATAGAAGGAAGGTTTTCACTGATGTTTGATTTAGATGAATCGGATTTTGACAAAGACTTGGCGAGGAGAGTTCTATTCGAGAATGGGAAATTCAAGGTCAAAATTTAAGAGACATCTATGCTCTTATAAATAAAAATGGCATTGGCATCTGCACGCACCATCCGTTCACTGCAGCAAGTGACCATGAAGATATATAATCCATTGATACGATACAGCCTGCAAAACGCAGCCCTCGGAACGATGAAATAAATGCCGCTAACAATTAGGGCTTAACCGCTGACCGGCAAGGGGGGGCATTCCGCACTATACCAGAGCAATCACTAACCTGCCCCCCCTTGCCGGTTGGCGGTTGAGCCTTGTTGAACGAAGC
>JALHRJ010000162.1 GCA_022841475.1 Cyclobacteriaceae bacterium | reverse complement strand
CCAGCATCCCGGACGGTCTTTGTGACCCATGACAGCGCTCGGTCTTACTCCGCTCTTCTCTTTTCTTGTTACAAAATAATCTTTGGCATCCAATCATGCACGCAAACGTAGCATGACAGTTCGCGTTGGTGCTCTGTGAATACAAAATTGTTCAGGCAGAATGAAAAAAAAGCCAACAGGAATAATTCCTGCTGGCTTTATTTGCTTGGTTAAAAAAAATCTATTTCTCCGGATACAAGATTACCTGCACATAATTCTTTTCATTGAAATACTTGTTGGCAGCGGCCTGGATATCTTTTACGGTCACGGCCTCTACTCTTTTGTCGGTGGTGAGTATATCGGTCGGGTTTATTCCGTTTTCAACCCATTGCTGCATTTTGGTTCGCCAGTAGGCATTGTCTTTCAGGCTTTCCTGCATTTGAACTTTCATAGTCTCCTTTACTTTGTTCAGATCAGCTTCTGCCGGACCGGCCTTTACCTTGTTGATTTCTTCCCACGTTGCTTTTACAAGTTTATCAACGTTTTCGGGTCCGCACGGAACACTGGCACCGATGGTATAATTGCCGTAGGGATTTTTGGAAAGGTTACCAAACATACCACCACTATACATACCGCCAATTTCCTCGCGAAGTTTTTCAATGAGTTTGATGTTCATCAACTCGACCAGCATTTGAATTTTCAACGCCTCTGCATCCGAGTAAGCGGCTTCTCCGGTAAACTGCATCGCAATAAAACTCTTGGGTTCTTTGCCACGATAGACTTCCTTTTTAACTACACCCTTTACAGGACGTAACCCCAGATCGCGAAAGTTGGAAGGTTTGCCGTTGGCCGGCAGACTGGCTAAGTAAATCTCACTTAGTTTTTTTAACTCTGCGACATCAAACTTGCCTACAAAGAAGAACGTAAAACCGGCTGCATTACTGAAGCGTTCTTTATAAATTTCAAAAGCACGCTGCACATCTATCTTATCAAACATTTCTATATTCGGAGCGCGTGGTCCACGTTCATGTTTAGCATAAAGTGTTTGAAGTAAGGTATCCTGAAATACCATTTGTGGATTGGCCATCATATTTTGAACAAAGCCTTTTTGCTTACTCACGAATGATTTAAATAATTCCTCATCCATGCGCGGCTGTGTAAAATACAGGTAATTCATTTGCAGCATCGTCTCAATGTCGGTGGCACTACTCTGACCCGTAACTCCCTCACTTATCTGACTAATGCGCGGGCTGACGCTTGCAGTTTTACCGGCCATCATCTTTTGAATATCCGTGGGCGAGAATTGTCCGATACCCATCTGACTCACCACTGTGGAAGCATTTTCTGCACTGTAACGATCTTTGGTGTCATACAGAAATTGTCCGCCAAATCGTGTAGCAGACATCAAGACCTGATCATTTTTAAAGTCAGTGGCTTTGGCCATTACCTTTACTCCATTGCTCAGCGTCCATTCCACTACGCCAAGCTCTTTGATTTCTTTTTCAGAAACCACTTTGCCGGCCACTGGCAATGCCGTTAACAACGAAGCTGCGATTGCTTTTTCTTCATAGGGTTTTACTTCGAGCTTGGAAGCGTTTTCAATGATGGCCAGAAGTTGTTCGTTGGAGGGCAAGGTAAAGCCCGGGTTTTCAGGAGCCGTGATGTAAGCGAATTTTTTTCCTTCTTTCGGAATGATGCGGGCAGCATATTTATTTATCTCTTCCACGGTAATACCTGGTAGAAAAGTCTGATGATAAAGAAATTCATTTTCAATACCGGGAATGGGTTCGTTGGTTAAAAAGTTTCGCACGTATTCATCCGCATACATCGAAGATTCTGTTTTATCTTTTTCATTTACTCCGCGTTCCATGTTTTTCATCATGCTTTTTTTAGCGCGGTCTAATTCGTTGGCGGTAAAACCAAATTGCCGTGCGCGTTCACCTTCCTGAACAATGGCATTGATGGCAGGCTCCACGCCTGCAGGACTCAACAAAGCAAAAGAAGTAAATGCTTCTACACCACGCAGAAATCCACCCATACTACTGCCGCCAAAAATGAAAGGCGGATTTGCTTTCTGTGTGAGCTCTGACATACGTTGGCTCATCAGCGATTGAAATAAATTATTGACGATTGATTCGCGATAATCAGCCAACGTTGTTTGGTCTTTGGCTTTTGAGTACGGATGGAATACCTGCAGGATGGCGTTGGTCGCCTCTTTGTCGGTTACAACAAGTCCTTCCGATTGTTGGCGGGGAGCCATCTCTACGCTATAGCGTGGTTTTGCTTTGGTTGGATTTTTTAGTTTTCCAAAATGACTTTTGATTTTGGCTTCCGCTTCCGCAATATCAAAATCACCAATGGCCACCACCGCCATCAGGTCCGGCCGATACCAGTCTTTGTAAAATTGTTTAATCGTTTCGGGCTTAAAGGTTTTGAGTACTTCATCTTTACCGATAGGCAAACGCTCGGCATACTTAGAGCCAACAAAAAGTTTAGGATACACTTTTTCCATCATGCGATCTTGTGCACCTTTTCTTCCGCGCGATTCTTCCAGTACAACACCGCGTTCTTTTTCTATTTCATCGGATTCAAACAACATACCTCCAGCCCAATCTTCCAACACTAAAAATCCTTTTTCAAAATTTTCTGATTTGTCGAGTGGAATCGACAACATATAAACCGTCTCGTCAAAACTTGTATACGCATTGAGATGGGCCCCAAACTTTACACCAATGGATTGAAGAAACGAAACAAGTTCATTCTTCTCAAAGTTTTTGGTTCCATTAAAGCCCATGTGTTCAGTGAAGTGCGCAAGCCCTTGTTGATTGTCTTCTTCCAGAATGGAGCCAGCATTTACTGCCAAACGCAATTCCATTTTTTTCTCTGGCTTGCTGTTCTTTTTAATATAGTATCGCAGGCCATTGGGTAAGGTGCCTGTCTTAATATCCGCTGAGATGGGGATTTTATCGGTGAGTTTAGGTTGAGCAAGGACTGGCAAAATCGCCAGACTTAAAATCATACAGATTCCTGCAAAGGCATACTTTGTTAGCTTCATAAAAGTTATTTTGGTGAACGAATAGAGATTTGTGTATATCTAATTTAAGCGAATATTTATTATAAAAAAATATCCTGAGAAGAGATCACGCAGGAAATGCGGATAATTATTCGTTTTGAATGATATTTTTTTTGTTGCGATGGGCGGCCATATAATATAATACCAGGCCAGGTATCATGGTGCCGAGGGAATATACTATGATTTTAAAATCTTCCACCGCCACATAATAGATCATCCAGCTTGTGCAGAGAATAAAGATCACAGGCGGCAAGGGATAGAAGGGGATTTTAAAATGATCGGTCGTGGTTGAATTTTTACGTAAGAAGAAAATCCCGAGCACGGTGAGCATTGAAAAGAAAGAAAGACTCACCGAGATGTATTGAATGATTTCTTTGAAAGAACTGACCAACACTAAAAATACAGACCAGCCTGCCTGTGCAAGAATAGCGAGGTAAGGCATCCGAAAGCGATTCTTTACCGAGAAGGATTGAAGCAATTTATAATCTTCGCCCATGGCTTCCGTTACACGCGGCCCTGCAATGGTCATGGCACTGAGTGTGGAGAGTAACGCAAAACTAAAAATGCCCGAGAAGATAGTGCCGGCTGTACTTCCAAAAAGTTTGTGCGCGACCACATTGCCGATATCGTTTTGACCTTGTAGTTCTTCGAAGGAAGCGGTGTATAGAAACATCGCGTTAAGCGCTAAATAAATCAAAACGACAATCAAAGTACCTGTGATGAGTGATGCAGGAAGATTTTTCCGTGGGTTATCCAAATTACCTGCGATGTAGGCCGATGCATTCCAGCCCGTGTAGGCATACACAACAAAGACAAGCGAAACGGCAAAGCCTGAGCTAAGAATGAGATTCCAATCGCCCGGTTGCGGAAGAAATTGAATTTCTGTTTTGGGCACGGAGTTAATAAAGAAGGGTGCGATGCAGAAGAAGAGAATCAAAGAAAGTTTGAGCGTAGTAAGAAAGGTTTGCAACCGGCCTCCGGTTTTTACACCAAACCAATGCACAAACGATACGGATACAATCGCTGCAACGGCTATCACTTTCGTGGAAACTCCGGTGGCTTCTGTGGCATATTCTCCAATGGCGATGGCCACAGCAGAAATCGCTCCGGCAAAACCAACAATGGAACTCATCCAGCCGCTTAAGAAGCCAAGCGCAGGATGAAAGATTTTTGATAGATATAAATACTCACCCCCGGAACGTTTCAACGTAGTTGCAATCTCGGCATACGTTAACGCACCGGACAGTGCAACAACGCCACCCAATAACCACAACATCATGATGGCAAAGCC
>JALHRJ010000161.1 GCA_022841475.1 Cyclobacteriaceae bacterium | reverse complement strand
ATTGAAGGTGACATTACAGAAGTGCAAAGAAAGGAACTTCTAAGTCAAGCTGACAACTGCTACATTCATAGAATGCTTATGGGAAATTGGGAAATTGAAAAGTCAACAAAAACAGAATATCGAGTAGGTAAAGGGGAGTTTCACCCCTAAACCTCTCACAGAACCGTGCTTGATAGTCTCCCATCACACGGCTCCTCATGATCAAGATCACGGTGTAAAGCCATGCTGCCACATCGGAAACAGATACGTGTACTCTTTAGAGATTTGACGTAACCATAACCTCGCTGGTCGCAATGTTTTGCACCGCTTAAATCGTTTATACTTATTAAAAGCCCATTTCACTAATCTTCGATTCCAGTTACGGAACGCAACCTTCATCGCTGACTTATGAAACTTGCCAAAGTAGTTTAACCAGCCTACAATCTTGCTGCTCAACGCTAATGACAACCCGAAAACATCCATGTGCGTCCAGCGGTGAAAGCGCAACCTGCGACCTTCTTCCGCTATTCGTTTCGTGGACTTTGGGCTAATGGAAGGACTGAACCCAAAGATGAGTGTACCTTCTTTTGTCATCACGCTGCGTGAACGAAAAGTATAGCCCAGAAAATCAAATTGCCTTTCTTTCGCTTCTTTCCGTTTGCGTCTCCCCTTGCGATTGCAATACACCAGCTTGGTCTTCTCTGGATGAAGTTCGAGTTTACACTGCTCAAACCGTGCCTTCAATGACTTCAACAAGTGCCGTGCTTCCGGTTCATTCTTCGCATGAATGATGATATCATCAGCGTATCGCTCAAATGGATTTTCGGAAAAATTCTTCTCCATCCATTTGTCGAATACGAAGTGAAGAAAGATGTTAGCCAACAAGGGACTGATTACTCCGCCCTGTGGTGTTCCCCTATTCATGTTCTGGAGTTGGGTCCCATCTTTCAACTGAACGGGTGCTTTCAACCAACGGTTAACATATAACAGTATATGTTTCTTGTCGGTGAATTTTCGCACTGCACGCATGAGTAGTTCGTGGTCAATGTTGTCAAAGAATCCTTTGACATCAACATCAATTACCCAAGGGTAACGCCAGCAATTTTCGCGCGCTTGTTCGATGGCTTGGTGAGCACTCTTGTGTGGTCGATAACCAAATGAATTTGGTGAGAAGTGATGATCTACTGTCCCTTCTAGTTCTTTGGCTATTACCATTTGTGCCACACGGTCTTTGATTGTGGGAATTCCCAACGATCTTCTACCACCATCGCTCTTTGGTATTTCCACACGCCTCACGGCTGGTGGAAAGTAACTTCCACTGGCTAGACGGTTCCACACCGGGTAAAGGTGCTTCCTTGGATTAGCAGCAATATCATCAATGGTAATACCATCAACCCCTGCCGCTTCTCCTTTCTTCTTAACCAGTTTAAACGATTCTATCACCTGTTCACGGGTGATAGGAAAACCTTTTGTTTCTTCCTCTGAATTCATTCCTCCTGTTCTTGCGAACGTTAAGTTGATCCTTGAAAATAAAACAGATCATGTCAGCCCCTTCGCTCCTCTCAAGTTTCCAAGAGCATCCTCACTACTACGAGCTGATCTGCCCCTTAGCTATTGTATCGGTATTCGTCTTATCCCTTCGGGACTTATAACTTTTCCTTCACACCAACAGTAAGGTTCCCCAGTTTCGTAACAAAGCCCAGTCTAAGGTCATGCCATCTTTGTGCCGGTCGCCCATCATGAGCCGCAATACAGGTATCGCTTATGACTAATCCCTTCGGGGCGCTGATCCCTCGGGTTTTGAGCAACAACAAGGTTAGTTACGACACCTCTGCGATGGTTTATTCTCATCTCATTCATCTCCTTAGACCATACCTGAATTGTTCTGCCATACAACAGCAGTCCATTCGTTTCCACAACGTTCAGTACCTACGCCTTGAAAGCAAAGCACCTTGTGGTGGTTTGACAAGTAAGCCTGTTCTCTCCTTGTCGAGAGGACATCCTTTCACCTTTTCATTATCTTGAAACTGCGTGAGACCTCTGGTATTGCCAGCTCATATCCATTCCAATGACAACTTCCAAATGAAAGTCTCTCATCTTTGTTACAACATTGTCTACCTATTCAATGAATGAATCATTAAATTGTACCCTGGTAGACATTCAGGGCACACAACGACCACCAACAATGTATATGCGATAATGCTCCCTATCGGTCGCACTACGCATATACTAACCGTTGGCCGCAATGCCGTTTCAAATTTTAAGACATGAACAAACTATTTTTTGGAACTATCTTCATTTTGATTTCTCATCATGCTACATCCCAGCAAAAACTAACGGACAATATAAGATCAACTGAACAGATTTGTTTCAAGTTGGACACCATTGAAACAAAAAGTAAGTACAATGCTACTGTTAGAATAAATTGGATGGACTCGATTATTGAGCTCAGTTATACGACTAAGATAAAATACGACTTAGAGGAAGCTAGAAAGTTCAGACGTGACTCGACATATATCCCATCGGCCTCTGACACCATCACCATGAACAAAATGAGAACGACAGGTTCTCAAAATTGCCATAGTTACGCACTAGAGAAGTTTTTCACTAGTATCCAGTTTGAGAACTTAGTATTTACAAAATGGACTTCGTTAAAGGAAAATAAGTATATGAACAGTATCCTTGCTACTTCCTTCATAAAGACAAAATCTTTCGATACTAAAAGAAAGAAATGTAAAGTATGTTCTTTTGACAAAGGTTCACTAATTGTATTTCGCAATAAATGGGACACTCCGATTCATACTGTTTACTTTGACGGACAATCTTTCCACTCAAAATATGGAGCTTTGCCCGCAAAAGAAGAGAAAACTATTGACGAAATACTTAAAATATACTGGGATTCAACGAAAATAGAAGAATACCAATTGGACAATGGAAAATTGGCGGACTTTATAAGCAGAAAAAAAATAAAGAGTTGAGTAGCGCCACAGCGGCCAACAACGGCTATGCATCATTGCTTTTAATTAATTATTTTTAAAGGATAAAAGCAACGCTGCATAGCCAAGCGTTGGCTGCAATTGGCCCAGACCACTATTGAGACAACTAATAAATGACTTGGACACATTACATTCTTCGTGGACTACTGATAATTGTAACAGTCTTACTTCTTTTTTATCTAAATAGAAAAGCTAATGACAACATTGAATTAATTGAAAAGCACAAATTCGAAACACTAGACAATATCAAAGACGATTCATTGAACACGAAATACAGATTTGACTTGCTGGACAACGAAGCAACAAAATTCAGCGGCCAGATATTTGAAGACACTTACCATATTAAGAAGGCTATAAATTATTTAATTGGAGTCATTGGACTCTTGATTGCAGTTGAACTAGGATTCATTTTCTCTGAGAGAAAAAAGACAAATAAGTAGTAAGTTAAAATGATAAGTAAGTGAAGGTCCAACAGCAGCCAACAAAGGCTATAAAGCATTACTTTTGATTAATTATTTTTTAAGGATAAAAGTAACGCTTCATAGCCAGGCGTTGGTGGCAATTGCAAAAAGACATTGATGAACCCATTACCAGAATTAATTAACGGACTCGAACTTCTTGAACCAGTTTTGACAAAACATGGATTCACGTTAGACAATTACGAGAACGGAAAGGGTTCAGGCGGACAGTTTACTATTGCTACCTACAAGAACGGTGACAAGAAATTCGTAATTGGATACAGATTTTCGGTTGGTGAGTTGTATTATCAATGTGACGACTCGGCCGTGGGACATGATTCGTATCTAAGGCACCTTGGGTTTACGGACAAAATGAAATTCCCAGACTTTCAATCAGATGACAAATTAGAATCATTCCGGAATATACTTGCGGACTTTGAATTGATCAAAGCGGACTTCTTTGAAGGCGACTGTAAAGAATTAAAAAGGATCGCCAAAGTTCTGAAGGAGACGACTGAATTGGAGAATAAAAAACGGCAGACTGACTATACTGACCATTTTGACCAAGAAGTTATAAGAAGGGCGCGACAAGAATTTAAAGACAAAAAATTCAAGGAATCAATAAGGACATATGGGACAGTGAAGAAGAAAGAATTATTGACTGACTTGGATAAAAAAACACTAAAGATTGCTAAGGAACGAGTGAGGTAATTGCAACAGCCACCAACAACGGCTATAAAGCATTACTTTTGATTAATTATTTTTTAAAGGATAAAAGTAACGCTTCATAGCCAAGCGTTGTGGGCAATTGTGATCCGTCCTGAAAAAAGGCTACACAACACGTAGCAAAATGTACAATAATGACGGAATTAACAGAAGGTATTCTGAAGGCTTTAAACTCAAGATTTTAGCCGAACT
>JALHRJ010000160.1 GCA_022841475.1 Cyclobacteriaceae bacterium | reverse complement strand
TGTGATGATTAAGGATATTTTAGCATTAATCAAGAATTAAAAGAATATTTATTTAAATAAAACCCCAGTCTTAACGACACTTGATTGTTTAGTTCTGTATCAGAGCATCCATCCAATTCCCCATTCATTCATCGCATAGAGACAATCATTACATTTGGTAGCACCGTAAAACAAACATGAATGAAAACAATTTTGATATGCACGCGTTTTTTAACGAGTTGGGGAGAGTATTGGTGCAAAGCGTCCAAGAGGCCAACGCACAAACTTTGGCGGCTGTGAATGAGAGTAACAGTGGACAAATAACTGAAGCAATTGAAAGAAGTCAGGGAAGAAGACAGGTTTCAATGAGTGGTGGGAATCGAAGTATTCCAGTGTTCCACGGAAGAAAGGATGAGAATTTGATCTCATGGATTTTTCAAGTGAGTGATTTGTTTGAAGCAATGGGAGTTGATGTCGATAACAGACTGAAGTTAGTATCAGGTTATCTTGGAGGTGCAGCTCTGCAGTGGTATTTAAATATACGCACTTTGATGAGTGACAATCAAAAGGCCCCCTACACGGATTGGAAGGAATTTATTGATGAACTGAAATCTGCATTTATTCGCCCAAACAATCAATTCCACTTGCGTAGAGAATTAAGAAATTTGAAGCAGAAAAGCAGCATGAATGACTACGTTTTTCAATTTAGAAACTTGGTTGGGCAGTTAAAGAATATGTCTGAGGAAGACCTAGTTTTAAATTTTGTTGAGGGTTTAAAAGACAAAACGAAGGAAGAAGTCATTTACCGTGCTCCAGTAACGCTTGATAGTGCGATAAAAATGGCAGTCGATTTTGACAGTGCGAAGTTCAATGGCATAAGAAAAACTTGGGAGCAGTCGGAGGCACGTGAGAGTAACGGAACAGTACCAATGGATATCAGTTATGCTAACAAAGATGTTTCAAAAAGAGGTCGTTGTCATAAGTGCAAACAGTTTGGTCACTGGAAAGCAGAGTGTCCAAACAGCAAGAAAGAAGAAAAGAAAAACAAAGAAATTAAAGAAATTGGAATATTATCTTTGGAAGAAGGATTTGTTGAAGAAACGGAAGAAATATGTGATGAGGGTCAACAGCAATTGGAATGTGCTGCTGCGGGGGAGCATAATCTGTTGGTCTTTAACGGAAAAATTAACGGTATTGAAGGAAAAATCCTGATTGATGGGGGAGCATCTCACAACTTTGTAGCCGAAGAGTTTGTCAAAGAAAATTATGGAGCCCTTCAAGAAAACATTCATGAGGCTCCAGCGGAAAAAGTGGCAGTTGTTGATGGCTCTTCACATGTTAGCTCAAAAATGGCGAGGGGTTTAGGTCTTACTATGGGGTTATATAAAGGGAAAGTTACTGCGGCGGTAATGAAAATAGGGAAATATGACTTAATTTTGGGTAAGTCGTGGCTGTTTCAAAATAACCCAAGTATTGATTGGAGAGAAAATCGAATTGAAATCCCTGTAAAAGATGGCGATGTAGTAGTTTTGACGGCACAAAAACGCCAACCAAGAAAGGCGGGAAGTCAAATTGCACTGAATGTAATTCAAAGAAGAGAATTCAGGGAGGTGGAAGAAATATTATGTGTGAACTTTATTGGAAATGACGAAAAGTCTGAAGTACATCACGCAGGACATCAAAAATTTATTGAAAACTTGAAAGAAATGTTTTGGGATGTTTTTCAACCCTTGGAACATTTACCGGTAAATCGGGATACGGAGCATCAAATTATTCTGAAAGAAGGGGCAACTCCTGTTAGTGGACCGCTGTACCGCCAAAGTCCGTTGGAATTGCAAGTTTTGAAAGAGGAGCTGAACAAATTGTTAAAAAAAGGTTTTATTAGGTCAAGCAAGTCAAGTTGGGCATCACCTGTGCTATTTGCCAGAAAGAAAGATGGTACTCTACGTCTGTGTGTTGACTATCGAGCCCTAAACAACTTGACAGTCAAACATAAGTATCCTATCCCAAGAGTAGATGAAATGTTGGATCAACTAGGCTCAGCTAGAGTGTTTAGCAAAATTGATTTGGAAGGTGCTTACCATCATGTCAAGATAGCCGAAAAAGATATAGAAAAGACGGCGTTCAAAACTCGGTATGGTCTTTTTGAATACCTTGTTTTACCGTTTGGACTTTGCAATGGGCCTGCTACCTTTGTTGCATTAATGAATGAAATTTTTCATGATGTGTTGGATAAGTTCATTGT
Organism: Cyclobacteriaceae bacterium; assembly: GCA_022841475.1. Classification (GTDB taxonomy): domain Bacteria; phylum Bacteroidota; class Bacteroidia; order Cytophagales; family Cyclobacteriaceae; genus ELB16-189. The sequence continues at coordinate 2,199 of JALHRJ010000160.1, read as the reverse complement.
CATTTACATTGATGATATCCTAGTATTTAGTGAAAATGAGGAGCAGCATAGAATGCACTTGGAAGTAATTATGGAACGACTTCAGAAAAATCAATTGCATGTCCAACTGAAAAAGTGTCTGTTTTTTCAAAATTCAATAGAGTTTCTAGGTTACATCGTGGGAGACGGGACAATTAAAATGGATTCAGCGAAAGTAAAGGCAATTAGTGGAATTGAATCACCAAGTAGTGTAACAGACGTACGTTCATTCCTTGGTTTGATCGGATTCTACCGAAAATTCATACCCAATTTTGCGGTTCTTGCAAAACCGCTGACGGAATTATTGAAAGGAAATAGAGAATTCCAATGGAATGAAGTGGAAGAGGTAAGTTTTCAATTGTTAAAGAAAGCAATCAGTGAAAAACCTGTATTACATTCACCAAATTTTAATGAACCATTTATTTTGACAACGGATGCTTCAGCTATGGCAGTGGGTGGTGTACTTTCACAGTTGTTTCCAGACGGGGAACACCCAATTGCTTATGAATCAAAGAAGTTAACTGACGTGGAAGGAAATTATCCTACCCATGAGTTGGAAATGTATGCGATTGTTCACTGTCTGAAAGTTTTTCGATGTTATTTGGAAGGAAGAACATTTGTAGTGCGCACGGACCATGCTTCTCTGAAATTTGTCAAAAGACAGAAAAATTTGTCAAGAAGGATGACTCGGTGGTTGGAGTATACTCAACAGTTTACTTTCGAGATAGAGTACAAGGATGGGAGGGAGAATGTGGTAGCTGACGCTTTGTCACGTCTGCAAATCAATATGTTGGAAAAAACTGATTGGCCCAAGCTAATACCTGAGTACTTAGAAACAGGAAGGTTTGAGGAAGCAGTTGATGAAGATATGAAAAATGAAGTGAAAAAGTATAAAAATGCGTTTAAGGTGGAAAATGATGTTGTTTATTACATTGGGGACTTGGATAGAAAAGTACCGTTCATCCCTAGTTCAATGAGAATGGACACAGTTTACAAGTTGCATGCTGGTTTAGGTCATTACGGGCAGAAAGGAACACTTGATTTAGTCAAAAGTCGAGCATGGTGGCCTGGAATGGACGCTGACATTAGGAAATGGGTTAGCAGTTGCATAATATGCAAGAAATTTGAAAGCGGAAAGCAGAGAAGGTCAAGTGAGATGATGCCTTTGGATTACAATATCGCACCGTTTAGTCGCTGGGGGTTGGATTTTATTGGTCCTCTACCAATGTCAAAGAATGGAAACCGTTGGATTATCGTGGCAGTTGATTATGTGACAAGGTGGCCAGTGGCAAAGGCTATGGCGGAAGCAACCACAGGAAATGTTGCAAAATTTATTTATGAGGAAATTGTCTGTACTTTTGGCTGTCCAACCGAAATACTGACCGACCGTGGAGCTAATTTCAATGCTGAAGTCCTTGAAAATTACTTAAAACTTTTGAATGTCAAACATTTACGAACTAGTGGCTATCATCCCCGCACCAATGGCTTAACGGAAAGAACTAATGGAATTTTAAAATCAGTTTTGAGAAAACTAGCTAATGAAAAAACAAATAATTGGGATTTATTTTTAAGCCAGGCCCTGTTATCATGTCGGGTCCGTACTCACTCAACTCTCAATGTTTCACCATTCTACTTAACCTATGGAGTAAAGCCGATGATCCCTGGAGATACTGGAATACCACAGTTACAGGTGGAGGTTGACCAGAATGGACTGTTGAAATTTAGAGAAGAACAAATGCAGAGAATGGGGGAGGAGAGATTAAAAGCTGCTGCCAAGACACAAAAGCAACAAGAAATTGCAAAAAAGAAATATGACAGAACTGTCAAACTGGTAGGATTTTCACGAGGTGATACTGTCATGATAACCAATGAAGGTGCCAAGGCCTTGGAGGCCAAGTGGAAAGGACCATACACAGTTAAGGAAAGGCTCAGTAGCTGCATTTATTCTCTGTTGGATAAGAATGGAAATGAAGTGAAGCCGGTAAACGTGGACCGCATGAAGCGTGTCACCATTAGCCGAGGACAGGTGTCCACGGATGGCTATGTCCAAAGTGGTGGGGAATGTGATGATTAAGGATATTTTAGCATTAATCAAGAATTAAAAGAATATTTATTTAAATAAAACCCCAGTCTTAACGACACTTGATTGTTTAGTTCTGTATCAGAGCATCCATCCAATTC
>JALHRJ010000159.1 GCA_022841475.1 Cyclobacteriaceae bacterium | reverse complement strand
CCCAATCGAGCTTGAGTTATTGCATTCTTTCCTACTGTGACATAATGGTACAAATCCCGTTCACTTCCCTTCATAATATCAGTATTCCATTCTTCCATCGCCTTCCCAATCGCATTCCCACCCATCCCACACAACTCAGGATACCCAATCCGACGAGGCATCAGGCCATTCTTCCTGAGCCACCAGGAACGAGGGCAAAACGCATACTCATCACGACTACTCGGACTATATATCTGCACAATGACTCCTTTCATACTTGTATTGTGGGTGCTCAGTATGATCACAACCCATTTTTACGCAAAACTGGCTAAACTTATTTTTCAATGCAAGCAACCCACACTTTACACACCGATCACGACCAATTCCCTTAAATTTGACCCATTGGTGTGGCTCAATTTTCCAATCCATATTCAATTCTCCTTGATAGTCTAGTAGACCATAAACTAGGAAAATATGGTCTACTGGATTATGAAAACATTAACCCTTGATGAATATGCTGATCGCGCCTCTTCTGAACCCGATGAATACCTCATCGACCAATTCATCCCCTACCCTGGCCGTGTTCTCCTGATAGGCCCACCTAAAGAAGGTAAATCTTTCCTTGGGTTACAGCTTGGTTTGGCGGTCGCCAAGGGTGAGCCATTCATGGGTCGGAAGTCACGGAAATCTAAGGTACTCTATCTCCAGTACGATACTCCCCATAAAATATGGATGAAACGAGCAGCCAAAGTACGTGGACATGGCCTCTCTTTCCATCCTAATTTTGTCATGCTGGACCCTGCTGACCCTTCCTATAAGAAGAAACTTGATCTCCGTACCAATGCAGATGATATCAAATATGTCAAAGACTTAATGGCAGAAATTGAACCTAAACTTGTGATTATCGATACCTTGAGAAAGATGTTCTCGGGTGATGAAAACTCGTCTGATGTGGGTCAAGAGGTATTTAATAATCTCAATGAAATCTTCGAAAAACAAGCAGTGGTGTATATCCACCATACACATAAACTAAGCCCACCACCAGGCCAGAAGATCCAAGCACGTATCAAGCCTGTGGATGCCCTTCGTGGCTCATCATTCTATTCGGGTGAGGTGGAAGCGGTCTATTTACTTCTGGGTAATCAGCTTATTTCTGATAGTAGGGTAGATGAATCATCAACAGAGAAACTAGAATGGGATAAGATTACCTTACAGTGGAAGTTCCCTGATGCAGCAAGGAGCGATAAGCACAGGGAAAAACTCAGGAAGCTCTATGCTTCTCGCCAATGGGAAAATTGGTTTGAATTCCGTAAGTATGTTATGCATTTTGATGTCTCAATTCCTGATCATCTTATCAATCAACTGGAGAGTGAACTTTCTGCATCACCTGTTCCACCTGCTGAATGAGGACCTTTGTACGATCCAAAACCCATCTTCTAGTACGATAAATACCCTGCTCAGCAAGGGCCTTATGTATCATATCGATTGTGAACCCTGCCTCTAGGCGCGTTAGGATATGCTGATGAATAAGAGGTAGTGTGGTCTTATAGGCCGAATACTGAGCATACTGTTCGTGATGTTCAATCTCTTGAAGGATAGAAGGAGTAAGTGCTAGCTTGACAACAGGAATCACATCAATCCCCTTACGGATTGGTACTCGCTTTATTACATTCCTTCGTACCTCAACGCAGTAGCCATCCTCAAATGCATCTTGTCTACTTTGTAAAGCATGAGAGACAGTATTTTGGACAAGGTATTCAAAGTGTCTAAGGGGGTATCCGTCAAAGTTCAAGCTCCGCTTTCCCGTATAGAGCTTAACAATGATATCGTGCAAGATTGTTTCCGCTTTAGATTCATCTTTTTCTCTATACCGAACCCTCGCCAGTAGCCGGGGGTAATTCTCCTCGATAAACTTGTCTAATTTTTTCCTGGTGTCGTCGGATATACAGGTCATATTCTCGTTGGACATCGTCAACAAACTCCCTTGGTATGTAGTGGATATAGCCGAGGTTGTCAGTGCCACACTTGGTACAGTGTTCAAGGAGTGTGCGAAGGGCAGACCATTCCTTTAGCATGGCTTGGTATCCTTCGTATCCAGGCTATCTATCAGAGCAGTTTCAAAGACCCTTCCTACGTCCTCAATAGCAGCCTTATATCCACACTCATAGCCTTTATCAAAGGCTTCACCAACTACAGCTTCAACCGTCTTTTTCGACTCATCGGGTGATAACATATTGACACTCTACCTTTCGTAATCGTGAATAAAATGCTGATCGGCCTATATTAAAATATTCCTTGAAATGGTTGTGTATTTCACCCTGAGATAATCCATTCTTCGTCATATTTCTGTACAACCGATAAAACACTTCCAGCTCTGCTTCTTTGCAGTGAGTACCCACAGGCATTTCACTATGGATTTCTCGTACCTGCTCCCACCAGGCATCATTCCCCGCTTTCATCATCCTCGTCCTTTTCCTCTACGATGGTATCAAGATAATTCAACCATTTCTCTTGAACCAATTCATCCTCAAGGTCCTCAAGCATGAAGTCCCTGGGGGTTTTCATGACTTCCTCCTTTCGACCACAAAGGCCCATTGCTGTGAGTAACCCAGAATGTTTGGCTCAGGCTTAGCAAGTTCTACCTTGAGGAGGCGATATTTCCCTTCCTGTATGCGAACAGCTTCACCATCGCACACAAGTCCTGAATGCTCCCCATGATGCACTACCCTTGTTTGGAAGGTAACATCTTCCCATTCCTCCGGTGGCTCACAAAGGCGGTATTCACTCAATGGGAGAAAATAATGGTCCGTAAGTCTTCCCTTCTTTTTGAAAACCGACCAACAACCATCATAATGGCACTCGTCGTCTACTTCCCACTTCTCCCCCTGTCCTGAGATATGCTGGACCCATTTCTTATTACTCATCACGTCCTCCTTATGGGCAATTAAAAGTACACATCGACCCCGCACAGCAATACGTACAGGTCTTCATTTGCCCACCTTCCATGATCGTGATAAAGGTACAGCCCACAAGAATCCATCTGATCCAGTTCATGTTCATGTTAGTCCTCCTCCATTTCAACATTTACTGAAATATTACGTACCTTACGATTAACTAATCCAGCTTTCAATTGATTACAAATACTATCTTGAAACCCTGGACCAAGTGCCTCGCGGACTGTGTTTTCAATAGCTGGACGAGATTTTTCTATTTCTTGTGATAAAACTTCTTCTGCCATTCGTCGTATTTGTTCCCCTACGATACGACTTAATAGCGTTTGCTTGCTGTAACTATTTTCTTTTACGGATAAATGTGCCCTCACAATATCACGTATTATTACATCTTTCTTTTCAGGAGAAAATGATTCAGCAATCCCTATTGCAATCGCATTTTGTATTTGAGCTTCACCTATTTCAAATTTAAAATCTGGCATTGGGCGTCCTCTCGATTTTTGGCTTGAATAATTTTATGGCACTCTACAAATGGTGATATATGTTCTGGAACGGGGATTACCCATGATTTATAATGATAGGTAACTTTTCTTCCTACTTTTTCCTCATATGTTTTAGTCGGACCTACTAATACCCATTGTTGTGATTCCCTTTCTTTTATTACAAGCCATTTCATCATAATTCTATCCTCCTGTTAGGTTCTACAAACTCTTTTAAATCTGTTGCTTCGGGATCGAACCATTTCTCTTTTAGAAAGTGGCCAATCCTATAGATTTTATTCCGATCCGCCTCAACTCGAATATGTAGGCCAACAAGATCACTGAAATCAGACACACCCACTGCATCCATGAGTTGCATAATCCACTCCATACCGTAAGCTGTCCCAACACGTCTTTTCCTAGAATCATCCCACGTATCTAATGCGTATCCGCCAAATCCTTGCCCGCTTCCATTGTATTTCAGGGATAGCATAAGGCTCATAATCCCATGATCCTCTTTTCCAAATGAAACTCTTTCAATTTGTGCGTTCTTTCGTTCAATTTGCATCAATCCCCCCCCTTTTCCTTTTCAATCTTGATTTGCTTTATGGCTTCTAGCTCAACCCACGCCCTGACAAAGGCAGGACATACAGTCTGGCACGTGGCATCTTTAATTGTATCACCATCTACAGTCACGTCAACCTCAAATACCACCTTGCGAGGGCATGTCAACCAGCCCATAGCAACCTCTTCTTCTGTTCGGATAAAGGATTTCTTGACTGACCATTCTATCCATTGGGAGACACCTACAGGCATCAATCGAAGCACTATTGCCATCCCTTCTTCCCCATACTGGGGAGAATAGGATACACTTACTTCAACATTGACCTCGACTTCAACCATAAAGCACCCCCTCCCATGATCATTCTTTGATAGTGGGCTTGACGGTTTCCAATAACCTTCTTTCGGCATGCGCTACAAAATTCATCTGATCTATATAATCTATTTGCCCTTTC
>JALHRJ010000158.1 GCA_022841475.1 Cyclobacteriaceae bacterium | reverse complement strand
GATCCGCAAACAGCATCGCTTATATCTTTCGATCCTTTTGTATTGTCAAAATTGAATTTCGGGTGATCCACCTTTTTACTGTCTGGTGTGATCTCCAAATTCTCAATCTCTTTTTCAAGTATCAGATTAGACGGCATGTAATGTCTTTCCTCATACACCCCTGATCTCATGTGGATGTATGGATTTGCCGTCCTATCAACAGAGTACAATGCAGATTTGAAATGCATCATTTCCAACTGTTGGTGCATTTCTGCTGATTGGAAACCATCGGTAGTGATCAATGCAATCGGATAACCTTTTTCTCTTAACCACTTGAAGAACGCTCTTAATTTAAAAAGTGGAATTTGATTGCCCTTTGATGGCTCAATACCAAAAGCCCACTCAGTCACAACTTCAGGCACCGATTCTGTAACTTCTTGGAATGTGTGTACATCTCTGTACTTTCGTTCTCTCATTCCACGTACAAAACTCGCTGCAATTCCAAGTCTGTCTCCACTCAACGCTGTATCGATATGAATGTATCGAGGAGCGTTTTTGTTCATCGGATTTTTGAAGTAATCCACTGATAAACAATGATCAATGATTTGGTCGCCTTCGTTAAAAAAGTCCAATTCGAAAGAGTCTGGAAATAGCGGAGTAACCCGCATTGCTTTTTTAACTTTATCTTTAAGCTTGAACAGTCGGTAAACTGAACCTGTCGATTTACCTGCCAGATCTCGCAAAGCCATATCAATATCAGCTGCGAAATCTTTGTAATGTTCTTTCGGTACTTGAATGCAGTTTTCAGGCTCTTCAACCAAATACTGATGATCGGGCTTAATGATTTCTGGTGGTTTTACATCAGAACCTGAATAAACCCAAAATCTTTCGTTGCCATACAAATGAGATTTTACGTCCCAAATTGCATTTTGAAGAACAAGCACACCAGGATCACTTTTGTACTGTTCAACAATTTTATTCACCGTGGAAAACTTGCCCGATTCCGAGGAATCAATCCAAATTTTACCAAATACACCACCACCCTTTTTCATAAAGCGCGATGACATACGACGAAGCAAAGAGTTAAAATTCTCGTACACTTGGCCTTGTACTACTTCGAAGTTGGCCTCAGATAAAATGGCTTCATAAACCGCTTTACCGAGAGTGTGGCCAATACGCGAACCCATCGTAAAATCAATACGTTTCGGGAATAGCGTATCTTCATTTCTCTTTTTTCTACCTAAAGGTCCGATGAAACGGCTAAAATAGGGAGAGTTCAAAAACATTTGTGATAAGGTATCCCATACCACATCAGTCGCCAGAGATAAAGTAACGTTGAAAATAGCGAATACGATCTTAGTGGAGTCAATCAACCCTACCGTCTTTTGTGGTCTTGTCATGCACAAAAGAAGATAAAGATCGTAGGCTACACCAGCACACGCAATCGTTGATTTACCTTGTCCGATAGAACCACGGAGCGATACGCACCAGTAAGGGCTATGAAATGGAGAAGGATAAATGTCACGAAGAACTTTGCGCCAGTAAGGGAACATCGAACCGTTGAAATAATTGCCAAGAAATTCTGGTGATTCGATGAATTCATCGATTCCAACAGGCATCTGGTCATAATCGCCCAAGGAGTAAAAAAGCTCCTCAAGTTCGTTAATGTCCATTTTTTCAATTTTGCTTAAAATTCCTTGATCTAATTTCATTTGTCCAATTTCAATTATTGAGTTAAGATGATTAACTAGGTCCGCACTCTATCATTCACCACACACAACTTTTAATTCATCATGTATCGAGGCGTGAACTCTTTGTGCGATTACCCTCGTTTCGCTTGACCTAGAAAACCAAAAGTAAAAATTAATATTAAGCTTGTGTAGCTGGAATGTCTGCAGGTGCAGGAGTAGCAGGAGCGGCTACATTGATGTTGCCCTCGTAGTCTACTTTAATAATTTCAGCTTGGGTGCAAGGCGGTTGAGTGGCATGTCCCACTTTTACAGTGAAAGTGCCATCTTGGTTGATAGCGTGAACAACACCCAACTGACCAGCAAGAGCGTGGCCATCGGCGAATTTTACATTGTCGCCTGCTTTGAACTCTTCCATGAACTTCACTGTTTCGTATGCTTTCATTGCTTTACCCATTTTGTCTCCTTATTTGACTTTTTGTTTTAGTTTAATAACTTCTTCGGTAAAAACCCTCAGAAGTTGGTGCGCTTTTTCCATTAATAACTTGTTTTCAAGTTGTGATTTTTGAATTTCAACCATCTTATCTTTATCGATGGCATTGTTCTGCATGATTGCCGACATTTTAACACTGTGGGAATCAATATCCGACACTTGCTTTTTTATCTCATTCATCCCCACCTTTAGTGTGATAAACTCTTTGCGAACTTCTTCTTTATAGGTTTCACTCGTTTTGGAAGCTGCTATAAAAGCCCGACCTAAAGATTCGGACATTTTTTCAATTTTAGTGATGTTCTCCAAAAGAGAAGTGTTGTCTATCCCACCACCGATGTTGAATTCAGATTTTCGGTTTTCAAGTTTAATCAATTCAGCTTTTACTGTGCTTAAGGTAGAACTGAAACTTTCGTGGTCCTTGTCGTTTCTGTCAATTAGCCTCTTCAGAAAATAAATCGTAGCACCGCTTAACAACGAAAGTAGAATGCCCAACGCGGACATCACATACGGTGCTATTGATGGATCTTCAGGAACCTTGGCCATTTGTCAGTTTTCCCAAGTCATTAGTGTAATTCTTTGGATCTTTGAATTTTTCTTTTTCTGCTTTTTGTTTGTCAGCGCGGTTTTTAATATCTTCACTCTTCTGCTCTTTCATAAAAATAGCATTACAACCACGTGCGTGTTTGTTGTTTGAGTGACCACAAAATGGGCATTTAAAAACTTTGCTCATTCTTACTTCTTGTTCTCGTTTATTAAAATATAACCCAGTACCGCTCCAAGTGCAAAGGAAACGGTTACACCACCAATAACTACTTTAGGATCTTGCCACCATTCACCTTTAGGTGGTGGAGCAGAAAGACAACTCTTATAAGCATCTTCAGTGAATTTTAATGAGGCTTCGGTTTTTTGACATTGAATTTCGCGATTAGCGAGAAACTTCAATTGTACTTCGTCAAGCGTTTTTGTAACTGGCTTACTTGTCGCTGTCGGGATTGTACTTTGAGCCTTTGCTGATTGCATCGTCCAAAATATCAGAATCACTACGATTTGCATTGTCTTTATCAATTTTTTCATGTTCTTTCACCTTGTTCAATTCTAATTTTAGTTGATCTCTTTCAAGTTCAGTTTGACGAAGCTTACCGAATAGATAAGTAAAAATTGACATGACGATCGATGGGATTTGTTCTTTAACAAAACCCCAAGCTTGTCTGCCAAGTTCAATAAACCTAGCTATTCCAGTTGGCTCCATTTTAGTTCTCCAAAATTTCTAAAACTACTCGTTTTCCGTGTCTAGTAGCAATAGAGTTGATTAACGTTCGAATTGCGTTTGCGTTTCTACCTTCGCGACCGATTACCTTCCCGCGATCAATAGAGGCAACATCCAATTCAAACACCGTTACTTGGGTGTTTTCATTAACTGAAACCTTGACATCGTTAGGTTTGTCCACCAAAGCTTTGGCAGTAGACTCTATGATGTCACGAATTGTTTCTACAGTATCCACAAATTTACTTCCTTATTTCCACAGTCCGAGTGGACATTTTGCACCAGCTACTTGTGCCTTTACTTTCAAATAACAACCACAGCTTTTGCACCAACCTCTAGTATCGTACTGTGTGCATTTGTAGCAGATCGCCATGCGTTGTTCAAAATTTTTAGCTACGAAATTACCTTGTTTGGCTTCCTCAATAACACCAGAAACTGTTGCTTTGAATTCCTGTAAAAATCTTTTAGCCATGCGGCCTCTTATATTGGAAAACGTAAGTGGACTGAGGACTCGTCCCTGAACCCCTAACAACATCCTTATTGCCAGTCCTTTTTTATTATAACATTATAGGACTAGCAAGAGAATATGTCAGTTTATTTTTTAACGAATTTCAAAAATTTCTTTGCAGTAGCTGAATTACCACTGCGTTTTCTGAGTGGACCACTTGGAATTTTGCCAAGAGAATCTACTGATCCATCTTCTTCTTTAGTAGTTTTCTTTTTTTGGGTTAACTTGCTGTTTTTCATTATAACTAATCATCCATTTCATTTTTTCATGGAGATCCGCAGGTGTGCCATCGGTTAGATAACTATTTGTACCTAACCCAATATGGTGTTGCAAGTACAAACCTGGAGATTTCTTCGATATATTGTGTACTAAAACTCCACCCTTTTGGAGTCGTTGCAAAATTTCGTATGGAACACCAAATGATGGTGAATCTTGCCACAGAAAAAATGCAAAATCCGCTTCCATCAGAGCCAAATCGTTGACCTTAACTAAATACGCGATG
>JALHRJ010000157.1 GCA_022841475.1 Cyclobacteriaceae bacterium | reverse complement strand
TTGCTAGTGCCTCTTTCTCACACACTTTGTATTTTTGTTGAGTTGTTGAAAGTTTGCGACTGAAGCAGAAAATTATTTTCTGTTGTTGCATTAATATAGCACCAACGCCTACATCAGACGCATCCGTGTATAAATGGAATGGTTCGTTGTAGTTGGGATGAGAGAGTGCGCATTCATTCTGTAATTCTGCTTTGAGGCTTTTAACTATGTCTTGCATCTCTGGAGTCCATTGAAAATTTGAGTTGGTTCTTGTGAGATTTGTTAGTGGTGCTAATTTCTGCGATAAGTTTGGTATGAGGTTCCGAAAGAAATTAAAGAATCCAACGATTCTGCGAACATGTTTGACAGTTTTAGGTACTGTGCATATGACGTCGAGATCTTTTAAGTTTCCTTCCGCGGGTTTAATTCCTGCATCTGAGATTCGGAATCCCAGATATTCCACTGAATTTTGGAAAAACACTGACTTTGTTGTATTGATGGTGAGTCCATTACGTTTGAGTATAGAGAATACAGTGACAAGATGTTGCTTATGATCGGTTTTTGTTCGACTGTAGACTAAAATATCGTCCAAATAAATCTTAACAAAAGGACAGTCGTGGAATAGTTCTGTCATTGCTTTCTGAAATGTCAAAGGAGCTGAACACAATCCAAATGGCATACGAATAAACTCAAAATGACCGAAAGGAACTGTGAATGCTGTCTTGTGCCTATCTTCTTCCGCAACTGACAGCTGCAAATAGCCAGAGTTTAAATCAATTTGTGAAAAGATTGTAGCGCCATTTAAGTCAGCAAATAGATCATCCATGCGTGGAAAAGGAAATGGTGTGACTAGAGTCTGGTTGTTTAGTTGTCTGTAGTCAACAACAAGTCGTAGGCTGCCATCTTTCTTTGGAATAGGAAAAGCTGGCGAAGCATATTGGCTGTTTGATTTCTGTATGATTCCCAATGTCAGCCAATTTTTAATAATGTCTTGGACTTGAGCTAGTTGTGAGTGTGGAATTCTGTAAAACGCTTTAACAACTGGTACAGAGTTTGGCTTAAGTGGAATTGAATGTTGGACGGCTGTGAAGTTTCCTAAATTCTGTTGTGAGCCTCGAATGCAGTCAAAATGCTCTTGAATCCAGGGATCCAGGTTAGCAACATCGGTGTCAAAAATAGTACTACAGTGATCTGCAATGATGTCATCCGCTTCTGTTTGAACCATATCATTTGAGATTTGATTGTCTTGTTCATTTTGATTAGGCATGACCACTGTTGATTCCTTAGCAAGCGGTGGATTTTTTGGTTTGACGAGTCGAAAGTGAATAGACTTCTCGTGACAATCAATCACAGCTCCACTTTGAATAAGGAAAGGCATGCCGAGAATCAACTGTGGTTCCAATGAGGGGATAACATAGAACTTGACTGGTAGTTGAATGTGTGGGAGTTCTGCTAATACAAGGTCCACCGTAATAAAGTTTGTGGCAACTGCGACATTTCCTGTTGCATCTTTAAAACGTACAGGCTCGCATGACTTCAGAGGGGTGAGGGTCTTTGCCAAAGACTCACTAATACCATTTTTGTCTGCCCCCGTGTCTAACAGAGCCTTGTAAGGTGACTTTTTGATGGTCACTGTGCGAGTGAGTCTGAACACTTGACTGGGTAATTCCCTTTTCTCATTCTTTGCTGCAAGTGTGTGAAGTGAATTTATCTGGAATTCTTGATGCTGGGGTGTTTCATTACCATCCTGGCTTTGCATTGGCTTTAAATTTCTCCCTTTTTTGTCTCCATTGTCTGGATTTTGTTTTAAATAATTGCACTCTTCTGTTGAATGCGTTTTTGATTTATGATATTTACAATATTTTCCAGCTGCGCCATTTTTATATTTTTGTTTCTTTTCGTCTTTTTGTGGGCTTGGTGCTGGTTTTTGAGGTGTTTTACTGGGAAGCTCTGACATGTGACTGCTTTTTGTGAAAACGGCTTCCATACGAAGTACTAGGTTCATAACTTTGTCTACTGTATCTGCCTGAAAGAGTGAGAACTGCTTTTGGTAGTCTTCCGGGAAAAGACGAACGTAGGCAGTGTAGACTTCCCGTTCTGACAGCTTTGTCTTTCCGGCCAATTCCACTTTGCCAACTTGCTTGCGAAGGCGGAGGATTAATTCGTCCGCTGTCTCTTTTGGTTTCCGAGACATGGATTCCAACTCTCGCAATAATGAGAAATATTTTGTTGGGGGGTAGTAGACGTTCTGCAAAGTGCCTAGGATTACAGTTGGATCTTCAAACGTGGAAATGTAGCTTCTTGCCTTCCCTTGTATCAATAAATACAGTGCTTTGACAAGTTTTGGATATTGGCATACAGATTTTGTTGGTTGATGGCCATGATTTGTTTCAGAATGGTGATAGTTACGATTGGGAGTATCTGGTTCGCTAGTGCCTGGTGGCGTACCAAATACAGTTGAATTTTGTGGATTTGGGCTTGATACATTGCTACTGGGAGCAGAGGTAAAGGATTGATTGTCCTGCTGCACTGATTCCTCGGATCTGGGTGGGACACCGGAGTGTGTTGCGTCCGCTTTGGTCTGAACAGGAACGTTCCAACCACAGATCCTGCTGGCTTGGAGGAATTCTTCGAGCCACTCAGCAAAGTCTTCATTCTCTTTTCCAGTGAATGCATTAACAGTTATCTTTGCTCCTTCGAAGTCAGGGTCATGAATAGCAAACTTGAAAGACAGGGGCTTGTGCGTGTTGTTTTTGTTATTGTTGAATTTCATTAATTGATATCAATTATGTTGTATGGGAAAACCAGCCTAGAGCTGGCGAGGGGATCTTTATTTATAAGATTTAGGATCCTGTGGAGGATGTCTCCTTGAGACAAAAGGATCTTTTGAGACAGGATCATTTAGTTGTCGTTGTTACAATACGACACTCGGCTTCTCCTCTGTAAGCTTTCAGCTTACGAATGTTTACAGTCTGCCTAAAAGAACCCAGGTCTATCTGCACAGTGTTGGATTGGGGATGAACCTTCGTGATTCTGTAAGGTCCAGTATAGCGAGGACTAAGTTTGGTAGTATTTTCTTCTTTTAAATAAACAGTATCATGAATTTGGAATGGAAATTTACAGTTTTCTGTTTGAGGTTCAACGTTCAGTTGGGCCAAGAGGTTCTGACGGTCAACAATATGGGAAGGTAGTAACATTTTACAGCTGAAAACAAGTTCTGCAGGAGAGCATTTGATTGATCTGTGATACGATGAATTTAATGACCATGTAATGTATGGCAACACGTCGTACCAATTAGTTGGTACAGTTGCTCTAATTGCTGCTGAGAGAAATGAGTGAATTCTTTCTGTTATTCCATTGCTTTGAGGATTGTATGTAGTTGTATATATATGTCTTACAGCATAACTGTTCAAAAGCTCTTCAAATTCTGCTGAAGTGAATTGAGTTCCGTTATCTGAAGTGAGGCGTTCTGGACGCGGGAACTTGCAAAACCAATTGGCGTCCAACGCAGTAGCTACCTCAACGGCAGTGATGGACGTAAGGGGTGTGAGAACGGTCCAGCGGGTACAAAAGTCGACAATGGTCAGACAGTAGGTATAAGTGTCCTCAACATAGTCATGGGTCTCAATGTTTTGAGTAAGTTGATTTGAATCAAATGGGCCGATAATGTCGATTCCAATATGAATCCATGGTGTTTTTGACTGCAATTTTAAATCAGTTTTGAATTTTCTTTTGTTTGCTTTGCCAGTAAGGCATCCATGGCATTTGTTAATAAAATTAACAACGTCTTCAAACATTTTAGGCCAGAAAGCGTACTGACTGATAGTATAGAATGTTTTTGATATTCCAGGGTGCTGGTAGTTCAAATGAAACCATTGAAGAACGTTCTGTCGCAACGTTGTTGGGATGTAAGGTCTGTCACTATTAGTTTTAACAAATAGAAGATGAGTTTTTTTGTCATAAATTAGGGACTGTTTTGTTAAAGAGCTTTTTGCAGATAACTTGACGTCTGGTGAATTGAGGTTGCTGAGGATTGGGTCTTGCTGCTGGTGTTGTTGTATAACTGAGTAGCTTAAGGGGTAAAGTTCGTCGATATCACTATTGTCTGAACTTAAGGCATTTAGTTCGAAGACGCGTGACAGTGTATCGGCGGCCGTATTTTGATTGCCTGGCAGGTAAACCACTTTAGCATTGAATTGATCTAGGAACAGCTTCCATCTTTGTACTCTGCCGAGTGTTGACGATGATAAAAACTGTAGATTGGAGTGGTCAGTGTAAATTGTTAGTGGATATCCAATGACGATGTGCTTCATTGCTTGTAGGCCTTCCACAATTGCTAGTGCCTCTTTCTCACACACTTTGTATTTTTGTTGAGTTGTTGAAAGTTTGCGACTGAAGCAGAAAATTATTTTCTGTTGTTGCATTAATATAGCACCAACGCCTACATCAGAGGCATCCGTGTATAAATGGAATGGTTCGTTGTAGTTGGGATGAGAGAGTGCGCATTCATTCTGTAATTCTGC
>JALHRJ010000156.1 GCA_022841475.1 Cyclobacteriaceae bacterium | reverse complement strand
GAGTTCTGTAAGGCTTGCACAAATTGTTGAGAAATTGGGAACAAATTTCCTATAAAAACCACACATCCCTAGGAAAGAACGAACTTCAGTTACGTTCTTCAATGGTTTCATATTGCTAATTGCCCTCACCTTTTCAGGACTTACTTCAATACCACTGCTACTTATTTTGTACCCCAAAAATTCAATTTTCTTTAAACCAATTTCACATTTGCTTTCTTTAACAACAAGCTTATTTTGCTTCAGTGTTGCAAAAACCAACTTCAAGTGTTCCGAATGCTCTTCCCAACTTTTGCTAAACACGAGTATATCATCCAAATAAATAATAACAAATTTATCCAAGTACTTTTCAAACATTTCATTCATCATTTTCATAAAGGTTGCTGGCGCATTGGTCAAACCAAACGGCATAACAGTAAATTCATATTGCCCATAGCGAGTATTGAACGCCGTTTTTGGAATATCCTCTGGTTTCACCCGCACTTGGTAATAACCTGACGCCAAATCAATTTTTGAGAATACCTTGGCGTTGCCTAACTGGTCCAACAGCTCTTCAACACGGGGAATTGGGTACTTGTGCTTCACAGTTACTTTGTTTAACGCACGGAAATCAACACAAAGCCTTAGCGTACCATCTTTTTTCTTGACAAATAGCACAGGAGCTGCCCAAGGACTCTTGCTTGGCCGAATAAAACCCAGGTTTCTTAATTTGTCTAGCTCTTGCCGGAGGACATCCAATTCCAAGGGGCTCATTCTGTAGGATGGTTTTGCAATTGGTTCAGCACCATTAACATCAATAGAATGGTCATTTTCCCTCTGGGGTGGCAAGTGTTTTAATTCTTCAAAAACCTCTGGAAAACTTGCTTTCAGACCCGTTAAAGCCACCGTTGCTAATCCCTGTTCTTCATTCGCACTAACAACATTCTCATGTTCAGTTGCAAATACCACAAATGCTTCTTCACATTCTTCAATGTCCTTTCTGGTTGCAGCTATAAATAAATTTGGCTTTTCGGCTTCCTTGAACGCCTTTATACCTTTCAACACATGATAACCTGACTCATTTACTAGCTCCAACTTCAACTCGCGCCAATCAATCCTCGGATTATGTTGATAAAGCCAGGGCTTTCCCAAAATCAAATCATACTTCCCTACTTGGATTACAGTGCACGATATTTTATCTTCAAACCGCCCAATTTTCAATTTAACGTTTCTTACAGTTCCTTCAATTTTTTGCAGACTACCGTCTACAACTTTCACTACTTCATTTCCTCGGCTCTCCTTAACGTCCAGGAATGACTCCACATGCTTTTCCATAAATTTCTTGCTCATGAAATTACCGTTTGCCCCACTATCAACCATAGCTGTGCAAGGGTGATTATTCACCGTTCCTTTCAAAATCAAAAGGTCACTTTTTGCTGCTACATTGCATTCTAATTGCAGCACTTCTTCACTTTCTTGGAGCAGTTCACTAACTTCTAGTGCGTTCAGCTCCTTGCTATCTTGAGTCTCCTTGCTTCTCTCAACCGTCTTACCACTCGTTTCCCTACTGCCAGCCCTTCCAGGGTTCGAACCAGCTTTCTTCTTTGAACGACAGTCTTTAGCTATGTGACCTACATTGCCGCAGTTGAAACATTTCATGGGTCCACGACCCTTTTGCAAATTTCCCACCTCCATTGGTACGGTAAACGACTCAGTATTCTGGGGTTGGTGTCCAGACTTTTTATCATCAAATTTTGCAGAATCAAAGATTAATGCCATTCTTATGGCCTCTTCCAGGGTCTTTGGGTTGCGATAAACTAATTCATTCTTCGTCAAATCTTTCAATCCCTCAACGAAATTCAATATTAAATCATTTTCCCCCATATCCCTTATTTGCCCAGCCAAGTTACGGAATTCAAAAACATACTCGCTGACAGATTTCTTTTGCTTCAAGTACCGAAGGTCTCTTCTGACCTTCATCAACTTATTTGGTGGCTCAAAAGCCACTTTCAATTCTTCAATAAACTCACTCCAAGATTGAAATGGGGGTTTAACACCAGACTCAATCATGGTTCTCAAGTTGAGATACCACTGGAGTGCAGCTCCATCCAAAAATCCAGAAATTCCTTTCAAGCGGTTTTCCAAGTTGACCCCACGGGCGTCAAACATATCCGTAACTTGGAAAATCCAGCTAGTAAGATTCTCACACTTTTGTCCCTTGTAGGACGCAATGTTCGGTTTAAGAACACTGTTGCGCGATCCGCTGCTCAGCTCTTGCTGTTGAGCATTGTTCCGAGCGATGGCTTGCGCCATCATCTCGGCGAATCCGCTCATAAACATAGAAAAATCGGTCTGAACAGGTTGTTCAGGTTGATCGGTGCTACCAAATGTAGTCATTGTTGACTTGAGAATGGAGAGAGGGATGGATGTTTACTTACTAACGAAGGTTTAGCTCACAAGAGGAGTGGCTAGTTCAGGGGTGGGTGCCTTTATTTATAGGGGTATTTATAGAAAAACAGAAATTATGGGACAGACCTACATTCCCCCACACTTAAATAAAACTCATTTTTTTTTCTTATATTTGGCTATTGTAGCCATCATTTTCAATATTCTTACCGACAGTTATTCTTACTAGCCGTTCTTTGTTAATCCAATTGGGGAGAGGCTCCCCATTTCGATGGCACAACTTCACCAATGCTTTGTTTGAACTTTCTTCTGCTACAGTAAATGGTCCTTTAAAAAATGGATCGAACTTTGTTCTGGCTTCATTTTTTAGCAGCACTAAGTCATTAATTTGAAACGACGTATTCTTCAACTTTCTATCAAAATTTTTTTTGTTTTCTTTTCTAATATTTTCTTCTCTTTCTTTTGCTTTTTGACGTTCCAACGACAATTTTTGTAACTCCCCTTCCCTCCATTTTTCCAGCTCTTCAATAGAAATTTTTTCATTAGTAATAAAAGGTGAAATATAATCTCCAGGTAATGTCGGGCTGATTCCATAGGTCAGATAAAATGGAGAAACGCCAATACTTCTGTGCACACGAACACGACAGGCGAACAGCGCTTGGTTCAAATAAACATCCCACTCTTGCCCACCATTTTCAACAAATTTTCTAATCATGCTACCCAGTATTCCATTAAGTCTTTCCACCAATCCATTTGTTCTTGGATGGTATGCGGTGGTTCTCAAGTGTTTAACCAACTGTTTTTCCAAATATTCTTGTAAGACTTGGTCACTGAAACATTTAGCTTGATCGGTCAGGATTTCCTTAGGACAACCAAAATTCAGCAGAATTTCTTCATAAATGAATTTTCCAACAGTTGCAGCTCCAGCAACAGAGACAGCCTTAGCAATTGGCCAACGAGTACAGTGGTCTATTGCAGTTATGATGAACTTATTACCAGCTTTTGTGACAGGGAGACGACCAATAAAATCAAGAGACCAACGTTCAAACGGTTGCATGGATGGCATCAACTGCATTTCTTGAGAGTTTCTTTTGTCGTTCCCATTTCTTTCATTGCACTTTTGACAAATAACACATGTCTTCACCCATTCTAGGATATCTTTCTTCATTCCTGGCCAATATCCTCGCTCCTTGACTACATTGTACGTTGATTCACCAGCAAGATGGCCAATACCATGGTGTTGTTTCCACACTAAATCAGCTCTATAACTGAAGGGGATATAAGGAACTTTTCCATTCTCAGGGTGTTGAAAATAAATAACTCCATTATCGATACTATAATGATTTCTTTCATTTTCAAGCATCTTTTCAAATCTTTCAGGAACTGGTTCCTTATTAAAATATTGATGATATAACTGAGGCCAGTCTTCATCAGCTACAGTATTCACTTCCAAACGAGAGAGCGCGTCAGCAATAACGTTTGTCTTTCCAGGGACATACTGTATTTCCAAATCAAAGTTCTGCATCAGCTCAATCCAGCGACAGACTCTTCGTGATAAATTTTTTTGCGTTTTAATAAATCTCAATGATGCATGGTCGGTTCGAACAACCACTTTCTTACCTTCGAGGTAACACCTCCAGACCTTCAAACAGTGAATAATAGCCAATAGTTCCAACTCATGCACTGGGTAATTCGCTTCGGCAGGTGTCAACTTACGCGACTCGTATGCAATAGGCAATTCAGTATCAAATTTCTGCAGAAGGACACCGCCTATTCCCACTCCAGAAGCATCACATTGGACAATAAAATCACGTTGAAAATCAGGCATTTTCAGAATTGGAGAGGTCAATAGTTTCGCTTTAATTGTATCAAAAGCAACTTGTTGCTTTGCACTCCATTCAAATTGCACATTGTCCTTCAAGAGTTCTGTAAGGCTTGCACAAATTGTTGAGAAATTGGGAACAAATTTCCTATAAAAACCACACATCCCTAGGAAAGAACGAACTTCAGTTACGTTCTTCAATGGTTTCATATTTCTAATTGCCCTCACCTTTTCAGGACTTACTTCAATACCACTGCTACTTATTTTGTACCCCAAAAATTCAATTTTCTTTAAACCAATTTCACATTTGCTCTCTTTAACAACAAGCTTATTTTGCTTCAGTGTTGCAAAAACCAACTTCAAGTGTTCCGAATGCTCTTCCCAACTTTTGCTAAACACAAGTATATCATCCAAATAAATAATAACAAATTTATCCAAGTACTTTCAAACATTTCATTCATCATTTTCAT
>JALHRJ010000155.1:2549-4713 GCA_022841475.1 Cyclobacteriaceae bacterium | reverse complement strand
TTGATGCGGTCACTTCTGGTAGAATTCAATGTGCAACACCTAATGTATCAGCCAAACCGAAAGAAGTGGAATAAAATATGAAAGTTAGTGAATTGCTTGCTTTGTTGTCTGGAACTAACGTAAATAACAGACACCATGATGATGAAATAGTTATTAAAATCACCAAGCCATCAGTTGGACCATCAGCTTGTGAACCGATAGTTAGTGCCCATTTTGGTATAGATTGGGATGCAAGAAAGGTGATTCTTAGAACAGATAGACCTTTGGTAGTGAAATCTGAAAATGAAGAAATCTATGACATGTCTAGAGATTTGATGTTGTATCTGGCGACCAAACCAATGAAAAGAAAATCTTATGAAGTAGAAAAAGCCCAATCAATACTTAAGAGAACCGGAATGACTGAAAAGGACTTTATAAAATATCGCAGGCTTTTTCATCCGCTAAAGATAGACTTAAAGGGTGTCTTTACTGATACTGAGGAAAGTTGTTAATGAAAATGGGATTTACAGGTACCAGACATGGCATGACGCAGGCACAGAAAGATAAATTTATAGAATTAATGTTTATTGGTGCTGGTTATGAATTTCATCACGGCTGTTGCGCTGGTGCAGATACTCAAGCTCATGAACTACTCAGGGCTCAAAGTGTCAAAACCTATATAGTTGGACATCCGCCAACCAATGATATACTAACAACATGGACAATAGAAGACTGTGACGAATTAAGAGATAAAAAGCCATATATTCAAAGAAATAGAGTAATTGTTAGTGAAGCAGATAGTATGATAGCCGCTCCTGCTGAGATGACAGAACAGATTAAGGGTGGAACTTGGTCCACGGTCAGATTTGCAAATAAACATGGTGTACCCTGTTATATAATTTTTCCAGATGGATCTGTAAAAAATTCTAAAGAATTTATGAAGAGTTCGGAGAAAACATGATTGTTAATTCCATTCTGGGCGATGTTTTGGTAATTAATAACACAGTTTATGAAGACAATCGTGGTCATTTTTTAGAGTGTTATTCAAAAAACAAAATTGGCGAAGCCATAGGCAAAGATATTGTCCAATTCAACGCTTCGTTATCTAGAAAAAATGTTCTTAGAGGTTTACATTTTCAGCACAAAAATCCGCAGGGAAAGCTGATTAGTGTTCTAAAGGGCAAAATTTTGGATGTTTTTGTAGACCTTCGACCTAAATCGAAAACGTATAAACAACACAATTCTGTTGTTATTTCAGGTTATAATGGAGTTCAGGTCTATATACCAGAAGGTTTTGCTCATGGATTTTATACTTTGGAAGATGATACAGTTGTAGCCTATGGTTGTACAAACTTCTATGACCCATCGTCCGAGGTCACTTTAAAGTGGGACGATTCAGATCTTGAAGTTGATTGGTTTCAAGCTACATGGACAACGACACCAATACTTTCAGAGAAAGACTCCGCAGGTCTTTCATTAAATGAAATTGAAAACAAATACCTTGAGAAACTACAATGCCGAATTACATAAGTAATATTATAAAATTTCACACTGATGACAATAAAGTTAAGGAAATCAAATCTTTTTTGTCTAATCCACCGGGTCAATCCGTAATAGACTTCAACAGAATAATCGAAATGCCACCGCCAATAAAATCTGTCGAGTGTGATTTTTTGGTTTCTTATTTTTTAAACTCCGCGTTTCAGGTCCATATACCAAACGACTTTAAAGTACTTCATGCTTCGGTTAGAAGAAAATCTTTTGATGAAATAGTTACTGGTCTGACTTCATACATAACTAATCTTAAGAAATCTGATATAGCAATAAATAGACAGTATAGGATGTTTGATTTTGATATTATGCATTGCAAAGATGGTGCTATAGATAATTTGGCGCAAGCAATTAAAAATTCTTCTGAGTATGGATTCTGTTCATTTTATGACTGGGCAAAAGCAAATTGGGGAACTAAATGGAATGCTTTTGCCCAAAAATATGTTGAAGAAAACCAAAGTTTGATATACTTTGAAACTGCTTGGTCACATCCAGAACCTGTTGTGATTAAGATGTCTGAAATATTTCAGGGCATCACAATAGAATGCTGGTATGCGGACGAAGACTCTGGTCATAACTTAGGTCAATATGCATACAGGTCTGGTCAAGAGATCAAAATTCGAAATCCACATAA
>JALHRJ010000155.1:0-2449 GCA_022841475.1 Cyclobacteriaceae bacterium | reverse complement strand
ACCTGGTCTCTAATCTTACTCCAGGTGTCCAAAATTTGATCCATTGAACCTTTTGAAATAACCATTACCAACCCATTAACAGAACTTTGAATTACATTAAGCGTAGATTCAAAACCGTCATTAAGAAACGGTCCATATTCAATCTTGAGCTGTGTTATGTGTTTGCAATCAGTACCTTTTTTATTGGCAACATTAATCCACCCACGGCAAGAACAGGTCCATCTACCATCAGATTTCCTGATAGCTACCCTATAAGAGTTACCTGAAGAAGAGGATAAAATATCACGTCTTTTCTTATAATGGGAGCTTTCTTCCAAGGCTGTAATTATATGTGTCATAGACCCTCCATTTTCTTCTTCCTTTTCGGTGGTTTTTTACTGAAACCTTAGTCCGATTCATTGAAGTTCGACACACATTATCCATACACTTTTATTTTTGCCGAAAGAACACACTGATGCTATCCCAGGGGTACTACTTATTTGGCCCATTTGTATAAACCCAGATTGCTTAGCATGATCCAGAGCTTTCTGGTTAGATTCAAAAATTTGAAACCTTTTGGAGTAATCTTCCTGTTTTTCATCTATAGTTAACCAAACTTTTGGTTTATTATTCTCTTTCATAATTTTACTTCATATCCCTTAAATGCTATTAGATTCTGGGTTGATTTTCTGGCGTGTTCTGTTGCTTTTTTCTTAGATTTGATAGTGGTATAACCCCATTCATAACCATCATCCTCTATGATAATGTATTCGGAATTCCTTGGACCTGGATAAAATCCATCTTTCGATTTCTTGTTCCAAACGTCTAAACCACTGGTGTGTCTAGCAACTTTTTTCTGTTGCTCTACGGTCATCATTCTCAACATTTTCTTTATTACGTGCATCATATAAACTTCATTCTTAGTCATGTCTTTTTTACCTTCTCCAAAAACGCTTTTGCGAACACTCTGCAAGTGAAAATGTCTTTTTCATCATCACTGATCATACCATACACAATTTCTGCCATCTTAATAGCATCATCGATAAGTTCATAACAGCGCTCGATTTCTTCAATTGCTCTAGCATGAGATGCAATTGAGACTGTTTCTATTTCTTTAAAAATTCTACGATCGCTTTCAAACTTTTCTTTCGAGTATCTTCGTTCAAATTTTATTTCAGACATAGGACCTCTTGCCCTTCTTCTTATCGGCGTCAGACAAAGTCCAGGCAAGTTTTGTTACCTCAAAGGCCAGTCTAGTAGACTCAATTAATTCGAGTTCCGACTTCAAATATTCATAATTATCTTTTGCTTCTAACACTTCACGTCTCAACTTTGCTATTTTAGTGAGACTAAGCGGTGCATGAGGGAATTGTTTTTTAAACCATTCGCTATGTTTCAATTATTCTTCCTTTCCAACAAGTTCCTGAATTCTCTCTAATTGTTTTTCAAGATCTTTTGCCGTAGACATAGCAAGGGAAAGTGCTTGTACAACTTCGTTTGGCACGCTATTTATGGAAAAAACTTCTTTAGTTCTGGAAGCAACAGAATAGACGATCTGTGTAATATCATCAAAATATCTACCGCCAATATTGGATGGTATTAAATATGGTTTTTCTCTCATGCGTCTAATTCCAGATAATTTTTAATAAAGTCTCTCTTATCCTTTATTACTGCAATTATTGTGTTCTCAGAAACCGGTTTAAAACCCCAAACGTCCACACCAACATTAATCTGTCTGCTTTTTTTAAGCCAATTCTGATGAATATGTCCGTGCAGCAGAAACTGACCATTATCTTTTGGCCTGTATTCCTTGTATCGAATGTTAAATTCTGAATGATCTTCAAAGTATGGAAAATGACTTAAAAGAACGTCGTAATCACCAACTTTAATGGATGTTGGCTGTTCCAAAATTTTTTTAAACCCAGCGTCATAGTATAACTTCCTGCGTTGTGGCAGAGATGACTGCTTTTTATCTAAGTAGTTAAAACTCCTGTCGTGATTCCCAGGGAGCAACAGAACGTTGCCATTTAGTTTGGAAACAATATGAATATTATGCGTTGACATACTAAAGTCGCCCAGATAATAAACAGTGTCCTCTGGTTTAACTACTGAATTCCATTTTTCAACCATGTCAACATTCATCTCATGAGCATTCAAATAAGGTCTATCACAATAGCCTATCACATTCTCATGCCCGAAAGTGGTGATCACTGGTAAAGTAGATCATATTAACCTCCTATTCTATCACATTTTCTATACATAAATGGATATTCATTGTTTTCTATTTTTTCACTTTTACTGTGTGTGCTTTTTTAATAACACCCAAGACTTTGTATTTACACGTTCGCATTTTCGTACCATTATAGTCTGTTGGTACGCATACTACGTCTCTAGGATCAACTTCAACTTCTATGGTAATTGAATTGCTAGGTTTGTACTCTTTCAAGTATTCCCAAGACGCCACATGTAG
>JALHRJ010000154.1 GCA_022841475.1 Cyclobacteriaceae bacterium | reverse complement strand
GTCAATATTTTTAGATGGGCTTGGTTTATTGGACGGCAATTCCCGATATTTGCAGTCCCTTTTTAGAAAGGGCTTAAATCAATACTTTTTATGGCACGTGTTTGTCAAGTAACAGGAAAAAGACCTCAGGTAGGCAATAAGGTTTCGCACGCGAATAATAAGACGAAACGCAGATTCTATCCGAATTTGCAAACTAAGCGCTTTTTCATTCCGGAGGAGGACAAGTGGATTACCTTGAAGCTATCCACAAAAGCAATAAAGACTATCAATTTGAAAGGAATCACAGCTGTGTTGAAAGATGCACGGGCTAAAGGAACCCTTTCTATTTAATATCAAACGACCATGGCAAAGAAAGGAAACAGAATACAGGTAATTTTAGAGTGCACTGAGCACAAGACAACCGGCCAGCCAGGCATGAGCCGCTACATTACCACCAAAAACCGGAAAAACACAACCGAACGGATTGAACTGAAGAAGTACAATTCGATTCTTAAAAAATATACTCTCCACAAAGAAATTAAGTAATCATGGCAAAGAAAGTTGTTGCATCATTAAAGAAAACAGATGGTAAGAATTACGCTAAAGTAATTCGTGCTGTAAAATCTGAAAAAACCGGTGCCTATATCTTCAAAGAAGAGATTGTGGTTTCTGATTTGGTTAAGGAAACCCTGGCCAAGAAATAATCGGTTCCGTAAAAAGATTAGAAAGTCCCCACAGCGGGACTTTTTTGTTTTAGTTACTTAACTTAAGCCTGATTTACTGCTACCTATGTCATTCTTCTCCGGCTTATTCTCCAAAGAAAAAAAAGAAAGCCTCGATCAGGGGCTCCAAAAAACCCAGGAAAGTTTCTTTAGCAAATTAGGCAAAGCCATTGCCGGCAAGTCAACTGTTGACGATGAGGTACTAGACAACCTCGAAGAAATTTTAATCTCTTCCGATGTCGGAATCAATACCACGGTTAAGATTATCGAGCGCATTCAGGCGCGCGTAGCCCGCGATAAATACCTGGGCACTGGCGAGCTTGATAAGATTTTAAAGGAGGAAGTAGCATCCCTGCTCACTGAAAATAACTCCACTGATCTGGCAGATTTTGATGTACCCGCGGGAGTGAAACCATATGTGTTAATGGTAGTGGGTGTTAATGGCGTTGGTAAAACCACCACCATCGGCAAGCTTTCGGCTCAGTTCAAGAAGAAGGGTAAAAGTGTTGTGCTTGGCGCAGCGGATACATTTCGAGCCGCTGCGGTTGATCAATTAAAACTTTGGGGCGAGCGCGTGGGTGTGCCCGTAATCTCCAGAGGAATGAACACAGATCCCTCGGCAGTTGCCTTTGATGCGGTAAAGCATGGCGTAGATAGTGGAGCTGACATAATAATAATTGATACAGCCGGAAGATTGCATACCAAGGTAAATCTGATGGCAGAGCTCACTAAAATAAAACGTGTGATGGAAAAGGTGATCCCCAACGCTCCGCACGATGTAATGCTTGTGCTTGATGGCAGCACCGGACAAAATGCTGTAATTCAGGCCCGCGAGTTTACCAAAGCCACCGAAGTAACCTGTTTGGCAATTACCAAGTTAGATGGCACGGCCAAAGGCGGTGTTGTGATCGGAATTTCGGACGAGTTTAAAATACCCGTGCGATATATTGGCGTAGGCGAAAAAGTAGATGACCTGCAGGTATTCAGTAAAACTGAGTTTGTTGATTCGTTGTTTAAGAAGTAGAGCCTGCCAAAAATACATTACGAATTACAGCTTACCTCAAAATTTCTCTTTTTGAAATTCGTACCAGAGCAGTTAGAGATACCTCTCGTTGATAAATCGAAAGGTTCCCATAAGAAGGTGATCTTGTATGTGAGAACTCATACCATCCAGTAATTATTGGTGAGAAATGGTGCGTGTACTCAAATCCAAACATTAAATTAGAACCCACCGGTTTAAATATGGAGGCGCGCAAAAATCCCAATGGTTTAGGTGTACTAAATAATGCGGCTTCAAGAACAGTATAGTTTTGATTGTCTTGGGTTGTCTCAAAAGTGAATCCAGTTCGACTGAAAAAAGTATGTTGAAGCGTAACCCCACCGCCAATACCTATAAAATGAGGCTTGGAGTCGATATTCACTTTCTGCCATATAGAAAGATTTGTTCTAAGATAAAGAGTTGAAACCTCTCGAGTTGAATATCTCGTCCCTTCGCTTAATGTATCCTGTAACTTAACAGAAAAATTATAGGCTAATAAACCAAGTCCAGCTCCATAGTTAATGTATGTGTTTCTGTAAATCCGATTTACATTTGCAATCGCAACATTCCCCGATAGCATAAAAGGTCTTTTGATTCCTTCGCTAAACGGCTCAGCAACCACCTGATTCCCTACGTTAACAGAGCCCCCGATAAATGTTTGTGCGAACGAAATACTTGAATTGAAAACAAGTAGCAGTACTATTCCAATAGATGGTTTTAATGGCATGGCTTATTCCACTTTTGTTTTTGGCTTTAGTAGGTAGGCAATACCTACCCCCACACTCCAATAATCGCCCTTAGTTACATACTGACCCTGAAAGGGTGTTCCGTTAATGGAATACTGAACATCCAACACATTCACTGGCTCAAAGCCAAAAGTGCGCGAATAAAAAATCGAAATTCTTATTGAGCTTTTAATTCTTTTCTCTAACGCCAGACGTAACTCTGTCATAAAGAAAAAAGGATCTGATACCTCCTTTTGGGAATAGTTGAAATTTATGTTTGAAATTGAACCAGAGCCCATTGCCGGATCCAAGGGAGTAGTTCGTATTGCAGTTAATACAGAACCGGAAGGCACTATTTGAAAACCTTTTATGAATTTAATTTTATATCCTACTCTTATTGGAATTAAAACAGCATGAAATGCGAGGTTATCTATCCAAACTGGAATTTGATCAAAACCTATTCCTTCAGAATAAGATTTGCTAGAAAGACCTCCCTCAAGAAAAATCCTGCCTGTTAATTCTTTTCTTAAGGTAACGCCAAATGCACCATTTGGCAATGGTACTGAAATCAAAAATCGATTTGCATCAAAATGGGTATAAAGATCATTAGTATAAGCCCCCTCCACCCCAATAGATATATTTTCTTGGGAATAAGAATTAGTTACAATTATAAAACATGCTATTAGTAAGAGTTTTTGCATATTTTCAAATATAACTGAAGTCAACAAGGCCCAGAAAGGCGTCTGATGGCTGACACTTCTATGCAAGAAAGTGTCTTTTGAAATAACTCCAAACTGTGGAGACGAAAGGTGGTGTCTGCAAATCTGAGTTTGTTGATTCGCTTTTTAAGAAAATCAACTAATCTGCTTTCAGAAAGAATTTTCTTAAAAGCACAAAAGGCGTGATCATAAAAGCCAAAAAGAAACTATCCCAAAAATTCCAGCCGTTCTTTGCAGCAGCCCCAGCTGAAATCGCACAAACAACCAAATAAATAAACAGGAATTCCATAGTAAAGAATTTGTCAACTAAGTTAACCCTTTAAAGGTATCCGCCAAAACACCTGATAGTTAAATCCCCAATAGATATTCTTGTAGGTTAATCCAAATCCTGGAATCTCATAGGTTTCGAAGCCTGTATTGTTCTTAATGCCAGGAAATATTTTCATACGGGCCGTGTAGCCCATCCATAAATGTTTCCAGATTTTAACGCGAAGACCGGTTGTCATTTCACCCCATCCTGCTGTTGCGCCTGCGTTGGTAGCTTGTTGCTGAAAATCGCCAAAGTTTATAGTCGTTGATTGATAGTCGAGTTGTTCATTAAAGTTAGATCGGCCATAACGAAACCCCAGAAAAATCATATTCTTATCGGGATCCTTCAATAAAAAGTTTATATCAACGCCCAATCTAAAGTAACGACCATCATTCTTGTAAACTCCATTTGAAAGAACCTCCTCACGAGCCCAGGATCCATAATCAAACGCTACGTAATACCTGCCGAAATCAACGTCTGCATTAATCTCCCAACTCGACAAGGGAGAATTGGCCAGGTTTTTTCCAATAGCTATCAAATCGGTGCCAAGTCGAATACCAGTAGGTTTTTGTATTCTACGGGTTGAGTCGTTTAGATTGTCTTGTGCCCGTAACGGCAACACAAGCACAAGCATCAAGCTGCTAATCAATACGTATTTCAACATTGACAGGAGCATTAGCATCAATGAGCAATTGGTTATTAACTACACTATACAACTCGAAGGAAGTATCTACTACCTCCAGATTCTCGTAATTAAGAAGTACACCACAATCAGGTGAAATTACTTCGGCACGCGTTTTATACGTGAGACGCATAGTTTCCACCCGATCTTCAAAGGTAAAGGTGAATACAACTTCGGATAGCTCCGGGTCGACAGGAAGTTGAACAGAACTCACAGCGGAATTCTGAATTATTGGTGTGCTCAAGCCGGAGACAGTAATTGAATTGAATGTTATCACACGAGCTGCATTCGAGGCATTTTTAAAAGCTATCTTAACCAGGTTTGTGCCGGTTATCAGACAATCAGCCTCATTGAGGCAGCCTGTAAAGAGGAAAATAATAGGGACGAAGCGAACGAATCTCAATTAAGTCAGTTGAACTACAAATATAGTCCAAGCTTAGGCGGTGTAGAATTTACCAGGCGGTATTTTTCGTAATTTCGCACCGAAATTTATCTGTGTGAAAACAAAAGGCGTCAAAAAGACCAAAGTCAATATTGTAACATTAGGCTGCTCCAAAAACCTGGTGGACTCAGAAGTGCTATTAACCCAGCTTCGGGGCAACGGTATCGACACCACCCATGAGTCAAAAAAAGACGATGCTAATGTTGTGGTGATTAATACGTGCGGCTTTATTGATAATGCCAAACAGGAATCCATTGATACTATTCTACGCTATGT
>JALHRJ010000153.1 GCA_022841475.1 Cyclobacteriaceae bacterium | reverse complement strand
AGCGGACTTCCTGAAGTCGCGTGGGCATATATAGAGAAATTACGCCAAAAGTGTCATGACCTTAAAACAACACCTTTGATTGGACAACAGCGCGATGATTTGCGCAAGAATCTCAGAATCGTTGCCATTGATAAAAACGCGATTGCAGCTTTTGAGGTTAATGAGAATAAACAAAGCGTCACCATTCTTAATATCTTTTATGGTGGTAGAGATTATGAAGCAATTATGGGTAGTGAAACGCCGTATAAAAATGCTGAGCTAGACAAATAACATGACAGATCTTATTACTACAGTCAATCGCGCACTTACTGCAAAAGAATTTCAGGGCCTTGCAGATGTTCCACCTGAAGTTGAATGGTTTGCCAACTTAGGTAACGTCGAGACTCGGCGTGCCTATGAAAATGCCTTAAAGGATTTTATGAATTTCACGGGCATTCAGAATCCGGAAGAATTCAGAATTGTAACTCGTGCTCATATTATTGCCTGGCGCGATGATTTGTTGAGTCGAACATTAAGTAGCATGAGCATTCGGCACCGTTTGGCGGCAATATCTTCTTTATTTGAGTACCTGTGTGAGAAAAATACAGTTACGCATAATCCAGTCAAGGGTGTAAAGCGACCAGCGGTAGAAAGTTATGAAGGAAAAACTCCGGCAATCGGCGATCATCAGGCACGTGAATTGCTCGATGCGCCGGATGGTAGCTCACTTAAGGGCAAGCGCGATCGCGCGATACTGGCCACCCTACTCTATCACGCACTGCGGCGTGATGAATTGTGCCGATTGAAGGTCAAGGATTTTAAGCAGGAGCGGCGTGGTGTGCCACATATGAAAATATCCGGCAAAGGGGGCAAAACACGATATTTACCATTGCATCCTGCCGCCAGTGGCTTAATCCATGATTATCTCGATGCAGCTGGGCATGGCCTGGAAGATACGGGGGCATTATTCCGTTCAGCCAGTAATAATCGAGATAAGGAATCACAAAAACCAATTACGCCAGACGGTGTTTATAAGTTGGTACAGAGATACTCTGAAAAACTGGGGTTCAAGATCGGCGCACATTCGTTACGCGCAACGGCAGCCACCAATGCACTCGATCATCAAGCAGATATTGCCAAAGTACAAGAATGGCTGGGTCATGCCAATATTGCTACCACAAGGATTTATGATCATCGCAAAACACGTCCAGAAGATAGTCCAACGTTTAAGGTTGCTTATTGATTGCTCTATTACCCATTGATGAAGGGATTCTTGCGATCCGCCCAATAAGATCATTCCGGCATTTAGTCTGGTTAGCCATGAAACTAAATGCCACATTACACTCTCAAAAAACGCTACTGGAACCCGTTGCTCTAGCTATGATCGCACAAACTACGCTACCTCCAACTGAGCTTCCCCTATATGCTTCCTGAGTTTGCCAAATAACAGCTTTTTTCGCCGCTTCGGAATAAATACCACATGATATTTACAATCCCAGCGTGTATGACTCAAACTTTGCTACTCCTTCATCTTTGACTCCTCGTCTTGCGGTTGGGACGAGACCGTTACGACGACTGCCGTAACGGTAAAACCTTCGTAAGTCCCCCGGCAGATCCGGGGGTTTATTTATTATATATTACTCAACATCAGGATGAACTGATAGCATAAAACTGTTCACCCATTGGAAGACGAAAAACAGGGGGAACCTCAGTTAGGTTAAGCGCTATTTTTCCACTACACTTTGTAACATCGATACAAGGAATCGCTCTATAAATTCATGCGCCCAAGAAATGCCTCAATGGATAATGGAAAGTATCATCATGACACTTGAGAGCACTCAATATTGCGGTGCCAGAAAACAGTCTGGCATCATATTGACATAGACTAACAACGGGGAATCGGTGTCCGAGTCCCTGATTGTATTGACTCTCAAAATCGTTTAAGTCTGCAATACCCATACCTTTTTGTAAGGTCCAAGCCATATCGCCAATTACTCGTAAACCCTGAATTCCTTGTTTGTTTGCATTCAGAAAAGCATTCTCGAAAAAAGCATATAGCTCCGTACTGTTTGATATGCCATCCGTTATAACGAGCTGTCCATCTTGAATATCCTGATCAATACAGGATCTGACATCACGTAGTTCATTGATGATAATAGATTGAACTTCCTTGGTAGCAACCAGAAAACAGCGATTGCCGGATTGAAGACCACCGAGCAAAAATGGCAGTGCTAATTTAAGTCGTCCCGAATCAGTGTCATAAAACGCGCATAAGTGGCTGCCATAATTAATTGCGATACCCTCAAGATCAATATGAGCGATTCGGCTGGTAGCGTGCTCAAATGTAGCAATATTTACAGGTGCTTGATCCTGCTCAAGATAAGCCAGGATATCAGTTAAGCGATATCTCCTCTCGCGTTTGACTCCTATACGCATGCAAGGCAACTTACCCGCATCACTCCAGCGTCTCAAAGATATTTCACTGGCATTCAGAATCTTAGCGGCTTGTTTAATGTTTAGAAGCGACTCAGCTGCACTTTCAGTAGCGCTCATGCAGATCCCTTCCAAGACAATTCCTATTTATCGCAACAAAGTTTTCATTTCTCTGATCTCTTTTTATAGCTTTCAATAGTATCCTTTCAATTTTTTTCAAGTTATTTTCCAGTATCTACAAAATTCTTGACTTTTATTATAGCATGAGTCACATTATAAAAAAGATCATCAATGATTATCAAAGATGATCATTGAATATGTTTATTACAAAACATTCATAATACCAATCTAATCAGTTCATACAGGATAATAAGATGAATCCACTTACCGGAAGCTCAGAGGATTACAGTTTTTATAGTGCGCTCAGTCATCCACCATCACGGGCTGCGGGAAATACTCCTGATCTATCAATCTATCATCCTCAGGGCGCTCCTGAATATGGTGTTTTTCGTTACAAGGCACCGGTTGAGGGTTTGCTACAAATAGGTGGCGCACATAATGCTGAAACTAACTGGTCAGATGATTTCGAAATTGCATGGACTAAAATGGGCAGCAAAGGTCCTTTGGTTCTCTTTCTTCACGGTGTTCCAACCAATCGTTCCCAATGGGAGGAAGTACAGGGGCAAGTGTCGCGTTTTTGCGATACGATTTCTATCGACATGCTGGGAATGGGTGAAAGTTCCAAACCACGTCTTTATGGCCGTAAAGATAATCCGACTCCTAATGCTATGTGGAGCTGGATCAATGATGTCGATTACATTGAAAAGCTGATGCAACATGAATATCCGGGGCGACAATTTATTTTTATTGCCGATGACTGGGGAAGCGGTATTGCTTCGCACTATGCCGCCAAGCATAACGATCGCCTGAGTGCACTGATACAGATGGATCCTATTGCCTTCGATGGCTATCCGGTGAATGAAATACAAGCAATAGGCAGAGCATCCGAAATTCCGAATACAAAAGAAGGTGATGCACAATTTGCAATGCTGTTCGCAGCATTTGATCAGACATTAGTACAGATTCTAAAGTCGATGGTGTACGATCCTTCCAAATACAATCAATATAATCTTCGTTATCTGACTTTTCCTTATATTGATGTAGATTATGAACGCAATGGAAAGAATGATGGTGTCACCGATGTCGCCAGATCAACAACCATGCACCTAAAACTACATAACTTGCGCGTGTTGTCAGATCGCGCAGCTATTCTAAGCCCATCTCTATTACTGCCTTATCATTCGCGATGTAATCCCCATGGTGTGCAATACCAGAACATTACTGTTCCAACACTGATCATGTGGGGTGAGTATGACAACATGATGCCAGCAGCGCAGACACAACGGTTTGCTCATGTACTAGGCACAGATGATGTACAGCTTACTTATATTCCAAGAGCGGGGCATTTTCCGGCTACAGATAATCCAGACTGCGTTACAGACACTATCCTTAATTTTATTCGTCGCGTTATGGGGCGCAGTGCGTTGGCTGATATCTATATTGGAAATCATGGCATCTGGAAAGGCGATGAACGCCAGATGATTCAAGAATTACGTGTGCTGCATGGTATTGCCGATTGATTAAAGCGGAAAATATTTATGGTAGTGATTACTGAACATCCCATATTTTATGAGCAATTTATGAAAACAATCATACTTGAATCAGATTTGGCTTGCCCGTATTGCGGTTTCATTAAACAAGAAACTATGCCCACTGATGCCTGTTTATATTTTTATGAATGCACACGCTGCAACACACTATTAAAACCGAAGCTGGGTGACTGCTGCGTCTTCTGTTCCTATGGAACCGTGGTATGTCCACCCAGGCAAGCTGAAGCTAGCTGCTGCAACTTTTCTTGATAAGTTTCTTTATGATTGAAGGGAATAATGACTTAAACATCCAAACATGGCTAGAGAAGCATGGTGATTATCTATTCAGTTATGCACTCTTAAGAATAAAGGACACACATGTCGCTGAAGATTTGGTTCAAGAAACACTACTTGCGGCAATAACTGCTAAAAATACTTTTTCCAATCACTCTACGATTCGGACCTGGCTGATCGGCATACTTAAACACAAGCTAGTTGATCAATTCCGACGTCAAGGGCGTGAAATAGGCATTGGCGATCTGATTGATCAGGACGAAGGAGATAATTTAGATAACTTTTTTAGAGCCAATGGCCGATGGATTGAAAAACCGGATGCTTTTCCTAACCCAGAATCAGCCTTTCAACAAAAAGAATTCTGGAAGATCTTTCAGGAATGTTTATCTGGACTGAAACCAAAGCAAGCCGAAGTATTTCTTGCTAAAGAAATTCATGGAATGAGCAATGAGGATATCTGTAAGGATTTTGCACTCAGCCCGACTAATGTGTGGGTAATTATGCATCGTGCTCGATTATCCCTGAATAGATGTTTAAAGATTAACTGGATAGATTAATAGTGAGTAAGTTAATTAAATGTTGAATTGTAAACAAGCCAGCCAGTTGGCTTCACGAGCAATGGACGAAAAATTACCCTTGTGGAA
>JALHRJ010000152.1 GCA_022841475.1 Cyclobacteriaceae bacterium | reverse complement strand
ATATCGATGGCAGCTAATTTCAATATTTCTAACGATTATTCTAACCACAAAATTAAACATCCATATTTTAATATTGTTACCTAATTGTGTTTCTTTGCAGTGCTTATCCAGAAAGACTGAGGGACCGGGCCCGATGACGTCTTAGCAACCTTGCCAATAACTTGGTGCTAATTCCCCTCCTAAACGATTGCAATCGGATTAGGAAAAGATAAGCGGCCAATCATCAGGCTCTTTCTGGATAAAAAAATAAAATCAGAAAGAGTGAAATTACAAGACATTTTAAAACAACGAATCCTGGTTTTGGATGGTGCCATGGGCACGATGATCCAACGTCATAAACTGACAGAGGAAGATTTCCGAAATGAACAGTTAAAAGATCATCCACATCCCCTTAAAGGGAACAATGACCTGCTTAGTATTACGCGACCCGACATCATCAAAGATATACACAGGCAATATTTTGCCGCGGGTGCTGATATTGCCGAAACGAATACCTTTGGCAGTACCTCCATAGCACAGGCCGATTACCACCTGGAGTCTTGGGTCTATCAAATTAATTTTCAGGCTACACGGCTTGCCAAAGAAGTAGCAGAAGAGTTTACAAAAAAGGAGCCTCATAAACCTCGTTTTGTTGCTGGATCCATGGGCCCCACGACCAAGCTTGCTTCCATGTCTCCGGATGTCAACAATCCAGGGTATAGGGCAATTTCTTTTGACCAATTAGTAGTTGCTTTCAAAGAACAAGCGAAAGGATTGTTGGATGGCGGTGTTGATATGTTATTATTAGAAACAATTACTGATACACTAAATGCAAAGGCTGCCTTATTTGCTATTGAAGAATTGTTTGAAGAGACTGGTAAGCAGGTACCCATCCTGGTGTCAGGCACTATCACCGATGCCAGCGGAAGAATCTTATCCGGACAAACCACGGAAGCTTTTTTGATATCTGTATCGCACGTTCCATTACTTAGCATTGGACTAAACTGTGCGTTGGGTGCTGCAGCCTTACGACCTTACCTGCAAGTGCTTAATGAGAAGGCGCCATTTTTTGTAAGTGCTCATCCAAATGCGGGGCTGCCCAATGAATTTGGACAATACGATCAAACTCCGGATCAGATGGCCGCGGAGATTGAAGAATTTTTGAAAGAAGGACTGATCAATATTATCGGTGGATGTTGTGGATCAACCCCCGAGCATATTTCTAAAATTGCAGCAGTAGCAAAAAAATATCAACCCAGACAACTTACTGTTGAACATGCATAAATATTTACAGTTGAGTGGTTTGGAGGCTGTGGTACTTACACCAGGCTCAAACTTTGTTAACATTGGTGAGCGTACCAACGTAACCGGTTCAGCAAGATTTCTTAAACTTATCAAAGAAGATAAGTTTGATGAAGCACTGGATGTGGCGCTGGATCAGGTGCGGGGTGGTGCACAGGTAATTGATGTAAACATGGACGAAGGCATGCTGGACTCCAAAGCAGCCATGGTCCGGTATCTTAATCTCATGGCCTCTGAGCCAGAGATATCTCAAATACCGGTCATGATTGACTCATCCAAATGGGAAGTCATTGAAGCAGGATTAAAGTGCATCCAAGGCAAGGGTATAGTGAACTCCATCAGTATGAAGGGTGGGGTAGAGGAATTTAAAAGGCAAGCCAAATTAGTAAGGCGCTATGGAGCCGCTGCTGTTGTCATGGCGTTTGATGAGCAAGGTCAGGCGGATACCTATCAGCGTAGAATTGAGATCTGTAAGCGCGCTTATGACATACTCGTTAATGAAGTTCACTTTCCACCACAAGACATCATATTTGATCCTAACATATTTCCTGTAGCCACAGGTATTGATGAACACAGAAATTATGCGCTTGATTTTTTCAAAGCCACAAAGTGGATCCGGGAAAACTTGTCTCATGCGCATGTAAGTGGCGGAGTAAGTAACGTTTCGTTTAGCTTTAGGGGCAACCAAAAAGTGCGTGAAGCCATGCACTCAGCCTTTCTTTACCATGCTATTCAGCATGGTATGGATATGGGCATCGTAAATCCAACCATGCTGGAAGTCTATGATGAGATTCCAAAAGACCTGTTGGAACGAGTTGAAGACGTTTTACTGAACAGACGAGAGGATGCCACTGAGCGCTTGCTGGAATTTGCCGAAACCGTAAAGGGCAGTGCAAAGAAAAGGGAAACTGATGATGAATGGCGCAAAGGCACGGTTGAAGAAAGAATTACGCATTCTCTGGTGAAAGGAATTATTGATTTTGTTGATGCAGACACCGAGGAGGCTCGCATAAAATATGATAAACCATTGAATGTTATAGAAGGCCCGCTGATGGCGGGTATGAATGTGGTGGGTGATTTATTTGGCGCGGGCAAAATGTTTTTGCCACAAGTAGTGAAAAGTGCCCGCGTGATGAAAAAATCCGTAGCCTACCTGACTCCCTATCTCGAAGAAGAAAAAAGAAGGAGTGGCAATACTGGCCAGGTAGCAGCAAAAATATTGTTGGCTACTGTAAAAGGAGATGTTCACGATATAGGTAAAAATATTGTGGGCGTGGTGTTAGCCTGCAATAACTATGATGTTATTGATTTAGGCGTGATGGTGCCAGCGGAAAAAATTCTGGAAGCAGCAAAACGCGAAAAGGTAGATGTCATTGGGTTAAGCGGTTTAATTACACCTTCCCTGGATGAGATGGTTCATTTTGCCAAGGAGATGGAGCGTGAAAAGATGGATCTTCCTTTATTGATCGGGGGTGCAACAACCTCGCGCATCCATACGGCAGTAAAGATCGATCCTGTTTATTCCGGGCCTGTAGTTCATGTATTGGATGCATCCCGCTCTGTTCCGGTAGCCAGCGAATTAATTAGTCCAACTACTCGTGCAAGTTTTCAGGCAAAGATTAAGGAAGAGTATAGCGTAATGCGTAAAGACCATGAAGGTCGGCAGCAACAGAAAAATTATATCCCGTTACAGGCAGCCAGAGACAACCGCACTAAAATCGATTGGTCTGAAGTTGCATTTACTCAACCATCCTTTTTGGGTCGGAAGGAATTTGTTAAATATCCGTTGGATGAGATCCGAAAGTATATTGACTGGACGCCATTCTTTCAAACCTGGATGTTGGCGGGTCGGTACCCTGGAATTTTAGAAGA
The DNA here is from genome assembly GCA_022841475.1 of Cyclobacteriaceae bacterium. Lineage (GTDB taxonomy): Bacteria > Bacteroidota > Bacteroidia > Cytophagales > Cyclobacteriaceae > ELB16-189. Next base: position 1,878 of record JALHRJ010000152.1, on the reverse strand, counting down.
TTCGGTAGTGGGGGTGGAGGCTCAAAAACTCTTCGCTGATGCAAACCGGATGCTGGATGAAATAGTAGCCGCTCGCAGTTTACAAGCCAACGGAGTTGTAGCATTTTATCCTGCCGTCAATGAAGGCGATGACATCCACTTATTCCGTATAGGAGAAGAAAATTCTTTTGCTGCATTTCATTTTCTACGTCAACAGAACAAGAAAGCGCAGAATCTACCAAATTTTTGTCTGGCGGATTTTGTATCGCCTGAAAAGGGCAAAGACTATTTCGGAATGTTTGCGGTAACCACAGGTATTGGATTGGAAAAACTGGTTGAGAGGCATAAGAAAAATCATGACGACTATTCGGAAATTATGGCGAAGGCTCTTGCCGATCGGTTAGCCGAAGCTTTTGCCGAGTGCTTGCATGAAAAAGTGAGAAAAGAACTTTGGGGTTATGCCAAAGAGGAAAAGCTTTCAACGGATCAGCTGATTTCGGAAGAATATGAAGGAATACGTCCAGCTCCAGGGTACCCTGCATGTCCGGATCATACAGAAAAGAAGTTGTTGTTTGAATTACTGGACGCTAACAAGGTGGGGATTACTTTAACTGAGTCTTATGCGATGTATCCGGGGGCAGCAGTCAGTGGATTCTATTTTGCAAATCCCAACTCCAAATATTTTGGTTTAGGCAAAATTGAAAGAGATCAGGTGGTTGACTATGCTAAACGCAAAGGCATGAGTATTGAAGAGGTAGAGAAATGGCTGTCACCAAATCTATCATATTCAATTTGAAGATGAATCAATTTGAGAATTTGAAAATGAAAGTCAATGCGAGATGATAAGGATAATCTGATCATTGATTTAACTTTCAAGTTTGCACTTGGAATAATTGAGTACTGTGAAAAGTTGGAAAGTGATAGAAAATTTGTTTTAGCTCGTCAACTATTAAAGTCAGGCACTTCAATTGGGGCTAATTCAAGAGAAGCACAAAATGCAGAAAGTAAAGCAGATTTTATCCACAAGTTCAAGGTAGCTGCAAAGGAAGTAGATGAAACTGAATATTGGTTGATGCTATGTAAAGAATCAAAAAACTATCCCGATCCGGATATGCTGTTGGAAGAATTAAGAATAATTTCACGGATCATTTCTAAAATAATCTCGTCTTCAAAACGATAATTTTCAAATTAATAAATTTTCAAATCTTCAAATTAAAAGATGAAAGTAGTAGATCATTTAAAGCAGGCTAACGGAAAAACACTTTTTACCATTGAGATCTTACCTCCGCTGAAAGGAGAGAACATCAAAAATCTGTACGACAATATGGATCCTTTGATGGAATTTAAACCGCCATTTATTGACGTTACCTACCATCGGGAGGAATATGTTTATCGTAAGAAGGACGGTGGGCTTTTGGAAAAAAGTTCAACCCGCAAACGACCCGGTACGGTGGGTATTTGCGCGGCCATTCAACACCACTATAAAGTGGATACAGTACCCCATATAATTTGTGGAGGATTTAATAAAGAAGAAACAGAAAACGCCTTGATCGATCTTCATTTTCTGGGAGTAGATAATGTGTTGGTATTACAAGGCGATGCAATAAAGACTGAATCTAAGTTTATCGCGGAACCTGATGGACACCGGTATGCCTCTGAATTGTTGGATCAGGTTGTGAAGATGAATAAGGGTTTGTATCTCGATGATGAATTATTAAGTGCTGCGCCCACTAATTTTTGTATCGGAGTGGCCGGGTATCCGGAAAAACATTTCAATGCACCCAACCTGAAGAGTGATCTTAAATATTTAAAATTGAAGGTTGACATGGGTGCAGAGTACATCGTAACTCAGATGTTTTTTGATAACAAAAAATACTTTGATTTTGTAGATAAGTGTCG
>JALHRJ010000151.1 GCA_022841475.1 Cyclobacteriaceae bacterium | reverse complement strand
GTTTAGAAGATGCAATTGGCAACCTTACTGTCAAAGAACGCACGAAAGGTAAATTTGAAACCACCTGGGATTTGGTAAAGGCCTATGAAGCAAAAGATTCTTTTGCAACTGAAGTCTGGTTGTCTTCCATTCGAAAACTGGCGGCCAGCATCGCTTCCTTTATTAATGTGCTTTCGCCTGAGCTTGTTATTATTGGCGGAGGCATTTCTAAAGCAGATGAATTATTGCTGAAGCCGCTGAACGATTACCTTTCTGAATTTGAATGGCGACCGGGCGGTAAACAAACTCCTATTCGTCTCGCCCATTTCTCAGACTTAGCGGGTGCATTAGGCGCAGCCGGCTTTGCGCTTTCAAAAATCAATCAAAAATTATGAATGTGATTCAGGAATATCTTGGTTTGAGTAGGAAGATAGTCGATCGGGTAGCTACGCAGGAAGCCGACATACAACGCGCAGCTTCGTGGTTTGCAAAAACTATTCTTGCCGGCCGCATGGTGCACGTGTTTGGATCCGGCCACAGCCGCATCATGGTGGAAGAAATGTGGCCACGCTACGGATCATTTCCGGGGTTCAATCCCATTGTTGAATTGTCGTTGACATTTCACAATCTCGTAGTAGGCGCTAACGGTCAACGACAAGCTATGTTTCTGGAAAACGTCCCAGGTCTGGCGGAGCGCATCCTGAGAAATTTTGATATTGAGTCAACTGATTCAGCGTTAATCATTTCATCCAGTGGAACCAATGTTGTTCCGGTAGAGATGGCCGAACTCTTTCAACAGAAAAAAGTAAAGGTAGTTTCCATTCTTACCAGCAAACATTCAGCGAAAAGCGAAAGCAAACGCAATGACGGAAAGAAGCTTGGCGATTTTTCAGATTTGATTTTAGATACCGGAGCTCCTGCAGGCGACTCTATGATTACTATTCCGGGATTGGAAACTCCGGTTTCTCCCGGCTCAACCGTAGGCGGAGCACTATTAATCAATTGTATCAAAGCAGAAGTAGCTCGCTTGTTAACCGAAGCGGGTCAGCCGCCAAAAGTACTTACTGCAGCCAATGTGGTAGGTAAAGAAAAAGCGGTGCAACTTTTCGAAAGTGCTTATGACGAGCATGCTCATCGTCTGGCAAAATTGTATCAACATGTAGGGCAATCAAAAAAATAAACTATGCAACCACTTCCTATCCGCACCACTGTAGTTGGTAGCTATCCGTTTCCGGGATGGCTTGAATTCGCTGTAAAAAATCTTCATGAGTTTGGTAATGCCGATCGGGAAGAATTAATTGAAGATGCCGTGATCGCTGCCATCCACGATCAGGTTGCAGCCGGGCTTGATGTGATCACGGATGGTGAACAAACCCGACTGGACTTCAATCTTTCTTTTTATGGATTCATTAAAGGCATAAAAGAAAATAAAGACGAACTACGAAACTTCGGTCCTGCAGCGCACGACCAGCGGGGAAAAAATTCTATTGTCGACACCCTAACTGCACCGGATGGATTAGGAGCTGTAAAAGAATTTACGCGATTAAAAAAACTTGCTCCTAAAGGTCCCGTATTAAAAGCTAGCATTCCCGGGCCATATACATTGAGCGGCCGCTTACTTCCTAACGAAAAATACAAAGACCGCTATGCAATCACAGAGGCATTAATGCCTTTCATCCGCAAAGAAATGGAAGACTTGGTTGCGGCAGGATGTACTGAGATAACTGTGGACGAGCCATCCATGAGTTGTTATGCCTATAAGGAAGACACAAAACGTTTTGTCGATATTTTTAATCGCACGGTAAAGAGTGTTGTTGGAAAGTGTCGGCTATCCACTCATTTATGCTTTGGGAATTTTAAGGGAAGACCGGTTGGCTATAGAAGTCTTGCTCCCATGTTACCCGATTTTTTAAATCTGTCTGTAGACGAAGTTCATATTGAGATGGCGAACCGTGAATTTGCTGAGATAGAGTTGCTGGCCACCTTTGCAGAAAAGATGGATGTAGCCGTGGGCATCATTGATGTTAAAAATTATTACATCGAAACAGAAGAAGATGTAGTGCAGCGAATTAAAAAATGCCTGAAGTATGTGCCCGCTGAAAAATTGGCCGTAGCTCCGGATTGTGGGTTGAGTCAAACTGCGCGATGGGCATCGAGGCAGAAACTGGTAAATATGGTGAAGGGTGCGAAGAAGGTTAGAGCAAGTTTATAAATTAATTAACCGCAGAGACGCGAAGGCGCAAAGTCTTATTTGAACTCGATGCAACCTTTGCGGCTTTGCGTCATAGCGGTTTAAAAATGCATTTATGTTAATCAAACCACTTAATCAAGGAGAAAATCTTGCCAACGAAATCCGGCAGGCTAAAGCAAATGGCCACGAGCAATCGTTCGATATCTGGTGGCTCGGCCAAAGTGGCTTTCTGATTCAATGGAATAAAAAATGTTTATTGTTCGATCCTTATCTCTCGGATTCACTCACAAAGAAATACGCTACCTCCAATAAACCTCACGAGCGCATCAGTGAATTGGTAATTGATCCATCCTTACTCGACTGTATAGACATTGTTACTTCCAGCCATAACCACACCGATCATCTGGACGCAGAAACGTTAATCCCCATTTTATCAATTAATAAAAATATCAAATTCATTATTCCAGAAGCGAATCGCGATTTTATTGCCGACCGGGTAAAATGTGATCGCGAGTTCCCCATCGGGCTGACCGATGGCGTGAAGAAAGAGATCAATGGCTTTACCTTTCACGGTGTACCTGCCGCACACAATGAAATTGAACGTGACGAACAAGGTCGTTGTAAGTATATGGGCTATGTGGTGCAATTCGGAAAGTTTTCAGTTTACCACAGTGGCGATACTTTGTGGTACGATAACATGGTTAGTATTTTAAAACCCTTTCAGATTAATGTTGCCTTTCTTCCCATTAATGGGAATGACCCAGCTCGCGGTGTTGCCGGAAACTTGAACTGTAAAGAAGCTGCTTTGCTTGGAAAAGAAATTCATGCAAAGGTCGTGATTCCACATCATTATGATTTGTTTAAATTCAATACAGCTGATGTGCGGGAGTTTGAGCGGGAGGCCAATACTGTTCAACAACTTTACAAGACCCTAAAATTGGGGGAGATTATTACTTTTAAGTGATGGTCTTTGCCCATCCAACTCGCAATCTAAACTTATAAAACAATAGGATTATTAAACACGAAGTCCGAAAACTCCGCGAGTAACAAGTCCTCCCTTCCTCGCGGAGTCTCGCTTCGGACTCCGCGGTTTGATGTGAGAAAATCTATGGGCCTTGCTTACTTTTATAAATTTATCATGCGAAGACTCCGCTAAGAAATGAAAAACCAATATTAATTCAACACCGGAGCCTTCTTCACCATCACCACCTCAACACCTTTTTCTTTGACGAGATTGTTAATCCGGTCTACATTTCCCTTCCTCGCGGAGTCTCGCTTCGGACTCCGCGATTTGATGTGAGAAAATCTATGGGCCTTGCTTACTTCTATAAATTTATCATGCGAAGACTCCGCTAAGAAATAGCAAGACCTAAAACAATTATTAATTCACCACCGGAGCCTTCTTCACCATTACCACCTCAACACCTTTCTCTTTCGCCAAATTATTAATCCGGTCTACATTTTTATCAATCGTGTTTCTTAAGCGGCTCAGTTCTTCATTAACCTCCTTCGTCAGCATTTGTCTTACTTCTTCTCCTTGTTGGGTTGGCCGGAAATCACCCTGCGCCTGTTCCACCATCAGGTGTGCTAACCGGTTATTCACTTTAATACCATAGTTCAAAGGATCCTGCACACTGCGGTTACGGGTTTCATGAATGCTGTTTTCATGAGCAGTAAGTTCCTGTTCAAATTGTTTTACCAAATCCGCCAGTTCTTTGAATTGCACTTCGGTGCCAATTTTACTCTTCAGAAACCCTAGATCTTCTTTGATCTTCCGGATGTCAATCACGCCCTGATTTGCCTCGCTTACTTTATTGCGCACTTTCATTAAGAATTCAAACTGCGCCTGAAAATCTTCCTGCGTGGTTTCAATGCGTGGGTCTTTCAGGATTTCAAACTCCTGGTCAGTTGCATTTCCATTTACCGTAAGACGAGCTTTATACTTTCCAGGCACCGCCTTGGGACCATTATTGGGTGATCCATAAAATACCATTCCCGGAAAGGTTGTATAGCCCGGATAGCGCATGTCCCACACAAACCGATTGCCACCACTCTTTACAGTAAGTTGTTCAGCTCCCTTCGCTTTGTTGTTATATGACTTTATTACTGTGCCCCCAGATTCAATAATCTCCAGCTTCACCTCTGATTTATCATCTACGCTTTTCAGATAGTAATGAATCATCACTCCACCCGGATGATTCTCGCCTTCCAATTTGCGATTCACTCCACGCCAGCCAGCCCCACCCGGCATCCGATAGCTGGGCATAGGCTTAAATAAAACTAAATCCTTTCCACTCATTTCTTTAGACAGTTGATGCAGTGGTGTGAGATCATCAATCATCCAAAAACTACGACCATGCGTAGCCGCAATCAGGTTATCATTTTTTACTGCCAGATCGGCAATGGGCACAGGTGGCAAATTCAGTTGAAGTTTAGTCCAGTTTGCTCCATCATCAAAGGAAATCCACATGCCTTTTTCTGTGCCTGCATACAAAAGTCCTTGTCGCTTGGGGTCAGCCCGTACAACACGGGCAAATTCTTCCTTAGGAATTCCGTTCGTTATCAATGTCCAGGTTTTGCCGTAGTCCGTAGTTTTATAGATATAGGGTGTATAGTCACCAAACTTGTAAGAAGTAGCCACGGCATAGGCTCCGCCTTTCACAAAGGGATTAACATCTATGCTGTTCCACATATTTAGTTTTGGGGAAATAGCAGGGGTTACATTCTTCCAGTTTTTTCCACCATCTATAGTAACATGCAGTAAACCATCATCTGAGCCAGTCCAGATTTCATCTTTCGTGTAAGGCGATTCTGCGATCACAAAAATGTTCGCATAATATTCAGCTCCTGTATTATCTTGAGTGATCGGCCCACCCGATGATTTAATAGTTTC
>JALHRJ010000150.1 GCA_022841475.1 Cyclobacteriaceae bacterium | reverse complement strand
TGTTTTTGACAAGAATTTTGCTTTGATAATAGTAAACTTACCAGAACCTGGCAGCCGAAAGTGGACAGAAATGCTCTCAAATCCAAGTTCCCCAGGTGCTGCCATCAAAATGTGTGCAAACGCCCTGTCAACTGCTGTATTGAACAATCCTTCTTTTCATGGAAATGTTGTAGTTTGTGGAACAAAAGCTCAAGTTGATGTGTTTATTGAACGGGTGGCTAAAGAGCTCCCTTCTTTCTTTTCACAGTTTGCTTCAGAACAAGAATTGACTGCCCTTTGGTTGGGAAATGATATCTCAGAAACGGAACAGCCATCAATAGTTTCTAAACAAGTGCGTGTATTCAGTCAAGGAGATTCAGAAAATATTCTTGATGGCTATTATCATACAGATACTATTGTCTCACAACCAACGAAAGTTGAGCACCTGTGGATTGGATCTGAAATGTCTGTTTCTGTAGAAACTTATGCTGAATCTTTCGTCCGCCGCACGCTTCTTGAGGAACTCAATCACTGTTTCTTGAAGAAAATTATATATTGTCTGACAAAGCCCAATGACTGGATTTTGGATTTATTTGGCGATGGGTTAACGACTGCCTATTGTGCTGGTTATCTGCAACGATCCGTCAAGACTTTTGAGTTTCATGAGGCTCACTTGGTTTATGGCTGCAATCGGTTGTTTAAGAATTACGAATGCAATATTTTTACGCCCAATGGCATTGAATTAACAGAAGCCACCATATTGAACCATCGCCCAGAAGGGGACAGGAACAATGCAAATAACCTATATAAGGTTAAGTTGACAGTACCCAACGTTACATTGAAGCCGGATAATGAAAGTCTGTTTGATTATCTATTGGGTAGAACTGATATTGCTGTTAAACGGCGAAATAATGCTTCCAGTACCGTGGAGTTGCAAATCGCAAGTGACGTTGAAATGTGACAAAAAAAGGAATAAAATTCATTTATAACAAATTCCCTAAAGTCAACTTAATAAGTTTTTTAATTTCAAAATTCGTTTATTGACCTTACAGTATTCTGTACTGTTTGAAGATATTGTGAATAGACGCAGCCACTATCCTGTTCAGTGACAGGTCGTTCTCCAAATATTGAACTAAGGAAGTCGAATCAAACTCAATTAAGCAAGCAATGTCTATTCCCGATCCACGAAATGTGGGAACATGGTTTCTCGCAACGCTATGTTGTTCAAGCAGTTGCCAGAACTCAGTTTCTGTGACAACTGTTGGATTAGCAGCAATTTTATATGGAGATCTGGCCGTTTGTGTCAAAGGAGTAAGTAATCTATCAACCAATTGTGGATTAACAATCGTGTGTCTTACTGAAGCTGTATTATCAACTACAGCCTCTCTCGAGATATTCTCTTCCACGTAATTGTTTGATGTTTCGTTGACAACATCATCTGTTCCTCTTGACATATCGTCGCCTACTAAACTATCCTGCTCTACATTTCTGTTCGCAGCGGCACTAGATTGCTGGATTGACGTGCTTTCATCAGAGGAAGAATTCAGTCCATGTAACACAATAATTGGTTTGATTTGGTTTTCTTGAACAAATTCAGAAAGTGAGTCGTCATCTGAAATATTCTTTTCCATGATTTTTGGACGTTTTCCAAAATGATCGGCATAATTCCTTGCAGTTTCTTCTTCATTTCCAAGAGAATCAGAAGAGTCTGGCAACTCTCCAAGAATTCTGCTATATTCTCCTAGTTCCTCATCCATTTGCAAAAATTCTTCTAGAATAGGAGTTGTCACATGTAAAGATCCATGACTTGAACTGTTTGTTATGGTATTGTTCTCTACATTTTCATAATTATTGGAATCTCTATTCCGATTAAACTCAAGTGCCCTATCTATATTTCCATGAGATAAAACAGAACTGCCTACCGAGCTCACGGGTGTAGGAAACTGTTCCAAGTCAAGTCCCATGGTCCCAGTAATATTTATGGGAATCAATGTGCTCGGTAGCGTATTCAACGCTTGTTGGGAAATTAAATGTAACCTTGCATGTATGTCTAATAGAGCAGTGAATGATATATGAGACGAGGTAAAATTGACGGCTGATAAATCTGTCACTTTCATCATCGCCCCATTGTAATTTTGATTAGCTAAAAATGCGCCTGTACTTAAAAGCAGAATAGCTGCTTTGTATTTCAAACTGCGGTAAAAGTCAGTTAATTTTGACGTGACGCGCTCGCGAAGATTCTCAAGTTTTGGTGACTGGTTGAATGAAACTGTACGATAATGAACATCGCCGTAATAATTACTCATTACCGTAGCATAGCAAAGAAATAGCTGAAAATCTTCAAATCCATTAAACATTTGTGGCAAGTAAACTCTATGGGTGCACAACTCATTGTTTGGTAAAGTAGCGTACAAGCACCGGAAAAACATATCGGCATCTAAACTCTGAATACACACTGTAATGGGAGTTGCTGCAGTTGTCTGCATATTGAGTGTAGATGCCACACCAGATCTTGCAATTCCTACATTGTTTGAACTGATTGATAGAACATTGCCACTTCTGGCCACCGTCGCAAGATTTGGAAAACCAGCCGCATACAACTTGGCTTTCTTCAACGCCGCCGCATTAACGTCTTGGCATGTAACAATAAAATTATAATGTGGATGATTCTTGTTTAACCTACCAGATAGAAAATCCACATACAATCTCAATGCTTCTGTGAATGATGCACAGCTTATGCAATGTGTAAACTGCGTATATGATTCCCAAACTGTTTCACGATTGATTCTCACAAGGACATTACGATTAGTATCTCTATAACAGAGATCATAATTCATTAACGTGTTGGCTATTTGACTGTACAGTAACTCATTGCAACTAGATATCTCACCAATTAACCCAACAATCCTCTTAACCAATGGTTTTCGGCAAAATGAATGAAAACTTTCCAAGAATTGAATCAAATTGGATTGATATTCCACAGATTCAATATTTACAATATTATTCTTGGTAAGATATTCTGCAGCGAATTCCCCCAAGATGCTGCTTCCTACTCCATAAACATTGGCCACTCCAGCTGGTGTCACCCGCACTTCCTTATAATACAACATAAAGCAGAATACAACATGACAATCTACTTTGCTAAATAGACTCATATATTTGTTCATCTTTTCCGGCAACAATATTGCCATTGCTGTTGATGTCAGCAGATTGGACATTACCTGATATAATCCAGTATCTAGTTTAAAACCGAGATGATCATCTTTGAAATTGTGAGACATTTTTTCGGAACAAAACACCGCAACTGTAAACTGTCGGTACAATTCAAGAAGAGAATACCAAGAGGAATAGTTTTCCACATGAAAAAATGACAGAGCAGCAAACAATGCTTGGATCATTTCATTGATCTTGTCTACTACCATCTGTGTAGACGCCTTCAATGGCAAGCAATGTCCTCTGAGATAACTGTGCAATCTTCCTTTCATTACTTCAATGGAATTATCACTGTAGCTAAAATATGTTTCAATTCTCAGTGCACTATCCGTCCGGATCTTCTCAACGACATGTCGTTGAACAAATCCAGCTACACTCCGGAAGGTCTCAGTAAACGCAGGAATGAATTGCTCCCCTCTCAACTTTATCCGATAACTGGCGTGCTTTTTAATGTGATGACAATTATTGTATACAATCAAACGATAACTGTCTTCAACAAAGTAACTAGAAGACGGTATCAACATGTTGCATGCCTTCAGCGATAACATGAAAGGATAAACATGTTTCATAGCAGCCGCTTGTTGGCTGTTGGCTGTAAAGAAATAATCGGGCTTCGAAATTTCCATTGCAAGCGCCAAGTCAACTTGAAATACTTGGCTGAGAGTAGCGTATATTTCAAATCCATCCTCTTCTCTATGCTTTTGACCATAAGAAAAACACACGATATCCCTATTGCCAAATCGATCTGATATCTCTTTCATGATATCATCTTTGGTCATTTGCGTATGTATACAATCAGATATCTGTGAATTGATTAGGGCACGTAGGTTCTGAATAGGTGACGTATCCTGCTCTATCAAATCATCAACTTCCGGTCGGTTGATTATAACTTCATCGACAAAGTCGACATTGTTCCTACCCAATTCAAAAGACTCTCTGGCTGATGAACTGTAAATCTGACCATGAGATCCAACTGGAACACCGAATAAAAATTCACCTTTCTGTTAACTCTGCAACAATATATTTTTACCTATCTTGGCAAACACTAAACATCTTTTAAAATGCTGAAATCGAGCAATCTTTAAACTGCAAGCAGTGAACATTGTTCCGTGACATTGTCCTAGCAAATATGAAATGCTCCTGTTGGTAGCAATCGCATGTGCTGACCCACGAATGCCTACAAAATCAATGTCGAATCTAGCACTAGCAACAAGATCTTCAATATCGGCAGCAGAACATTCTTGCCAGGCTATTTCCTCCACATGTTCCAATGAAGAATTGCGGAAGAAACTACTTGTGCTTGTTAGAAGTGGAATCTCAGACATGGCTGACAATTGTTTGTTAGATTAATTAAATGCTTCCATAGCAACAGAGTAAAATTAAACGATTAACAAAAAGACAATTTAAACGATTAACAAAAGACTTGATTTTATTTAATAATTTCTTCAGGTGCTTAAATACCAGAGCACCAGCGGTAATAAATAAAATGTTAACTATTTATTTTCCACGTGCTGTGAACACTTCTTCAGTCATCTGTTTTTTAGAACTCTAACCCTAACCCTAAGGATTCCTCGGTATTTTCAAACTTTACAATTTTCAGCCTTCTGTCCAAACTAATACGCAACTTAACCCCAAGGTCTGGCCTTCAGTTCAACCTGCCGGCGTAGGTTCAATTCCGTGGACCAACCGGGTTTTCTACCTTACCGGACACCCCGAACCCCATTTTCAACCTTACAGGGATACCCCGAACCCTATTTTCAACCTTACAGGGATACCCCGAACCCTATTTTCAACCTTACAGGACACCCCGAACCCTATTTTCAACCTTACAGGGATACCCCGAACCCTATTTTCAACCTTTGAACCCTATTTTCAACCTATCGCACCCCAA
>JALHRJ010000149.1 GCA_022841475.1 Cyclobacteriaceae bacterium | reverse complement strand
AAGGCTCACGCCAAAGGAAAGGGCGTTATGTTCCTTACCTCTCATCTTGGTGCTTTTGATCTGCAAATTACTAACATGGCTTTGCGCGGATTGAATCCAAACATTGTGGGTACTGCCTTGAAAGATGAGCGTCTGAATGAATTGTTATGGCAGTATCGCAATGCCTATGGGGCTGTCGCGATTGAGCGCGGAAAAGAGAGTGTCCGACTTTTTAAAGCGTTGAAGTCTGGCGGGTCCATTGCAATTTTAATTGACCAGGACACAAAAGTTAAAAGCCGCTTTGTTGATTTTTTTGGAATGAAAGCTGCAACGCCCATTGGTGCAACCGTGCTTGCTTTACGCACGGGAGCAGCGGTAGTACCTACCTATGTATACCTGCATAAGGACGGAAAACAACACATGCATATCTTACCTGAAATTCCGTTAGTATTTACTGGCGATGAAGAAAAGGATTTACTAATAAACACACAGAACTTCACAAACTTCACCGAACAAATCGTTCGCGAGCATCCTGAACAATGGGTATGGATGCATGAGCGCTGGAAAACAAGGCCAGGCGAGGAAATTGTATAATTGATGATTGTAGAGTTTTTAGAGGCAAACAGAATAATGATTATGAGGCTATTATTTTTGATACTGGTTATAGTAAGCTTTTCATTTCATGGTCTGGCTCAGATTTCAAAAATAGAAAAGAAGATTGCGGGGTATGTGGATGCTAATAATAATAGTGCTTTGAAGTTGCTCGAAGAGGCCGTTAACATCAACAGCGGATCCATGAACTTTGAAGGAGTTTATAAAGTAGGCCAGCTTTTTAAAGCCAGGCTAGACGCATTGGGTTTTGAAACTCGTTGGGTAGATGGAAAACCCTTTGGACGTGCGGGTCACTTGGTAGGATATCATACAGGAAAGGGCACAGGAAAAACCCTTTTACTAATAGGTCATCTGGACACCGTGTTTGAACCCTCTACTACATTTCAAAAATTTACAATGGTAAATGATTCTACAGCAACGGGCCCTGGCATTAGCGATATGAAGGGCGGTGATGTAATGATTATCTATTCTTTGGAGGCGCTGCGACAAGCAGGTTTATTAAAGAATATGAACATTATCGTTGTTATGACGGGTGATGAAGAACTCAGCGGGCGACCGTTAGAACTTGCTCGTAAAGACTTAGTTGAAGCCGCCAAGGTTGCCGACATTGCATTGGGTATGGAAGATGGGGACAGCGATCCAACCACAGGTGTTATCTCAAGAAGAAGTTCATCCAGTTGGGAATTGAATGTGACCGGAGTTTCTGCTCACTCATCACAAATTTTTACTTCTACCATTGGTGCCGGTGCCATTTATGAGGCCTCACGCATTCTTACGGAATTTTATGAAAACTTATCAACGGAAAAAGATCTAACCTTCAATCCGGGGATGATACTCGGTGGCTCCGATATCCAGCGAGACGAAGTATTGGATGGAGGCTTGGCCTTTGGAAAAGGAAATATTGTGGCTAAGCATGCGGTTGTAACAGGCGATATCAGAGCGATTTCTTTTGAACAACTAAAAAAGGCGCAAGAAATAATGCAACAGGTTGTAGCAAAACATCTTCCTCAAACAAAGGCAACATTATTGTTTGATGATGGCTATCCACCGTTGGCTCCTACCGATGGAAATAAAAAATTGTTGGAGCACTACTCTAAAGTAAGTGAAGATCTTGGCTTGGGAAAAGTTACTGCAGTTAACCCACGCAATGCGGGTGCTGCTGACATTTCTTTTACCGCTGGTTATGTAGATATGGCTATTGATGGACTAGGATTGTTTGGCGGCTATGGACATACCGATAAAGAGTTTGCCAATCTGAATTGGTTGCCACGTCAAACCAAGCGAATAGCTCTTCTGATGTATCGACTTACGCAGAATCCTTTAGGTAATAAGAAATGATTACTTTTTAAAGATGAAGTAAACCGCCAGGACCAGAAAGATAAACCCAACCAGATGATTCCATCGAAAGGTTTCTGTTTTGAAAAAGAGTAGCGAGAAGGCAAAAAACACGACTAATGTAATTACCTCCTGAATAACTTTTAATTCCACTAAGGAGAAAGGCCCACCATAATTTTTAAATCCGATCCGGTTGGCAGGTACTTGCAAAATATATTCGAACAAAGCGATTCCCCAACTGATTAAGATAATTGTTATCAGGGGTAGACTCGCACTCCACTTCATATCTTTAAACTTCAGATGACCATACCAGGCAAAGGTCATGAAGGTGTTGGATAGTACGAGTAGCAATATGGTGTAGAAGGCACGCATAGTTTAATCGTAGATGTCTTTACGATCGCCAATCTTGAGAATCTCAATAATGAGCAACTTGTGGTGTATTGAATAGATAACGCGATAATCTCCAACTCTTACCCTATACAAATCCTTAAAGCCTTTTAGTTTTTTATACCCAGTAGGATAAGGATTTAGGGATAGTGCTTTTATCTTTTCCTGTAAAAGAAGAATAACTTTAAGTGGGAGTTTTTCCAGCTCTTTTACGGCTGATTTTTTTATCCTTATGCTGTACACCTACTCGTGATTTTGCCGATTTTATTTTTATGATTTTGGCTATTGTTCGTTCAAAGTCAACACTTGGTTCTTCTGCCCTCGAAGCACTCTCCAGACCATCAATAAAATCCAAAACCTCTTCTTTGTATTTTTTGAAATCAATTACGACAGCAGTCTTCTCGCCTTTATTATTGGTTATGAAGTTTACACCTTTCATAAGTTAAATTTAGAAAGTTGGCCACTCAATGTCAAACTGTGCATTATTTAACCAGTTTCTTATACCTGATCCGATGTGGCTGATCATCGCCCACACGCTTTTTCCGGTTCTCTTCGTATTCACTGAAGGTTCCTTCATACCAGAATACCTGGGAGTCGCCTTCAAATGCCAAAATATGTGTGCAGACACGATCCAAAAACCAACGATCGTGAGAAATAATAACAGCACAACCACCAAAATTTTCCAACGCTTCTTCCAATGCACGCAATGTGTTTACATCAAGATCATTGGTAGGTTCATCAAGTAGAAGCAAGTTTCCGCCTTGTTTTAAGGCAATCGCCAAATGGGCACGGTTGCGCATCCCACCGGAGAGTTCTTTTACTTTTTTCTGTTGATCGGTTCCACTGAAATTGAATTTACTTACATAAGCGCGTGAGTTTGTTTCTTTGCCACCTATCAAAATTAATTCTTGTCCACCTGTAATTGCCTGCCACACCGTGTCTTCAGGTTTCAGATCATCATGCTCCTGATCTACGTATGCAATTTTCACAGTCTCTCCAACGGAGAAGGTGCCACTATCAGGTTTTTCCTTTCCGGTAATCATCTTGAAAAGGGTTGTCTTTCCTGCACCATTGGGGCCTATGATGCCAACAATGCCAGCCGGGGGAAGGGTAAATGTGAGATTCTCATACAACAACTTATCGCCATACGCTTTTGAAACTCCGTTCGCTTCAATAACCTTATTGCCAAGTCGTGGCCCGGGTGGAATAAAAATCTCAAGCTTGTCTTCCTTCTCGCGGTTCTCCTGACTAATCAATTTTTCGTAAGCACCCAAGCGGGCTTTCCCTTTTGCATGTCTTCCTTTCGGACTCATGCGCACCCACTCTAACTCACGCTCGAGTGACTTTTGTCTTTTTGATTCTGTTTTTTCTTCTTGTGCTAAACGCTTCTGTTTTTGATCGAGCCAGCTTGAATAATTTCCTTTCCAGGGAATTCCTTCACCACGATCCAATTCCAGTATCCAACCCGCTACATTATCCAAAAAGTATCTGTCGTGCGTTACCGCGATGATGGTTCCTTTGTATTGACGAAGATGCTCCTCAAGCCACTGCACGGATTCTGCATCGAGGTGGTTGGTAGGTTCATCCAACAAAAGCACATCAGGAGTTTGCAATAACAAACGACATAAAGCCACGCGTCTTTTTTCACCCCCTGAGAGATACTCAACTTTCGCTTCAGGCGGAGGACAACGCAAAGCATCCATGGCACGATCAAGTTTATGGTCAAGTTCCCAGGCGTTTACCGCATCTAGTTTTTCCTGTACTTCCCCCTGGCGGGTAATAAGTTTATCCATGGCATCTGGATCTTCCAAAACTGCCGGATCACCAAACTTCTCGTTGATTGCTTCAAATTCTTTTAAAAGAGCAACAACATCCTTTACGCCCTCTTCAACAATTTCTCTTACCGTTTTGGTTTTATCCAGTTGTGGTTCCTGCTCCAGATAACCAACCGAATAGCCGAGGTCAGAAACTACCTCGCCCTGAAATTCTTTATCAATACCTGCAATTATCCGTAAAAGCGAAGATTTACCTGAGCCGTTTAAACCCAACACTCCGATTTTGGCTCCATAAAAGAAGGACAAGTAAATGTTCTTCAATACTTGCTTTTGAGGCGGGTAAATCTTGTTGACACCCGTCATTGAGAAAATTATTTTTTCGTCTGCCATGGAGATTTGAGTTAAATAAGATCGCAAATATGGCTTTTTTGAGTCAATAGTCCACAGATATGGGCATGTCAGAATATAAAGGAAATGAGGTACTTTTTTAATTCATGAACTATCGATCAGTGCCTATTGACTATGGGTGATTTAATTCTATTTTTGCGGAAAATTAAAGGGAGGATAAATCTATGTATTGGACATTGGAATTAGCATCGTACCTCGAGGATGCGCCTTGGCCGGCCACCAAAGATGAATTAATTGATTTCTCAATTCGCTCAGGCGCCCCTCTGGAAGTTGTGGAGAATTTGCAGGAGTTGGAGGATGACGGACAGCCGTATGAAAGCATTGAGGAAATCTGGCCGGATTATCCGACCAAAGAGGATTTCTTCTTTAATGAAGACGAATATTGATTTGACAACCAGTCAGTTTAATAACTTACAATGGCTGCACAATGTGTGGCCATTTCTTTTTTTAAGTTTTTGGTTTTGAATTAAGAAGCGCCTCTGCAACAATTAAATCTTCAACAGTAGTTATCTTAATATTCTCATAACTCCCTTCAAAGAGAGAAATAATATGTCCTGATTTTTCAGCTACACTGGCGTCATCCGTCATGCTGGTATCTTCTTTTATCTGATATGCTTGTTTAATCAGATTTAAATCAAAAGTCTGCGGAGTTTGAATTAACCGAAACCGCGAACGATCCATGGCCTTTGTGTTGTCCTGGTCTGTCATTCGAATAGATTCTTTCAGCCGCACGGCAGCAAC
>JALHRJ010000148.1 GCA_022841475.1 Cyclobacteriaceae bacterium | reverse complement strand
CTAGGTGGTGCGGAGTATAAGGGATTGATCATTTCGTTGTTTACAATTACAGCAATGATTTCACGACCGTTCAGTGGAAAATTGGCTGACACCATTGGGCGGGTGCCCGTCATGATTTTCGGAGCCGGGGTATGCTTTGTTTGCAGTTTATTTTATCCGGTTATTTCTTCACTCGCAGGTTTTTTTCTCTTGCGATTGGTCCATGGTTTTTCAACGGGGTTTACACCAACTGGAACCACTGCTTATTTATCGGATATTATTCCTGCACAACGAAGAGGCGAGGCTATGGGATTGTTAGGAACAGCCAGTGCGGTGGGTATGGCAGGCGGACCCGCATTAGGAGGTTTGTTGGCTAATCAATTTGGTTTGGATGTCATGTTTTACGGTTCCTCGTTGTTAGCCTTAATTTCAATAGCCATTCTTTGGCGCACGAAAGAAACAGTAAAAAAGAAGGAGAAATTTTCGTTGCAATACTTGCGGGTAAAGAAAGAAGATATTTTTGAGCCCTTGGTATTGGCGCCATGCCTGGTCATGGTACTCACAGCATTTGCCTACGGCACCATGTTTACGGTAATACCAGATTTCGGTCAGTTTGTTGGAATAAAAAATAAAGGACTGCTGTTTACGTATCTCACAGTTGCTTCTTTGATTATTCGGCTCCTGGCCGGAAAAGTTTCCGATCGCTATGGGCGCGTACCTGTGTTACTTGTGAGTACACTACTTATTGGAGTATCGATGTTTGTAATAGGCACAGCTTCTACAGCTCTTCAATTAATTGTAGGAGTTACCTTATATGGCTTTGCGCAAGGCTCTACTTCGCCTACTTTACTCGCGTGGGCTACTGATTTAAGTGATGATCGTTTTAAGGGCCGAGGGATTGCTTCGCTTTATATCTTTATGGAATTCGGTATTGGCCTCGGTGCCTTTCTTTCTGGGTTACTTTACGCAAATGATCCATCCAGATTTTTCATAACTTTTTTAACCAGTGGATTACTGGGTGTGCTTGCTTTTATATATTTAATCATCAAACCAAAACTCATCAAAGCCTGAGCCATGAAAAAAATTACATTTTATCTTTTTATTCTGGTGGCTATAGTCCATTTGATTTCGGTCAGTTTTGATTTGGTGATTTTAACGTTAATAACCAAGCCACTCATTTTAGTTACGCTGCTATTTTATTATTTAGCCAATACACCAATTCGAAGCATTTGGTTTGTAACCGCACTGGCCTTTTGCTGGCTGGGTGATGTGTTGCTGATGTTTCAATCTGAACAACCCCTCTTTTTTATGGGAGGCCTTGTTTCTTTCTTGATTGGTCATGTGTTATATATTTTTTGTTATCGCCAGATGCGGAATGAAATAAGTAAGGATGAGTTACTGGGTACACAAAAGATAAGATACTCATTACCTATTATTTTAGCAGGGACCGGGTTGGTTGTTATTCTGTATCCTTCCCTGGGCGGGTTGACCATACCGGTAATGATTTATGCCTTGGTGTTAACCGTAATGGTATTACAGGCACTTTTTCGTTTTGGCTTTACAAGCAAACGAAGTTTTGCACTGGTGTTTATCGGGGCCTTATTTTTTATGGCTTCGGATTCCTTACTGGCAATCAATAAATTTCTTGAACCGATTCCTTTTGCCTCATTGAGTATAATGTTCACTTACATCACCGCACAGTATTTGATAGTGGAGGGAACGATCGCCCATCCTAAAAATAGGAACAAATAAAAAATCCTTCCAGTAGTGGAAGGATTTCTCTTTGGATAACGAAAATAATTATTTTACAGTTTTCTTACTTTACCACTACCAGAGGAATGACTATTTACCTGGCTGGGACTGCCCTTGTAGGATACGCTACCACTTCCTGAAATTGTTGCATCCAATTCATTCTTCACATTGATCTGAACATCACCCGAACCCGAGATTCGGACTTCGCATTTGTCTACCTCAAGATTCGAAGCAAGCACTTCGCCTGAGCCACTGATAGTTGCCTTTATTTCACGGGCCGTACCGTTAGCAATTATTTTTCCTGAACCAGAGACATTGACATCAACGCGCTCTGTGATTGTGCCTGAAATTGAAACTTTGCCGGAGCCGCTTACTTTGGTTTCTAAAGATCGACAGTTAGTTTTTACATTAATATCTCCCGAGCCCGATACATTTGCTTCCATATCTCCGGATGCTTCCACATCAATTTCCAGAGAACCAGAACCACTTACTGAAAGATTCAAGTCACCCACTTTAAGTTTTCCATCGCCAAATAAATCGCCAGAACCGCTAACGCTGATGGCTTCAATATCTTTTACAGTAATATAAACCGTTATTTTATCATCATCATCCCAGTCCCACATTTTCCAATTGTTGTTTTCGCGACCGATGCTTAACCGGCCACCCTCTACCTCCGTTTCGATTTTATCAAGTATATCCTTATTGCCTTGAAGCTCAACTTTTTGAACCGGCCCTTGCTTTAAATAAAGCTTGCCTGGTGTACGAAATGCAATTTTAGTGAAGGTCTCAACACTGCGGGTTTCTTTGTTCTGGGCCCACACAAGGCTAAACGCAATAATCAGTACAAAACTGGTGGTTATTATCTTTTTCATATAGGTAATGTATTTACGATGTGAAAGACAGGCATGTTTTTACTTGGTTGCCTCATTTGACTAATTTTTTTCTCTCTCTTGATTTTCGTTTTAGACGCAAAAAAGTCAGTTTGCGTTACAATGATTCCATTTTCTTTTCGAACCATCCAAAATGCATCTGAAGGCTCTTATAAGGAATTGGGCAGTAAATTTCTGGCTTTTGCCTATCCGGTTGAGTCCGAACAGGAGATCAAAGAGAACATAGAACATTTAAAAAAGAAATATTTTGATGCCACACACCATTGCTTTGCCTGGATACTTGGCGCTGATCGCTCACGGTTTCGAGCTTCTGATGATGGCGAACCTAATCATTCTGCAGGGGATCCCATTCTCGGACAGATTCGATCCAGAAAACTGACTAATGTATTAGTTGTTGTAGTGCGCTATTATGGAGGCACGAAGCTTGGCGTGGGTAATCTGATACAAGCTTACAAGACTACGGCTGATATAGTATTGAATAATGCTCAAATCATCGAGTCGGATGTAACCGAAAGAATGACAATCGAATATTCCTATGCGGAGACTTCCGAAGTCATGCGATTGATTAAAGAGTATGATATAAAAATATTCTCAGAAAAGTATTTAGATAAAAGTAGTCTGCTTTTAGAAGTAAAACTTATTGTGAGGGAAGCCTTCTTCAGAAAACTACTGTTACTTCAACAAACAGGTCACCAAATTTCTTTTGAGGACACTAGAAAAAAACACTAGCTTATACTTTTAATCAGGTTTTTACCGAACTCCAGTCAAATCTGAAGCGTTTCTGGTAAATACTGTGTTTCCAAAAATGTTGTCGGAGTTTACTTCCTTTTCAAATTCTATAAAGAGATGACCATCAATGAGAATTTTAGGATTGATACTTAATAGAAAAATTTCTTTATACACTTTCTTCTGCACGGCTTCATCTATACCTCTATTTTTTCTAACATTTTTTAAGTAAGTGTAAGTGTTTGACAAGAGAAT
This sequence comes from Cyclobacteriaceae bacterium, assembly GCA_022841475.1. GTDB lineage: Bacteria > Bacteroidota > Bacteroidia > Cytophagales > Cyclobacteriaceae > ELB16-189. The sequence continues at coordinate 1,826 of JALHRJ010000148.1, read as the reverse complement.
AAATGGATAAAATATAATGAGAAGTAGTAATGAGGTGGATTTAATTCGTGTAAACTGAATGTGTTTGATTTTAAACCCGGATAGTTTTGCCAGTACCCTTAGTTTTTGAATGCCAATTAAAAAGATGTGTCCAAAATAAATTTCGGTTGTTTGATCTTTGGTATTCATCCAGATTGAATCAATTTCATTGGGTGGCATGTAACTATTAAAACGTTCGCTCTCTGAAAGAAAATAGGAAACTTTCGATCGCAAATTTGAATAGTTCGGGGTTGTGATTATCAAGCTGCCATTACTTTTTAGAATCCTATTAAATTCCTTTAAGGCTTTATATTGATCGGAAAAATGCTCAATTCCTTCCTGGCAGATCACACAATCTACGGATTGATTTTCCAGCGGAATAGCTTCTACATCAGCTTTGGTGCATGTCACTCCGGGAACTTCAAATGTCTCTGGAAATAAATCAAGTGGAACCGGGATGGCACCGATTTCCAAAAGGGCTTTAGTAAGTATGCCCTTGCCTGCAGGTAGATCTACAATAGTTTTATTAGTATATCTTTTCTTATTCAGGTTAAGGTACTTATGAATATGATACCGAATGCTACGCGGGGTTATTTCATTATTTTCCATGGATAGGATAGGATACGATAGTGTAGATTAAGAAAAGAGGTCGCTGTGAACAGATATTACTTTTTAAGGCGATTGTAGATCTCTAAACAAACCCAGGCATCGGTGGCAGCATAGCTTATTTGCTTTTCATTAAGAGTTTCAGCTTCCCAATTGCTGGTTTGTGCACTTTTTGAAATCCGGAAACCTAAAAGCAAAGCCGTTAATTTTTTTACACTCTCTACTTCCAGGCCCGCCTGCTTTCTCATTTCGGCTAACTCAATAAATCCGGCTGGCTTATAATTCTTCAATTTCTGTAACGCCTTAATGTCATCACGTAATGCTACACCTGCCTTTACAATATTTTCATTCTCGAGAAATTGAATGATTGTGTGATGCAAACCTGTTTCTTTTAAGCGAATTAGAAAAACTGTATCCGTTAACGCGATTTGCATTAAGGATACCTGGTTTTGATGACCCCTTACAAATACAGGTTTCGTTTCGGTATCAAAACCAACAATCGCATGCTTGCTGATCTCGGCAAATACCACAGATAAAATTTTTGGATCAGAAACAACAACAACCTTTCCCTCAAAGGCTCCAAGGGGAAGTTCATTAATCTCTTCATGAGAAATGGTTGTTCGGGTATTACTCTTTTGGGTCATTTAGCCTGCGGATCTTAATGTTTAAATAGGCTTGCAAGACAGTCATCAGTGGACTGATGATGCAGAAGAAACAATAGGGTGCATAGGCCATAGTGGCAACCCCTAACACATTAGCTTGCGTAGCGCCACAGGTATTCCACGGTATCAATACAGAGGTTACGGTTCCTGCATCTTCTAATGTTCGACTCAGCACTTCAGGTTTTAAGCCACGCTTGCGATAGGTATCTGCATACATACGACCGGGAACGGCAATAGCCATGTATTGATCAGAGGCAGTAAAATTGAAAAAGATGCAGGTCGCTGCAGTTGAAGCAACCAACGATCCGGTTGAGTGTGCGAATTGTATAATTCGTTCCGCAATTGCTTTCAGTAAGCCAGAGGATTCCATTACCCCGCCAAAGATCATCGCACATAAAATCAACCAGATTGTATTCAGCATGCCACTCATGCCTTTGGCGGTGAGTAGTTCGGTGATCATCGGATCGCTGGTTTGAATGTTGATTGTTGTCGTCATGGCATTCATCACGGCTACGAAAGATGCTTTTAAATAATTGCCTT
>JALHRJ010000147.1 GCA_022841475.1 Cyclobacteriaceae bacterium | reverse complement strand
GGTTCGAATCCTGTCGGGACTACCATCTATGGGCAGATATTGCAGATAAATAGCAGTATCTGCCTTTTTTTATTTTTGCTGCAAGCGGATTGCAATCGATTAAAATAAAAAAGCCCGGTAATCACTCCGGGCTCCCTGTTAAGATTGTTTTAACTCGTAAAGTCATGTATAAATTGAGACTATAAATATACAATCATTTTCTCAAATGCAAGAAAGGCAGTATCACTTCTGATACCACCCTCCATATCCAGATGAAAAAAACGATTCTTAATGCAGATTCACCCAGACACCAGCTGCATATACTTCTACCTTGGATGTGGTTGTATTATAGCCTATCACACCATTTACAAGTGCGCCTCCTGTGGGCCTACCAGCAGTGTTCCACGCAGTCAATACTTGCGGCTTTACGAAATAACTATATTCTCCGTTGATTGTGAGCATTGCCTGAGAGCCATTGTATAACGTGATCATGTTATCGCCCACGTTTCCATTTACTTTACCGGTCCCTGATCTCACATATCCTCTGATAGCTACGGCTGCGGAGAATCGGCTGGTAGTATTGTTCTGTAATCCTTCCAGACTCATCGGACTGGATGATTCATTGTTTGAGATACTTTCGAATGTAGTACCGTCTGTAGTGGCTTTATTGGACTGGAATATCTGATTGCTTAATACTCCTGTGTATCCATGTGTATTTCCAGACGCACTGTATTGAACAAATCCTCCGTAGGTATTTCCACCTTCCTTCATCCGGGCATTGACAAATCCTCTGGTGCCTACTGACAATGTCATCACACCTCCGGTATAGGTTTCACTGGATGTATAAGTAATTCCATTGACATACAGCTTGTATGAACTGGAAGGCGTGGAAGTGTTACCTATGGCAACATTAGTAGCTGTACTATTCGGATATAGCAATCCTGAGGAAAGTGTCCAGTTGCTGGATCCGGTGCCTGATAATTCTCCCGTACTTATATTAAGTGCTAATCCGGAGCCCAGTGTGATTTCCTGCACCGTACCTGTACCCGCAGAATATCTGCCTAATAATCTGCCCTGTTGTACGGTCTGCATCTTGGCAAATGTTACAGCATTATTATTGATCTTGGCAGTTGTCACTGCCAGGTTATTAATGTTCAGTGTAAATGTGCCACTCGATGTAATCGGAGACCCAGATACAGATAGGTCTGTGGAAGAAACTGCCACGCTTGTGACAGTGCCTGTGGTGGTAGATGATAGTGTGCCGGCTGATAATGATAGACCGGTACCGATTGTAATTTCCTGAGCAAGCCCAAATCCTGCGGTGGTCCTTCCCAGTATCCTGGCTGTGTTCATCTGCACCTTAAGTGTGCCGGTTAGCAATGGTATATCATCTGCTACAAGTGATCTGAATGCAGGTACCGCAGCTGATCCTGTAGTGGGGCCGGCAAATATTGTATTTGCACTAGCATTAGCCCACGCCAGGGAAATGGTGCCGGAAGTAGTAACTGGTGTACCTGTCACGGTGAATTGTGCGGGAGCTGTGAGTCCCACTGATGTGACAGTACCAGATCCACCGGTGGTAGATAATACTCCGGTACCGGAATTGAGCGCCAAGCCTGTACCGATCGATATTTCCTGCACTACTCCATTACTAGCGGTGTACCTTCCCAATATTCTGGCTTGTGTTACATTCTGGATTTTGGCATAAGTAACAGCACTGTTATTAATATTCAATGTGATCGTGCCGGCTGTAGTGATCGGAGACCCGGAGACTGATAAATCTGTGGATGACACTGCAACACTGGTGACAGTACCTGAGCCGCCAGAGATTGATTCTATACTGGATCCATTCCACTGCAGACCAGATCCCAGAGTGATTTCCTGCATCACTCCATTGGTACCAGCATGCCGGCCCACCAGTCGCTGTGCTGTGACATCCTGTATCTTGGCATAGGTAATATTTGCATCCAGTACTTTGACTGTAGTAACTGCATTGTTATTGATATTCAATGTGATCGTGCCACTTGATGTAATCGGAGAGCCGGAGATGGATAGATCTGTAGAACCGATAGCTACACTGGTGACTGTGCCGGAGTTGGTAGCTACCAGTGAGCCACCGGAGAATGACAACCCTGCACCGAGTGGAATTTCTGTTACATTCGCTGTAGATCCTGTAGGATTGCCCAGCAATCTATTGGCTGCCACGGTCTGCATCTTGGCATATGTGACTGCATTATTATTGATATTCAGGGTGATGCTTCCTGATGTAGTAACCGGTGATCCCGAGACACTCAGATCTGTACTGGCTACTCCCACACTGGTGACGGTCCCACCACCGGAGCCAGGGAAATTAATCCAGGTGCTTCCATCATATACCTGAGCAGATCCTGCCGTGGTATTCCAGATGAATGATCCTGGACCTATATCAGTGAGTGTAGCTCGCTCTGTATTATCTATATCGGCTACTTTCAGATGTCCTACTCCATCCATTATCCAGTTGCCGGCATCGGAGTGAATAGCATTATACCTGGGAGATGATCCTGAACCTGTCTTGGTAATGGATATACCGTGATAACTTCCCGATGTGGTGCCATTGACCACCGGTGAAATGTTCAGCCAGCTGAATGTACCTGAGCCACCCACAGGATTGGCAGTAGCACTTATCTTGACAAAACTTGCAGAACCAGAGCTGGAGCCTGTGGCCCATCCTTCAGCTGATCCACTTCCTGGAGTAATATTTAATCCGGATTTATCAAATGTGTAATCCGTAGGAAAATTAAGCTGGTAAATTCCTGCAGGTCCGTCACTTCGAAATCCTCTGCGATTAGGAGGATCAGCGGATATACTGACAGCCCAGGCAGATGTATCTGATGCATTGATCAGTCGTAGTACATTATTTCCCGCTGTTTTTTTGATGGTAAGTGATGCAGTGGGATCAGCTGTAGTGGCGATACTGACCAGAGAATTACGGTAGATATTACCGGAGCCCACATCTGTCCACTTAGAAGATCCGGAAATAGTCAGCAGGCTGGCAAATGAATCCAGCGTGATGTATTTCTGAATTTTGGTTGAATCAGTTACCCCGACATATCTGTAGAGTGAATCCGGAGATCTCTCCAACTGTCGTAATCTGATTGTCTGTGCATGTGATGAATTAATACTAAGGAAAAAAGTAAAACTCAAAATCACCGATATAATCCTTAACATCGTAAAGTATTTTGTTATTATCAAAATCAATAGTATAACCTATATCATATATCAACTTCTGTCCATTGCAGAAAACCATAAGTTTAAATCCTATACCAGCCTGACTTAGATTTTCCAAAGGTGCCAGTGTTATTTCCTGCAATTCAATCTCTCCGGAATCCTGGCCCAGAAACAATTCATATCTGCGCTCAGCTTGCGCAGGCTGTCCTCCAGCATAATTACCACCGGACAGATATGGCAATCCATTAATGGTAATTATTTCTGATATATTGGATTGTGATACTGCCATTACTCGATCATTTCAGGATTCAAAGAAAACCATGTGCCATTGAAATCGGACTGCGTGGAGGAAGCTTGGCCACTTAAAAAAATAAGTCTTGTACTCTGATAATTAATTGCTCTATTGGGTGTAAGACCTAAACTCCTGTGAATGAGTGTAGCATTCAATAGTTTAATTGGTTTGACGAGTACAGAGGCTACCTCTAGTAGTAATAATTTCTGAATGGAAAGTCCTATACTACTACCTTTTGGTGACCAGCTGCGGCCAGACTCGACCCACTCAGCTCCGTCATACACCATAATTCTACGGACATTACTTGTATTAGGACCATCTCCAAAATTGATAAACATTTCTTTCCTTCGGCTATTTTCGATAGGTCCCTGATACTTTAATATTTGATTGGTGGTTTGATAAGGCTTTCCATCTGCGGTGGTAAGATTTAATTGAGGAAAATCAAAGTACCATTTGACTAAAAAAGAAGTCTGAAAAGCTTCCTGCTCTGTAACCAATATATCATCAGGTCTGAAGACTTTGTATAAATCAATATTGAAAATAATATCACCACTTGATATTGCTTCCGGTGTAAGAATATTGATATCAATATATCCACCCATGAAGCTGAATAGTGTGTCATAGTAAAAAATTTCAGAGTCCAGATAATAGAAAGATTCTGAGTCCTCCCAGGTGGTAGATCCAAAGCCAGTATTGTAATATTGATCATCCAGTCTTTCTCGCTTCAACCATTTATCTCCAACTTTTAATGTGATTCTGAAACGCATTTTCCAGGTTGTAAATGCCAATGGATCAAAATCAAAATATGTTTCATTGTCCCATCGCAATCTACCTCTTATAAGGAATTTTAATTCCTGATCGGGATCTACCTGAAATGTTCCTAAGTCCTGCTCTCCTGTGCCCAGATAATTAAATGAGTCCAACTGATCATGTAGATAATTAATATCGGTCTTGAAAAAAAATGTTAATAATATATCTCTAACAGGAGGGATAAGTGAATAATTACTACCTCTCTGCACAGCCAGCGTCACATTATCCACCAGCTGCTGATCATTGGTGATTGGAATTTTAGCAATAAAAGTGCCATCAATCTGATAGCTCCATGAATCATTTGTGTCTTTTGCCTTCTGATTTACATTTTCAAAATAAAATCTTCCAAATGCGTAATATACTCTGGCATTAAAAAGAGTGGCAATATCTTCCAATGCCTTGAAGGCATTTCCTACTTTATAAGAATTTAGTGATTCCTCTTTTATAAATCCCCACCATGCGACATCCACCATCGATAAAGGATCATCTGTCGTATTAGCCATATTGGACTCATACCAATCTGTGATAGTAACAATCGCAGTTTCAGAACCATACAAATCATCCATATCCAATAAAGAAAAGATTTGGAAAATACGCTCAAGCATGGAGAATCGATTGTGGAGTAGATGTCCGGCTAAGATGAGTGGCCGATAATCTACATCCTTTAATTTTGATAACCCATCGATTGCAGCTATTTGGAATGTGAATGGATAATACTGATTTTCCCAGGTGATTCTATCCGCTGTGATTGGTCCTATAAATTGAGGGATAGACAGATCTCCAATTATATAGATTATTTTAAGAAATAATCTATTCTCAGGCACGCTGGCGATAAGAGCGATCAATGCTTCCTGCTCTTCGTTTTGAATTTGGATCTCTAAAGTGGCACTGGAAGTTATGATTCTTGTGTGAGGATCATCGGTGCCTCCCTGGTACTCTATTATCCATCCTTGCGGGCCTATCTCAATCTCAATGGGATCACCTTCAAAATCACGGTCAATGATTTCAATATTATACCGCTTGCCGTACCAATCTTTAACATTTGTGGCTTTGTAAATTACTCCCATAGCTATACCCCCGCTGTTCGTTGACGTGCAATAGATTCTTTCTCCCATGCCAGATAAATGTCTCTGCCTGTCAATTTTCCTGTGACAACAATATTTAGATTTTGCTTTACCCCACCCATCATA
>JALHRJ010000146.1 GCA_022841475.1 Cyclobacteriaceae bacterium | reverse complement strand
AACGGTATCGACACCACCCATGAGTCAAAAAAAGACGATGCTAATGTTGTGGTGATTAATACGTGCGGCTTTATTGATAATGCCAAACAGGAATCCATTGATACTATTCTACGCTATGTGGATGCAAAAGAAGAAGGGATTGTTGAAAAAGTATATGTGACGGGTTGCCTTTCGGAACGTTATAAAACTGACCTCGAAAAAGAAATTCCGGCAGTCGATGCGTGGTTTGGAACGCGCGATCTTTCGCGTTTATTAAAGCAACTCAATGCTAATTATAAACACGAGCTTGTCGGTGAGCGCATTCTCACCAACCCAAGTCATTTTGCTTATTTGAAAATTTCAGAAGGTTGCGATCGACCTTGTTCATTCTGTGCAATTCCTATCATGAGAGGAAAGCATGTTTCAAAACCTATGGAAGAATTGGTTTTGGAAGCAAAGAATCTTGCCAAAAAAGGAACCAAAGAATTATTGCTGATTGCACAGGATTCAACATATTATGGACTTGATCTTTATAAGAAGAGAAACCTGGCGGAGTTAATGCAACGGTTATCCGATGTGGAAGGCATTGAATGGATTCGTCTTCATTATGCCTTTCCGGCTGGCTTTCCTTTGGATGTGTTGGATGTAATGGCTGAACGCCCCAACATTTGTAACTACCTGGATATTCCTTTACAGCATGGCTCAACAGAGTTACTTAAGTTGATGAGGCGCGGTATCACCCGCGAAAAAACGGAAGAACTACTCGCCACAATCCGATCGAAAGTTCCGGGTATTGCTATTCGAACCACATTGATTGCCGGGCATCCTGGTGAAACCGAAGCCGAGTTTGAGGAAATGATGAGATTTGTGGAGACCTCTCGGTTCGATCGCCTGGGTGTGTTTCCGTATTCCCATGAAGACAACACTCATTCATTTTCAATGAATGACAATGTACCCGAAGAAGTTAAGCAGGAACGCGTGGAGCGATTGATGGAATTACAGCAAGGAATTTCATTAGAACTAAATCAGCAAAAAGTTGGCAAGACCTTCAAGGTGTTGATCGACCGTAAAGAAGGAAGTAGCTTTTATGGTCGCACCGAATTTGATTCTCCCGAAGTAGACAATGAAGTAATTTTGGATGCAACACGCAACTATCTACAGGTAGGTGATTTTGTTATGGCAAGAGTAACTGCCGCTTCCGAGTTTGATTTGATTGCCGAGCCTATTCAATAAAGTTTTTAACTTAATTTTACCAGTACCACCAACGTATAAATTATTAAACTGCCTTTCAAACTAGTCGTTATTCGGATGCTTTTACCTCACTACACCTGTTGTTAGTATGCGCCTTCAGAAACTTGCTTTCTCCGATACTCGTTCTTTCTCTTCGTTCTTTCTCGACTACATTCAGCAAAAGGAATCATTAAAACCATTCTATTCCCGGGCTCCGTTAATCGAAAATTTTCAAGCCCAGATTGAGGAGAAATCAAAATCCTATACTATATCAAATCGCAAGGTTCTTACGGATGTCATTCAAAAGCAGTATGCAAAGTTAGACACAACCGATGCGGTAAAAAATAATCTGTCTGCTCTTCAAAACGACCACACCTTTACTATTACCACAGGCCATCAACTTAATATTTTTACCGGACCGTTATATTTCATCTATAAGATCGTAACGGTCATAAATACCTGTAAAGAATTAAAAAAGAAATATCCTGCTTACAACTTTGTGCCTGTTTATTGGATGGCCTCCGAAGATCATGACTATGAGGAGATAAAATATTTTCGTTTGTACGGAAAAAAACATGTTTGGGACACCGATCAACAAGGAGCTGTCGGAAGATTTAATCCCAAGTCAATTGAAAAATTATTTACTGATATTCCAGGTGACATTGAGATATTTAAAAATGCATACCAGAAACATGCTACACTGAGTGATGCGGTGAGGTATTATGTTAATGCATTATTCGCTGCCGAAGGACTGGTTGTCATAGATGCCGATGATCATCAATTAAAAGAATTATTTAAAAAAGTAATTGATGCGGATCTTTTTGATCACACCCCAAAACGACTTGTTGAAGAACAGAATAAAGAACTTGAAGCTATCGGCTATCAGCCACAGGTTTTTGCCCGGGACATTAACTTCTTTTATCTCGATGGAAATATTCGTTCGCGAATTGAAGTAAAGGATGATAAGTATTATGTACTCGACACAGATATTGTATTTACACACAGAGAAATTGAACGTTTGGTTAGCGAAGAACCGGAAAAGTTTAGTCCCAATGTAATTTTACGACCGCTGTATCAGGAGGTGATCTTACCCAACCTGGCATACGCTGGCGGTCCTGCCGAAGTAGTATATTGGCTTCAACTAAAAAAGGTATTTGATCATTTTCATGTACCCTTTCCCGTACTGATGCCGCGTAACTTTGCCATGGTTATCGACCAACCGGTTTCAAGAAAATTTGAAAAAACAGGGCTCGACTATCAGCATTTATTTGAAGAGAAGAACTTTCTATTCAACCAATGGATTGTTAAAAACTCTGTTCATGAACTAACGATTGGCAAAGAAATGCAAACAATCGCCAACTCCTTTACCAGCATTAAAACAAAAGGTGAACTCATTGACCCGACTCTGATCAAGTACATTGATGCTCAGGCAAAGCGAACCCAAAACAGTCTGGAAAAAATTGAACAAAAACTACTGCGGGCAGAAAAACGTTTACATGCCGACAAATTAAAGCAACTCGAATCTGTAAAAGATGAGCTGTTTCCGAAAGGAAGTCCGCAGGAGCGTGTTGACAATTTTTTAAACTACTTTCAGAAAGATCCACAGTTTATTCAAAGCCTGTTAGACTCATTTGATCCATTCGACTTTAGATTCAATCTTCTTTTTTATTAATTCGATATGAAAAAAGATGAGTTACGAAAAATTTATCTTGCCAAACGAAATGCGCTTAGCTACGATGAACTTAGTCGACTAAGCAAACAACTTTGTGATCTTTTTTTTCTTTCCGTAGATCTATCAAAGATTAAAGTACTCCACATTTATTTACCCATCGAATCAAAACAGGAACCCAATACATGGCTACTCATTGATCGGTTGAACAACGAGTATCCAGCTATTCAACTATCCCTTCCAAAAGTTGAAAATGATAAAATGGAAAGTATTTTCTACGAAGGTAATCAGCAGCTGGAGAAAAATCATTGGGGGATTTTACAACCTGCTTACGGAGTGTCCACCCCACCGGAAAAAATTGATCTGATTGTAGTGCCCTTACTTGCGTTTGACCTCCACGGTCATCGCGTTGGGTATGGACGAGGATTTTATGACCGCTTCTTAAAAACCTGCCGACCAAATTGTATAAAAATTGGATTAAGTTTATTTGAGCCAGTAGATGCTATTGACTTCAATCAGCATGATGTGTTGCTTAATCATTGCTTAACGCCTGCGCAACTTTACAATTTTTAAAGTTCTGGTTCCTGTTGGCTCAAGCAATGAAATGAACCGAGGCCCCAGATAATATCTGTCGAGTCAAGGCCAATCACTTTTCTATCTGAAAAACATTGTTGAAGTATATCCAAAGCCCGATCATCATTCTTATCCCGGAAGGTAGGTACTACAACATATTTATTGGCGATATAGAAATTTGCATACGATGCGGGCAAGCGCATGTCATCATAGATAACAGGTGCAGGCATGGGCAACTCAACGATATTCATTTGTTTACCGGTTTCAAGCCTCAAGGTTTTTAATTCTTTCAGGTTCTCCTGAAGGAGTTCATAGTTCTCATCTTGCTTATTGGATTCAACAATTGTTACCACCGTATCTTCATTCACAAAACGCGTGAGGTCATCAATATGTCCATCGGTATCATCCCCAACAATTCCATCACCCAACCAGAGAATGTGATCGACACCATAATAATTGTATAAATACTCCTCTATCTGCTCTTGATTAAGATGAGGATTTCTGTTTGGATTTAAAAGACATGCTCTCGTTGTCAGCAACGTACCTCGTCCATTAAACTCAACCGAGCCACCTTCCATGACTATACCGGGATGCACAACCGGAATGTCATAATGCTTTGCAATCAGCGTGGGAATAACATCATCCAGATCAAAGGGTGGATACTTGCCACCCCAGGCATTGTAGCCCCAATCCACAATCATTTTTTTCTTCTCTTTTGGATTTATCAGAAATGCAGGACCATGATCGCGGCACCAGGCATCGTTAGTTGGGTGAAAGAAAAATTCTACCTGCGATAAATCTGCCTCGGCTCTTTGCAAGTGGCCCATTGCCTTTTGTTTCATGGCTTCATTCAGCACATTGATTTTTACCTTTTCACCTTCGGCAACGCGCTTGATAAATTTGGCATACACAGGATAAACAGTTTCAATCTTACCCGGCCAGGAAGCTTCTTTGTGCGGCCAGCTTAACCACGTGGCGTGATGTTTTGCAAATTCAGCGGGGAAGTGGAATCCTAGTTGCTTGGGAGTATTCATAAGAGTTGGCAGTATGCAGTTGGCAGTTTTGCAGTTGGCGGACTCAGTTGCCGACTGATGTTTGCCTACTGCATACTTTTAAAAATTAGTCTTCGTCAATAAATCTCTTAGTAATCGGCTGATAAGAATCAATTCTACGATCGCGCATAAATGGCCAGTGAGTTCGGTATCGATCTGTTTTACTTAAATCAATTTCCAATACATTTACTTCTTCCTGATCGTGCGATGCCTTGTAAAGAATGCTGCCAAACGGATTTGAGATAAACGATCCGCCCCAGAATTTCATGGCTCCGTTTTGTTCAAGCCCAACTCTGTTTACGCTCACCACATGTATACCATTCGCAACCGAATGACTGCGTTGGATAGTTTGCCATGCATTGTATTGTTCGGTATTGGTTGCTTCATCTTGTGAAGTAGCCCAACCAATGGCGGTAGGATAAAATAAGATTTCTGCGCCCATCAGTGCGGTAATACGTGCTGCTTCCGGATACCATTGATCCCAACAGATCAAAACTCCCAGTGTTGCAAATCGTGTTTTAAAAATCTTGTAGCCCAGATCACCGGGTGTGAAGTAAAACTTCTCATAATAAGCCGGATCATCCGGGATATGCATTTTTCTATACTTGCCGAGATAACTTCCATCAGCATCGATCACCGCGGTAGTATTATGATATAGCCCCTGTGCGCGTTTTTCAAAGAGTGATGCAATGATAACCACGCCTGTCTCTTTGGCCACTTTACAAAGCGCATCGGTAGAGGGTCCTGGAATAGTCTCGGCCAGTTTAAAATTTTCGTAATCTTCTACATCGCAAAAATAAAGAGACGTAAAGAGTTCTTGCAGGCATACAATCTGTGCACCTGCGGCAGCCGCCTCTCTGACTTTTTGTATCGCCTTTTCGAGATTTGCGCTGGGTTCTTTGGTACAACTCATTTGCACCGTTCCTATTTTCACTTTTTGACCTGCCACTGTATTGATTTTAAGTTGCAAAAATAGGGATTTTGAAGTTCCTGCGATCAGTTTTTTACAGCACGAATCATCTCCCGTTTTCCCGGTGGCCCCGGCAACGACTCAACAACAAGTCCAAGGCTTTTAAGATCCCGCTTAAGTTGACCTTTGGCACAGTACGTTACAAACACACT
>JALHRJ010000145.1 GCA_022841475.1 Cyclobacteriaceae bacterium | reverse complement strand
CTGTAAAAGTAAATGAACAAGATCAGGGGCACCATCATCAGTTGATAGCCCGTGTTATTCAACTTGTAAAAATATTCTTTAACGGAATTAAACTTCATTTTCTATCAATCCGGAATTTTATCAAATTTAATTAATTAAATTAGCCTTTGATTTCGTCTACCATGGAAGCAGTAGGAAACTTATCCCGCAAAGAACAAGTAATCAGAAGTGCAGCAGCATTATTTCGTGAGAAAGGATATGCAGCATCCTCTATGCGTGACCTGGCGCAAAAACTGGGTATTGAGGCTGCCAGTCTGTATTCGCATATCAAATCAAAAGAAGAAATTCTGCAACATCTTTGTTTCGATATGGCTGGCGAGTTTCGGAAGTCTCTGGCAGAAGTAGAAAAGAAAAACGTTACCGCCTCAGAAAAGCTTCGGCTGGGTATTATCGGTCATATACAGGTTATGGCTAAAGACCTCACCGCCTCTGCGGTATTTATGAACGAACACCGCCATTTAAGTCAACCTTTTTTGCGTGACTTCCTGCTATTACGCATCAATTATATCAACCGGTTCAAGGCAATTATCGAAGAAGGCGCCCGTGTGGGAGAATTTAAAGACTCCATAGATAAAAAATTGGCGGTAATGACCTTGTTCTCATCCCTCAATTGGATGCCGATGTGGTATGATCCATCTAGCAAAATTGACCCCACCCAACTAGGTCATCAACTAGCAGATATGCTGGTGAATGGCTTGAAAAAAGTCTAATTCCTCACCCTCACTATTTTTTTGCCTTACAGGACAACCCTTTCCGTTCGGTACTGTTATATTTGCAAACGATTGTTAGGTATAAAATCCATTCATTATGTACGGAGGTGGAAATACGTTTGAAGGAATTAAAACAGACAGCATTGCTCTGGAGGATCCCATTAAGCTTGCAGAGTTTGAAGCTCGGATAGCGCGCGGTGAAAAAATCGAGCCCTCCGACTGGATGCCTCAGCTTTATCGAAAGCAACTCATTCGAATGATTGAGCAACATGCCCATAGTGAAATCATTGGCGCACTTCCGGAAGGAACCTGGATAACCCGCGCACCGGGTTTTAAAAGAAAAATGTCCCTGATGGCCAAAGTGCAGGACGAAGTTGGTCATGGCCAACTTTTATACAGCGCTGCCGAAACGCTGGGCAAACCACGCGAGCAAATGATAGAAGATCTGATCAACGGCAAGTCAAAATATTCTAACATCTTTAACTATCCCACCTTTACCTGGGCCGACTGTTGTTTTATATCCTGGCTGGTAGATGCTGGCGCGATAGTCAATCAATTAGCAAACGCAAAGGGTAGTTACGGTCCTTATTGCCGGGCTTTAGACCGCATCTGTGCTGAAGAGTCTTTTCACTTGAAGTACGGTCATCATTGTGTTATATATCTTGCCAGTGGCACTGCCAAACAAAGGCAAATGTTTCAGGAGGCACTCAACCGTTGGTGGCCTCCTATGATGCATTTCTTCGGACCGTCCGATAAAATTTCGGCACACACCGAAGTACTGATGCGTTGGAAAGTAAAAATGGGAACCAACGATGACATGCGTAATCAGTTTTTGGATATGTATGTGCCCAAGATCTGGGAGTTGGGTTTTACCATTCCAGACCCAAATCTTAAAAAGAATCCTGAGACTGGCCGATGGGATTATACAGAACCCGATTGGGAAGAATTTAAACGCGTGATCAATGGTGATGGTCCGTGCAACAAAGAACGATTGGAAGTAAGAAGGATCGCTGAAGAAAGAGGACGATGGGTGCGCGAAGCACTTAAAACTTCTAAGACTGCATATGTGACTCCGTTAGCGTAAAGAAGACTTTAGATTTGAGATATGAATATTGAGAATTTAGTACTGGTTCAAGATTCATCCATTGCCTCAATCTCTCTTCTCTCTTCTCTCTTCTCAAATCTCATATCTTAAATAACCATGGCCTCCCTCGATCCTCGTGTAAACCGCTTACCTGCCATTGCAGAATCTGTAAGTCCCAAAGCTCCCTTGGATCAGTTCGGTACATTTGAGGTTTTTGTGCAGCCCAAAGAAGGGAAACCGTTTCAGCACGAAGGTATTGTACATGCACCCAATCTTGAGATGGCCTATGTTTTGGCCAAAGAAGCATTCACCCGCAGGTTTACCTGTACTACACTGTATGTGGTTGATACGCGTGAAGTCTTTGCATCGCCCATGACGGAAGGAGAAAAAAATTCTTATGATTTTATTGAGGATGTACCCGCAGAAGGTGGAGCTAAAGTGAGTTTTGAAATTTATCACCTCACAAAAAGAGGGAAACAACATATGCATGTTGGCTCTGTTAAAGCAGGCAGTCCGCGGGAAGCGATGGTGTTAGCCAAAGTAAAATTCAATACCAGCAAAGTAGTTTACAATGTGTGGGCAATTGAATCTGACAAAATCCGATTCACTTCCGAAGAAGAAAAAGAACTCTGGCTCACCTTGCCTGAGAAAAAATTCCGCGATGCTTCGGATTATAAGGGTGGTGACAAGCTGAAAGATTTTTTGGAACGCCAAAACTAAAATCATGATACAAAAAAGGACAATAGACAACATCATTATCTTTAGTATGCTGACTATTGTTATACTGTATATCTTTAAAGTTAGCTGGAGCGGGTTTCTATTATCCATTTTCTCACTAGTTGCCTGTGCATGGTTCCTCATTCAAGAAATCAAGAAAAGGCAGCCTTGGACGATTTATAAAGTAATTTCAATCACTCTCTTGGTTCTCATTGCAGTATTGGCGCTCCAAACAATAATCGCTAACAAGAATAACTTGCTGGCAATTTGTGTAACTTTTACTATGTACTCACTCGCTGGTGAACGCTTTAAGTCACTTTCACTTAAGAAGAAATCATGAGCATTGCTTTAAAAGAACTCCTCTACAAAATGGCCGATGATCAATTGATCCTCGGGCATCGCAATTCAGAATGGACAGGCATGGGTCCGTTGCTGGAAGAGGATATTGCTTTCTCTTCGATGGCGCAAGATAAAGTCGGACAAAGCCTGGCTCTGTATACGTTATTAAATCAACTAGGGGAAAGTGATCCTGACACAATAGCCTTTACACGAAATGCAAATCAGTTTCACAATTGTGTTTTGGTGGAACTTCCAAATCAGGAATACGACTTTAGTTTAATCCGTCACTTTTTATTTGATACCGCAGAAGCATTACGCTTTGAAATGCTAACCCGCTCTTCGTATGAGCCACTCGCTCAACTGGCAACAAAGATAAGGGGCGAGCTGCGCTACCACACGCTGCACGCCAATACCTGGATTAAACAATTGGGTTCCGCAACACCTGAAAGTATTGGTCGGTTACAAAAATCGCTGGACTATGCGATACCCTATGCACTTGGAATTTTTGAAGCGTCTCCGCATGAAGATGATCTGATTAAAAGCGGAGTCTTTGAGGGCGAACAAAAATTAAAAGAGAAATGGATGGCCAAGGTAGAATCAATCATAACTCAAACCAGTTTGCATTTGCCGGATTGGAACCTGGCGCAACCTCTTTTTGGCGGAAGACAAGGCAAACACAGTGAACACCTTCAACCGCTGCTGGATGAAATGAGTGAAGTATTTAAGATAGACCCTACAGCAGAGTGGTGAGTCTTTAAAGTAGGCAGGTGGCAATAGGCTATAAGCAGTAAGTGGTGATCAGTAAAACAGAACTCAGTAACTAACCATGGACGAAAAAATCCTACATATCCTCGAAACCGTAAAAGATCCGGAGATACCCGTGCTCTCGCTCGTGGATCTTGGGGTGATTACGGATGTTGTGGTGGAAGGAAACAATGTGTTGGTAAAAATGACTCCAACTTTTGTTGGTTGTCCGGCTATGAATTATATGAAGTCCGAGGTTGAAACCGCATTGCTGCAACAAGGATTTGAAACGCGTGTCGAAATTAGCTTTGAAAAACCCTGGAGTTCAGATTTAATCTCTGAAAAAGGTAAGGCGGCCTTGAAAAAATATGGCCTTGCTCCGCCCCCTTCCAATAAAATTTTTACTGATCTTGAAATACTTGAAACATCTAACTGCCCGCGGTGCGATGGTTCCAATACTGAAATGAAAAGTCCTTTCGGGCCTACTCTGTGCCGGGCTTTATACTATTGCCACGATTGTAAAGAAGCCTTTGAACAGTTTAAGCCTCTATAATTATACCACATAGACACATAGTTTATATAGATTCCTATGTGTTCTATGTTTCTATGTGGTTGATCGATTAATACCTCTTTGTCCTCCTCCGGGAAGAATCTCCGCCACCCGAACCACTGCGTTCACGATATGAACCTTGTGGCTTAGAACCGTAAAACCGCTCCTTCTTTTTCTCTGAATATTTTTCTTTATGCGGCTCGGTCATTTCAAGGCGTACTTTTCTTCCGCGCAGTTCTACTCCTTCAAAGCCTTTCATCACTTGCGCTGTCTTATCCTTCTGAATCTCAAAAAAGGAATAAGCACCTTTCAGATCAATCTTACCAATGGCTGCACTGGTTACTTCACCAAAATCACAAATCAATTCCAACAGATTTCCCTTTTCAAGGCCATCCATCTTACCTACGTTTATAAAGATGCGATCACCGTCCGTATACCGCTCACCATCCCCATCCGATTCGTAAGACTTCGTTCTTTCTGATTTTCCATTCAAGTCGCGCGCATCACGATAGTATTCTAAAAAGCGATTGAACTCAATCGAAGCAAACCGCTTAATAATATCCTCCTTAGAAAGATCTTTCAATTCGTGATATACTTCCGGTAAGAATGAATCAATTTCTTCTTCATTCACCTCCACTTGTCTTACCTTATGCACCAGGTCAAGGATTTTTTTCTGACAAACCTCATCACCTGTTGGTACCGGTATTCTGGTAAATTTTCTTTTCAGACCTCGTTCCACCTGTTGAATTTTCCCAACTTCTCTTCGGGAAACAATGGCGAGCGAAATACCTTTTTTACCGGCCCGCGCTGTGCGACCGCTGCGGTGGGTATAGTATTCCATTTCGTCAGGCATGTTCATGTGAATTACATGGGTGATACCGGTTACATCAATTCCGCGGGCAGCTACATCGGTAGCTACCAACAATTGTAAAGTCTTATTCTTGAAATTCCGCATTACCCGGTCACGCTGTTGTTGTGTCAGATCGCCATGAAGGGAATCTGCACTGTAACCATCCTTAATCAGGTGTTCAGCTATTTTTTGTGTGTCAATTTTTGTACGGCAAAAGATTACTCCAAAAATATCAGGCGCATAATCTACGAACCGTTTTAAGGCCATGTATTTATCTCGTTCGTCAACCATCAAATACTGATGGTCAATGTTCTCATTACCCTGATTCCTTTCGCCCATCGTAACTTCCTCTGGATTGCGCATGTAGTTCTTTGCAATCTCACGCACTTCACGCGGCATGGTGGCCGAGAACAACCAAACGTTTTTATCCTTCGGAGTCGTTGAAAGAATCTCATCAATATCTTCCTTAAAACCCATATTCAGCATCTCATCCGCTTCGTCCAGCACTACATATTTTACTGTAGTCAGGTCTACAACCTTTCGCGCAAGCAAATCGATCAAACGACCCGGAGTAGCAACAATGATCTGAGCCCCCTTTCTAATCTTACGGATTTGTTCGCTGA
>JALHRJ010000144.1 GCA_022841475.1 Cyclobacteriaceae bacterium | reverse complement strand
TGATCCCTTTCATGGGTCGCGATTTCTTGCCAAAATTTAATGAGGGAACAGCTACAGTCGGTGTTCTGGCTGAGCCAGGAATTTCTTTGGAGGAATCTAACAAAGTAGGAATACAAATCGAAGAATTGCTTCTGTCGATTCCTGAAATTAAGTCTGTTGCCCGCAGAACTGGCCGAGCCGAGCTCGATGAACACGCTGAAGGTGTTCATTCGTCAGAAATTGATGTCGATTTTAAAAATGAAGGCCGCCCAAGAGAATTTGTCCTTAAAGAAATGCGCGAAAAGCTTGATTCCGTTTCTGGTGTTTTCGTAAACATTGGTCAACCCATATCCCATCGGCTTGATCACCTACTTTCAGGTGTTCGTGCGCAAATCGCAATCAAGCTTTTTGGTCCAGACCTAAGCACACTTCGTGGAAAAGCATCTGAAATTTATAAGTCACTCGAGGGAACAAAGGGGCTTGTTGATCTTCAGATAGAGCAGCAGGTGCTAATACCTCAGGTAAAAATTCAACTTTTACGTGATGAAGCTGGCCAGTACGGGATCGTTGCGGGTGAGTTATCTGAAACTTTAGAAAAAGCACTCAATGGCGAGGTGATTGCACAGGTTCTTGATCAGCAAAGAACTTTCAATGTGTACATGCGCTTTGATGATAAATCTCGAGCGAATCTAGATTTGATCAAGCAAACTACACTCAAGATAATGCCTGACGGTAGAAAAGTGACATTAGAAAAAGTGGCTGATGTCTATGAGTCAAAAGGTCCAAATCAAATCAATCGTGAAAATGCACAGCGCAGAATTGTTGTTTCTGCTAATTCATCGGGGCGTGACTTGGACAGCTTGGTTCAAGAAATTCAAACTCGAATTCAAAAAGATGTTCAAATACCTGATGGCTACTTTCTTCAGTTTGGTGGGCAATTTGAAAGTCAAAAGTCAGCAAGTCGATTGATTCTACTTTTGGGACTACTGTCATTGATCGGTATTTTTGTAGTACTTTACGCTCACTTTAAATCTTCATTCATTGCCGTTCAAATTATGCTGAATATTCCGATGGCTCTGATTGGAAGTTTAGTCGCCATTTATTTTTCTGACCGCGTATTTTCGATCGCTACGATGGTCGCCTTTGTCACTCTTTGCGGTATCGCAAGTCGAAATGGCATCATGATGATTTCGCACTATCTACACCTTATGAAGTATGAAGGCGAAAAATTCACCAAGGAAATGGTGATTAGAGGATCGCTAGAGCGATTAGTTCCTGTGCTGATGACAGCCTTAACTGCCGTTCTTGGACTTTTGCCATTGGTTCTTGCGGAGGGCGATCCTGGGAAAGAAATCTTGCATCCAGTAGCTGTCGTCATTGTCGGCGGACTGATCAGCTCAACTTTGCTTGATATGTTTGTGACACCAACGGTTTTTTATCGCTTCGGCAAAAAATCAGCCGAAAAGAATATCAACTTTAATGAAACTGAACTCAAACCAACGCACCACTAGGGAGAATTTATGAATACATTATTTTTATTAGCAGCTTTAATTTTTTCATCTGGGATAGCTCAGGCCCATGAAGGCCATGACAAAGTCCCCGGAGCCCAGATTTCAAAAATGATTCCACCAGGACAGGTCAAGACAACATCTCATATGTTTGTTGAAGTTAAAGAGGAAAAAGGAACAGTTAAGGTTTTAGTTTTTGATCATGACAAAAATGACATCCCAACTAAAGACGTGGCAATTGTCGCCTCAGTAAAGTTCCCGAGAAAACCTAAATCTGAGAAAGTTGATTTTGCCCCAGTTGGTAACATGTTCGAAGCAAAAATTGATGCGAAAAACTCTCATCGTTACACGCTCGATATGACAGTTACCCATGGCGGAAAACCTGAAAAAATGAGTTTCAATATTGAGCCGCAACAATAGCTAAGGAAAAATCTATGAGTCAGCATCTTAAATTTCTTCATTTAATTTTAATTGGATGTTCTATTTTAAGTGGAAACATTGCTTTCGCAGATCATCCGAATCAGGGGTCGCTGACGTTAGAACAACTTTTAAATGAAGCTGCAGATCAAAATCTTGAAATCCAAGAAGCTCAAGCTCAATATAAATCTTCTTTGCTAGAAAAGAGCTCTAAATCTGGCCCTTTAATGCCTCAGCTTTCTATAGAGGGTGGACCTATCACCACCAGCTTCGAGTCTGAAAAGAACTCTGGAACTGCATTGTATGGCAAGGCTGAGTGGAATATTTATCGCGGTGGTAAAGATTCAAGTGAGCTCGGTAAATCTAAAATTGTCAGTGAACTTGAACAAAAACGACTCGAGGCTGTTAAGGCAAAAATAAGCAGAGAAATCAGTCGAGTTTATTTTGAGTTGCTATTTTTGCTAGAGAGCTCCGATCTAAAAAGAAAAGCGATTCAGATGAATCAAGAACAGATGAAATTGGGAAAGCTGAAAAAGAGTTCTGGGTTCACATCGAGTGCCGATGTGATCGAGTTCGAGTTGAGAGATGCAACTCTGAACTCTGATTTGAAAATGTTGACACAAGAAGTATCTGAAAAGTCTCGAGAGCTATCCGTTCTTCTGGGTCGAAAGGACATTGCGACTCCTTTGGTTGTGAAAGGACACCTAACAAGAGATTCATCATTAGATTTGAATCGTAGCTCCATCGTTGCTCAGATCCGTGATTCAAATTTTGAACTTGCTGAGGCTCGGGCTGAAATTCAACTCGGCGAAATGGATGCACGAGTTGCAAAATCTGGTTTTCTACCTTCAGTGGATCTCGAAGCAACATACGGTAAACTGGCAAATGAAGAACGTGTCTTTGCTGGAAATGATAATTACTCTGTAGCACTTAAGGTTTCAGTTCCATTATTCTCTGGCCTAGAAACACTCAATCAAACTAGATCTGCCCGATTTAAAGTAGTTGCTAAAGAGGCTTCTGCTTCTAAGAAAAATTTATCGACGCTCGCTGAAGCTGATAACCTGTTTTCTAAACTTGCAACTTTGAACGATCGGTTGAATTTAGAAGAAAAAAATCTCTCAAAATCTGAAGAGTATTATAAAATTACTTTAGGCGAGTACAGACGTGGGGTTAAAAATTCTCCCGACATGGTCGGTGCATCTGAGCGTCTCGTTGAGGCTCGCATTAGAAATCTTGAATATCGAAAAGACTATTATCTTACGAAGCTTAAAATTTATGAGCTTGTAAGCAGTCATCCAAATTTAAAATCTCAAAGCACATCAACGGCTATGACAGAAAAATAGAATTTAAGTTTCAGGTCAATTAGGAGTCTTTATGAATCAACCCGAAAATAAACACAATCACCCACATTCCGAATCACACTCGTGCTGTTCGACCAAGAGTGACTCTGCAATAAAATCGACTCTTGTGAAAGATCCTGTATGTGGAATGATGATTGATCCTTTAAGCGCTAAAGGTGGAAATACCCAGCACAATGGAGAAACCTTTTATTTTTGCAATCCAAAATGCAAAACTAAGTTTGAGGCTGAACCCTTAAAATATTTGTCACCCCAGGCTGAAAGGCTACAGAAGGTAGACAGCGAAGCGGTCTACACTTGCCCTATGCACCCTGAGGTTCGTCAAAAAGGGCCTGGAAATTGTCCCATTTGTGGAATGGCGCTTGAGCCTGAAGAAGTGTCTTTAGAGGAAGTTGAGAATCCTGAACTCATTGATTTTGTAAGACGATTAAAAGTGAGTGTTCCACTAACAATCCCATTACTTATTCTAGCGATGTCAGATTTAATTCCGGGGCAGCCTGTGCAACACATGATTCCTGGATGGGTCAATGCAAGCATACAATTCATTCTTGCAACTCCAGTTGTTCTTTGGGGCGGATTTCCATTTTTTGAAAGAGGTTGGTCTTCGATCAAAACTCGAAATTTCAATATGTTTACACTTATTGCGATGGGCACAGGTGTCGCTTATATTTTTAGTTTGGTTGGAACATTCTATCCATCCATTTTTCCTGATAGCTTGAAAATACATGGCGGAATGGTTCCTTTGTATTATGAGGCAGCTGCCGTGATTGTTACGTTGGTACTATTGGGACAAGTTTTGGAGTTACAGGCCCGTAATAAAACAGGAAACGCAATCCGAGCTTTGCTGGGGCTTGCGCCTAAAACTGCACGCAAAATCAAATCTGACGGATCGGAAGAAGACGTTCCTGTTGAACAAATTCTTGTCGGAGATCTATTGAGGGTTCGGCCCGGCGAAAAAGTCCCAGTCGATGGTGAGGTCGTTGAAGGTCGAAGTGTTGTTGATGAATCAATGATAACTGGAGAGCCCATTCCTGTCGAAAAAGAAATCGGTGACAAAGTAACAGGCGCGACAGTCAACGGAACTGGTGCTTTTGTAATGAAAGCCACAAAAGTAGGGTCAGATACATTACTCTCTCAAATCGTCAAAATGGTTTCACAGGCTCAGAGAAGTCGTGCACCAATTCAGAAATTGGCAGATAAAGTTTCTGGGTATTTTGTGCCTGCTGTTGTTCTAATAGCTCTTGTAACTGCCGTTGTTTGGTATTTCTTTGGGCCAGTGCCAAAATTAACTCACGCAATTATCAATGCTGTAGCCGTTTTAATTATAGCGTGTCCTTGTGCTCTTGGGCTCGCAACTCCGATGTCAATTATGGTTGGCACCGGAAAAGGAGCGAACCTTGGTGTACTCATTAAAAATGCTGAGGCGTTAGAGGGGCTTGAGAAAATCACAACTCTTGTTGTTGATAAAACTGGGACGCTGACATTAGGAAAACCAAAGCTAGCTTTAGTAAGCACTTTGAATGGGTTTAATGAATCTGACACATTGTCAGCTGTAGCTTCGCTAGAAAAATCGAGCGAACATCCATTGGCCGAAGCCATTGTTAACGGAGCATTAGAGAGAAAATTGAAAATTGAAAACGTAACAGAGTTTGAATCCTTCACAGGCATGGGAGTAAAAGGAAAAGTTCTTGGTCGAGTTGTTTTGGTTGGAAATAAAAAGCTTCTTGAAAAATTCGGAGTCGAATCAGCCGAACTATCGCAAATTGCAAAAGAACTTCAAAGCAAAGGTCACGGGGCAATGCTGACTGCAATTGATGGAAAGCCCGCCGCAGTGATAGCTGTCAAAGACCCAATTAAGGAGTCTGCAAAACCTGCTATCGAATACTTTCACTCAAAAGGTATCAAGGTTGTGATGTTGACTGGTGACAATCGGCATACGGCTGACGTTGTAGCAAAAGAAATGGGAATCGATCGCGTAGAAGCTGAGGTATTACCAGCGCAAAAAAATGAAATTATCAAAGGGCTTAAATCTGAAGGGCAAATTGTGGCAATGGCTGGGGACGGAATTAACGATGCCCCAGCTTTAGCTCAAGCTGATGTTGGTATTGCAATGGGCACTGGTACTGACGTCGCAATTGAAAGTGCTGGAGTTACGCTTGTAAAGGGTGATTTGATAGGAATTGTTCGCGCACATCGGTTAAGTCAGGCAACGATGAAAAACATACGTCAGAATTTGATTTTTGCTTTTGGATACAATGCTCTTGGTGTGCCAATAGCAGCTGGTCTTCTTTACCCCACATTTGGACTTCTGCTAAGTCCCATGATTGCAAGCTTAGCTATGAGTTTGAGTTCTGTTTCGGTTGTAGGAAATGCCTTACGATTAAATAGAACTAAGATTTAGATTTTTTAAGAGTCGTACAGCGACTCTTGTTTTTCTAAATAAGTAGATTCTCAACATCCTGCCTTGAATAATGTTTAAATCCGTCAATGGTGATGAAAGCCTCGTCGTCATTTACCTGTGATTCATAGTCAGAAAAAGCGCAG
>JALHRJ010000143.1 GCA_022841475.1 Cyclobacteriaceae bacterium | reverse complement strand
ACAAAATCATATACATATAAAAATGTGTCGGGGGGGTAAAGCGTTTTAAGTTAAGCCTGAAACTTGCCGATAAGTTATATGTATGAAAAACAAGACTGCAGGTCTGTGCCGATTTTTATTTTTTGTAATGGGTGCTTTGGCCGTTTCGGGTTGCTCATTGGAAAGTAGTATTACCAGTAAATCGACGGGGCTTTCAAGTTTAAGTGCGTGTTCTCCAGACCAAATTCTTTCAGGTCAGTGCGCGGCCGATGCTGGCCAGATCGTCACCTCAACGATGGGATCAAACGTTACGTCTTGGAGTAATGCTGGATCGGGGACTACGGTAAGTGCCAGTATTCCGGACGGGTATTATCAATCCAAGCAGTGTAGTTTTGAAGATTTAGATTTAACACCAGCCAATATTGCAAATGGAATTAATGTTTTTGGAGTTTTAGGGACCGCGAGCGGGCCGTATGCGGCTTGTACGGATGACGTTTTGAACGCAGCCCAGTGTTCGACTGCTGCCAGCAGATATGTTTACACAGCAGCCTATGGTGGCCGTAATGCCACTTGTTCTACGGGGCTAAATGCAGCTGCTTGTTGGACCAATGCAATTAATCAATACACGACAAGCACAGCTGGAGCTAACGTGAATGGCGCTGATGGATTACTATCGGCGACCATTCCGTCTGGGTATTACGCAGGGACCGAAACGGCCACGATGAGTGATACGGATTTGGTGGCTGGAAATATAAGAACTGGGATTACTCTTTTTGGAGTAAATGGAACTTTATCGTTTTCGCATTTAACGGCATCAAGCGCTTTAAGAGATCCTGGCGTTAAAGTGATTCCGAATTTAACAGATCTTGCAACAACATCGGCGCAGTTAACTTTAAACAATGAAAACACGCTCTACGCTGGTGCGGATTTACCAACAACAGGTGGTTATAACTACCGTGATGTGCCTTCGATGGCGGTTGATGATGAAGGTTATTACGGAACCAATTGTAAATACGCTCCGCGCCCAAGTTCTAACTGTGGAACATCACAAGCAACACTTGCTTTGAGAATTGCGGATTGTCAGACAGCGAACCCGTCGACTAATTCTTGGAATGGGGCCACTCAGTGCAATGGTGGGCAAGGGTTGTGGCGACTAGTAGTGAGAAGTGGAGCCAACAAAGAAGTTTGGCAGGATCAACGCACGGGACTTCTATGGAGTTCAATTGTCAATACGGCGATCAACTGGTGTCGTGCTACTGGCAACACAGAACTTACGCCACTGACGTTCATAAATTCATTTAATAATACGGCTGGAACACCAATCACAGGAAACGGCACCATTGGTGCGCTAGCATCAGGAACAGGTTCAAATCAAGAAACCATTACGATTACATTTTCAGATGCGACTACATTCACGGTGGCAAGTACCGGTGGTGCTGGTGGATGCCAGGGAGGATCAGTTGCTGGAGGACTTACAACAACAGCTGGATCTACGGCCACATACTCAGATGCAGGAGAGTGTAGTTTTACGCTCACTCAAGGTGCTGTAAATTTTGCGGCCAACGATAGATTCACACTTCAAAGTGTCGCTAACGCATCATATAGTTGTGCACCAGGTGGGCCACTACAGCCAGCATCACCTTTAAGTTATTGTGCTGAGGCTGCTGGGTTAAACAGTGACGCCGGAGAAAACTGGGGCACAGGAAGCTATTTTACAGCCAAAGGTGGGCTTGGAAAAAACTCAACTCCAGGGGTGCGATGGCGATCGCCGAGCATTGATGATTACAAAATTGCTGATGCAAATGGAGTTCGTTTTGTAATGCCTGATATGGGTATTGGCGGATCAAGTAGACCAGCACCAGATGGATCTGTAGCCGGAGGCGCCGAGTGGTCGTCCTCGGTTGTGTCCTTCAATCGGGGCGGCGCGTGGTATTTCTTCGCAGGCTATGGCTACGTGTACTTCAACGTTCGCAACAGTACAAACGGCGCGCGTTGTGTGGGTCGTTGAAGCGTGGAAAATATGATTTGATGATCTGATTATTCCTCAAGCGCACAGCTTGAGGTGGCAGCCCGTATGGGCGGCCATTATATTTAAAGGAAAAATGTGGCTCGTTTTAAACATTTAGAAATTTATCAATCTGCTTATAAGTTCACGCGTGAAGTTTACCAAATTAAAACAAAGTTACCAAAAAATTTGAAATTCGATTTAGGCGAAAAGACGTTGAATTCTTGCTTAAAAATTATCAGAGGCCTTGTTATTGCCAATGGCACAAAAGATAGAGTTAAAGTGTTACTTCAAATTTCACTAGAGATTGAAACACTGTGGGTATTTCTTCGAATGCTGTTTGATTTTAAAGGCATCAGTCGCGGTGAGTTTGAGGTTTTATCGAACCTACTTTCAAATGTAGCCAAACAAAATCAATCATGGATAAAGTGGTCAAAAGAGCAGCTTGGCAAAGAAAAATCGATGACATAGTTACGCGCCACTTGCCAACCAAAGCAATTTAGTTGATACCAGCTTTCGGGTTTTAGCCAGAGCTTGGGTTTCTAATGGAAATTCAAGGAGTGCAAAAATCTTCCACGGGAGTCCTCTTGGTGATAGTGATCGTTCATTCGAGTCATATTTATCAAGTTTAAAGTTACGATCCTAGATTCGCTTAAGTTTTTGAGCTCTTTTAGGTGGCTGCAGAAAAGGACACTTTTAAAATTGTTTGTGGTCGTCCTCGGTTGTGTCCAACAATCGGAACAACGCGTGGAATTTCAACGCAGACAATGGCAACGTGAACAACAACAATCGCAACAATACAAACGGCGCGCGTTGTGTGGGTCGTTGAAGCTTGGAAGGTAACCTACCAGCGCCCCGTAAAATCGGGCGCTGGACTTTTTTTAGGATGGCGCTTGAAATTTGCAGAAATATTAAAAGCCTATCAAAAAAGTGCCAAAGGAAAGCGGCGTAGTTTAAATTGCGCTAAATTCGAATCCCAGCTTGGCCTGGAGCTGACCACGTTGTGCAATGAGGTCAACAATAGAACCTATCGGCCATCGATCAGCCGATGTTTTGCAGTTTTAAACCCTAAGCCAAGAGAAATATGGGCCGCTCATTATCGGGACCGCGTGATCCATCATATTATTGTGTCCCATTTAGAACCTATTTATGAACGTAGTTTTTCATCAAAGTCCTTTGCTTGTCGAAGGGGCTTGGGACATCACGCCTGTATGAATGATCTAGGTCAGCAGGTTCGCAGGATTTCACGTGGCGGCAGGGTAACAGTCTGGGCCTTGAAGTTAGACATTGAATCTTTTTTTGTGACAATCGATCGAATGATTCTGAAAAACCTGATGCTTGAGAAAGTAAAGTGCCCAGAGATACGGTGGCTGATTGAGCAAAATTTTTCGATTGATCCACGGTTACATTTCAAATTTTCTGGCTGGCGCGAGCACTTGGATAAAGTTCCAAAAAACAAAAGTTGGTTGTCTTATTCGGAAAACCAGGGAATTCCGATCGGGAACCTAACAAGTCAGTTTGGTGCAAACTTGTATTTAAACGCTTTAGATCACTTTATAGAGCGAGAGCTGAAGCCCCAGGGATTTCTGCGCTACATGGATGATATTTTAATCCTGGCGTCTTCTCAGGATAAGCTCATTGGCATTGAAGAAATGGTTGATTCCTGGCTTCAAAAACATAGAAATCAAAAGCTAAACCGCGCAAAGACATATCTAGTTCCGCTGACCAGTGGCCTTGATTACTTAGGATTCAGAGTGAAGCAAATCTTTGAACCTAAAAATCCACTCATGATTTTACCATCGAAGAAAAAGAAATTTAGTTTGGTTCAGGACTTTAGAAAATTAAGAGACTGGAATTGGAACATAATGTTTTTCCCTCACGAATTAGCTTTTTTCGATAAAACTGCACATCGAAAAAAGCTGAGTTCAATCAATTCACGGCTAGGAATGATTAAAAATACAAAAAGTTTCACGCACAGGAAGGCAACGATTGAAAAATTTTTGCGACCCGAACAGCAAAGAGAAATTGGCCGTGAATTACTGAAGGTTAAAGGAAATTTTAACAGTTTAAAATATGATGGGTAAGTCCCTTTTTGAGCTTTGAGCGGGGCTTGGGGCGGGCCCCGAAAAGATGGAGATGAATATCCAACTCCATGCTTGCCGTAACGGATTGTCGTTATTTTTCGGTTTAATTTCGCCGATAGCGGAGTCTCTAAAACGTTCGTTTGTGGGACTTTTTAAAAAGCAATTCCATGTAACATAAAGTTTTATGTTACATGGAATTTTTGGTTTCATAACCCGTCTTAAAACCTCCGGTTAAAATCAAATTACCAATTGCCGTGTGCTGACCTTTTTGAAACTCTTTGGTTACCAAACACAGGGGGCTTATGTTTATCGGCTACGCCAGGATATCAACACAAGAGCAGAGTCTTAATCTACAAATTGATGCTTTGAAAAAAGCAGGATGCGAAGATCGCAATATTTATCAAGATACCGCAAGTGGTTCGAAATCAAGCCGTGAAGGGCTGGATCAAATGCTTCAGTATTTGCGTCGTGGTGACGTTGTAGTTGTTTGGAAGCTTGATCGGCTGGCTCGGTCACTGAAACATTTAGTGGAGCTTGTGGCTGATTTTGGAAAGCGTGGGATCGGTTTAAAATCGGTTCAAGAAAACATCGATACAGAAACAGCCAGTGGAAAACTATTTTTACATATATTTGGAGCTCTGGCTGAGTTTGAGCGGGAGCTGATTCGGGAAAGGACCCTTGCTGGCTTGAAAGCGGCCGCAGACCGTGGTCGTAAAGGCGGCAGGCCTCGGCTTATGGATGAAAACAAGATCCAGCTTGCAAAGGCCCTCCACAGCGAAAAAAGCATCCCGATAAGAGAGATTTGTAGGACCCTAGGGATCTCTAAAGGAACACTTTATAGGAGCTTATAGACCTACGACGTCTCAAAATAGGCCAGAAACCAGCTTAGTAATATAACAATTTGACTTATCACTATTGACATGTCAATATAGTACCGTTAGCTTGGAATAATGTGGAAAGTACAGTTCGAAAACATAAAAACTCAAGTTGAAGTAGAGCAGCTCATCAAGGCCGGACGAATTTCGAAAGCCGATGAGGAGGTCCTTGCAGCTTGGATCCGACAGATATCTTTACACGGTCCTGAGTCTATTCGAGCTGACAAAAAGTGGGCCGATCATGACCTTGAAGGTGACTGGCTCGGTTATCGCTCTTCTTCGTTTTCAGTTCGTGGTCGCATCATTTACCGAATTGAAGAAAAAGTGGTGAAAATCAAAATAGCTCGAATTACTGATGTGCATGACTACAGAAAAGGTGGAAAATCATGAAGCCTAAATTAAAAAAACCTCTCGATGTCTTTCGTAGCGCAACGACAGCTGGCAGTCTTGTAAAATCTTGGCGTACAAATTTTGAAATTCCACAGGATGATATGGCCTTTGCTTGTGGAATTTCTCAGGCAAACTTAAGTGCAATTGAAAACGGTCGCAGGGATGTTGGCCCTCGGATTGCCCTCCGCCTTGCCGCTTTTATGGGGCTTTCTCCAGAAATTATTCTTTACCCAAATGGGTTTGATGCAGAACCTGAATTCAAAGAAGTCAAAAAACGTAAGGAAAAGCTCGAGAGCATTGCCGGCTAATATAACGCTTTTACGCACAGCATACGAAAAATTTTGTTGCCCCCTCGTCTCTTTGGAGTTCAAATAATTTCAATACCTTGGGGGTAACAATGAAGTCTCTCCTAGTTACAAACATTAAGGGTGGGGTCGCAAAATCCTCTACAGCCGTCGCTATTGCTACGGGTTTGAA
>JALHRJ010000142.1 GCA_022841475.1 Cyclobacteriaceae bacterium | reverse complement strand
AATGCTTTTACATCGTCAAATAAAATAGGCGAGCCGCCTGCATTTCCGCTGGTAGCAATCATGGGCTTACCAAACGCTTTCAGAAGTAAATAGAATAGTGCTGTATAGGGTTGCATAGCTCCGATATGTTCCAGGCCCGGAGCAATATCCTCAGTACAAATTCCCGAAAGGGGTTCTGCTTTAATCTTGGTTAACACAATCGGGCATTGAATACTATTAAAGGCTGCTATTTCAGCTTCACTTAATTCAACATCCCCTTTAAGCGTTTTTAAATCCGGATACATGAGCGCAAAAGGCTTAGCCGGTCGGTGTTTGCGATCACGGAGTTTCTTAATTGTTTTTTCATTCGTTGCATCAGCCATCAACAGATATCCGCCAATGCCTTTTACCGCAGCAATCTCTCCGGCTTGTAATCTAACAACCAATTGCTGTAAGGCATCTGTCCACGAAAAGGCGAGTTGAACACCTTGAATATTCAGAAGGCGAATAGGTACTGTACAATCCGGGCAAGAGTTTGTTTGTGAAAAATGTCTGCGGTTTAATGGATTGTTATATTCTTCCTGACAAGCATCACACATTTTAAATACACTCATGGAAGTGAGCGGGCGATCGTACGGCAACGATTGTATGATAGAATATCGCGGCCCACAATGCGTGCAGGTTGTGAAGGGATAATTATAGCGCCTATTAGTAGGATCGGAGATCTCTTCACGGCAATGTTCGCATAACCCCAGGTCGGGTGTGATCAGCAAAGTGGGTGAGCCAAGCGCCTTGCTTTCTACTATTTGAAAATCATCTATATTCTGATCTTCTATTTGTTCGTAATAAAACTTTGTAATCCTTGATTCTTGCGGGGCATCATCCTTAAGCAGGTAGGTAAACATCTCCAGTTGCTCAGGTGTGCCCCCGGCCTCTATATGCACACCATCCACCCCATTGCACACAGTGCCTTTAATATTTAACCACTTAGCCAACTTATAGACAAACGGACGAAAGCCTACACCCTGCACCATTCCTTCAATATGGATGCGTATCCATTTCATACCAACATGGATTGCTCCTGAAGTTTTTCCTTTTTTAACCAATCATACCATTGCGAGAGTCCTTCGCCCGTAGTACATGAAAGCTCAATAAACTCCATGGTTGGATTTACCCTGCGGGCATATTGTTTTAGCTTGTCCAAATCACATTTCAAATAGGGTAACAAATCAATTTTGTTAATGATGCAGAGCTGACTGCTCTGAAACATGTCCGGATATTTAATTGGCTTATCATCTCCTTCCGTAACGCTGATAATAACCACGCGTTTTTGCTCGCCCAAATCAAACATGGCCGGGCACACCAGATTGCCAATATTTTCAATGAACAGGATGCTGCCATTTTGCGGATGCAGTTGCTGAATTGCGCTGGAAATCATTTCTGAATCGAGGTGACAGCCTTTACCGGTGTTGATTTGTACAACCGGAACATGAGTAGCCGCAATCCGATCAGCATCATTACTGGTTTGCTGGTCGCCTTCAATCACATAAAAATTTTCCGTCCCCCTTAAATCCAACAGTGTGCGTTCCAGCAACGAGGTTTTTCCCGAGCCTGGAGAACTTACAAGGTTGAGCGCCAGAATTTCCTTCGCTAAAAAGTAGCCACGGTTGCGTTCGGCCAGCAAATTGTTTTTTAATAATACATCTTGCTCCAGAGTGATTTCTTTTCGATCACGTTTTTCTGTACCAACATGAATAGGCTCCTTTAGCGGGGTCAGCGTTAAGTTTTCTACATTTAATAAACCAGCTTCACCTACCCGATGAATACTTACTTTGGCATCACTATCACATCCGCAGGTTGCACACATAGTTTAGTTATTATTTATTAGTTAGGCGAGGGGCTGACCAAAAAGTCAATCTGTCATCGCCCGATGCATCGGGGCGATCCCGCTGAGTACACACAATTCGGGATTCCGGGTCAAGCCCGGAATGACACTTTGATTCATATTTTGACTTTTTGCTCAGCCCCACACCTCAATTCAATATCATCGATTTTATCTGTAATTCTTTCCCTTGCATAATTTGTAGTAACGGTTCGCCACAGAGTGGGCACCCGTCAAACAGTTCTTTGATTTCAAACTCACAATCACATTCCAAACATTTAGCCCTTGCGGCAAGATGAATTATGTTCCGCTTCGCTGTTTGCAGCACCGTGTTTTTCACTGCCGATTCCCATGCAAAATCAAGCGCATGGCTATCTACTCCGGCTAAGTCCCCAATAACTAAATCAATTGATTCGACTGAATGGGCGTGATGTTCTTTCACTTTCTCTTCAGCCGTTTCAACGATGCTCATCACGATTGAAAACTCATGCATGGCTCTGAATTTATTTGTGTTGCCTCGAACGGATCGCGTAAGCCCGATACCCTAACACAATAATTAGTGTAATCGCCACCGTTAACGCCAGCGGAATGAAATGTTCCGGGTTGATAACGTAATGTCCGGGGCTCAATGGATTTTCATGACCATGACCCGGATGAGCAAAGGCATGAACAGGTAACGCTGCTATTGCCAAAAGAATAAGTTTTTTAGTAATCGCTTTCATAGGAGATGATTTTGTGAATTCTAAAGTAAGAGATCCACTTATCCTTAAACCTGATCAAAGTCATGTGCTTATATGAATTTAATCATGCGTTGAAATTTAGAATAGAACTAAACTTGTTATGTGTTTTTTCAAAAAGTTTACTCTCCCTGGAAACTTTCTAAATAAAAATCCGACATGCTAACCGAAACTTCTACCCAACGAAAAACTTACTTTGAAGAACTGCAGGCGAGAGGACATTCGCGCAGAGACTTCATGAAGTTTTGCACCATGATGGCAGCCTATCTGGGTTTGCAATCAAGTGGTGTTGCGCAGGTTACCGAGGCTTTGAAAACCAAGCCCAGAATCCCAGTTATCTGGCTGCACTTTCAGGAATGTACCTGTTGCAGTGAATCCTTTATTCGTTCTTCGCATCCCATTGTTGCGGACATCATTCTGGATAAGCTTTCGCTTGATTACACAGAAACCTTGATGGCCGCTGCCGGGCATCAGGCTGAAGAGGCCATGCATAAGACCATGACAGAACACTACGGTGAATACGTGCTTTGTGTAGAAGGTTCAGTGCCAACCGGAGCAGTTGGTGTGTATTGCATGATTGGTGGTAAATCTTCCATGGATATTTTACAGGAAGCTGCAGCGGGTGCTAAAGCCATTATCTGTTGGGGAAGTTGTGCCAGCAATGGCTGTGTGCAATCTGCAAAACCTAATCCTACCAAGGCTACACCTATTCATAAAATCATTAAAGGCAAGCCTATTATTAAAGTTCCTGGCTGCCCGCCTATTGGTGAAGTAATGGCGGGTGTGTTGGTTCACATCTTAACATTTGATACGCTTCCTGCGCTGGATGGAATCGGAAGGCCAAAAGCATTTTATTCGAAACGTGTGCATGACAGTTGTTATCGCAGACCTTATTACGATGCGGGCATGTTCGTAGAAACCTTTGACGATGAAAATGCAAAACGTGGTTATTGTTTATACAAAGTGGGCTGCAAAGGACCGAGCACGTACAACGCTTGTGGTATCATAAAGTGGAATAATGGAACAAGTTATCCTATTCAATCCGGGCACGGCTGCTTTGGTTGTAGCGAAGAAAGTTTCTGGGACAATGGTCCTATCTATGAGCGCATGGTGAATGCCGGTGGTTTTGGAATAGAAGAAAATGCAGACAAAGTAGGCATGGTAGCATTGGGTGTAACCGCGGCAGGTCTTGCCGCGCATGCAATTGCAACCAATCTGCGTAAGCGCAACGTAGTTGACGAACTAATTGCAGAAGGAAAACAGTCTGAACACGAACTTAAAAACGATTAACCATGGCACGAATAGTTGTGGATCCCATTACCCGCATTGAAGGGCATTTGCGGATCGAAGCAGAAATAAAAGACGGAAAAATTGACCAGGCTTATAGCTCAGGCACCATGGTGCGTTTGATTGAAGAGATCTTGCGTGGCCGCGACCCGCGGGACGCCTGGGCTTTTGTAGGGCGTGTGTGTGGAGTATGCACAACTGTACATTCACTTGCATCGATACGATCTGTTGAAGATGCACTTGGAATTACGGTACCTCCCAATGCAGAGTTAGTGCGCAACCTGATGTTTTGCGCTCAGAATATTCACGATCACGTGGTGCACTTCTATCACCTTCACGCATTGGATTGGGTAGATGTGGTTAGCGCATTAAAAGCTGATCCTAAAAAAACTTCTGAGATCGCTCAAAGCATTTCCAACTGGCCAAAGAGTTCACCAGGATATTTTTCCGATCTGCAAAAACGGTTAACGAAATTTGTTGAGAGCGGACAACTTGGAATTTTTGCCAACGGCTATTGGGGTCATCCTGCTTATAAACTTCCGGCCGAAATAAACCTGATTGGTGTTGCTCACTACCTGGAAGCCTTAGAGTGGCAAAAAGAAATTGTAAAAGTTCACACGATCTTCGGTGGTAAAAATCCACACCCGAATTTTCTGGTGGGTGGTATGGCCTGTTCGATTAGTCTGGACGACTCGAGTGGTATCAATGCCGAACGACTTGCCTATGTGTATCAGCTTCTTAAACAAGCGAAAGAGTTTGTAGAGCAAGTATACATTCCTGATTTATTAGCGATCGCACCGTACTACCTCGATTGGGGAGGTATTGGCGGGGGCCTCGGTAATTTCCTTGGCTATGGAGATCTCTCCACGTCATCTTATACAGACGTACAGAATTACAAATTCCCGGCAGGGGCTATCCTGAATAAAGACTTAAGCAAAATTCACGAAGTAGATTTACGCAACGATTCGGAAGTACAAGAATTTATTCCACACAGCTGGTATGAATATGCCGGTGGCGATGGCGTGGGTCTGCATCCCTGGCAAGGTGAAACGAAATTAAATTATACCGGTCCGAAGCCACCTTTCGATCATTTGAATGTAGAGGAGAAATACAGCTTCCTGAAAACTCCACGGTGGAAAGGCAATGCGATGGAAGTTGGTCCATTAGCGCGGGTATTAGTTGGTTATGCCAGTGGCCGCGAAGATTTTAAAGAAGTTGTGAATAGTACACTTGCTAAATTGAATGTGCCGGCTGCAGCATTGTTCTCAACGTTAGGTCGCACGGCAGCCCGGGGTCTTGAGTCAATACTCGTAGCACAGTGGGCCCTTGAATTTTATGATCAACTGATTGGCAATATCAAGAACGGTGATACCCGCATGGCCAACATGGAAAAATTCAATCCTGAATCCTGGCCTGCTAATGCCAAAGGCGTTGGACACACAGAAGCGCCCCGTGGTGCTCTTGCACACTGGATTGTAATTGAAGATCAGAAGATTAAAAACTATCAATTGGTTGTGCCTTCCACGTGGAATGCGTCACCTCGCGATCAGGAAGGAAAATCTTCAGCTTATGAAGCGGCTTTAAAAGACACACCGATTGCTGATATCAACAAGCCAGTAGAAATTCTTCGTACGATTCACTCTTTTGATCCTTGCCTGGCGTGTGCTGTGCATTTGTATGATGAAGACGGTAAGCATGTAAGTAAAGTTCAGGTACTTTAATTTCAGCGGTATGAATAGCACAACTGTATCATCAAGACCGCATTTACTCAGGCGAGTATTTGTGTGGGAATTACCGGTGCGTTATTATCACTGGCTTAATGCTGGCTGTATTTTAGTTTTGATTGCCACTGGCTTTATCATCGGCAATCCACCGGCTATCATGACGAGTAAAGAAGCTTATTCCAGTTATTGGTTTGGAACAACTCGCTTTATCCATTTTGT
>JALHRJ010000141.1 GCA_022841475.1 Cyclobacteriaceae bacterium | reverse complement strand
ATTTCTCCAGCACCGAAAGGTTATCGAGGTTGATGGTGAGGCCTAATTCAACGCCCGCCACAATTTCTTCAAAGTCGACACAATTGGGCGTGAACATGATCTCACCCGGTAAAAAGCCAACGCCCAAGGCAATTTGTGCTTCCTGTATGGACACCACATCCACACCTGAGCCATGCTTCTTCAATAGTTTTAGTATGGAAATATTAGTTAGCGCTTTTGCCGCATACTTCACACGAATATCCGTCTCCGAAAACGCGTTCTTCAGGGTCTTTAGTTGATGAATGATTTTCTCGCCATCATATACATACAGGGGGGTGCCAAATTCCTTGCAGATCTCAGCCACATCCAGCCCTTGAATTGTATAGACTCCGTTGGTAAGTTCCATATAAAATAAAAGTTCAAATATATCGGTTGGGAATCGACCCCTCTATGAGTTACTCAGACTTTATTTGGCTTTGGTTCTTATCTTCGTGGCATGAAGTTGTTTTACAGACATTCCGGACAAGGCAAGCCATTGATTATTCTTCATGGTCTTTTGGGCTCATCCGACAATTGGTTTACGCTGGCAAAAGTGTTTGCCGAACACTATTCGGTGTATCTGGTAGATCAACGAAATCATGGACAATCGCCACAAAGCGATGATTTCAATTACAAATTGCTTACTGAAGATTTATATGGTTTTATCAACGAACATCATCTGGATAAGCCTCACATTATAGGCCACTCCATGGGTGGAAAAACCGCGATGAACTTTGCGGTAAAATATCCCAATCAATTGGATTCGTTGATTGTAGTGGATATTGTACCCAAACAATACCCGGTTCATCATGATCACATCCTTGATGGGTTACACTCTATTAACCTGCAAACGCTTACCTCCCGCAATGAAGCAGATCAGGTTTTAAGTAGCCTAATTCCCGAACCTGCAGTACGACAATTTCTCTTAAAAAATCTCGCGCGCACCAGCGATGGAAAATTTGAATGGAAAGTAAACCTTCAAGCCATTGACAATCATATTGAAGAAATAGGGGCAGGAATGCAATACTCAGGTACTTTCACTGGTCCCACCTTATTTATAAATGGAACTCGTTCCCATTATTTTAAACCTGGTGATGAAGAATTAATTCATTCGCTATTTCCGTCAGCCGAAATTTTTAACCTTGACGCGGGCCATTGGATCCATGCAGAAAAGCCAAAAGAATTTGCGGAAACTGTGCTGTCTTTTTTGAAGAAAGTATAAATGCCCGTAACAGGAAAATTATTTCTAATCCCCAATGTTATTGCTGAGTCTACTCAGGAAGAAGTAATACCGGCATCGGTTAATCACATCCTTCCAACTATTTCACATTTTCTGGCAGAGGACATTCGAACGGCAAGAAGGTATTTGAGCAGTTTGAAAATCTATCCCTCTATTGAGGCGCTTCACTTCCGAGTTCTGAATAAAGATACTAAGGCTGATGAACTACCAGAATTAATGTCTCCTTTGAATGAGGGCTTAAATCTCGGAGTAATTTCAGAATCGGGCTGTCCGGGTATTGCTGATCCAGGTTCGCTGGCTGTTGACTATGCCCATCGCAATAAAATTCAGGTTGTCCCCCTGGTGGGACCTTCCTCTATTTTCCTGGCATTAATGGCTTCGGGTCTTAACGGTCAACGGTTTGCTTTTCATGGTTACTTGCCTGTGGAGAGCAAGGAGGTTGCACAGACAATCAAGGAATTGGAAAAGGAATCAAAGCAAAAGAATCAAACTCAAATTTTCATAGAAACTCCCTATCGCAACAATTCAATCTTTGACCACTTCGTTAAGAATCTTCATTCAGAAACCAGGCTAACGGTTGCAATCGATCTTACAGGCAAAGATGAAAGGGTGCAAACTCAATCAATCCGCGATTGGACAAATCAAAAAACATCATGGCCTAAAAGCCCTGCAATTTTTCTGTTTCTGGCCTAGGTCCATTAATTCAATAGCCTATCCCTTGTCATATTATCATACTTATTATCTTTGCCCCCTTAATTGAAAATATAATCCCACTATGCCTTATTTATTTACCTCTGAATCGGTTTCTGAAGGTCACCCAGACAAAGTTTCCGATCAAATCTCTGATGCACTTATCGATTACTTTTTGGCTTATGATCCTAATTCCAAAGTTGCCTGCGAAACCCTGGTGACTACTGGTCAGGTGGTACTTGCCGGAGAGGTAAAGTCCGAGGCTTATCTGGACGTTCAGGATATTGCCCGCGAGGTGATCAGGAAGATTGGCTATACCAAAAGTGAATACATGTTCGAAGCCAATAGCTGTGGTATTTTATCTGCTATTCACGAACAATCATCCGATATCAACCAGGGTGTTGAACGCAAAAAGAAAGAAGATCAGGGTGCTGGCGACCAGGGAATGATGTTTGGGTACGCGACCAACGAAACAGATAACCTGATGCCGTTACCGCTGGAACTAGCTCACTTGCTTTTAAGGGAATTGGCGGTTATTCGCAGAGAACAAAAAGTTATGACCTACCTGCGCCCCGATGCAAAGTCACAAGTAACGATCGAATATAGCGATGATAACAAACCACAACGCATCGATGCGATCGTAATCTCAACCCAGCATGATGATTTTGCAAAAGATGCCATCATGCTGAAAAAGATCAAGGATGATGTAATCAATATCCTTGTTCCACGGATTATGAAGAAACTTCCTAAGCGGGTGCAAAAACTCTTTGGACCGGATATTACCTATCACGTTAATCCAACCGGTAAGTTTGTAATCGGTGGACCGCATGGTGATACCGGATTAACCGGCCGAAAAATTATTGTTGATACGTATGGTGGAAAAGGTGCTCATGGTGGTGGTGCCTTTTCAGGGAAAGATCCTTCCAAGGTAGATCGTTCTGCCGCTTATGCAACTCGTCATATTGCCAAGAATATGGTTGCTGCAGGCTTGTGCGATGAAGTTTTGGTGCAGGTTGCTTATGCGATTGGTGTTGCCAAACCTGTGGGATTGAATGTAAACACCTATGGAACTTCGAAAGTGAAATTGAGCGATGGAGAGATCGCGAAGAAGATTGAAAAAATCTTTGATATGCGACCCTACTTTATAGAAGAAAGATTCAAACTGCGTACACCCATCTATTCTGAAACCGCTGCGTATGGTCATATGGGCCGTGAGTCCAAAATTGTTGAAAAGGTTTTCAACAAAGGAAAGAAGAATGAGAAGAAGGTGAAGGTTGAATTGTTCCCTTGGGAAAAGCTGGATTACGTGGAAGCTATCAAAAAGGCTTTCAAATTGGACTAACTAATAGTGGCAAAAAAAGTAAAAGGGCTCCAATCGGAGCCCTTTTTTTGTCTGCTGTCGATAGATTACATACGACTCTCAATCTCCTTCATTTTAAACTTCGTTAATTGAGCGCGCAGTGCTTCTGTGGCCAAATCTGTAGCCGCCTCAAAAGAGCGAGCCTGTTCTTTCGCAAAAAGTTTTTGCCCGGGAACATTCACTTTTATCTCTACCGTCTTATTTTCAATTCCTTCATTATTCAATCTCAAAAACACCTCACCGTCTACCAGGCGATCATAAAACGTTTCTAGTTTATCTACTTTCCGTTGAATAAAATCGATAAGTTTTTGATCTGCATCAAAATGAATGGAATGTACTTGCAGTTTCATAGGGACATTTAGTTTAAAAATTGAACATAATTTAATTCTGAATCTAAGCTCCTGAAGGAGTGACAATGGTTTTACATAGGCTATGCTTTTGGATGTGCCTGATCAAATACTTTTTTCAATTTCTCCATGGAGTTATGCGTATACACCTGGGTCGCTGCCAGGCTGCTATGACCTAATAAATCCTTCACCGCATTAATCTCAGCGCCTTTGTTCAGCAAATGAGTTGCGTAGGTGTGTCGCAAAACGTGTGGACTCTTTTTTTCTACCGTAGTAAATAACTTCATGTATTTTTTTACTGTCCTGTTTACCAACATAGGATACAGTGGCTCACCCGTTGCAGTTACCAACAAATACCCATGATCTGACTTTTCAACTTCCTGATTCCTCACGCGCACATAATCTTTAATCATTGAAACGAGTTGTGCTGAGAAAGGGATTACTCTTTCCTTATTTCTTTTCCCTAAAACTCGAATTGTATGATCCTTATAGTTCACATAGTTCTCTTTCAGCGTAATCAGTTCGCTTAAACGCATTCCCGTTCCATAAAAGAGTTCGAGTATCAATCGATCGCGCACACCATCATGACCATCCGGAAACATAACGTTATCCAGTAGTTTTACAGTATCATTTTCATTTACAAAGTGAGGGAGTTTCTTTTTGGTTTTCAGGATCTTGATTTTGCTCATCGGGTCACGGGCAATTATTTCCTGACGCATCAGAAACTTATAATAGGATCGCAGGCATGCTATTTTCCTATTTATCGAAAGTGCATCCAGTTTAGCTTCTACCAAACTTACAATCCAGCTTCGGACAAGTCCGTAGTTGGCATCCTGAACTGGTGTATTAGAAAATTCAGTATTAAGGTAGTTTTCAAATTGGTGAAGATCGGTCTGGTAGGACTGAACCGTTTTGGGGCTATATCTCTTTTCGAACTGGATATATTTCAGAAATGTATCAACCATTATCTACGCCAACCCTGCTGTGTAAGGTACAATGTAAAAAAAAATCCTCCCTGGGAAAAGCCCAAGGAGGATTGTTTATGAATGTCTAACTAATTCTTAATAGTTATCAGTTGCGTACATCTTCTGCTTATAGGCAGCACGAATCACCTCATGTCTTCTTTTAACTGACGGTTTGGTAAACGATGTTCTTGACCGTAATTGTCTTAGAACACCCGTCTTCTCAAACTTCTTTTTAAAGCGCTTAAGGGCTTTATCAATTGATTCGTTCTCCTTAATGTTGATAATCAGCATTTTTTTACTATTTGGGCTGCAAATATGGCTGTCTTAATTCAAATGCGCAAGTTTTACTTCAAAATAGCGCGCGAAATTACCATTTTCTGGATTTCAGATGTCCCTTCACCTATTGTGCACAGCTTTGCGTCACGATAGTACTTTTCGGCTGGAAAATCTTTGGTATACCCGTATCCTCCAAATATCTGCACCCCGTCATTGGCAATTTCTACTGCAATTTCAGAAGCATATAATTTTGCCATTGCGGACTCTCTGTTAACGCTTTTGCCCTTGTTCTTAAGATCGGCTGCGCGATAAGTAAGCAAGGAAGCCGCCTCAATCTTAGTGGCCATTTCAGCTAATTTGAA
Source organism: Cyclobacteriaceae bacterium (assembly GCA_022841475.1). GTDB lineage: Bacteria > Bacteroidota > Bacteroidia > Cytophagales > Cyclobacteriaceae > ELB16-189. The sequence goes on along the minus strand of JALHRJ010000141.1, from coordinate 846 downwards.
TGAAATGCCCTGAAAAGCAGAGATGGGCTGATTGAACTGGTGACGTTCTTTTGAATACCGGAGAGCCGCCTCAAAGGCACCCTGAGCAATACCTAAACTTAGAGCTGCGATAGAAATTCTTCCGCCATCCAATACTTTAAGAGATTGAACAAAGCCCTCACCTTCTTTTCCTATAATCTGACTCTTATGTATGCGACAATCTGTAAAGATTAGTTCTGCGGTTTCAGAAGCCCGCATTCCCAACTTATTTTCCTTCTTTCCAGAAGTAAATCCAGGCGTTCCCTTTTCAATTATAAACGCAGTCATGGCGTGTGAGTCGCCAACTTTTCCTGTGCGTGCAATCACAACTGCCACATTTCCGGATCTGCCATGTGTAATAAAATTTTTAGCTCCATTTAAAATATAATGGTCGCCATCCTTTATTGCCACGGTTCTCATGTTACCTGCATCTGATCCGGTGTTTGGTTCTGTGAGGCCCCATGCACCAATCCATTCGCCTGATGCAAGTTTTGGAAGATACTTTCTCTTTTGTTCTTCGTTGGCGAACTGTAGGATGTGACCTGTGCACAATGAGTTGTGTGCCGCCATTGATAATCCTATGGAGCCGTCAATCTTTGAAAGTTCTGCGATTGCTGTAACGTATTCATGGTAACCAAACCCCGAGCCTCCATACTCATGAGGCACCAGCACACCCATCAACCCTAAGCCACCCATTTTATGAAAAAGTTCTATCGGAAACTCCTGACTTTCATCCCATTCCATCATGCGGGGCTTAATCTCTTTCTCACCAAAATCGCGCACCATAGTGGCAATCATCTGTTGATTCTCAGTCACATCAAAATTCAT
>JALHRJ010000140.1 GCA_022841475.1 Cyclobacteriaceae bacterium | reverse complement strand
ATATGACCAAGAAGATACTCATTACAACTATCCTGGGACTGACATTTAATACCTTAGTTCATTCGCAGATAAGTCAGTCTTTTAAAATTTCAAAAAACGATTGGGGCAAGAATTATAAACTTACTGGATATGCAAAAGCGAATGACTCCTCAGCCTTGGTTCGTGTCCGCACGAAACTAGATAATAACCAAACGAACATTACGGCCAAACTATGCGGATTTAAGTAAAGTATTTATCTTGCTTTAAGTAATTGAATTTCATTCCGAGACCGCAGTAATTTTAAATACAATTCACATGAAATTTATATTCACATTATTAATTGTTTTGATTTTGCCTATTACATCATTCGCACAATCATTAAAGTCATCCATGTTGATATCAACAAATTTTACTTATAGGAAAGATAGAGAAACCGTATCTAGTTCCAACACTACCGATTTTATTAAGACAATTAGTCTTCAACCCAAGGTTGGTTATTTCATCTTCAACAGGATTTGTGTAGGAATATATTTACCCTATTACAGGGAGGTAAATTCCCTCCGCCTTGGTTCGTGTCCGCACGAAACAAGATTAATTTTGTGATTATTTATTGAAGGTTCGTGAAGACAAGAACCTTGTCCAACATAATAGCTAAATTAGAACGCAATAGATAAGGTCATGACTGACTATAAACGAAAGTCTTACATAGAGATAGGCGAAATCTATTTTTGGACAGCCACTATCAACAATTGGCAACGGTTGTTGCAAGCCGATGAATATAAGCAAGTGATAGTCGATTCATTGGAATATTTGAGCAGTCGCGGGAAAATTGATGTATTTGCCTTTGTGATCATGCCCAATCATATCCACTTGATATGGCGGGTGAATGAAAACAACGGAATGGAAACAGCACAAAGTTCTTTTTTGAAACACACGGCACACACGTTTAAGAAATTGTTAGCAAAAGAAAATATTGGCCTATTGCAAGATTATGCAGTTGAAGCGCACAATAAAACACATGAGTTTTGGCTGCGGGATTCATTGGCGATAAATTTGTACACAAGGGAAGTGGCATATCAAAAGCTGGATTATATACATTACAATCCTGTGGTTGAACAGTGGCAATTGGTAAAAGACCCATGTGATTATAAATATTCAACCGCACGGTTTTATGAACAAGACATAAAGGAATTTGCGTTTGTAAAAGATTTGAGGGAAGAGTTTTGAAGAGTTGATTGAAGGATGTTGGGGTGGTTCGTGAGGACACGAACCAAGGCGGGGGGCTGCCATACTTTACTGGACAGTGACGACTAATTAGCGAATGGATTTTAGACAATGAAATATATTAAGTGGCTTTATCTATTGGAAGCCGGTTTTTGCTTTCTGTTTTTCTATTATTCTGACGGACTTGTATTTCCAACAGGAGAAGGAGACTCTTACAAGTATGTTAAGGAATTATTTAGCTCTGGTAGTGATGACGATGTTGCAATCGCTCTTATTGGTTTTATTTGTGTCTTGACCTCGTTGACATTACTAATTAATAAATCAATAAGATACATTGACATAGTTGTTACCATCTCGTTTACATTACAACTCCTATCTTTGACTTTGATTCAGATGGGTTCGATTTACTACACACTTTATTTTGACTGGAATATTTTCTTACACGGGACAGTACTTTCTCAGGTGACAATATTATTCATTGTGATTAGGGAGAATGTGAAGTACGGCAGCCACCACAATGAATAATCGATAGTGGGGTTCAGTGTAATATGTAGTTTTGCTATCTCATGAAAAAAGCCCCTTGGTACTTTCTAGTATTACTTATTTTGGCTGGAGAGTCTGTATTTATTCTTCCTTTTGTTCTTTCAAGAGTCTTTAGGCCTACGGTACTTGAGGTATTTGGTCTGGACAACCTTCAGTTAGGCCTGTGTTTCTCAGTATATGGTATTGTAGCTTTATTATCTTATCTCTTTGGGGGTCCTTTAGCCGATAAGTTTGCGCCAGGAAAATTGATTGCAGTAGCACTATGGATGACTGCTTTAGGGGGACTCGTCTATGCTACATTTCCTGGTTATGCCGTATTAAAAATACTTTATGGTTACTGGGGTTTTACAACTATTTTTTTATTCTGGGCTCCCATGATCAAGGCCACCCGGATTTGGGGTGGATCAGATTCGCAAGGTAAGGCATTTGGCTTTTTGGATGGCGGACGTGGTTTAGTAGGCGCTCTGTTCGGAGCTATGGGTGTGCTTGTTTTTTCATTATTTATTTCATCAGAAATTTCTGAGGTGACAATCTCCGAAAGTAGGGCAGCTTTCCAACAAGTTATACTTGTATCTGCGGGAATAGTTGCCCTGGTCGGCATGTTGGTTTGGTTCTTCATGAAATTGGATAAGCAAACAGAACAAGAGATCATGTTGGAAAAAATAACAACATCACAGGTCAAAGAAGTTTTAACCTTGCCTTCCGTGTGGTTGCTCATGATCATTATTCTTTGCGCATATCTATGTTACAAGATTACCGATGTGTTTTCACTCTATGCAAAAGATGTGATGTTCTATAGCCACGTGCAGTCGGCACAAGTGGGGACATTTTTATTATTTATCCGACCCCTTGTAGGGGTGGTAATTGGTGTAGTGGCGGATAGGTCGCAAACTACTTTTTGGTTGGTCGTAGGTTTTATAGTTTCATTGTTAGGAGCATTATTGTTCGCAACGGAAATAATTACATCGTCTGCGACCGTTTTGTTCTTTGCTTCGACCTTGGTTGTGGCAACCGGAGTCTATGCCACTCGCTCATTATACTTTGCGGTGATGGAAAAAGGGAAAATACCTTTGGTTCTTACAGGAACCGCGGTTGGACTTATATCCCTGATCGGCTACACGCCAGATATATTCGCAGGACCCGCGATGGGATATCTCCTGGAGAATTCGCCCGGTGCAAAAGGGCATCAACATGTTTTTTGGATGTTGGCTTTATTTTCTTTTATAGGAGGAATCGCAGCCTTTTATTACCACCGATTGTATGGGAAAAAGAAGCAGCATTAACGATGTACCCTGTCTTGGTTCGTGTCCCTATGAACCACTATAATAACCAAACAAACATTATAACCAAACTATCCTTAGTTAGAATGTAATAGGTAAGCTCGTGATTGACCGCCTACGCCCCCAGCCTTGGTTCGTGCCCCCACGATCCAACACTAATAATAACCACACCTTAGTTGTTAGTTGATCGCCTGACCAACAATTTATCAAGAGTTTGTTCTAGTCTGTTTTTTAAGCAGATGTTCTGAATTGCAGAGAGTAATTATTCTGGTTAACTTACTTCTCATGCTCACACGCTTTTTTATTATTGCCTTTGTTGTCGCGTGGTTTTTTTTCATAACCGCCAGTCTGCTATCGGATGGCCAGCTTTCAACTTTTTCACGGCTGTTAATTTTTATCGGTGCGATATCTCCAGGTCTGGTTGCTATTTCTCTTAGAGCTATAACCAAAGGAAGCGCGGGAGTAAAATTGTTGATCAATAAAATTTCGTTCAAAGACACCAAAATAGTGTGGTATCTCTTTGCCTTTACTTTCATTGCATTCATCAAAGGGTTGGCAGCGCTTATTTTCTTTTTACTATATGATTCATGGCCACAATTTGGAACAACTCCCTGGTATGTTATGTTGTTTGGCATTGCGGTTTCCATGTGGGCTCAAGCGGGGGAGGAGATCGGATGGCGCGGTTATGCCCTGCCACTGATGTCAAAAAAATTCGGTCTTGCGTTGGCGAGCATACTGTTGGGAATCATTTGGGCAATCTGGCACCTACCGTTATTTTACATAGCAGCTGCTGATACCTTCAACCAGTCATTCCCGTTGTATTTGTTACAAGTAACAGGGCTTTCAGTTATCATGGCCTGGCTTTTCTGGAAAGTCAATGGAAATTTATTACCGCTCATGATTTTTCATGCGGCTATCAATAACACCAAAGACATTGTGCCTTCTGCATGGAAGGCTTCGGCAAGTCCGTTTACGTTAAATGCCTCGCCCATCGGATGGATATCGGTTGTGCTGATTTGGGTAGTTGCGGTTTACGCAATTTATGCCATGATCCGAAAACCAACAGCAACCATTTCCTCGTAAGACGCGAACTTTGATGAAACTTGTTTTACCGGATTTTCAAAAATCTTATGCTTTCAGTATTTTCAAGCAATCTGGAGAAAACAAGGTAACACGTGGATTGTAGAAAAATTTTAAATGACTTGGATAACGAGCAGAGAAAGTGAAGCTTCGATCATTTGGTCGCCTGACTAACAGCGGTTAATACCCTGATCTAAACTATAGTTTATGCCCCTTAAGAAAAGGATTGCGATTTCAGGACTGCTTACTATTGTATATTCAATACTAAGTGTAATGCTTTTACTCTATGGTCGTGAATTTAGATTTATCTCATCAAATGTTGTCGACTTCTTTGTTGCACCTGCTGTAATAATTGGGCTTGGTGTCAAATCTAACCTTCTGGCTTCTGGCCTTCTCTTACTATTATATTTTTTGATTTGGTTACTTTTATTTACTGTAATTACCATACTGAAACTTTTGAAAAAATATCTCTCAAACAGTTTGTGATTGAAAATTTCCCCATCCTTGGTTCGTGTCCCTACAAACCACACCCACATAATAACCAAACTATTGTATTAAATTAGTAAGGTCAAGACTGACTATAAACGAAAGTCTTACCACTGGAAACACTTAAATAATATAATATGATATGAAAACTAATGTAAAAAAGATTCTCTTCAGGGGGACTGTGACTTTGGTCTTTTGTTTCGGTCTCTTAATCAGTTTTGTTTTTAATCCTTCACTCCTCTATGGAAACGAAACTATCTATAGGAATTTTGTGATCCATCACAATGATGACTTAAATGAGAACTTAACTAAGTTACTTGAGATAAGCTTTTCTAAATTGGAAAACCAGGAACTATTTGACAAGGAAATACAGATCAGCATCTGCTTAAATGATGGCTCATTATACCCAAAGCTAATTCAAACTTTAATGGGCCCTGATGTCATACGGTCGTTTGCAAATAAAACAGTTATACAAGCCGACCTACTGAATGTTGAAAATAATAAAATGATTTTAACGGATTGGAATGAGACCTTTAAAGCCACACAGTGGTTTACGCACTCCTTCACCCATTGCCTACAGTATAAGAAGTATGGTTTTTTTGGCTCTAATCCAGTTGCGGGCTACGATGAATGGAAGTGGGAAGGATATTCAGAATACACATCATTTGGGACTGACTATGATTTACGTTTATTAGTAAATAAACATCTGGAGAACACAACTAATAATTGGGTGGAAATGGAAGATGGTTCTAAGACGTTAAAGATTCACCTGAAGTACTTAATCATGGTTAAATATTGTATCGAGATACAACACATGACCTATGATCAGATTTTGAAAAGTAAAGATTCCCCGGAAAAAGTTTATACCGATTTACTAAAATGGGCAAAAGGCCAAGAGTCTTGAAGAGGATTGAAGAATGTCGGATCGTGAGGACACGAACCCAGGCGGGGGTATATCAAAAGCACAGATAGAGCACATCAAAGGTAGGGATAGAGTACTAAATGAGCATTATGTTAAGTAAGACTGGGTTGCCTGTAACTTTTTACATGCGTGCAGAGTTACCTCTTCCTATGTTCGTTTCCCCAAAGGAGACATGAACATAGGAGGGAGGCTAATGGCCAAAAAAGAGAATGTAATGTCACGACTAAAATTCAATATCTTGCTTGACACTTTAAAGCCAATCTTCATGAAAAGAAGAACCTTTATTGAAAAATCTTCCCTGAACGCGTTAAGTATAAGTGCTTTTATTCAGAATAAATCTTAATGGACGCCCAAAAACCTCATATTAAATAAAGAACTAATGAACAAGCTTATTCTGGCATCACTTATCCTTTTTACTTTAAGTTGTTCCTCCACGAAGGAAGAAAATAAGGAGGTTGACCTTAACGGAATTTTTTCTCAATTCTCAAGCGAGCATTATGCACTCAATCCTTTAGCGGCCACCCAAAATAATGTACATGACTACAACGATCAACTCGCTATCGATATTAACGAAGCGTATCTGCAAAAAGCCATTGCGCTGAACACGCGCTATCTCGATACACTCAATACGGTCAATTATGATAGTCTGACGGATTCTGAAAAACTGAGCGTGGATGTACTTAGATTTCAATTGTCAATAAATAATGAGCAACTGAC
>JALHRJ010000139.1 GCA_022841475.1 Cyclobacteriaceae bacterium | reverse complement strand
GGCGTTAAGTCGTCCATCGAATTCATAAAAGAACTAAGTGTGCTCATCGTACTGATTCCTAAAAGTGAATGTGAAAGAAAATCTCTGCGGTGCATGTATGTGCAAAATAACAGACTGAGGTGAAATTTAATTCCGGAGATTGGGATAAAGGATACGATCTTAATCCAGGTTAAGTTAGGTTTCACGCAAAGCCGCAAAGAGGCAAAGAAAAAGAATAAAGACTTAGCGCCTTTGCGCCTCAGCGGTAAATGTGACGATCTTAATCCAGGTTAAGTTTAGGTTCACGCAAAGTCGCCAAGAAGCAAAGAATACATAATTGGAATACGAATAAGAAGTCGGGCTTTAACTTTGCGACCTTTGCGCCTTAGCGTGCTAAATTCACTTAACTTAGCGGCCATACCATGACACCCGAAGGCGATCTGTTTAACCCCATCGACAAAGAGACTTTCTTTGCAGAAATCGTTTTGCCTGTGCCCATTCCAAAATTCTTTACTTATCGGGTGCCGGCCACACTTAACGAATTAGTAAAGAAAGGTCAAAGAGTGATCGTTCCATTTGGCCAGAAGAAAATCTTAACCGGCATCATTGCCAGCCTCCATCAACAACCACCCAAAGATTACGAAGCCAAATACATTCTTGATGTGCTGGATGCCAGTGAGGTAATCTATGAACAACAGTTTCAACTTTATCAATGGATAGCCGACTATTATATGTGCACGATGGGCGAAGTGGTGCAGGCTGCACTTCCTTCGGGTCTGAAGCTCTCCAGCGAATCCATGGTTCAACTCCGGCCAGGTTTTGATCTTGAAGAAACTGGCTTTGACTTTTCTGAGAAAGAACGCCTGTTGTTAAACCGACTAAAAGCTGACACCCTCAGCTATACGGATGCAGCCAAACTTCTAGGCACAAAATCGATCTATCACATTCTCAAATCGCTGGCTTCCAAAGAAGCGATTATTCTCTTTGAAGAAGTAAAAGAAAAATTCAAACCTAAAACAGAGAAACACATCCGCCTTCATGCACAGTATGTAGACAAGAAAAATCTGGAAGCGCTTTTTGAAACACTTGCCGTTAAACCCAAACAGGAAAGTGTACTTCTTAAATACCTGCAGGAAGTGCCCGTCTTCTCGCATCCCGAATTAAATCAACAAGGCATTGGTAAATCCAATCTGCTGGATCAGGAGATTTCAGAATCATCCGTCAATACGTTAATAAAAAATCAGGTTCTTGAAGAGTTCGAAGTAATCGTTCCCCGATTTGGCTTTCCGGATAATGCGCAGGAACATCCCGTGCTGCTGAGCGAACAACAGGAGAATGCACGCAATGAAATCTTAGCCAGTTTCGAAAAGCAAAGCACCACCCTGTTACATGGCGTCACAGGCAGCGGCAAAACAGAAATTTATATTGACCTGATTCGAAAAGCCCTGGAAGGGGGCTCGCAGGTATTGTATTTATTACCTGAGATTGCGCTGACCACACAGATTGTCTTACGTCTGAAAAAAATGTTTGGTTCTGAGATGGGCGTGTATCACTCCAAGTTTTCAGACAATGAACGGGTGGAAGTCTGGAATGGTGTGCTCACCGGAAAATTCCGGTTCATTGTAGGCGTGCGTTCTGCGATCTTTCTTCCTTTCGATCACTTAAGTCTGATCATCGTAGATGAAGAGCATGATTCGTCCTACAAACAACACGACCCGGCACCGCGCTATCATGCCCGCGATGTAGCACTCGTAATGGCCCAGCATCATCATGCAAAAGTATTGCTGGGTAGCGCTACGCCCTCTGCCGAATCGTATCACCATGCAACTACCGATCGCTATGGACTCGTTTCATTGCTCCAACGCTTTGGTGAAGCCCAATTGCCGGAAATCATTTTTGCTGATCTATCCATAGAGAAGAAACGCAAAACTATCAAAGGCGAATTCTCCTCCCGATTGCTTAAAGAAATCAAGGAGGTACTTGATAAAAAAGAGCAAGTGATTCTATTTCAAAATCGCAGAGGTTATTCACCCCTGGTGCAATGTGAAGATTGCAGTTGGGTGCCCAAGTGTATCAACTGCGCGGTAAGCCTCACCTATCATCAGTATCGACACGCCTTGATTTGTCATTATTGTGGCTATCGTGAAGAGTTGCCGAATCAATGCCCTACGTGCACATCCAAAAGAATTCTTACGCTGGGTTATGGTACTGAAAAACTGGAAGAAGAATTAAAACTATTTTTTCCCGAGGCTAAAATCCAGCGTATGGATCTGGATACCACCCGTTCGCGTACTGGGTACGAAACCATCATTGGAGATTTTGAACGTGGCGAGACCGATATTCTGGTCGGAACTCAAATGGTGACGAAAGGTCTTGACTTTGATAGGGTGAGCCTGGTGGGTGTGTTTGATACCGATCGTATGATGCACTTTCCGGATTTCCGATCCTTCGAAAGAGCTTTTCAATTAATCACTCAAGTAAGTGGCCGGGCTGGCCGAAGAGAAAAACGTGGTACCGTGGTATTGCAAACTTCCAGTCCCGAGCATCCGTTGTTTAAATATGTGATTGAAAATAATGTTGTCGGATTCCTGCAAGATCAACTGCATGATCGCCATGAACATTTTTATCCACCCTTTACGCGATTGATTGAAGTCACCATAAAACACACCGACAAAAAAATCGCACATGCCGTTGCCGATTCATTTGTACATCAACTAACAGCAACCTTGAAAGGCATTCGCATCCTGGGCCCCGGTGAGGCGATGATTTCAAAAATCAGAAACGAATATCTGATGACTGTTTTGCTGAAGATCAGGCGCGATCAGGGTAAACTTCATGAAATCAAATCCCTTCTAGCCCACTCTGCTTCAGATTTGCAAGAGATTAAAGAATATCGAAACACAAAAATTGTGTTTGATGTCGATCCGGTTTAACCCAGAATATTCCACTCTTCATTCAGCACCGAGATTACTGAATGTGCCGTGAGATCAAACTGACAAGGAACCACGGAAACGTAATTATTGGCAATAGCCCACTCATCGTTATCTTCGCCTTTATCAAAATTCACAAAGTTACCCGTCATCCAAAAATAACTTCTTCCATTGGGATCGTAACGCTGCACAAAATCCTCCACCCATTTGGCATTGGCTTGCCGGCAAACCCGAATTCCCTTCATGGGTTCATTTCGCTTAGGCGGAATATTTACATTGAGGGCAACTCCCTTCGGTAAGCCCTTCTCTAAAACCTGCTGCGCAATTTTCTTCACCACATCATGCGTATGTGAGAAGTCTGCTTTATGGCTATAATCGCACAAGGAGAATCCTATAGCAGGAGTACCTTCAATGGCACCTTCAATAGCTGCCGACATCGTGCCCGAATACAACACACTGATGGAGGTGTTGCTACCATGATTGATTCCACTCACTACCAGGTCGGGTTGGCGGTTATCCTTGCACACAAAATGACGAGCCATCTTTACACAATCAGCAGGCGTACCAGAACATTCATAAGCCTTTACATCTTCGAAGATAAATGATTCAGTAAGTCTCAAGGTATCGCCTACGGTAATGGCGTGCCCCATCCCCGATTGAGGGCTGTCTGGTGCAACCACCAATACATCCCCCAGTTCTTTCATCACATTTACTAAATTAAGGATGCCACGGGCAGTAATGCCATCGTCATTAGAAACTAATATTAAAGGTTTTGCCATAGATCAAAATTGAAAACTAATTTTTCTTAAACAGGGAATTGTAATAGGCGATCACTTGACTTAATTCATATTTTTCGTCCAGATCCAGGCGGTTAGACTTTGCATATCTCTCTACCTCATCAGCTTTGGTTGGCATAAACGTATACCAATCATTTTTCTTTCCCCGAAACTCTACAATATCACCATTCTCTTTTAGCATGAAATATTTGTAAACCAACACAAGTCGTGTAATGGTGCCATAATAATAGAAGGGCGATGATGTGGTTCTGTATTCGAGCGCTTCCCGACATAGTAAGGTCAGTTTTCCTTCCTCGAGTAGTTCAAAAAATACAGGTGCTTTGTATTGACCTGTCGGGGCATAAGGAAGTGAATAGAAAACCCGGTAGCGCTTAACGGTCTCATCAAATATTTCAAAGTAGAGAACTTTTCGAGGGGTAAAGCTTTCTAGTTTTTTATTATCGTTTATCTGTAAAATGTCGTTTTGTAAATCATATTTTATCGTTCCCCGCAGTGTATCGCCTGTGTCAAGAACGGCCTTGCCCGCATGCCACACTTCAAAAGCATATTGCTGAGCCGCCAGCGGTAGTACTGTTATCCATAAAATAAAAAAAACTATGCCTCTCATTTCTGTTTTAAAATTGAATGCCCCATCTTATCACGTTTGGTCTTCAAATATTTTTCGTTGTGAAGATTGGGAGCAACCTCAATAGGAATATTATCTACAATTTCAAGGCCATACCCCATTAATCCCACCCGTTTTTTTGGATTATTGGTAATCAATTTAATTTTTGAAATGCCCAGATCACTTAAAATCTGAGCACCGATTCCATAATCGCGGTTATCCATATCAAAACCTAGTTGCAGATTGGCTTCCACTGTATCCAGCCCCTCCTCCTGAAGTTTGTAGGCCTTCAATTTATTAAGCAACCCAATGCCTCTGCCTTCTTGTTTCATATAAAGCACCACGCCTTTGCCTTCCCGCTCTACCATGGCCATCGCATTGTGTAGCTGTGTGCCACAATCACATCGGCACGAGCCAAAGATATCACCCGTTACACAGGAAGAGTGGACTCGAACCATCACAGGTTCATCCTTCTCCCACGTGCCTTTTATTAACGCCATATGTACTTCGGTAGTATTTACCTGCTCGTAGGCCACTAATTTAAAATCACCATATTCCGTAGGCATGTTCACCTGCACGTGTTTTCGAATCTGTGACTCCACTTTCATGCGGTAGGCAATCAGGTCTTTGATTGTCACCAGTTTTAACTTAAAACGATCAGCAACTTTTCGTAAGTCAGACAAACGGGCCATCGAGCCATCTTCATTCATGATTTCTACCAGCACACCAGCCGGACGAAAACCAGCCAGTCGTGCAAAATCAATAGCTGCTTCGGTATGACCGGATCGCCTTAACACACCTTCCTTTTTTGCTTTGAGTGGAAATATGTGCCCGGGTTTACCGAGCTCCTCAGGTTTAGTTTCCGGATCGACCAATGCCTTAATGGTTTTAAAGCGATCGTGGGCTGAAATTCCTGTCGTGCAACCATGACCAATCAAATCCACAGACACGGTAAATGGAGTTTCAAAAGCTGCGGTATTCTTTCCTACCATTAGCTCCAGACCCAATTCTTCACAACGATCTTCCATAATGGGCGCGCAGATTAAACCACGTCCATGGGTCGCCATGAAGTTTACAATTTCGGGGGTTATCGATTCTGCAGCACAAACAAAGTCGCCTTCATTCTCGCGGTCTTCATCATCCACCACAATAATTACTTTGCCATGCTTGATTTCTTCAATCGCATCTTCAATCGAATCAATTTTTATTTTATCACTCATCGTACGGTTAGTTCAATTCATTTAACAATAATAGGATACTTCCTGTTCCTAACGGGCTATCACAATACCTAGTAGTTTAGCCAATTCCTGTTCAGCTTCTTTCAGGCCGGTTTGTGCCACCAGCACTTCTTCCAGTTCTTCCCAACTGCCGCCCTTCTCGGCCTGTTTTACTTTTTGGAGATTTTCTTCCATCATTTTCTGCACCACCCGGAATTTTAATCGCAGCACATTAGAGAGCGCCAATTGATTTATCATTTCTTCATCGCGGGGAATAAATATCTTATATTTATCGCCCCAATGGGTACTGAGATCATAACGCACCGTTATCAGATCAGTTACCGCACGTTTTACCTCTTCACTGCCATGTTGTAAAAAATGTTGACTATCCGGGACAGATCCCTGGCTAATTCCTTTTTTAAATTCATCATAGATTTGCCGGTAGACCAGATTTGTCATCGTTACATCATCCAACTCACGCGCAAAAAAATCGGAGAGCGTGTTATCATCCACCATTTTATCAGCAAAGTTCAAGAGTAATCGAATGGTTTCGCGTTCCTGCAAATCCACCATACCCTGGGCATCAATCTTTACAGGAGCGATAATCTCCTGCACCATGTCGCCTGTTAACGGTGGCTCCTGTTGATTGCTGAACCGATCCTTGTCTGTTTTCCTCCGTTCGTTGATCAGGACTTTATTTAATTCAGAAAGCAATACTGACTCCTGAATTTTAAGTAACGT
>JALHRJ010000138.1 GCA_022841475.1 Cyclobacteriaceae bacterium | reverse complement strand
GAAAACATAAAAATAGTTTTCACTATCATTTCTGAATTTGCCGTGCGTTCAATTTTGTTGTTTTTAAAATGGGCATTAACCCGTTGATTGAGCGTCACAAAAAAATCCTGCTGACGATTGGCAAATTTGAGATTCAAATTCAGGCTCATAAAAAGTTTAGTTGTTCTTCTAATACCTCGAATAAAGATTAAACAAAGCAGCAACGCTGAATAACTGCAGAAATTTAATGATTCCCGAATTTAAAACAGTCGTTAGTAGTTAAAATCTTAAGAAAGGTAAATGCAGAGAGAGAAACAAAAATGAGATTATAGTTCAGCAATAACCGTTTTTCCACCCTTGGTGATATCCCCTGGTTTCACCACTACTTTAGCCGTTAAGGGCAAAAATATATCAACACGCGACCCGAACTTTATAAATCCAAATTCATCGCCTTGCTGCAAGGGTTGTCCTTCTTTTACATACCATTTTATTCTACGTGCCAATGCACCGGCAATTTGACGAAACAGAATCTCGGTGCCATTACTCATTTTTGCAACAATGGAAGTTCTCTCATTTTCGGTACTGGACTTCGGATGCCAGGCTACCAGGTATTTGCCTGGATGATATTTGCAATAGGAGATCGTGCCAGATACCGGCATGAGATTAACATGCACGTTAATTGGCGACATAAAAATAGAAACCTGCTTTCTGCGCGACTTAAAATATTCTGGTTCATCTGTTTCTTCAATAACTACAACCTTACCATCGGCTGGTGCTAATACCTGTCTTTCATTTTTATTTACCTGAAAAACCGGGATGCGGAAAAACTGAAGAATGATCACGTAGAAAAAGAGGCTGGCACCAATCAGGATATTCTGGGCTATGCGAGCTTCCGGAAAAAAATATCCGACTGCCCAATTGATGGCAAATAATACAACCAATAATACAAATAGCAGTGTGCGGCCTTCGCGGTGAATAGTCATGTTGACTTCAAGGTTTAAAATTCAAAAATCAACATTATCCGGAACAATCTCGAAGGCTGAGTCTTGAAATTTGAATTAATAACCACCCCTGAATTTATATGTTTTAGCAACTTTATCAATCGCCACCATGTAGGCAGCAATTCGCAATGAGACTTTGTATTGTACCGCTGTTTTATACACGTTATTAAATGCGTCTTTCATAATCCGGTCGCTTCTGCGATTCACTCGCTCAGCGGTCCACTTGTAGCCAAGCCGGTTTTGCACCCATTCAAAGTAAGAAACAGTAACGCCACCGGCATTTGCCAAAATATCGGGCACCACGCTAATTCCCTTTTCATAAATTATATTATCGGCTTTTGAAGAAGTAGGCCCGTTAGCACCTTCCACGATTAGTTTTGCCTGAATCTTTCCTGCATTAGCTGAGGTGATAACATCTTCGGTTGCCGCAGGAACAAGCACATCCACGGGAAGTGTGAGCAAATCGCCACCGGCAATTTTTTGGACCTCTGCAAAGCCTTCCAGCGAACCTTTGTTTTTATCCCGGTAAGCAATCGCAGCATCGATGTCGATTCCATTTTCGTTAAAGTAAGCCCCAGAAATATCACTGATCGCTTGAACTTTTAACCCGCGCTCAGAAAGTAGCCGAGCTGCCCACGAACCTACATTACCAAATCCCTGCACAGCACAGGTTGCTTTGTAGGGGTTGATTTTTAATTTTTCCATTGCAGCAAGTGCAGAAACCATAACACCACGGCCAGTTGCTTCGGTTCGTCCTAAAGATCCGCCCATTACGATTGGTTTGCCTGTAACTACAGCGGCCACAGTCATTCCTTTATTGCGCGAGTATTGATCCATAAGCCAGGCCATTTCTCTCGGTCCCGTTCCCATGTCAGGAGCAGGAATATCCTGATCCGGCCCAAAAACATCCATCATCGATTGTGTGTAAGAGCGCATGAGGCGTTCAATTTCACCTGCCGACATCTCGCGCGGGTTACAAGTAACGCCACCCTTACCACCGCCATAGGGAATATCTACCACAGCACATTTCCACGTCATCCACGCAGCCAGTGCCTTTACTTCATCCAGATTTACATGCGGATCGAAACGAATACCGCCTTTGGACGGACCCAAAATAGTAGAGTGAATAACCCGATAGCCTTCAAATACTCTAATGCTGCCGTCATCCATAGTAACGGGTAGCGAAACAATCACCTGCTTGGCGGGTGATTTAAGAACATTATAAACTTCATCTTCCAGGCCCAGAATTTGAGAAGCGGTATGAAAACGCGACATCATGGCTTCAAAAGGATTTTCCTTATCGAGAAGCGGTGCAGGTTCTATGTATGCCATATAAAAGTTGTAGAATTTTTCAGTTTTGTAGACGAGGCGTTGATTTCAGTAAAAAGTTGTTTTTGAGCCTCTAAATCGGTTGCAAAGATATAGAAATTCGGTATTCCATACGGATGTATAACACGAAATATAGGCCTTAGAACATTACCCTTGGATTAAGGAATTTGGTAGAATAACCTCCTGTTCTTCCTATCCCAAAGCAAATCTAGACGTAGAATTTTATACGGAATCAGAATATCTCCAAAAACGCCACGATAAAAGGCGCAGAAATATACCAAGACCAGTTTTAGAAATTCCGACTGAACCAAATCTCAAACAAAGGATCAATAAATTCTGGTTTCTTACCGAGAAAATCCATTATGTCCTTTTGCTCAAGCGCGGCTTTAATCCGTTTTATGTTGCCTTGCGTGCCCAGTTCATACTTTATCATCGTTTCCAGCGAGGTAAAACTTTTCACACCATCTTTAAAAGCCCGCATAAAATTAAGTTGTGTGCCCGTAAGATTTTCCACATCGCGTTGAAAGCCAAACGCGTTATCGTTCAGCAGCGCATCTATTGCCTGGTCGAGTATGATGCGAGTTGTTTCATTTTCCGTAAGTATCCAAACCCGTTGTGCGAGTTGCTGCACATAAAACGGATGCAGGCTAACAGCCTGGCATAATTCTTCGGTTAGCTCGGGAGAAATTTTTTTTTCATATTTTTTGAATTGAGCCGGAATAAACTTTAGCCAATGCGAAAGTTCAATTTTTGGCAGATAGAGTAAATCGCCAAACCTGTAGAAGGGCATTGACTGATGTGTGAATACATGAGTAAGGAAATGTTTCTTGCTCCCATATAAACAGTAACTGGTGTGCTGATGCTTTTGCCATACCGAGCGCATTTGCTTTTGTATGCCTACCGGATCTGAGAAGTGTGCTAAGTTTTGAAATTCGTCAATGCAAATGACAACCTTCAGTTTCTTTTTTTTTGCGATTACCTCAGGTAAATCATAAACCTCTAAAGGATTAATTTTTTTATCGACCCAACTTAACTCCAACTCAACCTCTGCACCGGGTTGATTTCCAAAGGCAATTTTGGGCACGGCATTTCCAATAAATTTTCGTGCATTTTCAGCCCATTCCTCCCATTTTGATGATGTTGCTTTAATCACCTCACGGGCAAATAATGACAAAAATTGTTGCTCACTCCGTACAGAGAACAAATCTATGGAAACCACGCGTAGGTTGGGTTTTGACGTCATTAACCCAGCCACCACCTTGGAAACCAAGGAAGACTTACCCCACCTGCGCGGTGAAATGATTAATGTATTTACCCCAGACTCAAAATTTGTGGTAAGCCTTTTTATCTCATCTTGCCGATTAATAAAATTTTGCCCCTCAGCCAGATGTCCAAATTGAAACGGAATCGACATAAACAACTTTGTATTATACACAAATGTATAATAATTGTATACATGTTAGTATTATTCTAAAATGTTTATGAGATCAAAATATCTCCAAAAACGCCACGATAAAAGGCGCAGAAATATATAATCCATCAAAACGATCAAGAAAACCACCGTGGCCGAGGCCAGGCTGTTGCCGGAGTCTGAAATTTAAAGCTACTTTTTCTAAATAAGGACAGCATTTAATCCATCTATTTTGTCAAAGCCTTTGTCTGCGGTAAATAAGACAATTCGCTTTGTTATAGATGAGGCTGCAATTACCGCATCGGGTAATTTTATTTTATTACGTTTACGAATTAGTACAGTTTGTTTCCTTACTTCAGCATCAAGTTCAATCAGGAAACAGTTCGAAATAAAATCACGCATTAAGCGTTCGTCAGCAGGATTTTGAAAGGGAATACTTAACAGTTCTATTTCTGTAATGACTGAGATAAATAAATTGCGGTTTTCCAAAATATCACGGACATCTCTATTCCCGCCAATAGCGAGTATAATAAGGTTTGTATCAACCAGAATATTACTTGGCCCACTCATCCCTAACTTTCAACTGGTAAGTCATGGCATCCACCGGAAATTTTATTTTACCGAAGTACTTATCCCAGTTGATATGCTTAGACTTAGAAGTAGCCTTAGCAAGTTTTTGCGCCTTTGTGCGTGTGGATTCTCTTTTGGAAATTCTAACAGCCATGAAGCAAATTTATAAAATTTAAGTTTGCCCGACTTATGTTTTAGTTTATACCTGAGTATACGGAATCAAAATATCTCCAAAAACGCCACAATAAAAGGCGCAGAAATATATAAGCCATCAAAACGATCAAGAAAACCACCGTGGCCGGGAAGACTGTTGCCCGAATCTTTAATTTCAATGCTGCGCTTTAGCAGGGATTCTACCAGATCGCCAAAGGTACCGCCTATAATGATGATGACGCCTACAACCATCCACTGCCACGACTTAATCGTAGGCTCATGGCCGATCGAACTAAAAAAATAGGGTAAGCCATACGCAAACGCAAACGCGAGAATAGCCCCCCCTACAAAACCTTCCCACGATTTTTTTGGTGAGATACGCTCAAACAATTTTCGTTTGCCAAACAATGTACCGGCAAAATAGGCACCCGTGTCGCTGGCCCATAAAATGAACAAGCAACCAAATATGATCTGGTAATCGTAAACATGATTCTCAAACGTGGCAACGTTTAATAAGGCAAAGGGTACTGCGATGTAAAAAATTCCTAAGAAAGTATAGGCAATGTTAGTGAAGGGTTTCCGTTCAACTTTCTTGTAAAGTTTGATCATGTACACGCACGAAACCAAAGGGAATATCAAAAAGTAGTACGGAGTCAAAATATCACCACGCTCAATAAAAAACGACAAACAAAAAATAAAAACACCACAGAACGTACCGAATGTCTTTTGTGGCACCATGCCATCAAGGCCTGCGAGTTTATAAAATTCGAGTAGCGAAAAGAGACTGATGATAAAAAAAATGATGAAGTAGGTCCATTCACTGAATACAATTCCAAAAACAATAGCCGCTGCGCCCAGCAACGCAGTGATAAGTCGCTGCGTGAGGTTACTAAATTTAGATAAACTTGTCACGCGGGCTGATTTTTAGTTTCGAAGTATTTTTTGAAGTAAAAAAGTAAGAGGCCGAACAAAATTGTAAATCCTATCACCATGGGCCACGGTGCAGCTTCTGGCGATTCCATGTCCACGGTAATAATGCCTTTTTGATACAGATACATCATCAAGACAGAGAATCCATTATTTACAAAATGTGCAATCATGGGTATAAGTAAATTTCCCGACCATACATATAAATAGCCAAACAATGCACCGAGAAGCATGCGTGGCACAAAACCAAAGAACTGCATATGAAAAGCACTGAATATGATGGCCGAAATCCAAATGGCTGCATGATGATTACCGGTGGCACGAAAGAGTTCGGGCTGAAGCATACCGCGAAACACAAGTTCTTCACCCATGGCAGGAAGTAATGCAATTACAAAAACACCCAATAAAAAATCTCCATTAGATTCAAAGGCTATAAAGAACTTGGTAAGTTTTTCAGCAAGGTCTTCACGCTCGCGGGCCCAGGCGCCAAAGTCTTTCAGGAAGTCCGGAAACGTAACATTTGCATTCCACTCAATAAAAACTGAGTTAGTGGCCATAAAAGCCAGCACGATAAACGTTGTAACCAGAACCATCAAAGCTGGTGTTGATTTAGATTTTATCCAATCAATGGGATTGACTTTTTCCATTGAATACAAATAAAGAAAAGGCAGTACGATGAGGCCGATCAGCGTGGCACTACCTTGAATGATGATCAGGGGAAGTCGAATCTCCGGATAAATGGTCGGGTTTGTAATTTTTTCAATCAGATCGAAAATATTGCCATCATAAAAAGGCATGGCAATAAAGAACCCTAACACAGGTCCGATTATTAAAAAACTGAGGGCGGCAGTAAGTAAAATAAATATGATCGATATAAGCGGGGGCCGTTGGGAAATTCCCGTGAGTTCAGACATCTCAACAAAAGGGTTATTTTTGTGGTCGCAAACAACGGAGTTTTAACCAAAATATCAAACTTGGTAAAGATC
>JALHRJ010000137.1 GCA_022841475.1 Cyclobacteriaceae bacterium | reverse complement strand
ACTTTCCACAAGGAATTTCCTTCATCTTCTGGTCGAACGGCTTCTGTTACCATTTCAAAGTCAGCATTTTCGGTAACTTTATTCCAACGGATTTTCACCGCTTGTTTCGAAAATTCAGTGATTTGGATGTCGGTCAAGTTAACAGCAGCGATTTTTTGCTGCATATCAATCATTTTTGGAAGACTTGCAGCCAAACCTTTGACCATATCGAACACTGCATCCCATGCGGTTCCAGTGTGGCGGATTTTTAAAGAACCAAAGTCTTTGTGTTTGACAACCAAACCATTGGTACACACAAGGCGAAACACGCCCATCTCAACAATCAACGGACAGCTTCCGTCGTAAGAGTTTTTGATTACCAATTCGGGGTAAAGCACATCACCATCAATTTCATACGATTTTTTCATCCGTAACCGAACCAAGTGGATACCACGGCCCGCGAGGTTTGCTTTACGGGTACGCTTGCCTTGGATACTGCGAAGTTCAAACACTTCTTCACCTTTGGATTTTAAAGAAAGAAGGTTATTTACTATTTCCGTAGTGTCCATCCAAACATATCGCTTGGACATTTCTTTGGAAGTTTGGAGATTTGGAGCGAGGTCGGAAAGTTGCAATTCTTGTTTCATGTGAAGTGAAAGTTTTTAATTAACTGATTTGTTGGGACAAAGGTATAACTTAACTTTTGATTAAACAAATGAATTAACAAGTAATTAACAACCTACCCAAAATCATAATCGTCGTACTCCTTCCGTCGTTGTTTAAGATGATTTAACGTTATTCTTCCATTGGTCAAAAATTCGTCAATCATTTTATTGGTTTGTGGCCACAACCAGTTTTCGATTTTCCCGACTCGATTAGATTCGAGCCACCTAAGATGCCTTTCTTGTTCATGAATCATGTCATCCAATCGTTGTAATACTTCGTTCTTGTTCATATTAATCCTTGTTTTCGCCATTCGGCTTGTTGTTCGGGTGAACCTTTATACCCTTGGATTACTCCGTTAATGGACACACGTCCACCCAATGTACCTGTATCGTACACTACCGATTTGCGCCCATTAAAATCACTTGTATCGACATTTTCAACAACTGCGACAAGAACATTATCATCCCACGAGTTATATGGTTTGATTTCTTCGTCGTCTTCAAACGAATTTATTTCGGTAAATTGATTTCCATCGATTGTACGAGTGATGGCGTTCCGTCTGGATTCGGAGCGTTTTGCCTTTTCAGAAAAATAAAATGCTACTTTCATGAATTTAAGATTTTTCAAGTTTTTTAATCCGATCATTCAACCAATCTTCTGCACAAGCAGATCGGACATCGATTGAATAAATCAGGAGTGAAATTCCGATTTGACTTAGAAGGTCAAGGTTCACAGTTACGAGTAAACCGAAGACAAATGTTCCCATGCACCAAAATAAATTGAACGGTAGATAAGATAGTTTAGATTTCATGAATTTAAAATTTTGGTTGTGTTTTTACTACAACAGTTTCTTGTTCATAAGTGTATTGGATAAACCCACAAACGGAACACTTACGACTCCATCTAGGTTTCTGGACTTGACGGTAACCTTCTGGTTCTCCCCATACATCTGAACCCATTACGACTGCCTTATACCCGTAGGATTCGGTAACCGTTTCGGGGTCATATTTGGCTTCTGAAAACTCATGTTTGCAAGAACGTATTTTTGATTGTTCTTGTTCGATTTCTTGTTGTAGTTGTTTAATTCGGTTGTTCATTTTTGATGGTGGTTTTGTAAATCCATAATATCGATTGATTCCTCGCGACAATGCTTGAATTCAAATAACCTGAACGTTGAATAGCCAGATTGTCCAATTTTCCAATGGGCAGCCAATTCAAAATCCACTAGATTTATCCCAGTGATTGTTTCATCGTAATAAATACAATATCCGTTATAATTGGGAAAATGGGTTGGCTCTTTTTTTACGAACGAAAGTGAATCAGGTAAAAGTTTGACCATAACGCAATTTGATGATTGAGCTGCTTTGGTCATAAGTTCAATCGATTCTTCGTTTCGAATGTCTAGATCAAGATTGTAAATCTTGTTCAATGCCTGACTAAATTCCCACGGTAATTCTGATTGAAATTGATAATCGACATCATCAAAATACCCGCCATTATTGGTTAATAGGTTTTGATTTTGAGTCGGACGACGATTGTACAAAAACAAATAGTCGTAGTCAAATTGACCATCGTACAAATAAAACTCGCCGATTTTATAAATTAGGTTCATTTTCCAAAAACTTGATTTAAATTGATGATGTTCGTGATAATGAAAGGTTCCGGAGGTGTTCCATATTGTTCGGAAATGCTTTGATTAACAAATATTTCAATTATTTCTATGATTTCTTCGATGCTCTTGTTTTCAATATCAACCTTGCAACGGATGAAACCATGTCCAGTAGGACGAGAATACGCTACGTAGAATTTCTGGGTCATTTTTAATCAGTTAATTCTTTAACGGTCATAATCGTTACAATCCGGTATTTGCTATAAGAGAGTGAGCGAATATAAGGATATGGTGTTTCGATGGAGAAATTATTTGCATCTACCAAAACCAATTGGCCGATATGGTCAAGTCTAATGTAAAACCCATTTCTGAATTTGTCACCTCGTAGACATTTACCTTCCAATAAAAGGTTCATCGCTTCTGAAAAAGGAATATCGTATTGTTCCATGATTTTATTTGTAAATTGGTGTACATTCGATTTCGACATAAGTCAATTCGGAAGAATACTGAAAGGTTCGACTATGTTGAGAAATGATAATAATAAACGGGTTCGGGACTTGTACTGTTTCCTCGAACCATCCAATCGGCTCATATGTCCCGTTATCGGTTCGCTTATACAACTGTCGCTTGGATGTCAAGGTTCCACCATTAAAAACAAACTCGTGAATGGATACAAAAATTGAATGCTTCATCGTTTTTAAATTTAAGTGAATGTCTTAATGACCTTACAAAGATACGCTGACATTCAATTACTTGTTGTTAATGAAATGTTATTTAGAATTTTTATAGGTATATTCGTGAAATTCCTTGTTAACTGAAATAAGGTAAAATCCTTCATCAAACATAAGTTTGCTGACTTTTTCCAGCATATCGGCAGTGAATACCTCGAACCGAACAATGACAGTTTCGATTCTCGCATTAGGATCAAATATAGCTGTACGATCGTGGGTTGCAGATACGAACAGTTGACCGAAATTGGTGTTTTGTAACTGTAATACTTTTAATAGGATGTTCATGATTGTATTTTTATTTCATATCGCGATATGCGATAATGATTTTACCAAGACGGTAACAAGGTTATTTAAAGATTTGACTGAGGTTGATGATGTTGGTTACCCTCGCTTCCGGATTTACATAAGTACCGAGCGATTCAATGTGCTGCTGCGCAATCTTTCTTACTCCCCTATAATCATTAATCGGGGTTCCGGAAAGTTCAAAGTTATCTACGGTGAAGCTGACTTTTCCTTGAACCATACCTCTACATCTTACATTGCAATAAATTAACAGGCAACAAGTTTGTGGAATTAATGCATTCATGATGAAGGAATTAGTTGTTTAACTTGGGTCAAAGATACGTTAACTTTTGATTGGTAAGTGTGAATGAGGTGTTAATTTGTTATTTTATTTACGGCTGAATATATCCAATGATTATCGTTATCCGTAGATTTAATCCGTGTCAAATCGCCGAGTTTAATTAACTTGGTTAACTTTTGGTTGATTATTGACCGTTCATTGTTTCCAATTTTATTGTAATGATTGTTGGCTATTAAGATGGTAAAAATATCTTTAACCGTAAATAGTTCAACTTGTGCGGATAAATCAAGTATCAACTCGTACAACCATTCACTTTTTAATATTGATTGTTGTCTTATTTTATTACGCTCAATCAATCTATTTGTGTAGTATTCATACGGATGGCCAAATTCATTGGGAAAATTTAAACAAGCAAAGTCTTTGAAAAAATGTCTTGCAGCCGAATCATATGCTAAGGCGGCTTCCTTTTGAGTTTTAAAATTTCCGATATATATGATTTTTCGTTCAAATCCAATCATTGCATTATATGTTCCAGTTTCGGTTTCATATATGCCTTTATAATCTAATTGGTTGCGGATTTGTTTTCTTCTATTTTGATTGTTTTCGGCTACTGAACAAATCCGCAAATTGATTTTTCTATTATCATAAATATTATGATTAATATGATCAACTACTCTATCAGGATCAGTCACATTCATTACAAGCCGTGAAATTTTAACATATGCCCGCGGACGTTTACCTTTCGTCCGACCTTGAACGCCATTATGTTTGATATGCCAATTAAACTTGGATATTTTCTCATAATCTTCGGAATCGAATAAAACTTCGTGTTTGATTCCTTGATATGTTACTATAAATGATTTTGTTTCCATTTGTTTTAAAAAAGTTGAAATATCTAAAAAAATCTTGTCCGCGATAAACACGCCTATTACCCAACTCCACAGCAACCTAAAAATGCTTATAGACACGGTAATATATGCCCCCTATGACCGCTTTTTAAGCCCTCCCTGACGGGTAGGTATTTAACCTTCCGTTAACACCATAAAGGTAAAGGTTCAGTTTCAATCCACCAACCCCTTTAACCTTCTATTAACAAAAGTTTAAAATAGTTCTGGATAGTCAGAATCAACTGCTGTGTACTTCAATTGATAATCATACAGCGCATACAGTTTGAAGTCAACAAACTCCTGATACATCGCCAGTATCTTTTCCTTGAAGTAATCTTCATCATGTTCATCATTCAAGTCTTCTTTATTGAATGGACATTGGACTTCCCACTGTTCTGGAAAGATACCTACTGATGGATCACCGTTACTAAAAATGTAAAGTTTCATAAAAGGCTTTAAATTGACTTGTGTGATACTTTCTTTTACTACTTGACACCGATGGTTGATTCGTAGAAGAAAGTCGATTGTGGGTTAATTGTGTGCGAAATAGAACTATTCTAATCGACGTATTCAAATAAATAAATCACCAACGGTTAGTTCGTATTTTTGATGCCGTTCTTTACAACTTTCAAAAGTCCAGCCTGTTTCTGGATTGATTCTGGTTCCGATATAGAATGACTTTTTCATGTTTTAAGTTTTAATTTAAATGATGGGTCAAAGATACGGTGGGCGAACCTTTACCTCCAAATAAAAAAGACCTGTTAACAAGGTATTAACAATAACGTCCATTAAGGTCAATCAAAGGTTCGAATGTTACATAATTAAAGTTTTAATTTACAGAATTCACATGAAATTTAAAAAAAGGTATTTAATAAGGTGAAGTGAGGTTTGGAACAAACCCGCTTCCCAAAGCGATCTGAAAGATCGTGAGGTGGATATGATTAAATGAAAACAGTCAAAGGTTAATACTTCACTCCTACATTCACTTCGTTCATTCGGCAAAGTTCAAGTTCCTTTCACTTTGAATTTGTTAAATGGATTTCATCACAAAAATGTGATACCTTTCATTTTTATTTTTGGAAGATAAAGAAAGGGGAATATTGAAAACCATTGATAATCAGCGAGTTACACAAGGTCGTTGCACAAAAAATGTGCAAGTATGCACATTAAAAGTGCATGACTAGCTTAAACTTTTGAATTTCATCTGAATTACAGTACCTTTAAACAACTTTGCAATATCGGTGTCAATTCGTCTACCACTGAAACAAATATATGGGTTTAATATCCAATATTTAGTATATGGAACATCTACCCGTTTAACATCAAAATTCGCATAAACCCCAAGATCATATAACTTTTTGAAAATCGGACTTACTCGGTTTCTGCTTATATTAAATTCTTTGGCAATTTGATTTATACTAAAATCGTTGTTTAGTGGCTCTAATGAATTAGTCTCAAACTTAATCATTCGAGTCATCTTCCATAATACCTTCATTTCCTGATCTGTCAGGATAGTTTCTAACCAATCTATAATTTTGTTCCCAATAACAAAATGCTTGGCAAACGCCAAATTAGGTAACCATAATTCTTTACCTTCTGGAATAGTAGTCTTACGATGACTAACTTCGCGAAGATCGCCAGTTTCAACATCAATAATAGCTGCAATTTCGTTATGCTTTAATTGCACCAGTTTTTCATAATCAAATCGTTTCTTTGCCATTATAATATCCTTTTACTTATAAATATCTAAAATATTTGAATTTAAACCAGAAATTCCCGAACCTAACTCAATTAAGGTTAGTCGGGCAAATCGTTTATTTTGAACCCAAAGGTTCATTTCAACAGATAAAAGGTTCATCTTAATAAAAATACTTTTTTAAAATCCCGTTTATCAACCTTCTGTATTCCGTTCCTGAATCGTCACCACACGTTATTCGAACTCATCAGCCAAGGTTCTCAACCACGAATTTCATATATAAGTATCCAAAATA
>JALHRJ010000136.1 GCA_022841475.1 Cyclobacteriaceae bacterium | reverse complement strand
TATTATTTTGCCCCGGCTGCCGAGCCCTTCCATGAAGTAATCACTCCGTGGCAACGCGAGTTTCAGAATACCATAGGACGAAACAATGCAAAATATTTTGATGAACAAGGCTGGTTGTATTTTACCAAAGAACGCTTTGATCTTTATTATCCAAGTTATGGTGATACCTATCCAACGTACAATGGTGCTATTGGAATGACTTATGAAAAAGGTGGTATTGGAGCCGGACTTACGGTAACAACAACCGAAGGTGACCCGATGACATTGAAAGATCGACTTACGCACCACTTCACTACAGGGATGGCTACCCTCGAAACTTCTTCGGTGAATGCCACGCGGTTAGTAGATGAGTTTGAGAAGTATTTTAAGGAAACAATCAACTCGCCTGCGGCTCCGTATAAAACCTATGTAATCAAAAGCGATAATAATTCAGATAAGATAAACAAACTTACTGCCTGGCTTGGTTCGCACAGCATTCAATTTGGTCATGCAGCAGCAGGCAAAGCAACCCGTGGATTTGATTTTCAAACTCAGGCGGTTGGAAATGTTTCATTCTCTTCCGATGATATTATCATCAACATTAATCAACCCAAAGGAAAATTTATTACCACAGTTTTTGAGCCGCAAAGCAAACTGACCGACTCACTTACTTATGATATTACTGCCTGGAATTTAATTTATGGTTATGGGCTTAAAGCCTATGCATTGAATGAAAAAGTCTCAGTAACAAAGCCATTTCAACCTAAAGCAGTTGTGAATGAATCAATTGCAACAAAACCGTATGCCTACATTTTCCGCTATGAAAGTTTGAATGATGTAGAGTTTCTGGGGGCACTGATGAAGAAAGGTGTGAAAGTCCGCAGCAGCGAAAAGGGCTTCTCGCTCAATAGCCAGACATTTGAACCGGGCTCATTGATTGTAACGCGCAGAAACAATGAGAGCATTGCAGATTTTGATAATGTAATTCAATCAACCGCCAGAACATTTGGCAGGAAAATTTACATCACCACGACCGGGTATGTTGATAAAGGCTCAGACTTCGGATCATCAGAAGTAAACTATTTGAAAGCTCCACGCATTGCATTGCTCGGAGGCGATCAAACCAATTCATTGGCTCATGGTGAGATCTGGCATTTCTTTGAGCAACAAATTCATTATCCGGTCACAATTCTCGGTACCGATTATTTCCGCAATGTGGATTTATGGAAGTATGATGTATTTATTGTTCCCGATGGTGGATATCGGTTGTTTGATGAAGGAACCTTGTCAATGATTGAGCGCTGGGTAAGTGATGGCGGCCGGTTAATTGTGATAGCCGGGGGCACATCCGCTTTTGCAGAGAAGAAAGGTTTTGGATTGAAAGAGTTTGCAACAGAGGACGGAAAGAAACAATCTGAAAAAGCAGAGAAGGATCAGAAAGAGAAAGAAGGTCCGGTGAAATATGGGGAGGCGGAACGCAAAGAATTATCCAACAACATTTTTGGTGCGATTTATAAGGTGACGTTAGATAGAACTCACCCGCTAGCTTTTGGTCTTGGAGATAATTATTTGTCGCTCCGCACCAGCGAACGGCATTATAGTTATCTCGATAAAGGTTGGAACGTTGGCATTCTGAAAGGAAAGCAAAAACCATTAATGGGTTTTGCTGGCTATAAGATTAACAAACAATTGGAGAACACGCTCGTGTTTGGGGTAGAGGACAAGGGCAAGGGCCACGTTGTCTATATGGTAGACAACCCGATGTTTCGCAGCTTCTGGGAGAATGGAAAGATGATTTTTTCGAATGCAGTGTTTATGGTGGGGCAATAATCCATATAAACATTCACCTTGAAAATTTTATTTTTAAAGTTTGAAAAATTCTGGATTTTGAAAATTATTCCAAAAGGTCAATAGATAAATTTCTTCTGTTGAAACTACTCTAAAGTAAAGTGTGATTTGTTTAACCACCACACACCTGCGAATTTGTTCATTTCTATTAATAAGAGGATATATTTCCGGATTTGATTTAATAATATCAACTACCACATCTACACGATCAAGGAATTCGGATGCAACATGAGCGCCCCACTCCGCCATTAAGTATTCAATATTTGAATTTAATGTTTCAGAGGCTTCGGGCGTCCAAATGACTCTCATTTCTTGAGTTTCTTACGATACTCTTTCATGGCCTCTTCATGAACCATTCCAATGCCCTTTTGAGATTGATCAAGTCCTCTTTGAATAGAGGCTTTAAGTTTGGGATTGATCTCATCCCATAATTTTAATTCACTACTTTCAAAAAGCTCCTTAATTTGCAAAAGCAAATTTTCATCTTTGGAAAGAACCAGTTTTTCAATCAATTCATATTTTTCCTGAGTGTTCATGGCTATATAAAGTTAATAACTTCTGTTTTAAAGGACAAGATCCCAAATTATTATACCCTAATAGTTTTAAAATGCTGGGCTTTGTGGGTAATCTTTGCGACCATACTGCCTATTCAAACCTCCAACAACACCTTCAAACAATTATCCTTTTTGTTTGCGAAAATAGGATAGCCCGCAACACCCTCGCTTAGTGGCAATCTGTGACTGATAATAGATGTGACATCGTATTTCTTCTCTTGCACCAAAGGCACTAATTCATTCATCATAAAACGAGCCGGGCACCGACCTACTTTATACGTCAGGTTTTTATCGTAGGCCTGCGTGGGTGAAAAAGCAAGGTATTTATCGGTGCAAACACCCACTGCCGAAATGATTCCTCCGGGCCGCACAAGGTCATAGGCCAGTTTAATGGTAGCAGAGTTCCCAACAGCTTCCATCACACCATCGGCACCACGACCATCTGTAATAGCTTTGATTACTTCTATTGGGTTCTGGTTAGAAGAATTAATTACCCTAGCTCCGAATTTCCTGGCCATATCCAGCCGTGCAGGAACAGTATCAATTGCATATACTCTTTCAGCACCATATTCGCGAGCGCCAAGAATTGCCATCAATCCCACCGGCCCACAGCCAACCACGACATAAGTTTTATCAGGATAGATCTCCGTTTGTTTCGCACAATAAAATCCGGTCGACAAAATATCGCCAAGAAATAATCCTTCTTCAAGTGTTACCCCTTCCGGAATTTTCATCAGTGTACTTTCAGCTAAGGGCACACGCACAAGTTCCGCCTGACCACCATGCAATCCTTTCTCGTGTTGACGCCATCCATACAATTGACCATGAATGCAACGACACGTTAATCCGATGTTGCAATAGAAACAATTCCCGCAACTTGTCGTGAATGGGCTCATCACAAGAGTCCCTACACGAAGACTTCTTGCATCCTTACCAACTGCAACAACTTCGCCCACAAACTCATGCCCCATAGCAGTGCCATGATCAAGACCTTTTTCATGCTCGTGATACACATGCAAATCTGAACCGCAAATAGCGCAGAGATTTACTTTTACAAGTACATCTGTAGGGGTTATAATTTCAGGATCGGGAATCGATTCATAGGCTATCGTATCCTTACCATGAAAGGTGAGTGCCTTCATTTAGCTGAATAAACTGTTCAATTCCAGTTCAATCTTTCCAACGATATCAGAAAAATCTTCCACGCGTTCAACGAAGTCCATGTTATTTACATCTACTACTAACAGTTTGCCAAGCTTATACCCACCAATCCACTTTTCGTAGTGTTCATTCAACGTCCGTAAATAATCTAATTTGATGTTGAATTCATAATCGCGGTTGCGTTTTTGAATTTGCTGCACGAGTTTGGGTATGTCGGCTTTCAGATAAATCAAAAGATCGGGCGGCTGCACAAAGTTGATCATCGAGTTGAAGATGTCGAGGTAGCTTTGGTAGTCGCGGTCGTTAATATGGCCGCTCTTATGCAGGTTGGCAGCAAAGATGTGCGCGTCTTCGTAAATGGTGCGATCCTGAATAATTGTTTTTTCGCTTTCGCGGATTTGCCGCACCTGATTGAAGCGACTGTTTAGAAAATAAATCTGAAGATGAAAGGCCCACCGGGTCATGTCATCATAAAAATCACGTAAGTATGGATTGTGATCAACAGATTCATATAACGGATTCCAACCATAATGTTTGGAAAGTTTTTCTGCTAACGTTGTTTTACCCGATCCGATGTTGCCGGCTACGGCTATATGCTTAGGTTGCGATGACACTGGGAAAGTTTTGGTTATGCAAATTCACAATAACAAGTAAGAATTGCAATCCATCGAATAATTAGTTCGGTCTTTTGCGATCATTTAAATTCTATCCATCTTCGCAACTCAAAAATCAATTTCATGCGTGCTCTTGCAGTTTTCCTTGTATTCATTTTAACCTTGGCTAGGTGTAATTCGGATGTAGAAGAAAAGTGTGTATTTATACCCGACACAAAAGATATCTCAATCGAACTTGAAATTGAGCATTTAGAAGATTCTCTGCCTGCCATCACCAGTAAACAGCAATTGGTTGATTTTCTTGCCCGTCATGTAACCCTGCGCGATTATGTCTTCAGTCGCAGCTCTTATCCAAGCGATTCTGTATTTATCAACGAGCTTTATTCTCGGTTTTCCAATCCACACATTGATACACTGCTCTTTGAAACCAAGAAAGTATTTGGGGATGGTGCTTATCTCGAGAGCGAATTCCGTACGGCCTTCGCAAACATGCAATATTATTATCCTGATTTTGAGATCCCTAAAATACAACTGGTTATTACCGGCTTGGAAACCGATTTGTTCGTCACCGACTCACTCATTATTGTTGGGCTCGACTATTATCTCGGCAAGAATGCACGCTACAAACCGAACATGTATGAATATATGTTGCGCAGGTATCAAAAGAATTTTATTGTTCCTTCGGTAATGCTTCTCTATGGAATTGATACACACTACAACGAAACGGATTTTATGGATCACACTATGTTGGCCGATATGATCACCTATGGAAAGGCGTATTACTTTGCCAAGCATATGATGCCGTGCGTAGCCGACAGTATTTTTATTGGCTACACAGCCGAAGAAATTGCCGGAGCCCGCGCCAATCAGGATATGATCTGGAAACGACTCGTGGAGGACGAAGCCTTTTTTGATACCAGCGCCAAGACCAAACAACGCTACATTGCCGAGCGTCCTAAAACTCACGAGGTTGGCGACCAGGCTCCGGGCCGCATTGGCACGTGGGTGGGGTGGCAGATTTTCAATAGCTATGCCGCCAGAAAATCTGACTTGTCATTACCTGAACTGATGAAGGTGAAAGACGCGAAGTTGATTTTCAATGAGTCGCGCTACCGGCCAGTGGAGAAATAAGAATCATTGTGCCTGGGTGAGTAATGGTATTATTTTCGGATCCCTGCCGTTCAGATAAAATTCCCAGCCGCACTTCGTAATTACTAAAACCGTTTCTATCTTTCTTCACATTAACCCAAAGACTATGAAGCCTGTTGTGTTTACCAAGTTGTCTGTCATGATGCTGCTCGAATATTTTATTTGGGGTGCGTGGTACGTAACGATGGGCACGTATATGTCTGAATTTTTGAATTCCTCGGGGGTACAGATTGGTGCAGCCTACAGTGCACTTGCTATTGCCACTATGATTTCTCCCTTCTTTGTAGGGATGGTGGCCGACCGTTACTTTGCAGCTCAGCGCATTATGGGAGTCTTGCATCTGGTTGGTGCTGTATTACTTTATTTCGCAACACAGATTACTGACAACACTGCTTTTTATTGGCTTATTGTTTTTTACTCTTTGTTGTATATGCCAACTATCGCGTTGTCCAACAGCATTGCATTTCAGCAAATGACGGATCCGGGCAAGCAGTTTCCCTGGATTAGGGTATTTGGTACCCTGGGTTGGATTGCTGCTGGGTTTATGATTGGCAATCTGGGTATTGAAAAAACATCCAACACCTGGGTAATGGCAGCTGGCGCCTCGTTGTTATTAGGGTTCATCAGTTTTATTCTTCCACACACTCCGCCTAAAGGTAAACCCACTGATGCAACTGCAGGAAGAGCTATTGGTACAGAAGCCTTTGTTCTTTTTAAAGACAAGCCTTACCTGATCTTTTTTATTGCCGCTATTCTGGTTTGTATCCCACTTTCGTTCTACTATGGTTTTGCTAACCTCTTTTTGAATGAGGTGGGTATGGAAAACGCAGCAGGAAAAATGATTTTAGGTCAGATGTCGGAAGCGATATTCATTCTCGCTATTCCATTCTTATTTAACAGCATTGGAGTTAAGAAAATGTTGCTGCTGGGGATGACGGCCTGGGTGTTGCGTTATGTATGTTTTGCCTATGGCAATGCAGATGTTAATCTGTGGATGTTGTATGCGGGCATTATCCTACATGGAATTTGTTATGATTTCTTTTTTGTAACAGGTTACATGTATACCGAAAAGAAAGCAGGGGAGAAAATTAAAAATGCTGCACAAGGATTATTTACGTTCGCTACCTATGGCGTAGGCATGTTTATCGGTACCTGGTTTTCGGGTTTTGCTACGGATTATTATACCGTTGATGGTGTACACCAATGGCGGGAAATCTGGTACGTGCCCGCTTACATTGCAGTTGCCGTGATGGTTTATTTTATTTTCTTCTTTAATGAGAAGAA
>JALHRJ010000135.1 GCA_022841475.1 Cyclobacteriaceae bacterium | reverse complement strand
TCGTTGATGACTTTGCCGGCCGCACGCACTTTTTCTTCTTCCTTGCGCTTTACCTTCATAGGGTATTCGCGGTCTGCAATCTTTATTTTTACTGATAATTCGTCCATCAACTTTACCGGTTATCTGCTCAAGTGAGCAATACACTTATCGATTTCGCGGATATACTCGTCAACTTTCCTTTTCAACTCCGAAACACCTCCGTCTTCCGGGTTTATATGGTCTACAATCTTAGTGATTTTAATCTGATTTTTAAAATGATAAAGCTGCTCGTCTCGCTTTTTCAAGTCAGTTTTGAGCTCGTAGTTCTCCAGTTTTAGTCCTTTGAGCTCGTCTTTCAACGTCTTATGTTCATTCAACAACACTAATACTTTTCTTTCTAAACCGTTGAGGCTTGATTTTAATGCTTCCTGATCCATATCTTAATTCAAGATTTCAATTTTAAATTCAAGGTCCCTACCTTCAATTTCCAACATCACACTTCAGCCTCACTTTCTGATTACCGCCCCCATCGTTCCTTCAAATGCCCCCATCAAACGCGTCATTACTTTTTCAATCTCCTCATCGGTGAGGGTTTTGTTTTCATCCTGTAACGTAAACCCTAAAGCATATGCTTTTTTGCCGGTTGGGATTTTATCACCTTCGTAAACATCAAACGCAATTATTTCTTTGATCAGTTTCTTTTCAGTTCGTAAAACAAGCTCTCTGATTTCTTCAAAAGTGACTTGTTTATCCAATACTAACGAAAGATCGCGCCTTACCTCCGGAAACTTCGGCACGTCCTTCACAACGAACTTAGGGTTTGCCGGTTTGAAAAGCAAGGCAGTAGATAGATCAGCATAAAATATTTCCTGCTTGATACCGAAATCCTTAACCAAGGCTGTTTTTACCTTGCCCAGTTTACCAATTTCTTTTGTCCCTTTGAGCAAACGCATGCCATAGTCAAAAAGCGGGTCATCAAGTTTTTCCAACTTATAATTGTCTATAGCTGCTTTCTCAAGAAGTTGAACAACCTGCTGAGCAAGGTCAAAATAGGTTACTGTTCTGGCTTTTTGTTGCCAGTTGTCAGTTTCAAAATTTCCGCTTAGGTATAAAGCCAGTCTTTCTTCCTCTTTGTATGTCGTTTTTGCTTCCACAGAATCGGTTGCTTCATGCTTCCAATAGATTTTACCAAACTCATAGAGCTTAAGGTCTTTTTGCTTTCGATTTATGTTATAGCTACAAACCTCCAGCCCGGTGAACAACATCGTTTGACGTAAAATACCTTGTTCTTCACTTAATTTATTTACTATCTCTACAGGCGATCCCGAGAAAGTAAGGCTATGTTTTTGTTGATACGCGGCATTGGTCAAGGAATTGGTAAGTATTTCATAAAATCCGTTCCCTACCAGTTGTGCTCCCAGTGCACGCTTAAATTTGTTGATGTCCTTCTCGGGAAATTCAGCGAGGTAATCGGTGCCTGCTATTTCAGATAATTCAATTTTATTGAATCCATAAATACGAAGAATCTCTTCCACTACATCTGCCTCCTGCGTTACATCTACCCGGTAGGGTGGAACAGAAACGGTAAAGCCAGTTTCGCTTTTATTGACTATGGTTATATCCAGACATTCGAGGATATTAAAAATTTCTGCTCTGGATATAATTTTACCTATAAGCCTGTTAATATTTTTATCCTTTACAGGGATAAGTCGGTTTTCAATTTGAGTTGGATAGATATCTACAATCTCAGAGGAGATAGATCCACCTGCAATCTCTTTGATCAACAACGCTGCGCGTTTCAATGCATAGATTGTCATGTTTGGATCGGTGCCACGTTCAAACCGAAATGAAGCATCCGTTTTTAACTGATGCAGCAATCCTGTTTTACGGATATAGTCAGGAGCAAAGCAGGCGCTCTCTAAAAATATTTTCTTTGTCTTTGCAGTAATCCCTGATTTGATCCCGCCAAAAACACCAGCAATACACATCGGTTCTTCAGCATTGCATATCATCAGGTCTGAGGTAGCCAATGTGCGTTCTTTATCATCCAGTGTTTTGAATTTCGTTCCAGCCTGTAAAGTCTTTACTATTACTTTCTTACCAATTATTTCATCGGCATCAAAGGCATGCAGAGGCTGACCGGTTTCGTGTAAAACAAAATTAGTGATGTCAACAAGATTGTTTATCGAGGACAAACCAATAGACTTCAACCTGTTTTTTAACCAATCAGGCGATTCACCAACTGTAACTCCTGAAATTGTAACCGCAGAATAACGTGGACAAGCCACTGTGTTTTCAACTTCAACAGGAATGGTGAGATTTTTATTTTCAACTTTAAATGAATCAACGGAAGGCAAACAGAGTACCCGATTGCGGGCGGCTTTAATATCCCGGGCAACCCCTATGTGTGAAGCTGCATCTGCACGATTTGGCGTTAGTCCGATTTCAAGTACATAGTCATTTTCAACTTGGAAAAATTCTGCTGTGGGTGTTCCGTTGGCAACATCTGTTGTAAGTACCATGATGCCGGCATGACTTTCGCCCAACCCGATTTCATCTTCTGCGCAAATCATGCCTTCCGAAACCTCGCCACGAATTTTAGTGGCTTTGATTACAAAGGGCTCACTCTTTGTTGGATAAACGGTTGTGCCGGGCAATGCCACAACTACTTTTTGGCCGGCCGCCACATTGGAAGCACCACACACAATGGGCAATACCTTATCGCCAACATTAACTGTTGTGATTGATAACTTATCGGCATTAGGGTGTTTGGCGCAGGTTATTATTTCACCAATCACCAATCCTTTTAGTCCGCCCTTCACAGTTTCAAAGGGCTCAACACTTTCAACTTCTAAACCGGTAGCTGTTAGTACATGGCCAATTTCTTCAGCAGTTTCCGGGATGTCAATGTATTGTTTGAGCCAGTGATAGGAGATCTTCATAGGTTTAGAAAAATCAGGGCTTCAAATGTACGGCTTTAGAAATTCTTTTCTAAGAGGTCAACAAACCCATCAGGTGACAGCTTTATCTCACGTAAAATTTTGTGAATCAAAGGTCTTCCTAAATCTCTTCCCGGATGATGAGGCAAAGTTGAATATCTACCATCTGGATGTTTGTAAAAGGCGTGGCTGCCTTTTTGTCGAATAAGCACAAACCCCATTCTCATTAATAACTTTTCAAATCTTTTTGAATCAATGATGGGTAGCCTGCTCATTCAGATTAATTTTCAAGCAAAGCAAATTTATTGAATCAAATTTCAACCATAATCTGTTGAGTGCCAACAAATTCAGATTGTATCTTTTCGAGGTCTTGTTCTGCTATTTGTTCTAAACAAAGTATTGCAACCTCTTCTAAATTCCGGTGTAGTTCATCAAGAGTACTTGCTTGGGTATGAGCCCCAGGCAAAGAGGGAATGTAACCAATAAAAAGACCACTTTCGGGGTCTTTTTCAATATTGGCGGTTAATGTGAATTTTCCTTTCATCATTCCAAGGTACAATTATTTTTCATGATTGTAATTCATTTCACCTGCACGAATGGCCACTTCTAAGATGTTTTCTTTTGGCGGAAATGGACATGAGTAACTATCGTTGTATGCACAATAAGGATTGTAGGCCAGATTAAAATCAAGAACAACCGAAGTAGCAGCAGGCACCTTTTTCACATCCAGGTATCGGCCAGCTCCATAGGTTTCTGAGCTACTGGTTTGGTCAGCGAATGCAAGAAATAGTTTTCCGCGCTGCGGCCCCATCTCCATCAATTCCAGAATGAGCAAACGGTTTTCAATTCCATCCAGTGAAAATATAGCGTTGGCGTACTCCAGGTATTTTTGCTGGTTGCCATCGCTGGTTGAGAGTATGACAACTTTTTTACCCTCTATAGGTTGGAGTTTTGCTTTTACCCGGTATTTCGGATCAATAGGAAAGTAATGAAGTTCTGTAAACGGGATACTGTCTTTTAGAAAGGGTGACCCATTTCCGGATTTCATAAACTCTGCTTTCTCATTTCTTTCTTTTTGAATACTAGGCAGATAATCTTCATCGGAAGATCCACCTTTCAACGAATAAATTACAAAAGCACCAACTGCCAGAATGATAATAAACGGAACGAAACGTGAGCTTTTCATTTTCAATTAAGAGCCGGAGAAAGCAAATCTTTGTTTTTAACAAGAATCAACTTGTTTCTGTTTTCCCAGAATGCTATTGAATCAGCATGGAGTGAGTAGCGTTTAAAAAACTCGGGAATAGACACATCGGAAAGATTACCCGGAGAGTTGGTAAGCACGCAAATTGCAATACGATTTTTCCGATCAATGGCAACTTCACTACGATAGCCATTGACATAACCCCCATGATACTCAAGCGTATCGTTTTGGAATGTAATCACCCGCCATCCCAATGCATAGTAGGAGGCACGAGGTCTCTTCCACCGCCAGAAGTTTCTGTTTTTTGAAATAGCTTTTACCTGCGGTTCGAAAATTTCGTTCAGAGTAGTATCCGACATTAAGCCAGAGGAACCACTCATGAGAGCCCGAAGCCATAGCGCCACGTCACCAATGCTGGCATTAACACCACCTGCCGGAGAAACATTATAGTATGTGTCCGATATAGGAACCGTTACCCACCGTTTGCGCGAAAAGAAATGTGGTTTCGCGACATTATCATGACGCATAATTGCCTCATAAGAAGCTGAGCTGTTTTGCATTTGCAGCGGCTTGAAGACATTTTCGGTTAGCGCCTGTTCAAACGATTTTTTTGTGGCGGCTTCAACTACCTTTTCAATCAGGCTATACCCAACATTCTGATAACTATATATTTGTCCGGGTTCACCAAACAGACTTACACGCCTAAGACTTGTTAATAATGTATCAAGTGGGATATGCTCTTCAATCATATTTGTATAAGCGTGATAGGGCAATCCTGTTGTATGCGATAATACGTGACGGATGGTTAATTTTTCAGTATGCTCTTTTGATTTCAACTGGAATTGAGGATAGTATTTTATGATGGGATCGTCCCAATTGATTAATTGGTCGCTCACCAAAGTGCCTGCCAGCACGGAAGCAAAACATTTTGATACAGAACCCAATCGGAACACGGTATTGATATCAATAGAGTCTTGAATACCCATTTGTTTTAAACCAAAGCCCTGTAAAAAAATTATGGAGGTATCCCGCACGATAGCCACAGCAGCTCCCGGTGCGGTTCCTCTTTTTATCGCCTGTCGGATAAAGTTTTCATAACTGCTAACCACTTGTTGCATGAAGGGATTAGGATCTGGATAGGCGGAGATTTCTTTTACGGGCAGTGTACTGGTTGCCTGATGGGAGTCGATATATAGCGTATCAACCATGTTTGGCCTTCGCACAAGGGCTTCATCTTCGTGGGGCGAATAAACAAAAGCCACCAGAAGTATCAATAGCACCACAAATGAGACACCGTATACGGTCTTCATATTCAATTATATCAGCCCTTCATCTGCAAAGCTAAAGTATTTCTGGTTAGTAATGATCAGATGATCAAGTAACTGTATTTCCAGCAGCTTGCCGGATTCTTTAAGTTTTCGGGTTAAGTCCAGGTCGCTCTGGCTTGCTGTCAGGTTGCCTGAAGGATGATTATGGGCCACAATAAAACCACTGGCCAGTTCTTCTAACGCCAGTTTGAAGATTATCTTAGGATCGGCTACCGTGCCGGATACACCCCCGCCACTGATTCTTTTCTTGTTGATAACGCGATTAGCCCGGTTCAGTAACAAAACCCAAAATTCTTCATGTGGCAAATCCATAAAATCTCCTTTCAATAGATCAAACGCATCTTTAGAGGAGTTTATTTTAGGTTTCTCTGCAGGGTCTTGTTCTTTGCGCCTTCGCCCAAGTTCCAATGCTGCTACTATGGTGATAGCTTTCGCTTCCCCAATACCTTTAATTTTCATCAGGTCTTTCACCGTAAGGCGAGCCAGTTCATTCAGGCTGTTATTTCCAAGCTGCAGAATTTTTTTAGCCAACTCGACTGCGCTGGCCTTTACGGTACCAGATCCAATTAAAATTGCGATAAGTTCAGCTTCGGTAAGTGCAGAGGTACCTTTCTGTAAAAGTTTTTCTCTGGGTCGGTCCTCAGGCGACCAGTCTTTGATGTTTAAAGGTTTGCTGTCTTCGATTTTCACAGAATCTAAGATAGGAATTTAATATGGCGAGATTGCAACGTATCGCGAGGGCATAAAAAAACCCTCCCCGACAAAAGCCAGGGAGGGAAAAATAATATTGATAAGACTTACGCTATCGCGTTTACGCGTTTAGTAAGCTTTGATTTCTGATTGGCCGCCTTTTTCCAATGAATAATGTTCTTTTTGGCTAGTTTGTCGATCAATCCAGAAACTTCTTTTAGAAGTGCTTTGGCTTCATCTTTTGACGTTGCTGCATTCAATTTCTTGATTTGAGTGCGGGTTGTTTTAGCCTGATAGCGGTTTCTAACGCGCTTGGTTTCGTTAGCCCTGATTCTTTTCTCTGCTGATTTGTGATTTGCCATAATGCTTTTTTCAAACGGATTGCAAAAATAAGCGCAATAATTGGAAATGCAAACGAGGCAAGCCAATTGAGTTTGAATATCTTTAAGGGTATGTCGAAAAAGGTGAAATTGGTTGTAATTGGGCTCTTTTCAAT
>JALHRJ010000134.1 GCA_022841475.1 Cyclobacteriaceae bacterium | reverse complement strand
TGATGCCTGCAAAAAAGAAGAAACGGGCAAGGTGCAACGCAAAGAAAGCGGCGGCGAAACCACCGCGTCCCCCGATATCAGCAGTCGCCTGCAATCCAGCAAAGGCGGTGGCAGCCCCTTACCCGACAGCACCCGCAGCCAGATGGAAGGCGCGATGGGGGCTGATTTCTCGGGCGTGCGCGTGCACACGGGCAGCGAAGCGGCGGGCATGAGCAATGACATACAAGCACAGGCATTTACGCATGGCAGTGATGTGTATTTTAATGAGGGGAAGTATAGTCCAGGAAGTACAGATGGGCAGAAGTTGTTGGCGCATGAGTTGGTGCATACGGTACAGCAGGGGGGGGCGGTAAATAAGAAAGAGACTGAAATTATTCAACCCAAATTAAATAACCTTGAAAAGCCTGGGCATAGTAAAAATTCAATGAACAGGTTAAATCGAGAAATTGGGAAAGGGGCAAAAAATAACCCAGGAAGTACTGCTGAGCAACAAAACAGTGCGGCAAAAATTGATCCGGAAGAAAAACAGGCAAAAAAAACACAGCTTAAAAGAGTAAGTACTCCAGACATAAACGAATCTCAACAGCAAAAACCAAAAGTTGCCAAAATAAAACAGGCAACAAAGCAAAAAATTGAAAAAGGAAAGAAGAAAGAACCTCCTAAAATACAAGCTAAAGGGAAAAAAACCAGTAAAAAAACCAATAAAGGAAATGCACAATATTCTAAAGGGTTATCGATTCAATCGATGGCAAAAGCAGATGCTATCGCATTACCAGAGGCTCCAAGGCAATTTAGACCATTAGTTCAGTTTCGACCTGAAGACGCCAATGGAACCCCAGTTGCTCCAGACATCTCGGGTGATCAAAAATTAATGGAGCTATCGCAAAAAATTCAAGAATTACGCCAAAAAGGATTTCAGTTAAAAAGTATCGCATTAGAGCATGAAAAACATACTCATGCGCTTGATGCCCAAGTTCACTCTGTTCATGGTTTAATTGCTGAAAATGAAACAAATATTGGGGCAATAGATGTTGGCTTAGAAGGACGAAAACAATTAACCCAAGAAGGTATTTCCGCACATAACATTGCGCATGAAAAACAGCAAAAAGTTGAACAAGAAGCGCCAAAATATTTAGAAAAAATCAATGAATCAAAAGAAGATTCAAATGAGAATGCTATTGAAGCACAAAACCTTCAAAACGAAAACGATGCTCATCAACCCGATGACCCGGAAGCACGTGAAGGCTCTGGAGGGGTAAGCGGAGGGATGCAAGAACTTGGCGGTAATATTATCAGGATTGACACCTCACTTGGAACTGCACAAACTGAAACTCAATCATTAATTGCTAAAACGGCTGCTGCAAAAGCCCAAAATGTTGCCAGTCAAGCCAAATTGACAACAACACAGGAAAAGTTAAACTTATTGTCTGAAAAATCTGCACATTTAAAAAGTGTAAATCAATCTGCGAAGAACCAATTACAAGCTCGGGCAAGTGAGCCTGCAAAAGGCAGACAAGCTGCTCAAGAAATTGCTAAACAAGGTGACAAAATAGTTGAAGAGTCTTATCAACTGGAAGAAAGGTTACATCGCTCTCAACAGCAATATCGTGAAGGTCTAAAAAAAATAACTCCAGCAAAGGAACATTCTTCCGAAGGAGATGGAGTAATCCAACGACAAGAAGAGCCTCAAGGGGATTATGCAGGACGCAGACATAGATTTGGGCAAAGTGAACCTACTGAGCAACAACGGCAAGAAGCAATTGATAGTAGAAATCGCGAATTGGAATATATTGAGAATTATCAAAACAAACCTTTTGAACAGTATACTGCTGGTGAAAAAATCCTTGCCGGACTAGGTGCGAAATGGCAGCGATTCAGGCATTGGCTATCAGAAAGTCTTACGCTTCCCAATGTTGTAGCAGGAATTGGGAAGGCAATTTTGGCTACATTTGTTCCCTATGAAGGAATTCGTTCCGGATTAATTATGATCGCAAATGGTTTGGATAACTTATTCCATCCAACCGGTTTTTGGGATGTTATCAAGTCATTAGCGGATATTGCACTCGGGATTGCCATAATATCTGGTGTCATCACTGGTTTCGCATTGGCAGTAAGTGTTGTAATTGGAATATTGATGTTCTTTGGAGTGGGGTTAGCATTAGCCCCTGTGGTAATTGTTATGGGTCAAATCATGTCGTTTACTGGGCCAATCGCTTTATGGTCCGGTTTGATTGCCGCAGGCTTAAATTTTATTGCAGGCATAAAAAGTCTGTTTGACATGGGTAATGCAGAAACGGCAGATCGGCTTCAAGCAGAAACGGATGACCTCCAACAAGACGCATCGGGTGTTTTTACTGGTTTGGCTATGGCCGCAACAGGCGCTGCAGGAAAGTACTCTGGTGCCCCTGTGCAATTTGCTGGTAATACGGTGCCTAGAATACTCGCTAACGCCCAAGCAGCAGCAATTGGTGGAGCTATTGTAGGGAGGACTGCAATGGCTGGGATAATAATAAAGGACTTTACACTTTCTGTAGCAACCTCTATTAAAAATATATTAACTTTTAAAAGTTTACGTATTTCACTTATAAGAGGGAGGCTTAATAAAATAGGCTTAATAAAAAAGCTGACTGAGGGATTATCATTGCCTGAATTACAAAGTATTGAAAACGCACTAAAGGCTTGGAACTTAGATGGAAATGGCAAAAATCAAGGCGTAACCCATATTATTGAATATGCTCAAGGGTCAGGTGGAATTGGTAAAAGTACCAGATTAGAGAAACTTTTTGAGTATACGGGTGAAGGCCCCTTTAATGCAGCTGCCCCTGATGTAATTCCTAATGTTACAAGAGCCCTTGATGCACTAACCAATAATGCTACCAGTAGAACAATCGGAGCGAAACAAATATTCTTCGTTTCTAAAGGTGGAATCAAGCCTCCTTTTACAAAATCACAAAAAGGAATAATTGTAATTAAATACAACGGTCGCTATTCTTCCTTTATGAATACCAATTATGGTTCCTTTACAACAATGAACTAATTTACAATGGTTTACTCCTGTTATATAAATAAGGTAAGTCGGTGGCATAATCTAAATGATTATGAAGGCCAAATAAATGCTATCATTTATGGGGTCAATCTCTTTTGTCATGTATTCTGCTCCAATGAAGAAGAATGGGGGAATTTAAATGCTAATACTCATGTAGATATTGATATAACTTTTGAAAGAAATGGGTTGTTTGTCATTAATAAAACACAGAGTGTTCACATGATAGAAAATATTGATGGAATTAAATACCGAATTTCTGGAAAAGTTATTAAAATAGAAAATGAAACTATCCTGATATCTTCAATTTTCTTGATAGAAGTAGATTTAGATCTGCCATTTTGGGAAGAGGATATCAGATCACAAATAAAGATTGGGGACACTTTAGAAGTAGAAGGGATTTTTAAGATATAGCCAAAAGGTTTCACAATAAAATAATGCTTAATATATCAAAGCAATAAATGAAAAAAACCTTAAAATATTCATTGGCCAAATTATTTTGGTAAATTAATAACATATCAATTGTAATTGCACCATCACCCAACCCACCCACACACCATGCCAAAAACACCCTATCTCCCCACCCTCCCCGCCCGCTGGAACCAGGTCACCCTCGACTGCATCATCGCCACCGGCACTCCGCCCCCTATGGCTTCCCGCATCCTCGCCATGGTCCACACCGCCATCTACGATGCCTGGGCTATGTACGATGACGTCGCCCTCAGCACCCGAATGGCCGGGTATTTACGCCGCCCGGAAATAGACCGCACCGAGGCAAACTGTGCTGAAGCACTGAGCTATGCCGCGTATCGTGTGCTCAAGGAATACTTCCCGGCCACCCTGCTCCCCAAGAATCCGACCAAGCTCGAAGATTGGATGAACTCCCTGGAATACGACCCCGCCAATGCCACAGAAGACCCCGCCACCCCAGCCGGTATGGGCAACCTGATGGCCAAGGCCGTCCTCGACTACCGCCGCGGCGATGGCGCCAATACCTGGCAAACCCTGACGACTGGCAAACCGTATATCGACTACACCAACTACCAGCCTTCGCTGCCGCCATTGCCAAGCCCTGCCAAGCAACCGTTTGACTCTCCAACCGGAGAGGAACAAGAACTTTGGCAACCCTTATTTATAGACGGCAAGCCTGGGCCACAGTCTTTTCTCGCGCCACAGTGGGGCTTAGTGCAGCCCTTTGCATTAGACCATGGCGCTGAATTCCGGCCGATGGGCGGCGGAGAAGACCACAACTCGCCGCGCTTTATTTCCCAATGTGAAGAGTTGTTGAAAATAAGCGCCGAGCTGTCCGACACCACAAAATGTATCTCCGAGTATTGGGCCGATGGTCCTCATTCTGAAACGCCGCCCGGTCACTGGTGCTTGTTGGCCCAGGATGTTGCCATCCGAGACCGCCATGATACCAACCAGGACGTGAAAATGTTCTTTGCCCTTGGTAATGCCGTAATGGATGCCGGCATCGCCTGCTGGGATTGCAAACGCCACTATAATTACGTCCGTCCGGTGACGGCCATACGCCACCTTTTCAAAGGCAAGGATATTGAAGCGTGGGGAGGCCCCGGAAAAGGCAAAACAAAAATGAAGGGCCAGGAATGGAGGCCCCACCAGGCACCTGATTTTGTGACACCACCCTTCCCAGAATACCCTTCCGGCCACAGTACCTTCAGCGGGGCCAGCGCCGAAATCCTGAAACGATTCACCGGAAGCGATTACTTCGGGGGCAGTTTTATCTTTGAAAAAGGAAAGTCCAAATTGGAACCTAACGACAGTCCGACACGAGACATCACCCTCTCCTGGGCCACCTTCTCTGAAGCTGCCGATCAGGCCGGCATGTCGCGCTTGTATGGGGGTATCCACTATGAAGATGGGAATATTCGGGGACTGGATTTGGGAAAGAAAG
The DNA here is from genome assembly GCA_022841475.1 of Cyclobacteriaceae bacterium. Classification (GTDB taxonomy): domain Bacteria; phylum Bacteroidota; class Bacteroidia; order Cytophagales; family Cyclobacteriaceae; genus ELB16-189. Next base: position 1,800 of record JALHRJ010000134.1, on the reverse strand, counting down.
TAGCGGGGAAGGTTTGGGAAAAGGCTGAAAACTTATGGAAGGGCCGCGGGTAGTGATAAGTGGGCACGGCCTATTGAATTAGGCTTTGCATTCATTTTCAGCACCCCAAACGGCAGGACGAATTCGATATTCAATAGTGCTGAAAAGCAATCTAAAGCTAATGTTGTAAGGCTGTGCCCGCTCATCACTCTTTCATTTTTCATCACTAAAACAATGGTAATTTCCATAGCAATGCAGAAAGGCGGTTCCGGCAAAACCACCACCGCCCTCAATCTGGCCGCCGCATTTCGCGACCTGCACCGCAAGGTTTTGTTGATTGATCTGGATCCGCAAGCGAATTTGTCGCAGGCCTTAAAGGTCGAGGTGAAGGATAAAAAAAGCATCTATACCCTCTTGAAGCTGGAATCAGATGGCGAGGCTGCCGGTTGGGACGGATATATTTACCAGTCGTCCGGACTTTCCATAGCGCCGGCAACCCTGGCCCTGGCAGATGCCGAGATGGAACTGGTAAGTGTCTATGGTCGCGAACAATTGCTCAATAACCTTTTAGAGTCCTTACGTAGCGAATACGACTTTATCATCATCGATTGTCCGCCTGCGGTTGGGATGTTGACGGTGAATGCCTTGGTGGCCAGCGACTTTGTAATTATGCCTTTGCAGGCGGAGTATTTGCCGTTACAGGGCATCCACAGTTTCAATGAGCGAAAGAAGAAGATCAAGGAGAAACTTAATCCCAGGTTGGAGACCCTGGGCATCCTTATTACCCGCTTCGACCAGCGCTTGGGCATGAATCAGGATATTGGCGCCCAATTGGGGGCCGAGCACGGGTCATTGTTGTTCAACACGAAAATCAGAACCAACATCGCCCTGGCCAAAGCCCAACAAAAAGGCATTGATATTTTTAGTTTTGATGAAAACAGCAATGGGGCGCTGGATTATAAATCGCTGGCGTTTGAGGTGGAAGGGAGGATTGGTAAACTGCAAACAAGTTGAGAATCTTTGAACGCAAACAAACAATCACCATTTTATCGTTATATTTGTAACGAATATCAATTCAAACTCCCGGCACAATGAAATCCATCTTCCAAAGCAATGCCCGCTCCCGCCGCCACCGGCAGACGCAGTCGACGGAACAGGAATCCGAACAAGCACCATTCTTTGCCCCCGCAACGCAGCAGGATGTCAAGCGCAGCCCCCAACCTTTTTTCCAGGCAAAAGCGAATACTTCAGGCGTAAAAATCGGCCAGCCCAACGACCCCTACGAGCGCGAAGCCGATGCCGTGGCCGATGCGGTTGTCAACAAACAAAGCGGCAAACAGCACGTGGGTAACGGCGCACCCGATGCCGTGCAACGCCTGCCCATCACCCCGCTGAACAGCAGCAGCCTGCAACGCCTGGCCACACCCGACGAAGAGAAAATGCCCGGCACCAACGATGCCCGCATGGCGCAGGATAAAGAAATTCAGGAAAAACCGGAATCGGGTAGCCCAATGGTACAACGCATGGACGCGCCCAAAGAAGAGCAGCAGCCCGTGCAAAAGATGGGGGATAAAGAAGAAGAACCCATACAAAAAATGGATGCCCCAAAAGAAGAAGAAAAACCGGTGCAAAAGATGGGCGATAAAGAAGAAGAACCCGTGCAGAAAATGGACGATAAACAGGAGGAAATGCAAGCCAAGGAGGAAGAAGAAGGCGCGATGCAGGCCAAATCTGAATCTGGCGGCCAGGCAGCAGGGCCAAATATGGGCGCCCGACTTGCGCAACAAAAGGGAAGCGGCAATCCACTCCCGAAATCGGTAA
>JALHRJ010000133.1 GCA_022841475.1 Cyclobacteriaceae bacterium | reverse complement strand
TTTTCTTTGACTTTGCGAGCCGACAGGGCCGTATCATCGCTTTCCATAATTTGAACTCCATTCAACTTGTGGAGAAAATCTGAACACTGGCGAATCGCCATGGGATGCGATTCAATATGAGTAACCGCATTCAGTTTAACTCCCGGCATGGCAAGCAAGTGCATATGAATAGGGAGATATACTTCTCCAAGAATAGAGAAATGATATTCCTGCAATAGAAAATAGTTCGGCAAAATGCTTCCTGCAATTGAGTTCTCAATAGCCATTACAGCAAAATCAGCTTCACCTTTTTTTAACGACTCGCACAACGCATGAAAGGAAAGACATTCGATGGTTTGTATCGGCTCGGTAAAATGAGTAAGCGCAGCCACTTCATGAAAGCTGGTCGCTATTCCCTGGATTGCAATTTTCAATTTTTTCTTCTTACTCATAGCTGTCAAAAAGGGTTCAAATAAAAAGTCCCGGCTTTACCGGGACTTTTCTGAGTTTATTTGTCTTTATCTCTATTAACAAACCGATTCTCTTTCAAGTCCCGCTGGGGATTGATAAAAAAAGTAAAAGAAATAAAATCGGCTGTTGAACATGTATCTAAAATATGCTACCAAGAAAAACGAAAATTTTCGCTTCTGCAACGTCTGGTGCTAATATTTTATAAAATATCCTATTAACTAACCCTTGTTAGTGAGATTAAGGGTTGAGTGCCCTGATGAAATCAAGTATCTTTATGCGATTCAAAACCAGATTTTATATGAAGAATTTAGAAGGTCTAATCATTATTGCCCTCTTCGCTATGGCAGCCTGTGGAAAGAGCGGAGAACACGATCATTCGCACGATGACGGTGCCTCTGAAGAAGGACCCAACCAGGCCCTTTACGATCAGGTAATGGATGTGCACGATGAAGTGATGCCGAAGATGGACGAGATTATGAAATTGAAGCGCGAACTTCAGGATAAAATCGCAAACTCCCCCGATATGGTTCTGGAGCGAAAAGAACAACTGGAAAAAGTTATTTCTAACCTTGATTCGGCCAGCGCATCTATGATGAACTGGATGCATGAATTTAATCCTCTGCCCGACTCAGTGGATCAGGAAAGAGCCCGTGAATATTTGGAATCAGAGATGGAGCGGATCCGAAAAGTAAAGGTACTTACCTTGGAATCCATAGATAAAGCGAAAGAAGAAACCATCAAAAACTAAAACAAAATAGGCCGTCTCAAAAGTCCAGTAAAATTGGAATGTCATTCCGGCCCTGAGCCGGAATCCCATCATGCATGCACTAAACGAGATCACGGCTCAAAGGCCGCGATGACAGATCGACTTTTGAGACGGCCTATTTTTTCTGCCGTTTGGCAACATGTTGATGGGGCAACTCAGCTTTTGATTTCTTGCCAGCCTTCTCTTTCCTTTTTTGCTCTAGCCGTATGTTGTAACGAATGGCTTGCCAGTATTCACCGCCATACCCTACAAAAATTTCTGAGCCTGCTTCAATATCTTTTGTTGCTTCGATGTAACAACGCTTTTTTACAGTTACATATTCTGAGTTGTTTTTGACACCCTCTATACGAACAATACCCCGTGCATCATTGGCATAGTGGGCAATTCCCTTCTTTGTTTTCCAGGCATCAATACAATATTTATTGTTGAAAAAGAAAACATAGCCATTGCGTTCTTCAGCCATCGCCTCGACTTCTTTCCAGGTAACAATCTGACCCTTGTATTCAACGATACGCGTTCCCTTAGCAATGAATACTTTTGTGAAGAGACCTTTACCAGCTCCCGGTAAGGTTGACTTCTTAATGACCATTTTCTTTTCAAGTAGTGCCATAATACGGGCGCGAAGATAACTGAAAATATGAACTTGATAAGTTGCTGAATGTTTGACTAAATCATATAGCCGCGATCGACTTAACAAGCAAGCGAATACTTACCAGGATAACGACTACACCAACCAGAATCATCATGCGTTTGATGGGAAGTTTGCGCGTGACGTGCGCTGCAATCGGAGCCGCTATGATTCCGCCCAGAATCAATCCTGCGATGATTTGTAAATGGCTGAGGCCGATGGTTGCAAAAAAAGTAAGTGAACTGGCCAGTGAAACAAAAAACTCTGCGAGGTTAACGGAGCCAACTGTGTAACGAGGATGTCGGCCCCGGGCAATTAAAGTAGTGGCAACAATCGGCCCCCAGCCCCCGCCTCCGATGGAATCCATAAAACCACCGAAAGATGCCAGTGCCGGAACATTCTTGGTCTTGCGTCTTTTCTTGGCTTCCAATAAAGCCTTACGAATAATAGCAAGCCCAAGAATTAAGGTATATACCGCTACGATTGGGCGAAGGATGTAATTGTATTCTTCGAGAGAGGACAAAATATAGGCTCCAACAATAGCTCCCAACATGCCCGGTATTAACAGACTCTTGAATAGTTTTTTATTTACATTTTGAAATTTTAGATGGGTGAGTCCGGAGACGCCACTCGTAAATATTTCTGCCGTGTGGACACTGGCACTGGAGGCTGCAGGAGAAATCCCAAAAGATAAAAGAAAGCTGGAGGCGCTGACGCCATAGGCCATACCTAAGGAACCATCTATCATTTGAGCAATAAATCCACCCAGCACAAACAAAAGAAATTCGGGACCTATCAATGAACTCCACTCGAAAGACTTTAATGTCTCAGCTCCATAAAAAATAACTATGATAAGCGCGATTGAAGCAATGACACCCAATAAAATCCAGATATGGCGGGGCTTGCTTCGCGGCTCTACAGGTTCGGGCGTTTCTTCATAAATTAGTTTCTCTTCTTCCTCTGTTGAATCGGGGCGCATGATAGTTGGCGTGAGGGTGCGAACGAGTTTAAAATGAATAAGAGGAGTGCGTAATGTCTATTAGTTATGTAGAGTATTGCAAAAGTATTGGTTTTCATTGAAATCTAAACTCAATGCAAAAACAAAAAAGCACCTGTTACCAGGTGCTCTTTGGAAAACAAAAATCTTAAGAATCTACTAAACCTTGATTTCTACATCAACGCCACTAGGTAGCTCTAATTTCATCAACGCATCAACGGTTTTTGCACTGTTTGAATAGATATCTACCAAACGCTTGTATGTGCAAAGTTGAAACTGCTCACGTGACTTTTTATTTACGTGCGGTGAACGCAACACGGTAAACTTTTCTTTTTCAGTTGGCAATGGAATAGGACCACTCACCACAGCGCCTGTAGCTTTTACTGCACGCACAATTTTTTCAGATGACTTATCAACCAGGTTGTGGTCGTAAGACTTCAATTTGATTCTGATTTTCTGATTCATAATCTAAACGTCTTTTAGATATTTATTTTGCGGCAAGAGCGCCCTTAACTTCATCAATAACTTTATCGGCAAGGTTCTTAGGAACCGGTGCATAATGTGCGAATGTAAGTGTAGCTGACGCGCGACCTGAAGTGATCGTTCTTAAGTCAGTTACATAACCAAACAACTCTGACAAAGGCACATCGGCCTTGATAACCTGCGCACCACCACGGGTATCCATACCTTTCATAATACCTCTTCTGCGGTTCAAGTCACCCGTTACCGAACCTGTGTACTCATCCGGAGAGATTACTTCAACACCCATGATAGGTTCAAGCAATTGAGGGCCACATTTACGGGCTGCCTCTTTAAATCCAATGCGGGCTGCCAATTCAAATGAAAGTGAATCAGAGTCAACATCATGGAATGAACCATGGAACAATCTTACCTTCATGGAGTCGATTGGATATCCTGCCAATGGACCATTCACCATGGCCTGCTCAAATCCCTTTTGAATTGCAGGAATGAATTCCCGAGGGATTACTCCGCCAACAATATCATTCTCAAATTCAAGCCCTGGTTTATCTTCTGGGCCTAACACGCGGGGTCCGATTTCAAATACGATATCAGCAAACTTACCACGACCACCAGTCTGCTTCTTATAAACTTCTTTATGTTCAACCGACTTAGTAAGCGATTCTTTGTAAGCCACCTGAGGTGCACCCTGATTGATCTCTACTTTGAATTCACGCTTCAAACGATCGATGATAATCTCCAAGTGTAATTCACCCATTCCACGAAGGATGGTTTGACCAGTTTCCTGATCTGTGTTTACACGTAGTGTAGGATCCTCTTCAACCAATTTAGAAATCGCCATTCCAAGCTTATCTGCATCTACTTGCTTCTTAGGCTCAATAGCATAACCGATAACTGGCTCAGGGAATACCATAGATTCCAAGATTACTTTGCGTTTTTCGTCACAAAGTGTGTCGCCAGTTTTAATGTCTTTAAATCCAACTACGGCACCGATGTCACCCACGGGTAAACGCTCGATCTGATTTTGCTTATTGGCGTGCATTTGGAATACACGAGAGATGCGCTCTTTTTGCTCGGTTCTTGTATTGTATACATATGAACCAGATTCCAGAATACCAGAATAGGCACGGATGAAACACAAACGTCCTACAAATGGATCGGTAGCAATCTTGAACGCCAAAGCTACAAAGGGCTCCTTTTCGTCAGGACGTATTTCTACGTCTTGCTCAGTATCAGGATCTTTTCCAATAATGATGTCTTTATCCAATGGTGAAGGAAGAAGTTCCATCACATAGTCAAGCATGGTTTGAACACCCTTATTCTTAAAAGAAGATCCGCACACCATAGGAACAATCTTCATGTCGATTGTTGCTTTGCGAAGTGCCGTTAAAATTTCTACTTCCGAAATTGAACTAGGATCATCAAAGAACTTCTCAATCAATGTTTCGTCATATTCAGCAACTGCCTCCAATAACTTCTCGCGATATTCTTTCGCTTCTTCAACCATATCATCAGGAATAGGAACCTCCGTAAAGGTCATTCCCTTATCATCCTCGTTCCAGATAATACCGCGGTTGTTAACCAGATCAACAACGCCTTTAAAATTTTCTTCGGCTCCAATGGGTAACTGCAAAGCCACTGCTTTACTACCTAATTTCTCTCTTACCTGCTTGCAAACCCCTAAGAAGTCAGCTCCCGAGCGGTCCATTTTATTAACGAAACCAATACGGGCAACTTTGTAATTATCAGCTAAGCGCCAGTTTGTCTCCGATTGTGGCTCAACACCATCTACTGCACTAAACAAAAACACCAGACCATCCAAAACACGCAACGAACGGTTTACCTCAACGGTAAAATCTACGTGTCCGGGAGTATCAATAATATTTACGTGGTAATCGTTTTTTCTGTATTTCCAGAATACGGTAGTAGCTGCAGACGTAATGGTGATACCACGTTCTTGCTCCTGAGCCATCCAGTCCATGGTTGCAGCACCGTCATGCACCTCACCTATTTTGTGATTCACCCCCGCGTAATAAAGAATACGCTCAGTGGTAGTGGTTTTACCGGCATCAATATGCGCAGCAATCCCTATGTTTCTGGTGAATTTTAAATCTCTTGCCATGTAGGATTAGAATCTGAAATGTGAAAACGCCTTGTTCGCCTCTGCCATCCGGTGGGTATCATCTTTCTTCTTGATAGCAGCACCTTCACCTTTTGAAGCAGCTAATATTTCTGCTGCAAGTTTATCCATCATCGTTTTTTCACCACGTGCACGAGAGTAATCAATGAGCCACTTTATGCTCAAGTTAACTTTGCGTTCTGGTCGGATTTCAACGGGAACCTGAAACGTAGCACCACCCACTCTGCGGCTTTTTACTTCGACAGCAGGCATTACATTATTCATGGCGCGCTTCCAAACATCAAGACCTGGTTCTCCACCAGCCTTCTTTTCTACTTGGGCAATGGCATCATAAAAAATATTGTAAGCAACGCTTTTCTTTCCCTGCTCCATCATGTAGTTCACAAACTTGGTAACAAGCGTGTCACCAAATTTTGGATCAGGAAGTAAGTATCTTTTCTTGGGTTTCGACTTTCTCATAGCTCAAATCTTATTTTTTGCCCTTAGCAGGTGCGCCTTTTGCAGCAGGAGCTGCGGCACCAGCCTTCGGTCTTTTAGCACCATATTTAGAACGGCTTTGTAAACGGCCGCTTACACCCGATGTATCCAACGCTCCACGCACAATGTGGTAACGAACACCCGGAAGATCCTTTACCCGCCCACCGCGGATCAGAACGATAGAGTGTTCTTGCAGATTATGTCCTTCGCCTGGAATGTAGGCGTTTACCTCCTTGTGGTTGGTTAAACGTACACGGGCCACTTTTCTCATGGCTGAATTAGGCTTTTTAGGAGTTGTTGTGTACACACGTGTACATACTCCCCTGCGCTGGGGGCAAGAATCTAAAGCAGGAGATTTTGACTTAAAAGTCAATTTCGTTCTGCCTTTTCTTACAAGTTGCTGAATGGTAGGCATTTATATTATAATTTTTAACCCTTCAAAAATAAGGACTGCAAAGGTATTTAAAGTAAAATAGGATACAAAACCTTGATTGAAGAATTTTGTACCCTAATAGCTTTAAAAAGGCATTATTGGACTAAGCCTCACCAATGGTTCCCCCAAAATTCATTGGAAATTGAGGAGCTTCGTTGGTTTGCTTGATAGGCCCAAATGTGGCCTCATACTTACTGATATTATCCTTTAAAGCCGCCAACAGCCTTTTGGCATGTTCTGGTGTAATGATGATCCTTGATTTTACCCTTGCTTTGGGAACTCCCGGCATCAATCTGATAAAATCGATTACAAACTCACTGTTAGAATGGGCAATCATTGCCAGGTTCGAATAGATACCTTCCGCTATCTCTTCCGACAGTTCAATATTTATTTGATTTTGGGGCGGGTTGCTTTTAGTCTCTGCCATAACAGTTAATTTGAAGATGAAACAATTTGAGAATTTGAAGATGAAACTTGATTATAAAATAAAATGTGCGAACGGTAGACCATTCGCACATTTTCAAATCAAGTCAT
>JALHRJ010000132.1 GCA_022841475.1 Cyclobacteriaceae bacterium | reverse complement strand
CCTAACCTGAAGCGCCATGGAAGTAATATTAAAACAAGATGTAACAGGACTCGGTTATAAAAACGATACTGTAAAAGTAAAGCCGGGCTACGGAAGAAATTATTTGATTCCCACCGGAGCGGCTATTATCGCCAACGATTCGAACAAGCGATTGATTGCTGAGAACATTCGTCAGGCTGCGCACAAGGCTGCCAAATTGAAGCAAGATGCTGAGGCATTGGCTGCTAAAATTGGTGAACTGGTAGTTGAAATCGGAACCAAGGCCGGAGAATCCGGTAAAATTTTTGGTGCCGTTACTGCGGTTCAAGTGGCTGAGATTTTGAAGACGAAAGGCTTTGAAGTTGATCGCAAAAAAGTTCACTTCAAGGAACAACCTAAGCAATTAGGAACCTACACCGTTACGTTAGACCTTCATAAAGAAGTGAAGCATGTTATCAGCGTAAATGTTGTAGCAGAATAAAAATTGAAGCTAAGTAAAACTAAAAGCCCTGATCGAAAGATCGGGGCTTTTTATTTTGAGTTAAATCCGTATTGAAACGTGATCTAAAACTTAAAGTAAAACTCACCTACTATATTTGAGCTGTCCCAGGTGTTTTGCTTGTTATCTGATAACCTGAGAACATTTAATCTAACCTCTTTGAAAACTTGCTCAATTGTACGACCGGGTTTTTGAAGTGCTTTCAATACTTCCTGGGTATAGAGACCATTTCTTCCTGTGCCGTCAATGGCTACAGAACCTGGGGCAGTGGCATAGGCTATAAAGGAGCCGCGGGCCTTTTGCATCTCTGCTAACCCTTGCTGTCCCAGAGATCGTGTCAGTGAAGGAAATGGATTGTTTCTACACGCATCCAGGATAACGATATTCAATCTAGTATTCGATTGCTCCATATTAGATAGAACCATTCGTTGAACAGGGAAACAATACCTCCAGATATCGTCCTCATATTCAATCTTCGCATCGACCGGTACAATGTAATTTTCTTCTTCCAGGCGCACTCCATGTCCCGCGAAGTAAAAGAGCCCTACCGTTTTATCGCGATCTCCTGCATCCAATTTCTCTTTGAACTTTAATAAGCTCGCCCGAATCTGACCGTATGTTGCATTGGTTAAGAGTTGAACCTCAAAATTAGATTTCTCTAACTCTGCAGCCATGTCCGTTGCATCGTTTACCGGATTTCTTAATTCACCAATTTCTCTGGAGTATTGTGAATTACCAATGACCAGGGCATAGCGTTTTTCATCCTTGAATAACTCTGCCAGTTGGTTATTCACCTGACCTGGTTCTGGAATTGAAATGACCCGCTGAGCATTCTGTTGAGCTTTTAGAGTTGCCAACTCATCCTTATCAAATTTTTCAAGCTCCTTTCTAATGGTTTCATTTCCGGGTTGTATTTCATACGCCTTTTGCAAGTCATTATAGGCAAGCAGTTTGTTATCTAACTTCACATACACCTTACTTCTTTCATGCAGACGCTTAATCTGGTTTTCCTTACTATCCTTTAATTCCCTATTGGCATTTTCATAAGCATCAACCGATTCGAAATAGTAGCCGAGTTTTTCATTGCTTATCGCAAGAAACCAAAAAATATTTCCCTTGTTTACGTGCTTGAGAAGAATTGCTTCCTGAAAATCATTGATGGCACTTTTATGATCCTCCGTTTTGAAATACGAGAGTCCCCGCAAATAATAGACTTCAACATCCAGGTTTTTTTCGCGGGTTGGTTTATTTAAAAATTCAGTGAAATTAGTAATTGCTTCTCCGAATTTTCCATTCTTATAATTATCAAAACCTTTCTCGTACAGTTTATATTGAGCCGAAGCAATGGAAATGTTAATTGTCAGCGCTATAATAAGAAGACCCTTCGCACCCCAATTTCTCATACTCATTAAAAATAATAGGAGACTCCCACTGCCAGGTTAATCGTAGAAAAGCCTTCTTTCACAAAGGGATACTCTGGATTATTATACCCACCATCACGCAAGGCTGGAAATGCATTTGTTTTTATATGAGTTATTGGCAAGGTGAATTTTAACGTTGACTGCAGAAAGATTTTGATATTCGGTTTTAGCGAGTAGTCTAACCCAGCCCCTAAACCAACACCACCAGAAATCTCGGTATCTGCAACCAAGCGTGGATACGTAACGTTTTCAAAAAAATCTCCTCCACTATAATTGGCCTCATTATAGGGAAGGATCATAGGATTTGTATTGGAGTAATGTAAAAATGTTGAAGCGCTTACTGCTGATCTACCCGAAATAAGCAGGAAGGGTTTAATGAGGCCGTAGGGAGAAAGTTTTCTAGTTTCCCTGAATGGAATGAATTCAAATTTAAAATCCAAGCCAAATGAGAATAGATTGAGATTACCACCCGCCATAGAAACAACATATACTTCATACCCGCCATTTTCGATAAATGCGTTATTACCAATGGCATCTTTATTATAAAATGAATCGGAAAGCGATTGGCTAAAATTCAATTTTGTGTACGCTATAGATGCACCTACCGATGTAATTCGGTTCAATCTTTTTAAGAAACCCGCTTCCAGATTTAGTCCGCCACTATAGTCAGACTTGTTGTTGAATCTAAAGGAGGGACCGACCAGTAAATAGATGCTATTTCCGTTTACTATTCGTTCTTTTTTGGTAAGCGTGCCTTCCTCCTGAGCCCAGGAGGCCTGCAAAAACAGCGCAATGAATACTAATGAAAGAACGATTGAATTTTTCATAAGCAGTCGCTGAAAATTAGAATGTGAATACTAAGATAAGAAAAAGCCAACCACACCCAAATCAGGTTAGGTCTACCCAAGGGTTCTCATGCTTCAATTTGAGCTACCAACTCCTTGTACCAAACCTCTCCATATTTACGAATCAACGGCTCTTTCAGAAACTTGTAAACCGGTACACCCAAGGCTTGGCCTAGCTGGCAGGCAGCCGAGCAAATATCCCATTTGTGGTAATTGACAGCCTCAAAACCTTTTTTATTTGTTGTGATCCGAATCGGGTATAGATGGCAGGAGATCGGTTTCCTGAAACTGATTTTTCCATCGAGATATGCTTGTTCGATGCCGCATTTCAAAACTCCTTGTTTATCGTATAGGGCATAGGCGCACTCTTTACCACCAATTGTAGGGGTGGAATAATCACCATCTTCATCCAGAATATATGGCCCTTGTTCTTTAATCGCTTTAGCACCCTCTTTTGTGATGTATGGCCGGACCTCTTTTTGGATTGACTTCATCGTCTCCAACTCATCTTCTTCCAGGGGTGCCCCAAGATCACCTTCTACGCAACAAGCGCCTTTGCATTTCTCGAGATTGCATACGAATTCTACCTCTTTAATCTCATCTGACACCAATATCTCACCAACCTTAATCATTCTTGTTTATTTTAAAATCCAATTTAGCGCTTTGACTTAATCCTTTTCGCTTTTGATAAAATTCTTTGCTGGCAATGTAACAATGTCTTTCTGCTTCTGCATGCACTGCGCCCTGCTTATCCTTCCATTGAATCTTAAAAACATGAACAACATGTCCATGCTCCGCTACGCGGTGTTTAATATCGGTCAGATTTTCTTCGGTAATCAACAAGCGGGCATACAGGGCGGATTTGGCTGGCTTCTTAAACTGAATCGTGGCTGACTTATCCCATACAACATACGATGATCCCAGAATTCGCAGCAGCATCACCATATAAAAGGGATCAGCTGCCGAAAACATGCTGCCGCCAAAGATGGTACCTACATAATTATAAGTCCATAGGTTCAGTCGAAGACGCAAATGAACTTCTGAATTATCTCCTGACCAAAAGAGTATTTTTCCACCGGTGCCGAAATACATCGGGTACCAATTCATGAGGGTGCGAAACCACCAGGTCTTCCGCGATTGCGTCTTATCGGTTCTTAAAAATTCAGGTCTCATCTGAAGGATCTACTATTGAAACAGCTCAAACTGCGTGTGACGGGTAGCATCCACGTCTTGCTGAATGGCTTTGGTTGAAACTTGTTTGGAAAAGAACCCAATGTGATAGGCCGGTAATTCCATCAAACCCGAGTCTGCTTTGTGCGTAGACAGAGAAAGATTGTAGCCCAGCGATAACATATTGTTTTGATACATCTGAATCATTCGTTTATAGAATTGGGCATTGCTTTCCATTTCTTTACCCAGGCGTTTCAAATCTTCGGGGTCCTTTAAAAACTTTCCGAGCCTATCGCGATTCTCTTTCAAGTAGAAACGGTAATTAAGCCGGTCATTCAGCGCAAAGGAAAAGGGGATTAAAAAATTGAATCCCTGATCGGCCATCTGGGTGACAGTCTCAAAATGCAGATCGACTGAAAAGGAATCGCACAAGCAAAAAACAGCCACTTTAAAATTTCCTTTGCTGCGCGGAACGTAATGAGCAAATTTTTTAACCAGTTCTTCTGGTTTGCCATCCAATAACAATACGTTTTTTCCACGGAAGTATTTATTTACCCGAATCTTCAGGATGCGAAGTTGTTCCTCCTCCTTATCGCAGAAAATAAACTTGGTGATTGGAGCCTCCAGCGATAAGGCCATGAGCGCTGAAGAAGCGAACAATTCTTTTCTGGCACCCAGCGAATAAATACCGTTGCCGGCAAACAAGTCGATAAACACCAACTCATCCACTTTGCCGGCCAGGGTGCTTGCAAAAGAGTTCAGGTATTGTTGAATGATTGAGATTTTTCCTTTGATCCAAGGCTCAGCTGCTGTAACAGGGAATCCATCATCGGGAAAACTAAATAAAGGAGAGGAAGCCGGATTCACCTGATCTGTTTTTTAAAAGTACTTGTGAATTCTGAAAAAATGATGATTTCTCTGTGAAGTTTTTTTTACTGGATTTTGAAAGAATTTATAACTCTATCTAAATCAACTATCTCAACAGGTTTTATAAACGAATTATTGAAGCCCTTTTAAATATTCATTTACCTATAGTGGTTCCTACATCCCTTTAGCTGCTCAACGAAGTGATTTTTGTTTCTGAAACTACGGAGCACACAGTATATTGCGGAGATTTATGAGTGACTTTTTAGAGAGCCTGAACGAACCGCAGCGGGAAGGCGTAATTAATTCAGAGGGGCCGTGCATGATTATCGCGGGGGCGGGTTCAGGAAAAACGCGGGTACTCACCTTTCGCATTGCTCACCTCATACAAAATCAGCAGGTCGATCCCTTTAACATCATGGCACTCACCTTCACCAACAAGGCAGCCAAAGAGATGCGCGACCGGATTGAAAAAATGGTGGGTGGTGATGCGCGTAATTTGTGGATGGGCACCTTTCACTCGGTGTTTGCACGGATTCTGCGGGCCGAAGCGCATCATCTGGGATATCCCAATAATTTTACTATTTACGATACCGATGATTCGAAGTCGTTGCTGCGGAGTGTGATTAAAGAGATGGGATTGGATGATACGCAATACAAAGTAAATACCGTTTACAATCGCATCTCGTCAGCCAAAAACCGGTTGGTTTCGTGGCAGGAATACCTGAGCAACCCTATCCTGATGGCCGATGATGCAGCCAACATGCGGCCTGAGATCGGAAATATTTTTAAAGCCTATGCCCTACGCTGCTTTAAGTCGGGCGCGATGGATTTTGATGACCTTTTATTCAACACCGACAAACTATTTAAAGAACATCTGCAGGTGTTGAATAAATACCAGCATCGCTTTCAATATGTACTGGTCGATGAGTTTCAGGATACCAACCTGTGTCAGTATTTTATCATTCGAAAACTTGCTGCCGTAAGACAAAACATTTGTGTGGTGGGTGATGACGCGCAAAGTATCTACGCGTTTCGCGGAGCCGATATCACCAACATCCTCAACTTTGAAAAGGACTATCCGGACTTACGGATTATCAAGCTGGAGCAAAACTACCGATCCACTCAAACGATCGTTGAAGCGGCTAATTCCGTGATCGCTAAAAACAAAGCCCAGCTACCCAAAAAAGTCTGGACGAGTAATGAAGAAGGAAATCTGATCGAGTTGATTAAAGCTGTTTCTGACAATGAAGAAGGCAAGCTCATTGCCACCTCCATCTTTGAAGAAAAGATGCAACATCAATACAAGTTCAGCGACTTTGTTGTTTTGTATCGCACGAACAGTCAGTCGCGTGCCATCGAAGAAGCCCTGAGACGGATGAACATCAAATACAAAGTAGTCGGGGGGCTCTCCTTCTATCAGCGCAAGGAAATAAAAGACATGCTGGCGTACCTTCGTTATTCCCTTAATCAGCAGGACGAAGCTTCCTTTCGCAGAATCATCAATCTGCCCAAGCGCGGCATTGGCGATACGACAATTGACAAGATTGTGGTTGCCGCCAACGATCATACAATGTCCATCTGGGATGTATTACAAAATGCCTCTTCCTTTTTAGGTGGAAGTGCGGTGGGCCGCATTGATGATTTTGTAACCAAGATCAAACGCTTTGGTGTTGAAATCCAAAACAAGGATGCGTATGAGGCAGCTGCCGAAATCGCAAAATCATCGGGCTTATTGAAAGAACTCTACGAAGACAAAACGGTTGAAGGTCTGAGTCGGTATGAAAACGTGCAGGAATTGCTCAACGCCATAAAAGAATATGTAGACGACCCTGAGAAAGAAGATAAAAGCCTGGGTGCGTTTCTGCAGGAAGTTTCTTTATTAACTGGTCAAGATGAAGACAAGGATCAGGATCCTGATAAAGTTACTTTGATGACCATTCACATGGCGAAAGGTCTTGAATTTAAGAATGTTTATATCGTGGGCATGGAAGAAGATCTTTTTCCATCGCAGTTGATGTTGAGTAGCAGGTCGGAATTAGAAGAAGAGCGCAGGCTTTTTTATGTAGCGATTACACGTGCACAAAAAAAATTATTTCTCTCCTATGCATTAACACGCTATCGCTTCGGGCGATTAAAAAATTGTGAGCCGAGTCGTTTCCTGGATGATATACAAGGAAGCTACATTAAAGTGAGTACGAAGTTCGGTGGTGT
>JALHRJ010000131.1 GCA_022841475.1 Cyclobacteriaceae bacterium | reverse complement strand
ATGCCGGGAGTTCCCTCGCGTGTTCATCCGCTTACGCCCGAAAAAAATCAGGAGCTAACACGTAAGATGGGTGAATATCATGCGAAAGCATTGGATCAGATTGGCTCGCTTTATTTCACGCAAGAAGGTTATGATGATTTTTATTACGGCAAGGGATCTACGTTTCCGGATGTGCAGGGGTCTATCGGAATTTTATTTGAACAAAGCAGTTCGCGCGGCCATGCCCAGGAAAGTGTGAACGGTGTGTTGCGGTTTCCATTCACGATCCGCAATCAGTTTGTAACGATGCTCAGTTCATTAAAAGCCATTAATGAAATGCGCGAAGAGCTCCTATCCTATCAACGCGACTTCTTTAAAAACGCTGCCGCGGATGCAGCTAAAGATCCCATCAAGGCTTACATGATTGGCTCTAAGGATAAAGCACGCGCTTTCCTTTTTGCTGAAATGGCGCTGCGTCAAAAAATAGATGTGTATAAAGTTGCTGCTACCCAAACGATCAACGGAAAAACGTTTGATACCGAATCAAGTTTTCTCATTCCACTCAATCAAACACAATACAAACTTATTCATGGCATGTTTGATAAACAGTTGAAATTTAAAGACAGCATTTTCTATGACATCTCCAGTTGGATGTTGCCCCTTGCCTTTGGGTTAGACTATGAAGAATTAAAAGCTGCTCCTGCGCTGGGCGAAAAAATTATGGACCTGATTATGCCCGTTGGTCAAATGCTGGGCAAAGGTGATTATGCCTATGTGTTCGAACCGTATGGATATTATGCTCCGCGCGCCATGTATCGATTGCTCGACAAAGGTGTGCGCATTAAAGTTGCTACTGAACCTTTCTATGCCGATGGAAAAAAGTTTGATAGGGGTTCCGTCATGATTCCGGTTGATAATCAAGAACGATTTCCGGATCAGATCAATGTGATGATGAAAGAGATCACTGAAAAAGATGGTATTGATGTGTATGCGTTAAGCACGGGGCTGGACTATCGCGGAGTTAGCTTAGGCAGCAGTTCATTTTATGTTCCTGCCAAGCCGGTGATCGCCATGCTGGTGGATGGTGGCATCTCTCCCACGGATGCGGGTGAATTATGGCACTTGGTGGATACCCGCTTTCAGATTCCGGTTACGATGATTCCGATCAGCGTGTTTAACAATGCTTCGTTGCAAAAGTATACTACTATCATTTTTCCGGAGGGAAGTCATAATGCGATCAGTGAAACTGGAAAAGAAAAATTAAAAAGCTGGGTGCAGGCAGGTGGTGTGGTCATCGGTTTCGAGCGTGCGTTGAATTGGTTTACCGCTAATGGACTTGGCAAGTTTGAGGTAAAGAAAGATGACGAGAAAAAAGATCCGGCAAAACCTAAACCCTATGCCGATATGGATCAAGCCCAACGGGCACAAAGCACCAGTGGTGCCATCTTTGAAGCTGAGGCGGACTTAACACATCCTATTATGTATGGATACACCTCCCATAAAATATCGATGTTTAAAGGCAACAATCTTTATATACAAAAAGCCAATGGCGCTTATTCCAATCCATTGGTATATGGCAGCAATCCTCTTTTGAGTGGGTATATCACCAAACCCAATCTCGACAAACTCAAAAACTCTTCGGTGTTGGGCACTGCAGCAATGGGTCGTGGCCGCGTGATAGGCTTTACGGAAAACGTTGCATTTCGTGCTTTTTGGTTTGGCACTAATAAAATGCTGATGAATGCAATCTTTCTGGGACCGATGATTAGTTCGGACGCAAGCCGGTAATGATATGCTTTTTTTAGGAAGGCGCTGGAAACTCTGGCGCCTTCTTTGCTCCTGACCATCACAGGAATTGCGTAACTTTCCAGTAAGGTTTTTGGGCGATTATGCGGGGCGGTGAGTTAATTTTTATAGCAGCACTTCTGTGTATGACTTCCGTTCATTCACAAGACACGACCCGGCTTAAAAAAAATGGTGAGCCCAGAGAAAATAAATTAGCCAAACAAATTAAAGATGCTATCAGCCGCACACCCCGTGCTGATACACTCATGGATGTAAAAAGTGAAGACTACTACATTCCCTACGAGGGAAAAATAATTCGCAACATAACCATCAACCAAATCGGGTTCGACCGATCTGTGCAAGACACCACGCAGCGATTTAAAACTACGGTTGCGAAAGTCGCCAATGGGTTGCATACCGATTCCCGGGCCTGGGTAATCCGAAATAATGTTTTTCTGCGCGAGGGCGAACCCCTCAACCCCTATCGGGCGGCAGACAACGAACGCTACCTGCGCGATCTGGATTTTATTCTCGACTCACGCATTTTTATTGTTCCTATTTCAGAAGACAGCGACTCGGTGGACTTGCTGGTGATGACACGCGATGTGTTTAGTCTGGGCGCTTCGCTTTATCCGCGCAGCGCTACGGAATATCGTTTTAAAATTCAGGAAGCAAACCTGGCGGGCATGGGCCAACGCCTGCAAGTAAGTGGTATTTATGATACCGAACGAAATCCGCGCACGGGTATGGAATTGCTCTATAAAAAAACCAATCTCTTCGGAAGTTTTGTAAACGCCACCGTAGCGTACACAGAAATAAACACCGGACAAAGTATTGGCGAGGAGAATGAGAGTGCCTTCATCATTCGCGTTGACCGACCACTTTTTCATCCATTTGCACGGTGGGCCGGAGCCGCAGAGTTGAGCCGCAACTGGTCGCGCAATACATTTGGAAAAGAAGATACCCTCTTCTTTAATTATAACTATAGTATTCGCGATTTATGGGCCGGCTATTCTTTTGGCCACAGTAAACTACCTAACTCGCTGGCAGAAAACCGGAATCGAAAATTCATTGCTGTGCGTATGTATGATGAATACTTTCATGAAAGCCCGGAACAACCTATACCCAACACCCGTAGACTTACCTATTCTGATCGTAGCACGGCTTTGGGCCAGCTAACTTTTTTTAAACAAGATTTTTATAAAACGCGCTATGTATCGGGCTTTGGCCGCACCGAAGACATTCCGTATGGATATCGGATTTCGTTAACTGCTGGCTGGGAAAAAGAACTTGGCAAAGAACGGCCCTACACCGGGGCCGAGCTGTTGTGGAGTGTTGTCAATACGAATGGCACATTTCTTACCTATGGTATAAAACTTGGCAACTACTGGAGCGAAGATCTTATTGAAGATGCCCTGGCACAACTCTATGTGAATCGGTATAGTCGACTGTATACGATGGGAAAAACAAAAGTGCGGCACGAAGCCGAGCTTGGATACGCGGCACAACTCAACCAGGTTTTAAAACGACCCTTGGATATCCGCGATGTGAATGGCATCTATGGCTTCAGGCCCGATAGCTTGTCGGGTGCCAGGCGATTGATGTTTAGAACTGAAACCGTGGTTTATCCAAATTGGAAGGTGTTTGGTTTTAAACTGGCACCGGTTGTGCGCATCGATCTTGCCTTTCTTGGCAAAGAGAACTTGCCGTTGTTGAAAAAAGAAAATTTCTTTTCGGGCTATTCAGTCGCCTTGCGGGCGCGCAACGAAAACCTGATCTTCAATACCGTTGAAGCGCGCATCTATTATTTTCCCACTACGGTGGAAGCAGTGGACAATGTGCGTGTGGAGTTTCGTGCCAACTTCAGAATTAAATACCCTACTAATTTAGTGACGGCCCCGGCCACGGTTTATGATCGTTAACAATCCGGCCAGGGATAGTAGCGGCTACCCCGCATGCGTGGATCTGTGTGTGGCGCGGAGTAGTAGCGGATAGCCCGGTTTCGTGGCGGGGTGAACATACTTGTAAAGGGGTCTGACCGCTTGGAGCGGTCTGACCCCAAACATACTAAACCGCCACGAAAGGCCGCCAAAAGAAACAATACATCAATAATATTTTTACCTTTGCAAAACCCTGTGTCCCAGCGTGATTCGAAAATTTTTTCCGCTAGACAAAAATTACCTGCTCGAAGAAGCTCAACTCGCGCTTCAGGATGACTTGCTTACGCAACTTATTGAGAATGTAAAAACTCAACATCAGCTGGTTCATAATCCGTTAGGCCTTGACGATTCGTTTACACAACGATTAAAAAATTATCAAGCTAAAAACCGAAAGCCACTCTACGTTTTCTATCAAAACCTGGCAGCCGTGTATCGCTATAAATACGGGGAGAATCAACTTGGCTTTTTGTGGGACGGGCGCGATCATACAGAAAAATATAAAGA
The DNA here is from genome assembly GCA_022841475.1 of Cyclobacteriaceae bacterium. GTDB lineage: Bacteria > Bacteroidota > Bacteroidia > Cytophagales > Cyclobacteriaceae > ELB16-189. The sequence goes on along the minus strand of JALHRJ010000131.1, from coordinate 3,312 downwards.
GGATTGGACTCAAATCTTTCTTGATTGGACTATGGATTTTTGCAAACATGAATTGTTTTTGCAAGCTGTACTTGACCTCACTGTATTTTTGCCGGACAATCGCCATGCTGAATTGGCGGAGAACCGGATGAATCATTTTATCCTTAAACACTTTGAGGTGAAGTTTCATAAAAGCCGTGGTCTGGTGCAGATGAAGGTAGCCTGAGCGTGCGTATTCGCACCCTTGTTTGATTACGTCATTTCCTTTCACTAATTTATCCGACCAATCTAACCTCCTTCACTATGACACCCCGTCAATTGTTTGTTGTTTCCTCGATTTTGGTTACTGTGATTTTATTAGTCTGGAGTTACTTCTGGATTGATGTTCTCTTCCTGTTCTTACTTGTGGTGCCTGTTATTGTTATTGGTATCCAGGATATGAGCCAGAAAAAACAATCAATCCGGATCAACTTTCCGGTGCTGGGCCGGCTGCGGTATGTATTTGAAGATTTGCGTCCAAAAATCCAACAATACTTTGTGGAGAGCGATACCGATGGGGCGCCCATTAACCGCAACGAGCGGTCTGTAATTTATCAACGTGCAAAAAAACAAGTTGACACCATCCCCTTTGGTACACAACTCGATGTATATGCGGAGGGGTATGAGTGGATGACACATTCTATTGTGCCTTTCGATTTTCATACTATGGATCATAACCCAAGGGTGCATGTGGGCGGAAGAGAATGCACACAGCCCTATGACATGAGTGTACTCAACGTAAGTGCCATGAGTTTTGGATCGCTGAGTAAAAATGCGGTGCTGGCGCTGAATGCCGGTGCAAAAATTGGTGGCTTTGCGCACAACACCGGTGAGGGGGGATTGAGTCCGTATCACCTCGAGCCGGGTGGTGATATTATCTGGCAGATTGGTACGGGGTATTTTGGTGCGCGCACACGCGATGGCAAATTTTCTGATGAGGCGTTTACGAATAACGCAACCAAGCCAAACGTGAAGATGATTGAGATCAAACTTTCGCAAGGTGCCAAGCCGGGGCATGGCGGTATTTTGCCGGGCAAAAAAAACACACCCGAGATTGCTGCCATCCGATTGGTGGAGCCGGGCACTACCGTATTTTCTCCGCCTTTTCACAGTGCGTTTGGCACACCCATCGAACTAATTTTATTTATTAAGCGCTTGCGCGAATTATCTGGTGGCAAGCCGGTGGGCTTTAAACTTTGTATTGGTCGCAAGAGCGAGTTTCTCTCCATCTGCAAAGCGATGGTACAATTAAATACCTACCCTGACTTTATTACCATTGATGGTGGCGAAGGTGGCACGGGGGCGGCTCCGCCTGAGTTTACAAATTTTGTAGGTATGCCGCTGCTGGATGCGCTCGCCTTTGCGGATAATGCATTGCGTGGATTTGGCATTCGCAAGGAGATGAAACTGATTGCGTCTGGAAAAATTCTTACGGGATTTCATATTGTGCGGGCGATGGCGTTAGGGGCTGATGCCTGTGGCAGTGCGCGGGCTATGATGATGGCCCTGGGTTGCATACAAGCCCTGGAGTGTAATAAGAACACCTGCCCCACAGGGGTGGCTACACAAGATCCTTATTTCATGAAGGGGCTTGTGGTGAAAGACAAAAAAAATCGCGTGGCCAATTTTCACAAACACACGGTTGAAAGTTTTGTCGAGTTGCTGGGAGCCTCGGGGATCGACCACCCGGATAAGATTAATCGCACCCATGTGTATAGGAGGGTGTTTATGAACCTGGTGAAAACCTATGAAGAAATTTACCCGACCATCCCGGATGGCTGCTTACTGGATGGTGGCGATGTGCCGTTTGATTATGAAGATTATTTGAAGCGCGCCAGTGCGGAAAAGTTTGAGGTGACTACGTAAAAATTAATGGCTATGGACAAATCCGTTACAATAAAAAAATTATTCCATCGCGAGAATCAATGTTTGGGACTTTTCTTTGATAAGGATTGGAGCATTATCAAGGAAGTAAAAAAAATACCGGATGTAAAATTCAGCAACACGAATAAATGTTGGTATGTACCCGAACAGGAATATGCGCTTACATCGATTATTGAAACCCTAAAAGGAAAAATTTCGGTAGACCTTAGTGAACTGAGATCCAACACAGCATTAAAACAGCCTTTCGTGGAGTCAACTCATGCTGCAGAAGAGAAAATAAAAATCATCAACGTTGTTAAAGGCCCCGAACTGACAGCCGATCAAGTACAGGCTTTGCGTATGGTGGAGCAGAAACTAAAGCTTCGTGGTTATAGCGAAAATACACAACGAACCTATCTTCAACAGTTCAAGGAGTTTCTTTTTTTCTTTAGGGATACCCACCCTGTTGACTTAACTGATATAGAAATAAGAAATTATATTCTCTATCTGATTGAGCATAAAAAGTTAAGTAAGAGTACACAAAATCAGGCCATTAATGCGATCAAATTCTTCTATGAAAAAGTGATGCTGCAGGATCGCAAAGTTTATTACCTCGAGCGGCCGATGAAAGACAAAAAATTGCCTGAGGTGCTGAGTCAGGAGGAGGTGGTAAACATTTTTGAAGCGCTTGATAACATCAAGCACAAAACTATGCTTATGCTGATTTACTCAGCCGGGTTGAGGCGAAGTGAAATGTTAAACCTGCGCATTGGAGATGTGGACTTTCATAGAAACATAGTATTTATAAGAAGTGGTAAAGGTCACAAGGACAGACAGAGTGTACTTTCTCAAAACCTTGCCCCCCTATTACAGAATTATTTGAGAGAGTATAATCCGGGTTTCTGGTTGTTTGAAGGTGTGGATGGTGAGCGATACAGTGCCAGCAGTTTGCAAAAGATACTGAAACGGGCGACTAAAAAGGCTGGAGTTAAGAAGGTAGTGAGGTTACACATGTTACGGCATTCCTTTGCTACCCATTTGCTGGAGTCAGGAACTTCAACACGGTATATCCAGGTACTTTTAGGACATGAGTCGCCTAAAACCACTGAAATATACGCCCATGTAAGCCGCTTTGCTTTGGATAAGATTCAGAGTCCATTGGATCAGATCGCTTTCAAAAAACAGATAAAAGAGGGTGAGGGTGAGTGAGGTGCACAAAAAAAATATCAGCTATTTTCTGCGAAATCACACTGATTTCGCAGGATTTGAGGGGGTTCTGACATAAGGAAAATATCATCAATACATATACACAAACGTTATGCACAAGCGCTGGACACCTCCACCGCGCAAATGTATCTGATATGATTTTTCACCTATGAGAAAACAGATCATCAAGCTTTTAAAATTGTACGAGGTGACTCCAGCCGCACA
>JALHRJ010000130.1 GCA_022841475.1 Cyclobacteriaceae bacterium | reverse complement strand
CAGTTTTTGGCAGGTCGTGAGAAGACGCAGGAAATGTTTTTTCACATTTTCAACCAACTTCATCAATCTGGCAAGCAGATCATCATGACCAGCGATTGCCCACCTCGCGATCTGAAAGGGTTTCAGGAACGATTATTATCCCGTTTTAAATGGGGATTGACAGCGGATCTTCAAGAGCCGGATTTTGAAACCAAGCTGGCCATCATTCATAACAAAATGCAATCCGATGGAATTGAAATTCCTACGGAAGTAGCGGAATATCTGGCCTACAGCGTGGATACCAATCTTCGCGATATGGAAGGTGTTCTTAATTCTTTACTCTTTCACGCAACTTTGCTGAAGAAGGACATTGACCTTGAGCTTGCCAAAGAGGTGCTTAAGAATATTGTAAAGGAGATTCAATCGGATGTGAGCGTTGACTTCATTCAAAAGACAGTAGCAGATTATTTCAAGGTTAGTTTAGAACAAATGAAGAGCAAAGTGAAAAAGCGCGAGATTGTAATTCCGCGCCAGGTAGCCATGTACTTCTGCAAGCGTTACACACAACTTACCTTAGCTCTTATCGGGGGAAATTTTGGCGGCCGCGATCATAGTACGGTTATTCACGCTCTCGAATCCGTAGAGGATATGATGAAAACGGATGTAAATTTCAAAAACAGCGTTGACGAACTGACTAAAAAGTTCAAGTCGCGCATGACGGGAAGCTAAGCCCTATCAAGTCCAGGCGTCAAGACCACTTAAAGTGGTCAGACGACTAAGTCCCAGCTATTGCAGATAAAAGGACAACGGCATTTGTTGTTTGGAGCCATTAATTCCATACAGATAAACACGGCCTTTATAACTGTTAAAAAATTCAATCACATCTTCCGGGTTTTTTACCTGCCTGCGATTGATCTGAATGATGGTATAATTTTCCGGCAGACCAATTCTCTTTAAAAGACCGTCTTGAATCTTAGAAACTTTCACACCGTAATCAACGCTCTCAAGGTTGGCCCCCAATATTTCATCTCTGTAAATTTTTCTCTTGATCACGGACGTTTCGCCATTCTTATTCAGGAGGATGAGCGGGATTGTATTAACTTTATTATTCCTGACATAGGTAATGGAAATTTTATCGCCCGGATAACGATAACTGAGTTCTTCTTCAAAAGCGCTTTCACTGTTAATTTCTACCGAGTTGATTTTAGTAATGATGTCGCCCTCCTGTAAACCGGCATTGGCAGCGGCTCCTGTGCGATCCACTTTACCTACCAACACTCCACGAAACTCTTTCACATTTTCATCAATTCCATATTTTCGGGCATTGAGATAATCGTATTCAACCACATTGCCACCAAAGATTGCTTTTTGTGTAATGCCATGCTTAATCAGATCTTCAACGGATTTCTTTACAATATCAATGGGTACTGCAAATGCATAGCCTGTATAAGAACCCGTGCGCGATAGAATTGCCGTATTGATTCCAACCAATTCGCCATTCTTGTTAACCAATGCACCACCGCTGTTGCCAGGATTGATCGCAGCATCTGTTTGAATGAATGATTCAATCGGAAAACGGTCATCAACAATATTGATTTTTCTTCCCTTTGCACTTACTATACCTACGGTTACGGTAGAGGAAAGAGAAAAAGGATTTCCAACCGCTACCACCCATTCGCCCACGGCTAATTTTTTTGAACTTCCGATGGTGATGGCCGGCAAATTGGTTTCTTTAATTTTTAAAACAGCAAGGTCGGTCGAAGGATCGGTGCCTATTAATTCTGCTTCGTACGATTTTTTATTATAGAGTACCTGAATTTTTTCAGCTGATTCGATTACGTGATTGTTGGTAACAATGTAGCCGTCTGATGAAAAGATAACACCGGATCCACTACTCATTTGAGTTTGCGATCCATTGCCCCCAAAAAGCAAATCCCAATAGGAGTAGGCAGAACTACCTTGTGAAATGCTATTGATAAAAACCACACTGGGGGTGGCTTTTGACGCTGCCAAACTGAAATCGACAGCTTCGGAGGTATTAACTGTTTCGGAGGCTTGAACGAGGCTTGGCCGATAGGTTTCTGTAGGTTGATAATCTGAAACCTGAAGTTGAGTGTCTTTTTGCTGACGCACTGTTTTTTCCTGTTGATAGGAAAAGAAAGCATATGCACCCGCCAGGCCCGAGATAAAACTCACAATAACTGTTTTCCAGAGATTCATAGTCTATAGTTTAGTAGTCGAACGATCGAAACCTTTGGATGTTTCCTGTTTGCGTAAAGTTCTTTTTCTCTGGCAAAAATTATCCCAAAAGATAAATCCGGAAGGTTTGTCACGTTTAAGGGTGTTTATGGTTTTCAACCTCTTCCAACCTTTGGTTACTTTGGAGAATTAAGGTTGGAAGCCTTGGTTTTGGATTCTGAGATTGGAAACCATCGGCTACAACCCTACTTTTGCAGGCTATGGGAATTCGTGCTGTACTTGCCAAGCCCTTTGCTGCGTATATCGAGGGTCAGACAAAAAAATGGGCTTCTAACCCAGTTCACTTTCAACACGAGGTATTCAATCAACTAATTACTACTGGTAAAGGAACTCTTTTCGGGAAAGACCACGGCTTTGATACGATTAAGAATCACGAAGACTTTAAAAAACAAGTACCCATTCGCGATTATGAAGAACTAAAACCTTATGTGGAAAAAGTACTTCATGGCGAGACTGATATTTTGTGGAAAGGAAAGCCGGCTTACTTTGCCAAAACTTCAGGCACTACTTCGGGTACCAAATACATTCCGATTTCAAAAGAGTCTATTCCCAATCATATAAACAGCGCCCGCAATGCATTATTGAGTTATGTTCATGAAACCGGCAACGCATCATTTCTGGATGGCGGTTTGATTTTTCTTTCGGGTAGTCCGGAGTTAGATCAGAAAGCAGGTATCAACACGGGCCGACTATCAGGTATTGTAAATCATCATGTGCCCGGCTATTTGCGCACCAATCAAAAGCCCAGTTATGAAACAAACTGCATCGAAGATTGGGAACAAAAGCTGGATAAGATTATTGATGAAACAATTCAGGCCGACATGACGCTGATCTCAGGCATTCCACCGTGGGCGCAAATGTATTTCGATCGCATCGTGGCCCGCACAGGTAAAAAAGTGAAAGATGTGTTTCCTAATTTTTCGATGTTCGTTTATGGCGGAGTAAACTTCGAACCTTATCGCGCCAAACTTTTTGAAACGATCGGAAAGAAAGTTGATTCGATTGAGACCTACCCGGCATCAGAAGGTTTTATTGCCTATCAGGATTCGCAACGAGCCGAGGGCTTGCTCTTATTACTAAACTCAGGAATCTTTTTTGAGTTCGTGCCTACCGAAGAGTACTTTAACGATAATCCACGCAGACTTTCAATTGAAGAAGTTGAGATAGGAAAAAATTATGCTGTTATCATCAACAGCAATGCCGGGTTGTGGGGCTATTCAATAGGAGATACCATAAAATTTGTTTCTAAAAATCCATACCGGATTATTGTTAGTGGCAGAATCAAACATTTTATTTCCGCTTTTGGCGAACATGTGATTGGCGAAGAAGTGGAAAAAGCAATGAAGTTTACAACTCAAAAATTTCCGGAAGCAGAGTTAGTTGAATTTACGGTGGCACCCAACGTAGCGCCTGCTGAAGGAATGCCACATCACGAATGGTTCATAGAGTTTGCCAATCCACCCAAAGATTTGGCAGCATTTTCATTGGAGCTGGATAATCAGCTGCGTGGATTGAATGTTTATTATGACGATTTGATTTCCGGTAATATTTTGCGCACCCTGATTGTCACGACTCTGGAAAAAAATGCTTTTATCGACTATATGAAGTCGCAAGGAAAATTAGGTGGACAAAACAAAATGCCACGACTTTCTAACGATAGAAAGATTGCGGAGGAATTGAGTAGATATAGATCCTGATTTAACTTGTGATTTTAATCCAGATTTTGGGAGCCATTAAAATCAAACCCTTTCATTTAAAAAGTATTTTTTTGTTGCTTTATGTTTTAACAATGCGTTGATTTCATCGTTTCACACGGAGCATCAGTCAAACATATTATATAAATAAAGCTATCCTCTAATCATTTCTCATGAAGGAAAAAAGGGCAATCGCAATATTAGGTTCAACGGGCTCTATTGGCACCCAGGCGTTGGAAGTCATCGCCTCTCACCCTGAATCTTTTCAAGTAGAAGTTCTTACCGCGCAAAACAATGCCGATCTTCTTATTGAGCAGGCAAAGAAGTTTAAGCCCAATGCAGTAGTGATTGTAAATGAAGCTTTTTATGAAAAAGTAAAGGCCGCATTGCTTCCGTTGGATATCAAAGTTTTTGCGGGTGAGAACGCGCTTGCATCTGTTGTGCAGATGGATTCAATCGATCTTGTTCTTACTGCGCTGGTTGGATATTCTGGATTGAAACCAACAATCAAAGCCATTGAAGCAGGAAAGCATATTGCCTTGGCGAATAAAGAAACATTAGTGGTTGCAGGCGAATTGGTAACGCAGCTTGCGCGTGAGAAGGGAGTCAATATTTATCCGGTAGATTCTGAACATTCGGCTATTTTTCAATGCATGGTTGGGGAATTCCATAACCCTATTGAAAAAATCATTCTTACGGCATCTGGCGGCCCTTTCCGGGGAAAAAAACGAGATGAATTATTGTATGTCACAAAAACACAAGCGCTAAAACATCCCAATTGGACGATGGGTGCAAAGGTAACTATTGATTCAGCATCACTGATGAACAAAGGATTGGAGGTAATAGAGGCCAAATGGCTATTTGGATTAAAGTTTGAGCAGGTGGAAGTTGTAGTACATCCGCAGTCGATTATTCACTCACTTGTGCAGTTTGAGGATGGATCCATAAAAGCACAACTTGGTCTGCCGGATATGCGTTTACCCATCCAGTTTGCCATGTCCTATCCTGAGCGGTTGAAAAGCGACTTTCCAAGGTTTGACTTTACAAATTACCCGGCCCTCACGTTTGAGAAGCCGGATACAGAAACTTTTCGTAATCTTGCGCTCGCGTTTGAGGCCCTGGCCCGTGGTGGCAACATGCCGTGTGTGCTTAATGCTGCGAATGAGATAGCGGTGGAAGAGTTTTTACAGGATCGGATCGGGTTTCTGCAGATGTCGGATGTAGTGGAACGATGTTTGTCTAAAATGGATTATATCGCTACCCCGGCCTTTGAGGACTACGTGAATACGGATAAAGAGACTAGAATTAAAGCAAAAGAACTAATTAACTGATGGAAGGAATGATTATGACGGCCCAGCTACTGCTGAGCCTTTCGATTTTGATAGCAGTGCATGAGTGGGGTCACTTCATTACAGCACGCATGTTTAATATACGCGTGGAGAAGTTTTATCTTTTCTTTGACTTTCTTTTTCCCATGGCCAACGTGCTCAACTTTTCGTTGGTGAAATTCAAAAAAGGAGATACTGAGTTTGGAATTGGCTGGTTTCCTCTGGGTGGCTATGTAAAAATTGCCGGTATGGTGGATGAGAGTATGGATAAAGACCAACTCAAAGCTGAACCACAGCCTTGGGAATTTCGCTCCAAGCCAGCATGGCAAAGATTGATTGTGATGTTGGGTGGTATTATCGTCAACGTGATTGTTGGTGTGCTGATTTTTATTGGTATCACCTATGCGTTGGGCGATGTGTATATCCCCAATAAATATGTGAACGAGCATGGTGGTATTGCTGCCCGCGAATTAGGAGAACAAATTGGATTAAAAACCGGGGATCAGATTATTCAAATCAACGGCAAGGAGTTCGATGATTTTCTGGATGTTTCAAAGCCCGATGTTCTTCTTTCCGACAACTCGTACTTAACTGTGTTACGAGATGGTCAGCAGGTTAATATTGCAATTCCGGAAGACTTCATTGAGAAGTTCGACTCCAAAGAAGCGGCTGCCAACTTCATTGCGCCCCGCATGGAGCCCGTAGTGGAAGAAGTAATGGAGAAATACATGTATAAGGATAGCGTGGAGAAAAGAACCATCGCATCCACGGTAGGACTTCAAAAAGGTGATCGTTTTATTGAAGTAAATGGACAGCCTGTCAACTACCAGGATGATATAAATAGATTGGTAAAGGGTATTACTGCTGATTCAATATCTTTTAAAGTTAAGCGCGGTGCTGAGGTAGTTTCACTTAGCGCTTTGTTTAAAGGCCACGACTGGATTGGCTTTGCCGTAAAACCTATTGACAAAAGTGAATTGGCAGTTATCAATTACAGTTTTGGCGAATCACTTGTGTTAGGACCTCAACGAGCTTTTGGAGTGATCGTGATTCAACTTAAAGCATTCAAGAAAATATTTACCGGTCAGTTATCATTTCAAAAATCACTTTCGGGTCCTATTGGTATGGCGAAGGCATACGGTGGCACCTGGGATTGGGAACGCTTCTGGCGGATGACAGGTCTTTTGTCGATGGTACTCGCCTTTATGAACTTGCTGCCGATCCCTGCATTAGACGGTGGCTACGTAGTGTTCTTGCTCTATGAAATGATCAGTGGCCGCGAGCCATCGGAGAAATTCTTTGAAAATTCTATTAAAGTGGGCATGGCTATTTTACTTGTGCTGATGGTGTTTGTATTTTACAATGATATCGCGAAGCTGATCACAGGAAATTGATAGAGACTATAACAATTGAAAAGAAGGGCATCCGCAAGGTGCCCTTTTTGCTTTTGAGGTTGGTTCGAATCTGGCAATATTGATCTAGGATTTGACCTGACTCTGTAAAAAAAACGAAGTAAACTTATTCAGGTTTTTTGAATCTATATCGGATTCCCCAGCTACCTCTGAGAATAGAATCGTCACTTAGAATAGGTGACAATTCAATGTGAAATCCGAAATTCTTCATTGGAAAAGGAAATATATTAATCCCAAGTGGAACAGGTACTCCAGTATAATCATCTCCACCTCGTATGCCAAGCCCTACATAAACTTCATAATCTTCCTTATTGAGAATATCATAGGTTACGACTAGCTCAGCCGATATATCCGAAAGGAAGTAATCGGTTCCTATTCGTAATTCAGGACGTAGCCGATCTTTGAATTCATAGTTGACACCTACAAAAGGAATATTTGACTGGTGAAAATTAACTCCAAATTGACAGAGAAGCTTTCCGGGCGAGAAAACAATAAATAGAATAATAAGTCTTTTCATAAAAAATTCATTTAAATGGAATACATAAAAACAAACCTTACTGTTTCCCCTTCCTAAAATCCAATGGTGGTTTGCGATCACCAATCAAGGATTTGTATTTAAAGTCTGCTCCAACATAATCATCCAGTTCTTTTTGTGCTTTGCCAATAATGGAAGGGTTGTTGAAAATATCAATGCCCGTCATGGCAAGAATCTTAGCAGCATTGTTCATCGCTTTATACCCAATGCTCATGCCACCGGTAGCAACTGCTTGCCATGAGTGCGCAGGCACACCGGGGACCCACGTAGCGGTCCCTAATCCTGCTGTTGGCACAACCCAGGTTATATCACCCACATCCGTGGAAGCGGGAAAGAAGCCACCGGTTTTGAAAGGCTGCACTTGTGTTGCGGATTCAAGTGGCGGCACTTTAAACGTTAACGAGCTTTGAATTTTTTTTCCGAACTCAACTTCTTCAGGTGTATAGTTTACTCCACCAACTATTTTGAGGTTGTTATACATTAGTCTGGCAAGTGTTTCGTTAGGCACCAGATTGAATGAGCCGGAGATTACCTCGTACTTCATTGTAGTCTCTGTTCCACTGGCAGCGCCTTCAGCAGCTTTTACAATGCGGTTCCAGATTTCTTCCACCATGCGCGCATCGGGATGGCGAACCATGTATTCCGCCTCAGCATAATCCGGAACAACATTCGCAGCTAAACCGCCTTTGTTGATCACATAATGAATGCGTGTTTCCTGTGGCACGTGTTCGCGCATCAGATTCACCATATAATTCATTGCTTCCAACCCATCCAATGCTGAGCGACCTGCTTGAGGCGCTGCAGCGGCATGAGCCGAGCGTCCATAGAACCGGAAAATAGTTTGCTTAATGGAGAGACAAGATTGCGGACTTGCATC
>JALHRJ010000129.1 GCA_022841475.1 Cyclobacteriaceae bacterium | reverse complement strand
ATATACCTACTGAAGTCTTCGCGCCAAAGTGTAAATTCATTATAAGACTTCATGTCAACTTCTATTTCTAATCCACCTGCATCGTTGGGCGCCCAATCGTTCAGGCGTTGCACCATGCGGATATCACCCATGATCACTTTGCTGTCGAAATAATCAGAAAGGTTAGTTTCATAAATACCACTAACAGTCAATCTCCGAAACCTCGGTGGGTTCTGAAAAAAGTGAATTACGATATCATCTCCGGTTTTAGCATTGATCTTATCGGCAATCACGCGGCTTAACAACACCTCGTTGGAATAACCTGAATCCGGAAAGTGAATAAATTTTCCTTCAATCAAATTTTCATTGAATCTCGATATATCAAAACTTTGTCCTACCCCTTTAAACACAACACCCAATACTTCAGTATCTGTTTTAATTAATCCGGCTTTATGGCTAAACTCCTGAACATGCTTTACAAACCCAAATTGAGCCGGCTCGTTGTATAAACTTATCTTAAAATCGAAGGGCTGTTCTTCCACCGCATTGCTCATGGTATATTTTGTAACGAGCAGGTGATTACTGAAACCGTAAATTTTATTTTTGACCGCGGATTGAAATCCCTGCATGATCAGAAAAGAGACAATAGCCGCTGCCAAGCCAATGGCAATGCTGGCTACCGCAATTTTATGGATGATACTTGAAAAGCTATTCCCTTCAGTATGCCGGATTCTTTTTGATATGAAGTACGAAAGGTTCAAGGAATGGCTTAAATTTGAAGATATACTTCCGCCAAAATAAAAAGAAATGATCAGGATTTGGGTTATCGCAGTGTTTTTGTTGAGTACTTCCTGCTCAGCACAGATTAATAAAGAAAAACTTGCTGTTGGAGCTGAACAATTAGATCAATTACTGCCAAAGTTGGCCAACAAGAGCGTGGGCCTGGTTGTAAATAATACTGCCCTTGTGGGGAAAACACATTTAGTCGATACTCTCGTAACCCTTGGAGCAAACGTAACAAAAATCTTTGGGCCGGAACATGGCTTTCGGGGCGATGCTGCTGATGGCGAACATGTAATTGATGCAGTAGATGCAAAAACGGGTGTGCCTGTAGTTTCTCTCTATGGAAAGAATAGTAAACCTACTGCCGAGCAGTTACAAGACCTTGACATAATTATCTTTGATATTCAGGACGTAGGCGCCCGATTCTACACCTACATCAGCACCATGACGTACCTGATGGAGGCATGCGCAGATAATAACAAGAAATTAATCATTCTGGATCGCCCCAATCCAAATGGCAGTTACGTAGATGGGCCCATTCTTCAACCTGAGTTGAAATCTTTTGTAGGCATGCACCCAATGCCTATTACTCATGGAATGACCGTAGGCGAAATTGCGCTGTTGCTCAATGGAGAAGGTTGGCTGGAAGGTCAAAAGAAATGTGAAATAGAAATAATCAAAATGAAAAACTGGAAACATGCGGATGACTATTCTCTTCCGGTAAGACCTTCACCTAACCTACCCAACGATCAGGCAGTACGTTTGTATCCTTCTATTTGTCTTTTTGAAGGAACGGTAATAAGTGTCGGCAGAGGAACACCAACACCATTTCAGGTTTTAGGAAATCCTGAATTGAAAAATATGACCTATACATTCACACCGGTGCCGATAAAAGGTGTATCTATCGAACCGCCTCTCAAGAACAAACTCTGTTACGGTATGGATTTACGGTCTGTAACTCCGGCCAGAAAATTTGATTTACAATACTTGCTGCTTTTCTATCAAAGCTATCCGGACAAAGAAAAATTTTTTACATCTTATTTTGATAAACTTGCAGGAACTACACAACTGAAACAGCAGATTAAAGACGGTTTAACCGAAGAACAAATCCGGGCCAGCTGGCAGCCAGGATTGGAAGAGTTTAAAACCAAGCGCAACAAATATCTGTTATATCCATAAGTGACTGCCGTTACTTGATTCTGGATTTTTCCCGACAATCAAGAATCGAACATCCAGTTTCTAGCATCGGTTCTATGACCAAACAAGAAAAAGTAAACGACATTTTAAAAACGTTGGATAAACTTTATCCAAAACCCGAAGTGCCACTGCATCACAAGGATGCGTACACGCTTTTGATTTCCGTATTGCTTTCCGCACAATGCACCGATGAGCGCGTTAACAAAACGACTCCTTCCCTATTTAAGCTTGCCGACAATCCCTATGATATGGTAAAACTCTCCGTGGAAGAAATCCGGGAGATCATTAAACCGTGTGGACTTTCGCCCATGAAATCGAAAGGAATTTATGGACTTTCTAAAATTATTATTGATAAGCACAAAGGGGAAGTACCCAACACTTTTGAAGATTTGGAAGAGCTACCAGCCGTAGGTCATAAAACCGCTTCGGTGGTCATGACACAATGGTTTGGGGTTCCTGCCTTTCCGGTGGATACACACATCCATCGCCTCGCGTACAGGTGGGGATTAACCAATGGCAAAAATGTTGAGCAAACTGAAAACGATTTGAAGCGATTGATTCCGGAAGACCGTTGGAACAAAGTACATTTACAAATTATCTATTTCGGCAGAGAATATTGTCAGGCCCGCGGCCATGTGTGGTCCGAATGTCCTATTTGCAAGAAATATATTAGAAAAAAGCTGAGAGAGTAGCATGAATGCTTTGCGGATTATATTTATGGGCACCCCCGAATTTGCCGTACACAGTCTGGAAATTCTGGTACAGAATAAATTCAACGTAGTAGCCGTAATCACTGCACCTGATAAGCCTCAGGGTCGTGGACAAAAGCTAACGCCATCTCCTGTTAAAGAATGTGCCCTCAAACACAACCTTCCTGTTCTTCAGCCAACCAATCTTAAATCGCCAGAATTTCTGGAAGAATTAAAAAGCTACAATGCAAACCTACAGATTGTAGTTGCCTTCCGGATGTTGCCGGAAGTTGTTTGGGCCATGCCACCTTTAGGAACTTTTAACCTTCACGCTTCATTACTTCCACAATATCGTGGGGCCGCTCCTATTAACTGGGCAATAATTAATGGCGAAAAAGAAACAGGGGTTACTACTTTTTTTCTCAAACATGAAATTGATACGGGCAGTGTCATATTTCAAGAGAAAGAAACCATTCTGGATACGGATGATGTTGGTACCCTCTACGAAAGACTCATGCATAAAGGCTCAAACCTGGTTTTAAAAACAGTACAGGCCATTGAACGAGGAAATTACCCTTCATTACCACAACCAGAAAGTGTTGAGATAAAACATGCTCCAAAGATTTACAAAGAAACCTGTGAGATCAATTGGAGTCAACCATCCAAAAAGGTAATCGATTTTGTTCGCGGTCTTAGTCCTTATCCGGCAGCGTGGACAAAAATTAATGATAAGGTTTATAAGGTATTTAAGTGTAGTCATTCAGACCACCGTGAACAGTCGACCGTTGACAGTCAACTGTGGCGCACTGACAACAAGACTTTCCTCAACATAAAAACAGTTGATGGCTGGGTTTCAATTGACGAATTTCAGCCCGAAGGCAAGAAGAAAATGACTCCGGAAGAATTTTTCAGAGGGAATAAACTTTAATGCCGGGTAGGGTGATTCTTGTGCTGTTGAAAATTGACTAATTTGCACATGTTGAATGACCTCCGAATGATAATCTCCCTCATAGCGGCTGTTTCCAAGAATCTCGCGATCGGAAAAAATAATGATCTGCCCTGGCATTTGCCCGATGACATGAAGTATTTCATGCAAACCACCAAAGAGCATTATGTCATCATGGGGCGAAAGAATTATGAATCTATTCCGGAAAAATTCAGACCCCTACCCAACCGAACCAATATTGTTGTCACCCGAAAGAAAGATTTTTTTGCGCCAAATTGTAGTGTAGTCAATTCGTTAGAAGCTGGATTAATGTTGGCTAAAGAAGCAAACCAACAAGAAATTTTTATCATTGGGGGAGCAGAAATTTATAAACTCGGTTTGCCGCTGGCCAACCGTTTATTTTTAACTGAAATAGATGCAGAAATCGATGGAGATACCTTTTTTCCCGCTATCAGAAAAGATGATTGGTCAGAAGTTTCGCGAAAGCATCATCCAGCGGATGCACGGCATGCCTACGCATTTGATTTTGTTCTTTATGAAAAGAAATCATCGATAAAATAAACCACTCTACTATGGACGTCCACAAAAGAATTCTAGCCATTCTCTACATCATCTCAGCTTCCGTGCAAATTCTTGCGATGATCATTTTGTCCTCTATAATTTCACTTATCATTCCATTCATAATGGAAGAAGCTGGACCCGAAGCCCAGTGGGTTTTTGTTTGGATTGTTCCCTTCATCAGATTCATTGCCTTCGGTATAATCGTTCTTTTTTCAATTCCCTCAATCATTGGTGGCATTGGTCTACTGAATAATAAACCCTGGGCACTCACACTTTTGTTGGTCTTGGGTTGTTTCAAACTTTTTTCATTTCCCATTGGCACTGCCATCGGTATTTATACCATTTGGGTCTATGCCGAAAATCATAAAAAGATCTCATCACAATCATGAGCTACCTCTCAGGTAAAGTTATTTGGATTACAGGTGCCTCTTCTGGCATTGGCGAAGCCCTCACCTATGAATTAGTGAAGCAGGGTGCAAAATTAATTTTATCAGCCCGCAGAAAAGAAGAACTGGAACGAGTAAAAGGAAATTGTCATGCAGCAGCACAACCCTTTATTCGCATTCTTCCATTGGATTTAAGTGAGCCTTCAACATTAAAACTTAGTGTTGACGCAGGTATTCAATTTTTTGGTCACATCGACATTCTCATTAACAATGGTGGTATCAGTCAGCGAAGTCTGGCCAAAGACACTACCCTCGATGTTGATCGCAGAATTATGGAAGTTGATTATTTTGGATCCATCGGGTTATCAAAATATTTACTCCCCCATTTTCTCAAAAGAAACGCTGGTCATTTCGTAACCGTAACCAGTGTAATGGGAAAAATCGGAACTCCCTATCGCACCGGGTACGCTGCAGCTAAACATGCACTGCATGGTTTCTTCGATTCGCTCAGGGCCGAACTTTGGAAGGATAGTAAAAATATTTATGTAACACTGGTATGTCCGGGTTGGATTAACACCAATCTTAGTATTGCGGCTTTATTAGGCGATGGCTCGGCACAAAATAGAAAAGATGACACCCATGAGGCAGGCATGAAGCCTGAAGTATTCGCCAGAAAAATGATCCGTGCTATCCAACAGAAAAAAAGAGAAGTTTATATAGGTGGCAGTAAAGAAGTATTAGCCATTTATCTGAAAAGATTCTTGCCAGGATTATTCTCCAAGATCGTACGTAATGCCAAGGTGAAGTGAACTGGTACGAGTATCCATTAATCATATTGGTAGGATTTCTTGCAGCGTTTCTAAATACCGTGGGTGGGGGTGGTTCATTATTCTCGGTTCCTATTCTAACATTTATTGGATTACCCATAACCATTGCCAATGCCACCAGTCGTGTGGCTATTCTCTTTCAAAATATTTTTGCGGTAGGTGGATTCAAAAGTAAAGGTGTTGAGTTACCCTGGCCCTATGCAATCTATTTAGGATTATCATCCTTAGGTGGTGGCATCCTCGGTTCCCTCCTCGCCTCTCGCATGTCGGACGACCTGTTTAAAAAAATCTTTGTTGTTGTGATGATCTTTTCGGTAGGTCTCGTTCTCTATGATCCTTTTAAATCCAAAGGCGAAGAAAAACTCTCTGGTAAACATCAATGGATAGGTGCTTTCTTCTTTCTATTTATTGGTGTGTATGGTGGGTTTGTTCAGGCGGGTATTGGCTTTCTCGTGATTGCCGTTCTTAGTTTAGTAAACAACATTAGTCTGGTGAAAAGTAATTATGTTAAAGTATTCGCAGCAATTGTTTACACAGGTGTTTCCGTAATCGTATTTGCATGGCAAGATAAAATCAACTGGTCTATTGGATTTATTCTGGCAATTGGTCATGCATTGGGCGGTTGGTATGCAAGCCGCTGGTCTGTAAAAGCAGGTGAAGTGTGGATAAAGCGAATCATGTTTGTCTCTGTAATTGCCATGGCAATCGCACTTTGGTATTCCTGAGTACGACTCGCGCGAATTACAAAAGAAAAAACCTCCGGAGAGGTTCTTTCTTACTATAAACTAAACGCATGCCTTACATTCTTACCGGCTCGCGATGTCCTACCCAGGTGAATCGTTTGGTCACATACTCCGGATTTGTAAATGATGCATTGCCCGAAGGATTTCCACCGGTAACATGAAAATCCGAGAAGGCAGCATTTTGATTCATGTAGATTCCTCCCGTCAGGTTAAATGATACCGGAGTGGCAGCTAGAGCCATCTCATCGGCTATTTTTTCCCTTACTTCAGGATCAGTAGTATACGCTCCACAAGAAATTGCTCCATGCTGTTGCGCCATTTCTTTAGCCAGGGCAATGGATTGATCGGTGTTCTTGGTTTTGATCAGCAACGCAATCGGACCAAATAATTCTTTGCTGAATATATCTTTCTTGGTAGCGTCAACCTCAACAACTATGGGTGTTGCAACACGTGCATTTTTAAACATGGGATTTTCAAACGATCTTGATTTCAGCCACACCTTACCCGGAAGTTTTTCCGCATCGATTACACGTTCAGATGTTTTTTTATTTTGAACAGCCCCTAATACAAACGGACCCGCCTTTGGATTGTCTATAAGTCCATTGATGTTGGCAACCAATTTTTCAGCAAACTGATCGAAGGTTACCACACCCGTTGGTGTCTTTATTCCATCCTCAGGGATGTAAAAGTTTTGCGGAGCTGTACACATTTGTCCGCTATACAAGTTAACAGAGAATGCGAGGTTGGCTGCTGTCTTGTCCACATCTTCTACTGAATCAAGTATGACAGAGTTTACACCTGTCTTTTCAGTGAAGACTGCCTTTCCGGGCAAAGCTTCCAGGTAACTTCCAAAGGCTGAATTACCCGTGAAGTCAATCAACTTTATATCCGGATGTTCTGCAAGCTCCTTGGTAATCATCTTATCATACGTATCCACCGCCAACTGACAGATGTTGGGATCAAGATTATTCTCTGCCAACACCTTTTGAATCTCCGCTACAAAAATTGCAATGGGAAGAATAGCGCCCGGATGTGGCTTTACGATAACCGGATTGCCTGTTATCAAACTACCATAAATACCAGTCACCGAATTCCACGTAGGAAAAGTAGAGCATCCAATTACAACAGAAACTCCCTTGGGCACAGCCCGCCACTCTTTATTGATTTGTAAATTGAATTTACCCATGGGTTTATCCCACAGCGCTTTCGCAGGAAAGCGATTCAATTCTTCATAGCCTGCAGCAATGGCTTCCAACGCACGGTCTGCGGCATGCGGACCTGAAGCCTGAAAAGCCATCATGTAACCCTGACCCGTTGTATGCATGGTCGCATAGGCGATTTCGAAAAAGCGAGCCTTCACCCGATCCAGAGACTCCATCAAAATACCTGCGCGATCATTTATACTTACCTTCCTCCACACATGAAACGCCTGTTTTGCACGATCAACTAATGTTGTACTTGAAAAAATCGGATAAGAAATTTTCAAAGGCTCCTGCAGATACGGAGACTCTTCTTGCCCGGCCCAACCCTCTTCTCCACTTTGTTTCAGGTCAGTAAAGTTATTTCCCAACGCACTCTTAAACTTAGCCTGACCATCGGCATCAGCAGTTTCTCCATAAACAGCAGGAGCCGGATGTTCGGTAAAAGCTGCGTAAAATGTGCGCGCATGCAAGGCTTCTATTGCCTTTGTTAACATCTCCTTATGCTTTTCAAATAAATTCATACGTTATTTTTTTGATTCAATTGAATAGGGTTTGCCCTCAAAACCAGCCTTAAATCCAGCTACAAAATCTCTCCACTCATAAATGAATAGGAGCATGAGCTTGGTTAGCATGCCAAATAAAAATATTTTTATATCCCTTGATGAAAATTTCTTCATAGTTCACTTCTGTTGTGACCCAAAAACTCTCTTCAACAATTCCGTAGTGCGAGCCACAGGATCTTGCCGGATACTTTTCTCTTCTTTTGCTATCATAGTAAATAAACCCTGCATAGCGAGATCGGTAGCATAATCATTTAAATCCGGATTGAC
>JALHRJ010000128.1 GCA_022841475.1 Cyclobacteriaceae bacterium | reverse complement strand
GCAAAGTGCCACTATTAATATATACTTGACCTCGACAGGATTTTGAATCTATGAGCAATACGAAGAAGACATACTGGAAAGGATTACCACAACTGAAAAACGATTCGGAGTTTGTAAAGCATGCCGATAAGGAGTTTGTGGACCTGGGTTCTCCGGAAGATCCCGGACATTCGCGCAGAGACTTTCTCAAAATGATGGGCTTTAGTGTAGCGGCTGCCTCTTTGGCTGCGTGCGAAGCACCTATCCGCAAAGCCATACCTTATATTAATAAGCCAATGGATGTCGACCCCGGCATACCAAATTACTACGCATCCAGTTATGTAAATGGTGGTGATTATTGCAGCATTGTAGTGAAGGTAAGGGATGGCCGACCAATTAAAATAGAGGGAAATAGTCTATCCAAAGTTACGATGGGTGGCACCAACGCACAGGTAGAAGCCTCTGTGTTGTCATTGTATGATAATTATCGTTTACGCGGACCAAAGATTAAAGACGCATCCGCTGATTGGGAAACTGTTGATAAGGAAGTAATCGCGAAATTAACAGAGATAGCGGGTAAGGGCGGCCAGATTCGGATTGTAAGCAATACCGTATTAAGCCCAAGCACAAAAGCTGTTATTGATAAGTTCAAGGCGAAGTATCCTACTACTACGCACGTTCAATATGATGCTATCTCGAATTATGGAATTCTGAAGGCAAATAAGGAGTCGTTTGGTACTGCTATGATTCCATCCTACGACTTCAGTAAAGCAAAGGTGATCGTAAGTATTGGCGCAGATTTCTTAGGCACATGGCTATCGCCCATTGAATTCACGAAACAGTTTGCTGTTAACAGAGAAGTTACAAATGATAAGCGTGACATGTCACGTCTGTATCAGTTTGAATCTAATCTATCATTGACCGGAGCTAACGCAGATTATCGTTCGATGATCAAACCTTCGCAGGAAGGATTGGTAGTAGCACAGATTTATAATATCCTTGCCGGTAACGGAGCAACTAGTATTGATAAGGTTACTTATCTGGAGAAAGCAGCTGCTGAACTAAAAGCAAATCAAGGCAAAGCCCTCGTTGTGTGTGGCTCGAATGATAAGTCCGTTCAGATTGTAGTCAATGCCATAAACAATTTATTAGGAAGTTACGGCACTACCATTCTTCCATCCGCTCCCGTTAATTTCCGTCAGGGAAATGATGAGGAAATGGCTGCCTTTATTGCCGATGCGCAAGGTGGCAAAGTGGATGCTGTAATCTTTTATAACTGTAATCCTGTTTACGATCATCCGCAAGGAGAGGTGTTGGGTGCAGCGTTGAAAAATATCTCATTAACCCTTTCAACTTCTACAACGCCCGATGAGACCGCTACGGCCTCGGCTTATCTGGCACCTGATCATCATTATTTGGAATCATGGAATGATGCTGAGCCGAAAGTGAATTCATTTAGTCTCTCGCAACCTGCCATCACTCCGCTGTTTAAAACCCGTCAGGCACAAGAGAGTTTCATGGTTTGGGCAGGCGAACCGGCTGCCGATTATTTTACTTTCTTAAAAGAATATTGGAGATCTCGTTTTTATAGTGCTGGTCTTGATTTTCAAAATTTCTGGGACAAGTGTTTATACGATGGCGTATTGGAAGTAGCATCAGCGGCTACCGCTTATTCCTTTGCGGGAAATGTTGATGCAGCTTTGTCAACAATTAATTCAACTTATAAAGCTTCAAGTTCAGGACTAGAATTGGTTGTGTACGAAAGCTACGGACTTGGAAATGGATCTCAGGCAAATAACCCATTACTACAAGAGTTGCCCGATCCGATCACCAAAGCAACGTGGGATCATTATGTGACCATCTCATTAAAAGATGCAACTGCCCTGGGAATTGAAAATGATGCAGAAGGCAGAACGCAATTGGTTAACCTTACAGCCAATGGAAAGACCATTTCGGTGGCAGCATTGGTTCAACCTGGTCAGGCCCCCGGCACACTCGGAGTTGCTTTAGGTTATGGTCGCACGAAAGTTGGAAAAGTAGGTGAGAATATTGGTGCCAATGCTTATCCTCTTGTGGCGGTGGGCGAAACTCTGGGATATAACATTCTAACCGGTGTCAAGCTGGAAAAGACAGACTCATCATTCCAACTGGCGCAGACGCAAATTCACCATACGTACATGGGGCGTGAAAATGTTATTCAGGAGTCTTTACTGGCTGACTATAATAAGAATCCTGAAGAGTGGCGCGATAGAGCTGCGAAGGTTACATCGTGGGATAAGAAAGTAGAACCTTCTACACTGAGTTTATGGAAAGGGCACGATTATAAGAATCACCATTGGGGCATGTCCATTGACCTGAACACCTGTACAGGTTGTGGAGCTTGTGTGGTGGCTTGTAATGTGGAGAACAACGTAGCAATTGTTGGTAAGCAGGAAGTAATCAACCGCAGAGAAATGCATTGGTTGCGCATCGACCGTTACTACACTAGCGATGCGAACCCTGAAGATTATAAAGCGGCTGAGATTGCCTCAGAAAACCCAGAAGTTGTTTTCCAACCAATGCTTTGTCAGCATTGCAATAACGCTCCGTGCGAAACAGTTTGCCCGGTTGCAGCAACAACACATAGCACGGAAGGTCTTAATCAAATGACATATAACCGTTGTATTGGTACGCGTTATTGCGCCAACAACTGTCCGTATAAAGTAAGACGTTTCAACTGGTTTAAGTATCATGACAACCAGCAATTCAGTCAGGCAAACCCTGCCATGAATACCGACTTAGGACGCATGGTACTGAATCCGGAAGTTACGGTTCGTTCCCGCGGAGTCATGGAGAAATGTTCTTTCTGCGTACAACGCATTCAAACCGGAAAGTTAACGGCCAAGAAGGAACGAAGACCTTTGCAAGATGGAGAAGTAGTTACGGCCTGCCAGGCTGCTTGTTCAACCGGAGCGATCGTGTTCGGTGATATGAATAATCCGGAAAGTAAAATCAGCAAATTGCTGGAGATTGATCATTACAAAGAGGTTGAAAAGGATGGTAAAGTTGAAAAGGTTTTCAACTATAGCATTGATAAGAATTATAAGAATCCAAGAGCTTATCGGGTGTTAGAAGAAATTGGCGTGAAGCCAAATATTTTCTATCTCACCAAGATCAGAAACAAAGACAAAGAGAACGCTTAAAATATTTGACAAGGGAATTGATACGAAACTAAAGTATGCAAGCAACTTCATCATTACGTGAATCCTTAGTAACAGGCGGAAAAACGGTACGTGACGTATCCGAAGACATCAGCCGGCAAGTGGAGGGAAAACCCACACGCCTTTGGTGGGTGGCTTTCAGTATTTCCTTAGTCCTCCTGATGTTCGGTGTTTATTGTCTTGTTACCGTTTTGTGGGAAGGCATTGGAGTTTGGGGATTGAATAAAACGGTAGGCTGGGCGTGGGATATCACTAACTTCGTTTGGTGGGTCGGTATCGGTCACGCGGGTACGCTGATTTCAGCAATTCTTTTACTGTTCCGTCAGAAGTGGAGAATGTCCATCAACCGTGCAGCTGAAGCGATGACAATTTTTGCCGTTATCTGCGCTGCAACATTTCCATTGGTGCACATGGGGCGTTTGTGGTTAGGTTTATATTGGGTGCTTCCTCTTCCTAACACATGGGGTTCGCTTTGGGCCAACTTTAATTCGCCTTTGTTGTGGGACGTGTTTGCCATCACAACTTACTTTACAGTATCGCTTGTATTCTGGTACATTGGTTTGATTCCGGATTTTGCGGTGATCAGAGACCGGGCAATCCGCATGGGCAACAAGACCCGCGCTACCATTTATAATGCACTAAGCTTTGGATGGGATGGAGCCGCTAAAACCTGGATGCGTTACGAATCTGTGGCACTGATTCTCGCGGGTCTTTCAACTCCACTCGTACTTTCAGTTCACACCATTGTATCCTTTGACTTTGCAACGTCAGTTGTACCAGGATGGCATACAACTATCTTCCCGCCCTACTTTGTGGCCGGTGCAATTTTCTCGGGCTTTGCTATGGTGCTTACCCTTCTTATTGTTACCCGCAAAGTGTTTAAACTCGAAGACTACATCACGATCTATCACATTGAGTTGATGAACATAATCATCATTATCACAGGTTCAATTGTGGGTATTGCTTACATCACAGAGTTTTTCATTGCCTGGTATGGCATGGTGCCTGCTGAATATTATGCTTTCTATAACCGCGCAACAGGTCCTTACTGGTGGGCCTACTGGTCGATGATGACGTGTAATGTAATCTCTCCCCAGCTTTTCTGGTTCAAGAAATTGCGTACTAACATCGTGGCTACATTCGTGCTGTCGATCATTGTAAACATTGGAATGTGGTTCGAGCGTTTCGTAATTATCGTAACCTCTATTCACCGCGATTATCTTCCATCAAGCTGGTCGATGTTTTATCCTACCATGTATGATGTGGGTGAATACATCTTAACGTTTGGATTTTTCTTTACGGCCTTCTTCCTGTTTGCAAAATTTTTCCCGGTTATAAACATGGCTGAAGTAAAAAGTATTATTAAATCATCTTCCGAAAAGAAGCATTAATAAATTATGAGCAGCACGAGCGAAAATTATTTAGTAGGCATTTTTGATGATGAAGACATCTTGCTTCACGGTGTAGATGGTATTCGCGATAAGGGCGTAAAGATCCACGAGGTCTATACACCGTTTCCCGTACACGGTCTGGATGAAGCATTGGGTTATAAACGTTCACGTTTGCCGATTGCAGCATTCCTCTTTGGCATGACGGGCACCATTCTGGCTTTGACCATGCAAATCTGGATGTTGGGTTTCGATTGGCCGATGATTATTGGCGGTAAAAACTTTGTTTCATTACCTCCTTTTATTCCTGTTACGTTTGAGCTAACCGTACTATTGTCGGCACTGGGTATGGTGGCTACATTCTTTATAGTGAGTGATATGAAGCCATACAAAACACCTCGCTCGTATGACATCCGTAGCACGGACGACAAGCATGTAATGGCCATTAATCTTGCCTCGAATAAGTTGAGCAAAGAAGATATTAGCCGCATTCTGAAGGATAACGGTGCTTCCGAAGTAAACGAAAAGAATTTTTAATCATGATGCAGTCTATGCGTTTTATAAAAATAGGATTGGTAAGTGTGGTAGTAGCCACCTTGCTGTCTGGTTGTAAGTCTGGGGGTGACAATCAAGGTTTGGAATATGCACCAAACATGTATCATTCCGTAGCTTATGAGCCATTGTCTCAAATTACAGATGAAGATGCGGGTCGCTGGGTAAATTCTTCAGACAAGGACAGGGGTGAGTATTACAATTCTAATAACTACAATCCATTCCGGATGAACATGCGCCTGCCGGCTCCTAATACAGTAAGCAGAAATCCCAATGGCTGGTTGCCTTATCGCGGTGCCAATGATACTACAGGGCTTCGATTATCGAATAATCTGGTAAGTCCTTATACCGCAACACCAGCCATTCTGGATCAGGGCAAGGTATTGTATGAATCAAATTGCAAGCATTGTCATGGAGCAAAGGGTACGGGTGATGGAAAAGTTGCTGATAAATATCCTGGTGTTGCAAACCTTGCCGGGGATGCCATTAAAGGAGTTAGTGAAGGACATATTTTTCATGTGATTACTTACGGTAAAGGCCTGATGGGTGCGCATGGTTCGCAGGTAAGCGAGGCCGATCGCTGGAAGATTGCCAAGTATGTGAAAGAGTTACAAAAGAATTAATACTTACTAGATATCAAACCAAATGGTAGCGGACGAACAGTATATTTTTAAGCCAGAGACAAAACGGAAACTTTTCATTTTGTTAGGTGTAGGTATTCTGCTTTTTGTGATTGGCGTTTTTATGGCCATGAACTCAGGCGAGCATGGAAGTGGTGGTGATCACGGTTCCCTGGAAGTAAGTAAAAGTCTGGTGGCGAGTATTGAAGCTGCGGAACCCACGGAAGAAGCAGGCGGCCACCATGGAAGCCCCACCTGGTTGAAAAAGATATATACCTCACTGTGGCACAACAATGTTTTCTTTACAGGATTAGGACTGATCGGTTTATTCTTTGTGGCCATACAATATGCGGCTCAGGCCGGATGGTCGGCTCCCATTAAAAGAATTCCATTGGCCATGGGACAATGGATTCCCATCTCCGGCATCTTAATGTTAGTGTTATGGTTTGTGGTGAAGGGCGATGTGTTTCATTGGACCCATCATGACTTGTATGTAGCTGGCGGTGAAGATTACGATGCAATTTTAGATAAGAAGAGTGCGTATTTCTTTTGGCTGGGGGAGAAGGGTGGTTTCCCAACTTTCTACATCCTTAGAATGGTATTATTCTTCGGCCTGTGGTATTGGTTCTTTACACAATTAAAGAAGAAAATTTTAGCGGAGGATATTGAAGGCGGTACCGGAAATTGGTTGTCGGCAAGAAAATGGTCCGCTATCTTTTTGGTATTCTTTGGATATAGTTCATCGGTAGCTGCCTGGGATTGGGTAATGAGCATCGATCCTCATTGGTTCAGCACCATGTTTGGTTGGTATGTGTTTGCAAGCTGGTGGGTTGCCGGTTTGGCCACTATTACCTGGATTGTAGTGAGTTTGAAAGATGCAGGGTACCTGAAAATGGTAAACTCCAATCACCTGCATGACCTGGGAAAATTTATGTTTGCATTTAGTATCTTCTGGACCTACATCTGGTTTAGTCAGTTTATGTTGATCTACTACGCCAATATTCCTGAAGAAACCGTGTACTTCATTGAACGCCTTAAGCATGCACCTTACTCCTGGATATTTTATTTGAATTTGATTCTGAACTTCGTGCTACCCTTTTTGTTATTGATGACGAGAGATGCAAAGCGACAGGCTTCCATGTTAAAGGTGGTTTGTCCAATTATAATTGTGGGTCATTGGTTTGATTTTTATAATATGGTTACGCCAGGGGTTATGCAGTACAATGGGGATCTGGGATTGTTGGAAATTGGTTTAGCCTTTATCTTCTTCGCCTTCTTCATGTTTG
The DNA here is from genome assembly GCA_022841475.1 of Cyclobacteriaceae bacterium. Taxonomy (GTDB): domain Bacteria; phylum Bacteroidota; class Bacteroidia; order Cytophagales; family Cyclobacteriaceae; genus ELB16-189. Next base: position 1,319 of record JALHRJ010000128.1, on the reverse strand, counting down.
TTACATTGAGTGCATTGTCTAAGGTTCCATTGGTTGCTAAGAATCACCCGATGATGGCAGAAAGCCTTAATCACCATATTTAATTTTGAAACACTGATAAAGTAAATATATGATGAGTTTGATAATCGGTTTGGGAGTAGTGTTGGTGCTTGCCATCCTTTACCTGATTTTCAGGATTGGAAATCTGGTTGGTTTGGTGAAAGGCTCGAAAGATGATGTTTCGTCATGGAATACATTGAATGCTTACTTATTCATGTTCTTCATGATAGGTAGTTTAGTTGCCTTTGTGTGGTATTCTGTTGCTCATTTTGATTCTTATAATTTGCCGGTAGCTTCTGAGCATGGGGCAGTAACAGATTATTTGTTTTGGGTTACCATGGTCATAACAGTAGTTGCATTTGTTATTATCACTATCGTGATGTTTTGGTTCACGTTTAAGTACCGCTACAGCGAAGGTAGAAAGGCCTCATTCGTATCCGATGATCACCGTCTTGAAATTGTATGGACTGTTATACCTGCCATTGTTTTGGCACTTCTCATCTTCAGTGGACTCCGTGCCTGGAATGACATCACTGGACCCGCCTCGAAAGATGCGGTAGTAATTGAATTGATCGGTCAGCAGTTCTTATGGACCGCTCGTTATCCAGGTGTTAAGGATGCGCAGTTAGGAAAGCACAATTATAAAATGATTGATGCCTCCAATGAATTTGGTCTGGACCTATCCGATAAAAATACCTTTGATGATTTTAAATCACTTGAACTTCATTTGCCGAAGGGTAAAGAGGTGCAACTGATGATTCGCGCGAAAGATGTTTTGCACAGTGTTTTTTTACCTCACTTCCGTCTGAAAATGGATGCGGTTCCCGGGATGCATACTACCTTTAAATTCATCCCAACTAAATCTACTGCTGAAATGCGTGAAGAGACGGGGAATCCAAATTTCAATTATGAGATGGCCTGTACAGAAATTTGTGGCCGCGGTCATTTCTCAATGCGATTCCCGGTATTTGTGCATGACTCTGTAGAAGATTATGAAAAATGGATGTCTTCGCAGGAAGCATGGTTAAAACAAAATCCGGAATACCTGGAACGTGTTCCGGTAGAGTTACGGGAAGCAGCTATGATTAAGGCTGGTATCCCGATGGATAGCAAAGAAGCCATTATGGCTGCACCAGTTACAGTGACTGCTAAATTTTAAACAACGATATTTCCAAGCATGGCAACAATAGATATACATCCACAATCAACAACTCACCATCACGATGATCATGAACACGACCATGAGCATCATGGTAATTTCTGGACCAATTACATTTTCT
>JALHRJ010000127.1 GCA_022841475.1 Cyclobacteriaceae bacterium | reverse complement strand
GTAACTGCAGGTGCCTTGATATTCACCATCGCAGTTTATCTGGTTGGTCAAAAGCAGGATATCTTTAGTAATACTTTTACACTTCGGGTTATGTTCAATAATGTAAATGGTTTACAACCGGGTAACAATGCCCGGTTTTCAGGAATCAATGTTGGTTCTGTGGTGAGCATTGAAATTCAAAATGACACCGTTATTGAAGTGGCCCTTCGCATTCGGGAAGAGGTAAGAAAGTTTATCAAAAAGGATGCTCTTGTTACAATTGGAACAGATGGATTAATGGGAAGCATGTTGATTAACATTAGTCCAGGTGGCATGAATTCACCTATTGTAGAAGACAATGATCTACTGAATTCGTTTAGTCGAATAAAAACTGATGATATTCTTAAGACTTTGAACATGACCAACGAGAATGCAGCCATGCTCACGCGGGGATTGTTGGATATAACGCAAGATATTCAACATGGCAATGGCACTATATCGGCACTCGTATATGATACCCTATTAAGGGAAGAACTCTTTAAGGCCATCGTTAACCTTCGTAAAGCAACTGATAGAACAAATGCCTTATTAAGTGAAGTGCAGGCCATGACGGACGATGTCGATGAAGGTAAGGGATTGGCCGGATACCTCCTGCGCGATTCTTTAATAGCACAACACTTACAAAAAACGATGACTGAACTGCACCTTGCTGCACAGGATATTCATCAAAGCACCGATAGCCTTAAAACTTTTATGCAAACCCTACATACTGGCCAGGGTGCCATACCGACCCTTTGGTACGATACTGCCTTGGTGAAGGATTTGCGCAGTACGCTTACTAATCTCAAACAAGGAACGCAAAAATTTGACGAAAATATGGAAGCCATGAAGCATAGTTTTTTAACACGTAAATACTTCAAAGAGCAAGAAAAGCAATCAAAAAAACAGAATCCGAAATCTGACTAAATTAAAAAGAAAAAGGCCTACCAAACGCAAGCCTCTTCCATGTTTACAGGTTAGATTATCTTAATACTTTACTACTTTAGTAGCGCCAGTTTGGTTTGTAACTTCAAAGGTAGGCACTCCGGCAATGTTCTTCAGGTTGTATACTAACCCAAGACTTCCATCAACAACCAGATTTTCGTTGTGTACTAAATTGTTGGCACCATCGAAAATACGAACGTTGATTTCTTCTGAGCCCTGGTTCGCTACAGCCAGCAGATATTTACTTTCTTTACCAATTTTGGCTACGTGGATAGTATTAACTTTGTTATCCATTTTATATTCAAGCTTATTTATCTGCTTTCCTGAAGCATCCGACACTTCAATAGTATATTCTCCAGCTTCCATGCCCGAAAAATTTACCGGACGGATAAATCCATCTGTACCATTGATTGTCTCTGCAAATACTACTTTGCCAGAATTGTTAAAAATCTTTAAAGAAACTTTTCCGGTTTGCGCACCTTCATAGATAACTTTAAAAATACCTGACTCCTTTTGGTTAATGATAACCACCTTCGGACCAACGGGATCAGCCGCTACGGCTGCTACCGAAACAAACGCCAAGATTAGCGCGAATACAACTGATTTAGTTTTCATAGTTTTTCTGTTTTTGTTTTCAATGCAAATGTACGGGCGAATATGGGCGAAGGCCGGAAGTTGTAAGTAAAGTTGATTTTTAAAATGAAAAATCGATTGCGGTTGTTTTGCATTGATTTTTTCATCTCGCAAAAATGAAAATCATGTAAAAAGGAGTTTTACGCATACTGTCTCCCTCATCCATTAAACTAAATCGATTGCAATAGCAAAAAATAAAAAAACCTCATTCATAAGAATGAGGTCCTCTTTTCGGGCAAATAAAATCTTAATTCTTCACCGACTTCAACACGCCATTGCTATCGCTTACTTCAATTGTAAAGCGATTAATGTCTTTAATATTCAACACTTCTGCAAAATTACGTTCTATCTTTTTCTCCTGGCTATGAATCAATTGATTTGCTTCATTATAAATGTTCACGTTAATCACATCAGAAGCTCTAGAATTAACTGATAAAAGATATTTTCCTTCCTCTGCAAGTTTTACAATGCTGATCTGTTTTTCAATTTTACCGGCCGTGTAGTCTATTGTCTCGGTTCTCGTACCATTACTGTCTTTTACTTGAATTGTGTATTCACCGGCAGACAATCCACTGAAATTATACGGTCGTAAAAAACCCGAAACACGTTTCATGGTTTCTGTAAACACAAGACTATTGTCTTTACTGAAAATAGAAACCTTTACCGTACCAGCCTGCTCAGCCTTATAAAAAACCTTAACCACTGAACTACCCGAGCAATTGGTAACTGCAACAGCAGATGCCGATTCTCCTGGCTCAGCTGTTTCATTAGCGAACACCAGTGTACTAACCAGTACACTCATCAATAATAAACTAAATGCTTTCATAATATTTTTTTTATACGCTTAGGACGCTCGTGCCATGCTAATTGTTGCACGAACCGTGTTAAAGAATGTTAAATAAATTAACAAGACTATTCTCGAAAAAGAATGCCCCTTAACGTTAATCAAAATAAAATGGATGAAAGAAAACAAAATAAGTTTCGTTTTGAAACTTAATTGAGATGATACACGTCTTTAGCTTTTTCTACTTCTCGCAAAAGTTGGATGTGATACTTTAATCTTGCAATCAGGAAGGATTCTTTCCGTTCCTCTTCCATTTGAACAAGTTTTAGCCGCTCTTCAAATCCTAAATTCAATTCATTGGCAGCATCATAAAGTGAAATGCTCTTGTCAGCATGGTTGAGTCTGATCATAGCGAGATATTCCGCAAAAAATTTTCGGAGATGGTCTCCCATAGGTTGGGTGATATCAACGTGCCACAACCCCACTTCCCCGCCCGGATAAAGTTTGTCACGATAGGTTCGAAACAACTTAGCCAGCGAAAGCAAATCAACACACTTAACAATAATATCTGATTCCCCGGTCTCGTAGCGCTTTATTACACTTTCCAACTTGACCAGTGATCCCAATTTGCTGGTGTTTGAAACATGATTAAAATAAATACCAAAAGGCATATCCTTCGCCTCCGCATCTTCCAAAAGTTGTCGGTAACGGGGTTCAAAAATATGCAGCGGTATCATTTCTCCCGGCAGGGGAAAGATAGAAAGGGGGAACATGGGTATCTTTACAACATCATTCATCCCTTCTTAAACAGTGTTTGTTGTCGAAAGTTATGGCAAAATACCATCAAATAGCTATGGATAAGAAACTAAATAATGCGGTTTTACTTCAAAGCTAGTGGTCAATAGTTTTTCTCCAGGTAAAAAAGCGAGGTTAATAACAAACGAAAAACCCACAACCTCGCCCCCTAATCGTTGAATCATCCTGCCGGCTGCTGCGGCTGTTCCTCCGGTGGCAAGCAAATCATCATGAATCAAAATCCTGCTACCTGGCTGAACAGCATCCACATGCATCTCAATAGAGGCAGCTCCATACTCCAAAGAATATTCTTCCTGTATTTTTTGATACGGTAATTTACCAGACTTCCGAACGGGTATAAAAGGAACTTCCAGGGCTGCGGCAAGCAAAACTCCAAAAATAAAACCACGTGCTTCAACCGCTGCGACCGCATCAATCTCTTTGGATTTATAGTGTGTGGCAATCTCATCCACAACCTGTTTTCGGGCACCTGGATTGGCTAGCAACGGAGTGATATCTTTAAACAGAATGCCTGGTTTAGGGAAATCAGGAACATCGCGAAGAAGCGATTGGATATTGAGTACTTCTACCATGCTGATTTAGTTGGAATCAATTTACCATTTAAAATTACACGAGAAACCGGATTTATACCAAAACTATACGGTATTGAGGCAACAGATGAAATAGGATTTGTGATAAAGAGATTGGCCACTTTTCCTTCCGTTACAGAACCATGAGTTTGCGAAAGACCCAATGTATAACAAGTATTAATAGTAGCTGCATTGATAGCCTCTTCGGGCGTGATGCGCATCTTGATGCACGCTAAAGAAAGCATTAGTGGCATATTGCCACTAGGTGCACTTCCCGGATTATAATCTGAAGCGATGGCTAATGGCAAACCGGCATCAATAATCTTGCGAGCCGGTGTGAAAGGAAGGTTTAGAAAAAAGGCTGCACCGGGTAATGACGTGGGCATCGTTTCACTTTCCTTCAATATATCAATTTCTTCATCACCCAAATTCTCCAGGTGATCAACGCTGATGGCACCTGTTTTTACTCCTACCTGAACTCCGCCCGAGCGACTTAGTTGGTTGGCGTGTATTCTTGGAATTAACCCGAACTCTTTGCCTGCTTCAACAATCAATTCTGTTTCCGCTGGTGTGAAGAATCCGGTTTCACAAAATACATCTATATAATCAGCAAGTTTTTCCTCCGCCACAGCAGGAATCATTTCATGAATCACTTCTGAGATATATTGATCTTTGCTTTTATTCTTTGGTACAGCATGTGCTCCCAGGAAAGTAGTTTTTAGCGTTAATGGAGTTTCGATACCGATTCTCCTGGCTACCCTAAGCATTTTCAGTTCGTCCTTTGTTGTTAGTCCATAACCGCTTTTAATTTCCACAGCTCCCGTGCCCATATGAATAATCTCCCACGCTCTCGGCAACGAGACATCCAACAATTCCTCTTCTGAAAGGGTTTGAAGTTTTTTCGCTGAGTTTAGTATACCTCCACCCCGAGCCGCAATCTCTTCGTAAGTGGCACCTTTGATTTTCATAACGAACTCTTCCTCTCTTGGAGCCGCATAAACCAGATGGGTGTGAGAATCTACGAATGAAGGAAAAACAAATCGGCCCGTTGCATCTATGGTAGTATGAGCGTTGACGGATGAAGGCAATTCTTTCATCAATCCAAACGAGTGAATAAGCCCTTGAGAGATTATCAAGAAAGCATCTTCCAGAATAGGCAGGTTAGCCATCTCCTTTCCGGCTACTTTGTGAAGAGACTGATTCCTCACCTGAACAAGTCCTTTGATGTGAGTGATCAATATGTCATAAACCATGGCTTACTTGCCGAAGGCTTCGACTTTATTATCAAGATTGGAACTGAAGACGGGAAAAGATATTTTAAACAAAGCGAAGAATCCACGACCTTCCAGGGATGGACGATAACCTACTTCACCCCCATATGACCAACTCAGCGTACGATTGAACTTTCCCTCTAACCCGGCTCTGAATCCGATCATTTTAGTAGCCAAGGCATCGGTTGAATACTCTTCGTTTTGATAAACCACCGGATCCAGAGTAAGGGAAGGTGCAATCATTAAATCCAAAAATACAGTAAACATTCCATCGTCAAGTCCTTCATCGTATTGATCAAAACTTACGGCAATGTTACGAATCCAGGACATGGATCCTCCGAGATAAATGTTAGTCGCATATATATTACCAAACACATTTACGTTCTGAACCTGACCATTACCATCCACATAGGTTTGATCCATCCCAATACCTTCACTATTTACAAGATCAGCATTCGTTAACCCTTGTTTTTCCAAAGCCCGATTTAAATCAGCTGTGCTGTTCCAGATTACACCACCCAGACGCACACCGTAAATTTTTCTAAGTTTGCTGGGAACCTCTGCATAAAGAGGAACAGTGGATGACCATTTGTTCCTTGGAATACTTTTTTTGTGCAGGAATATTTTGGCTTTGGAACTGACATCAAAATCTTTGATGTGATAGGTGCCGCCAAGTTCGTAATAGTTATATACTTCGGGCTTGTTTGAAACAGAACTATTATTTATAGCAAGTTCACGATTGAGGTCATAAAATTTACTGCTATAGGTCTTTCTGAAATGTCCCTTTACGTCAAACTTATTTTTATGATAATAGTGAACTTCAGCACCATATCCTGCATTTACGTTAGTGGCAAATAATTCGCCATAAAAAGGTTGAAACCCTATAAATAATTTATTGATGGAGTAGGGCTCATCATAAAGTTCGTCAAAGGTAACAGCTGTTTTTTCTTCCTGCGCCTGTGCACAAATACTCATGCTATTCAGGAGAAGAATAAAACCTAAACCAAACCGGATTGCTCTCATAGTTAGAATAAGCCTAAAAATAGTAAAAAGAAGTTGATTCAATGATGCCCGAAGGTAGCAAAAGCGGTTGTTTTAGAGACCCTCGTGTAAGGATTTCCTGAAATTCGGCTTAGTTTTCTTTTAACACCACCAACCTCCCTTGCTTAAAAGCAATGAAAGGAACCTGGCCGTTATCATGTGTTGATTGTAACGTATATCCATAGGTAAGTATTCCTTTCGTAGCTGCCCCTACTGGCATCGTTTGAAGAAAATTAGTGCCATGCTGTGAAAATATTTGCCCCATCGTTAATATAAATTCATACCCAACAAACGAATACTCCGCTGGCAGGCTTCCATGTTTCTGCATGTACTTCCTTCTGAACTCATGATAAGCCGGACTGGATAGCGACCGGTAATTAGGCGCTGCCATGGTAACGCCTGTGCGCTCAAATTTTGAGAAATCGACCGAAGTATCCTGCAACCAACTCTCCTGCCCCAACACGACAATGGAGTCACCACGGGTCTCTACACTGTTAATCACTTTTGAGTAAATCAGTTCATTGTCGCTGGCCACGAAAATACTGCCGATGCTGTCTTTCTTTAATTTAAACTGAAGTGGATTTTTCCATTCATCAAACTCAATGGCAGAGGCCAGGGTGGTAAGTATGCTACCAGAATTTTCTTTTCTTACTTCTTCCGCATACACCACGTTGACGCCAAGTTCAATTGCCCGTTTAATAAAATTAAATGCCATCACCGAGTCTTTAACACTCTCGCCATAGTATACCATACAATTGGGCCTGGTGACATGAGCGGCCAGCCATTCGGCAGCGCGAATGCCCATGGTTTCATGGCTCGGTTGAAAGAGAAAAGTAAATGGGCTGTTTCCAATAAAATCAGAATTATTTGAAATTGGGTTTACCACAAGGTTAATTTGATTTGCAGTGGCAAACTCTTGCACCGGAACTGATTCCTCTTGAAAGAGTGGGCCAACGATAAGGTCTGCCGCCTTTAATTCTTCGTAACTCAAAATTTTCTTTGTGGTAGTCATGCTGCGCTCGTTGTCATACGCCAACAACTCCAGTTGAACACCATTTTTCGATAATGAATCGGCAGCCAGTTTCATTCCATCATATAGATCAAGTACGAATTGATTTCTTTTTATGACAGGTGATGGATCAAGTGTTGATGCCAGGAAAGGCATAAGCAATGCGACCCGGTACTTATCTTTATAAATTGGCTTGGGTATTTCGTTTGTAATGAGTTGTTCGCGGGATAAATTAAATTTTAGAATTAATGAATCAATCAATGCAGTTTCCTGCAAATGAATTGGTTCCTTTCCTAACAATCTCACCAAAGCACGAGCAGCTTCCTTATCCTCCGGATAATCTTCCAAAATCATTTTCAATGTTTCCGTGTCATCGATCCGGGCAAAATAAACCCGTTTAAAATCTGTAAGGCCACCTTGAAAAGATGCATCCGAAATCTGGCTAGCGATTAAAAGTCCTTGAAAATATTCGCCCTGATCGAAGTAGATTTTGGTTAGCCAATAATTCACCTCGTTCAATTGGTTCCACTTCGGATACAACTTCTTTATTTGCAAAAGTGCTTCTTTAGCTACCGAGCTATATCCAAGTCGTTGTGCAGACAAGGCATAATAAAAAGATGAATACTCAGGATACGGATTATTGATATCATACACCATCAAAGGTTTAAAGGAGTCCATGGCAGCGCTGTAACTACCCGCGTCAAATTGCTCCTTAGCCTGACGATACTGTTTCCTATAATCCTGTGCGTTGAGTGAGAGAACACTCAACAATAAAAATACTATGATCAGATGAAACTTATTTATACGGATGCTCTGCATTGGCTACGATCAAATTTCAATATAGTCAATCAAAAATTAAGCCGCTATTCCCATTCGATGGTTGCCGGAGGCTTGGAACTGATGTCGTAAACTACCCGGTTCACGCCTTTCACTTTATTGATAATATCTGAAGATACTTCACTTAAAAATTCATGCGGTAAGTGAGCCCAATCAGCAGTCATTCCATCTACGCTAACAACAGCCCGCAAAGCGGCTACCCGCTCATACGTCCGTTCATCGCCCATTACACCAACAGAATAAACGGGTAAGAGCATTGCTCCTGCCTGCCAAACCTTCTCATACAAATTATGCTTTCTCAAACCTGAAATAAAAATGGCATCAACTTCCTGCAAGATGTTTACTTTTTCTGCGCTGATTTCTCCCAGTATCCGAATACCCAACCCCGGTCCGGGAAAGGGATGCCGGCCCAGAATCAGCGGATCAATACCTAACGT
>JALHRJ010000126.1 GCA_022841475.1 Cyclobacteriaceae bacterium | reverse complement strand
TGGAAATCAATAACCGGGCAATGGCTATCCGTTGTTTTTCACCGCCTGAAAGCTGATCTGTTTTGCGTTGCAACAAATGATCAATTCGGCAGATGGAAAAAATAGCAGCCGCCTCCTTCGGAGAAATGGAATTGGCGTATTGTAATACCTGTTCAACCCGTAAAAACTTTTGCAAGTCAAAGTGTTGAGACAAGTAAGCAATAGCAGGATGACCCGGTACCAATTGCGCATCAGGTCCTTTCACCTTTTCATTATTAAAGTAGACCGCTCCAGAATCTGGCTGAACCAACCCGGCAATAATCTTTAGCAAAGTACTTTTACCGGAACCCGTCTCGCCCGCAATGGCAATCTTCTGAAATTCAGAAACGTCAAAGGAAATCTCTTGCAGAACGAAGCCCGCCTCACCTGATTTTCCTACTCTCGAAACACTTAACAACTCCATGTATAAATTCGAAATTCGTACTTCGTCATTCGTCATTCTTAATTCGTCCTTTCACTCAATATACTTCCATCTCCTGCCACAACTGATCGAATTCTTTCATGAAAGATTTTACGACTCCGGCTTCGTTGGTCAATAAAATATTTTCGTGATTGAACCGGGCTGCACTTCGGGTCCAGTTATAACTTCCCGTAATCAGGGCCTTTCCGTCTACCAACATAAACTTATGGTGCATGTGATTGGGGGTACGGTCCATCTTTACAGCGATTCCTGCATTGGCAAGCTGCTCAATATCGGAACCCTCATCCAGCGACTTGTCATTATCGGTAATAATTTTAATCCGAGTGCCACGTTTGTGTGATGTAACGATCGCGTCTGTAATCACATCATCACTGATTGTAAAGACACAAATCTGAAGTTGATTGACAGCGCTTCTGATCTGTTGGATAATTACATTCCGGCAGGTATCACCAGGACTAAAGTAGGCATCGGAGGTTGACGTAGGCTTGCTGCTAATAGACAGCGCGCTGTTGGCATCCTTTATCCACTCCACCATAAATTTATAATTGGCGGGTGTCACTTTTTCAGTGGCGAGTTCATAAATTTTGCTTCGCAAAAAATTAAGCTGATGCTCATCTACTGGTTTTTCGGCAATATATTCTCGCAGCGATTTCCGTTCGGCTTTCGATAAAAAATCATCTTCGATACTTTGTGTTAAAAGCTGGACTATGTCTTCCATGGGGTTAGGTTATTGGCAGTAATTTACGAAGGTATTTGGCAAAATTGGCTCAAAAAAGAAGACCCGGCAAAAGGGAAAAAATAATATCTTTGCGCCCCTGCAATCTATCAGGCAGCAAATTTTATAAGCATGATCTCAGTTGATTCCGTTACCGTTGAATTTAGTGGTTCTGTACTCTTTAGTGATATTACTTTCAATATAAATGATACCGACAGGATCGCCCTTATGGGAAAGAACGGGGCCGGTAAATCTACCCTGTTAAAAATCATTGCCGGAGTAAACAAACCCACCCGGGGCAAAGTCTCGGCTCCGAAGGAAGCCGTAATAGCCTACCTGCCCCAGCATCTGCTCACCGAAGACGATTGCACCGTATTTGAAGAAACCTCCAAAGCCTTTTCAAAGATTCTCAACATGAAAAAGCAGATGGATGAATTAAACCATCAGTTGGAAATCCGCACCGATTATGAATCGGATGAATATTCTAAAATTATTGAACAGGTTTCGGAACTCAGTGAAAAGTACTATTCCATCGAAGAAATCAATTTTGACGCAGAAGTAGAAAAGACGCTTATAGGTCTGGGTTTTCTTCGGAGTGATTTTACCCGATCGACCAAGGAATTTAGTGGCGGTTGGCGAATGCGCATTGAGTTGGCAAAGATATTATTGCAAAAGCCAGATCTTATCCTGCTCGATGAACCTACTAACCATCTCGACATTGAGTCTGTGCAATGGCTGGAGGAATTTCTAAAGAATAGTGCAAAAGGCGTGATTGTGATTAGTCACGATAAGATGTTTGTTGATAATCTTACCAATCGCACCATTGAAGTAACGATGGGCCGGATTTACGATTACAAAACCAACTACTCACACTATTTACAACTGCGGAAGGAAAGACGCGAACAACAGCAAAAACATTTTGACGATCAGGCAAAGGAGATAGCAGATATTCAAGGGTTTATTGATCGGTTTAAAGGCACCTATTCCAAAACTCTGCAGGTACAATCGCGGGTAAAGATGCTGGAGAAAATTGAGATTGTACAGGTAGACGAAATGGATACTTCTTCGTTGAACCTTAAGTTCCCTCCTGCCCCACGCTCTGGTAATTATCCTGTGATTGTGGACGGACTTACCAAAAGATATGGCGATTACGTTGTGTTTCAGGATGCTTCGATGACTATCTCACGGGGTGAAAAGGTTGCTTTTGTTGGAAAGAACGGGGAAGGAAAATCCACCATGATAAAAGCCATCATGGGCGAGATTGACTATGAGGGTAAATTGCAGTTGGGTCACAATTCGATGATTGGCTATTTTGCCCAGAATGAAGCCTCAAGATTGGATGTTGACCTTACTGTATTTGAAACGATTGATCAGATTGCCCAGGGTGATATTCGAACTAAAATCAAAGACATGCTGGGTGCCTTCATGTTTAGTGGCGATAATATCGATAAGAAAGTGAAGGTGCTTTCCGGTGGTGAGAAGACGCGTCTGGCCATGTTGAAGTTGTTACTGCAACCCGTGAACCTGTTGATTCTGGATGAACCTACGAACCACCTCGACATCAAAACCAAAGACATATTGAAAGATGCCTTGCTGGCTTTTGATGGCACGTTGATTCTGGTTTCGCACGATCGAGACTTTCTGGATGGACTGGCCAACAAAGTTTTTGAATTTGGGAACAAACGCGTGCGCGAACATTTTGAGGACATCAATGGATTTTTGCGGAATAAGAAGATCGAAAATCTCAAAGAAATTGAGCGTACCGCTAAAGCATAGCCTTTACCTGAAAGTTGAATTATGAAATGGTGTTTTGTTTTACTAATTATCGCTGCCGCCTGTATGAATACTCCTGCTAATTACGAATACGCTGATGGTAATGCCAATGTGTATGTCATTACGCCCACCGAACTAAAATACATTCCGGTTACACCGGAAGAAAGTTCATCGGGCACGTATAGTGGCGGTGAACCAAAAAACATAGCCATCACCCCTGCTCAGTTTCAAACATTGGAAGCGTTGTTCGAAAAAGCGCTGAGCAATACAGAAACACATATGGAAAACCGGGTGATGATGAGCGGCTTGGTTTCGCGAACCGGGAGTAATAAAAAACAATGTATTCTAAAACCGGGAAGTCCGGACATCACAATGATTGAAGAGGCGTTGAAGAAAATCCTGATCAGCAAATAACGTTCAGAAGGATCAATAATTTGGCAAGCTACCAAAATAATACTTTCTACCTTTGTACGTAACAGCGTACGTCCACCTAACCAATTTTACCTGTTTAATTTCTATACTATCATTTGAAACAATCTTTTTAAAGAAGATATTTCCTAGTATGCTACTGTCATCCATACCCTCCAAGTAAATATAGTTTCTGAGATAATAAAACAATGCAATCAGAAAACAACCGTTAATAAAGGAGGCTGCTATTGCTCCTTCTAAATTATCATTGAGATAAAAATTGGAAAAGACGTAAGTAAGGAAAATCATATTAATGGAAATTATTGAAATTGCTCCGAAGTAAATAAATTTTGATCCGTATGTTTTCATATTTACGCTGAAAATATTGAGATTGTTTTAAAACGCATTCCAGAAATCAGCTACAATTTTTCTCATTCTATCTTATTGGTCGCTGACCAACAAATACTAATGGGAAGATCTATTTAGGGTAGGCATAAATTATAACACTTTTTTGAAGAACAAAAGTGTAAATGCTATCACCTCTAAATATTTTAATGGTATCATTTCCTAATTCCTTGAATAAAACATCTCCAGCATTTAAGAAATTTGAAATATCAACCTTTCTATATGCAAGATTTCTCGCATTTGAAACATTTAAGGTTTCTCCACTAAGTAATGTGATTTTGGCTTCAGATGATAATCTATCGATAGTTATAATCTTTGAATTCAATTTTGTTTGAGGTGAAATAAATAGCTTACTGGCAGAGAAGCGAGAGTTTTTGAAATCTTTAAATACGAAAAAGCCGAATGCGACTACACCTATAAAGCCTAACACAATTCTAAATTGATATTCGCGCCAGTTGTCAGAATTTTTCATTTTCAAAATTCGATCCGTTCAAAACCATCCAATTATCAATATTTCTTTTATTTCAACGCAGAGTTACCCGTCTCGGGAACTCTGCGCCTTCTCAAGACTACAACGACTTAGTCAAATCTATATCCTCCAATTCTGTATACTTTGTTACCAAGTAGATTCCCTGTTTACCAGTTCTATTCCCCGCAGAGTTACCCGTCTCGGGAACTCTGCGCCTTCTCAAGACTACAACGACTTAGTCAAATCTATATCCTCCAATTCTGTATACTTTGTTACCAAGTAGATTCCTTGTTTACCAGTTTCATAATATTTTGCCGAACTGTGAATATACTCTGTTTCTTCATTCACTAAATTCCATTTTCCGCGGCACGGATTGGCATGGATATAATCCAGTTTTTGTTTGATGAAATTATTACTCCTGCAATCTTTCCAATCAAACGATGGCTCAAATACTTCATGCCGTTTACCTCGCTTTCTGTCCGTTGCATTTACCAATGCTGTCAATCTGGCAAGCACTTCCTCTTCATTCTTTTCCATTAGCCTTCGCACAATCCCGTACGACATAAACCGCTTGCCTTCTCCGATCATAGAATTGATGGATACACCTTGTGTGTTTCTGAATGCGATGAGTACATGAATATGGTTAGGCATGATTACATATCCGGTAATAAAGTGCCCCATGCTTTTCAGATGATCAAACCATTTGTACACTTCCTCATATCCATTCGAAAGCTCAAACAGATGAAGCCATTGACTACAAGTAATGGTGATAAAATAAATACCATCGTATTCGTGTATTTCCCTGCGGACGCTCATAACCTAAATTTAGCATTTCTGCTTCAAAAGGAATATGTGAAAAATGGGTAAATTACTTCTTTCATTCACGCAGAGTTCTCGAAGCGAGTAACTCTGCGAAGAAATGAACTTTGAAATATCAATCATTCAAAAGTTCCTACATCCACTGACTTTATAAAGTCAATCAATCCCGGAAAGAAATGTTCCTGATCATCCCACATCGACATGTGGCTGCCATTGGGGCAATGTAAATATCGGCCATTCTTAACCTGCGTTGACATCCATTCCATATGTTTAGGATCCATGGTGTCGTGCGTGGCCCCTACTGTCAAGGTGGGCACTTCAATTTCAGGTAACCGGGCTTTGACATCCCACTTCTCTAACCGCCCAGCGATGCCAAACTCACTGGGACCTTGCATTAATGTATAGACTGCACTGTTTGTATGTTTAAACGCCCGGTTCACCGGGTCAGGCCATTCAGCTGCCGGGAACCGACATAAATGTTGTTCATAGTAATTGGGGATAAGCAAATCCATGTACCGGGTATTTGCAAAATCTTTGTTCGCTTCCAGTTGCCGAATCTCCGCAAGTACGGTCGGGTCCATTTGCTTAGATAAAACTTCCTCCGCATAACGACCATAATCCGGGCAACTCGCCATCATATTACAGATAATCAAGCCTTTCAAATTCTTCTGATATTTCAATGCATATTCCATCGCCAGAATTCCACCCCAGGAGTTTCCCAACAAGTAAAAATTGGAAGAATCCAGGTTTAATGCTGTCCGTACTTCTTCTACTTCTTCTACAAATCGTTCAATTGTCCAGAGGCTGCTATCTGTTGGCTGATCACTGTAATAAGACCCAAGCTGATCATAATAATAATATTCAATACTGGCTTGCGGAAAAAAACTGTCAAATGATTCAAAGTATTCATGCGTAGCAGAAGGCCCACCATGCAGTAACAACACCTTGATGGTTGGATTATTTCCTACTCGCTTTGTCCACACCTTATACTTTCCATTGTGAATCGGAATCATTTTAACTCCGCCACTTTTTAATCCGGTTTCACCTAGGTCATAATAATTGACCGATGAGGTTTCTTCAGGTGCGGAAGATTGGCAACTGAGGAGTACCCATAGCAATGAGAGCGGTATATATTTCATAGCCTTGAAGTTTTGATCAATTCATAGTAAAGTACAAATCGTAATGTTTTTTGCAATTGGGGTTAAACAACGACTGGCATTGTGTACAAATATTATTGCTGTCCATATACTCTTGTATGGTTAACTGATGGCCACACACACCACACAATATTGCTTTCGTATCCCGCTCAGCGATGGGCCAGGTAATCGCTTCGTGAGAGGTTGCTTCTTTATGACACGAAAAGCATGGGTAATACGTATCGCAACATTTAAATTTGATGGCAATGATATCGAGGTCCGTATGGTAATGCGAACAACGAGTCTGATCATCAATCACTTTACCTTTCACCAACATACCACCAATTACCCTGTCGTGAGCCGTTGTATCCATAGGAGCTGTTTCTGCCGTCTTCCCATTCTGTTGACAGCCCGGAAAAAAAACCGTAACAATACAAAACAAAATAATCTTTATCAGTTTACCCATAATACATTTAGTTCTATCAATCTTAATTCTATTCCGATATTCCTTTCGCTTTCTGCATATTTAACGTTAACCCATCCACCGGTGCATCGGAGTATATGATTGCTTCGGAGGAATAAATCGTGTGTTCTTTCGAAGGATTTAAAATCTTTAGCTTCACGGAATGTTTTCCCTTTGGGATTTTATAATTCCAGGCAAGTTCATGACGCCTGGTAGTGAAATTTACCGGCAACAATGGTTTCTCAATAATTTCGTTATCGAGATACAATTCTGTTTTGAAAACATAATCGCTGGTATTTGCCCAGGGAGAACAATTACCCTTTAATACAAAGCCAGTGCCCTCAAAATCAAAACTGATTTCATCCTTTGCTTCCGACCAGGTTACAGGAATTTTATTAACCGGGTAAAGACCGTCAAAACTCTTTTCAAATTTCACTGCCACAGGTGCCTGCCATGGAAGTGTGATCTGCTCGCCTTCTATCTTACCACCGTTCTGCTCAATATTTTGCAATGCGTGTTTGTATCCAATCTGATACACATCATTCAATGAAATGGTCGTGTATTTAAAGTCGATGTCTTCCGCTTCTTTCAATCCAAGTTTCCAGTAAGCTGGAATATTTGAATACCCTATCATTGTTCCCAGGATCCCGCCCGCAGAAGAAGGGTTGCAATCTGCATCTTGACCGGCACGCGTAGAAATCTCCAGGGTTTTGGTAAAGTCACCTTCACCATATAGCAAACCCATCACCACATAGGAAGCATTTACTTTTGCATCAATATTGAATGGATGGAAAACCCCATCCGGGCACCCGATGTCACTCGCCCATTTCTTTTCAACTTCCAGCCAGGTTTGCTTCCAGTCGGTTGGGTATTGCTTGTGCCAACCGATCACATCATTGATGCATTGATAGAACTCACTCTGTTGAGGAATGGTCTTTAACGCTTCACTCACGATAAAGGGAATATCATTAGAAGTAAAGGCCAACGCATACATAGCACCTACATACACTCCGCCATACCAACCGTCACCATAATTCATGATGTGACCGATCTTATCACTGATTTCAGAAGCCGTATTCGGCATCCCCGGACTCATTAACCCGGCAAAGTCGGCTTCAATCTGATAGTCGATACAATCTGCATGGGGATTGTTTAACCAATGACCCGACTCGGGCGCATTGATGCCATGCAAAATATTATAACGACCAGCCTGATTAGCATGCCAGAGCGCATAACCAGCCTTAGCATAGGCATTTGCAAATGAATCGACCGGTGCATCGAGTCCATGCTTTTCGAAAATATCTACAAACGTAAGATCCATGTAGAGGTCATCATACAAGCCAGGAATGTTTTCCATCGTATTTTTGAGATAACCATCGTACCAAAGCAGTGGTTGATAATCTGCAATAAAAGCTCCCTGAAATCGGAATTCATATGGACCACCAAAGGTTACACCAATAGTTTGTCCGGCCCAGCCACCCATGATTTTGTCTTTGAGTTGTGTTTTGGAAAGCGTAGTTGTGGTAACGGGTGTAACTACGGTTTTTTCTGTGCCGGGATTATTGCATGAAATAAGTATTGCCATGCAAGTCAGGAATAAAAAAATCTTTTTCATAACTCAGGTTAAAGTTAGACCGAAGGTAAAATGTAAGAACAAAATATTACAATATCCAGAATCAAATTGACATTGCTCACCAAGGATCAATCGACCTGAGAATTTCCGAATATTGTTTCATGAGCCGATCATTCAAACCCTCCTCTTTGGTATATCCGGCTAGTTTTATCAACTCCTTACTTGCAGTTTTATTAGTAACCGGAGGTGTCATACAGCTTACATTCAT
>JALHRJ010000125.1 GCA_022841475.1 Cyclobacteriaceae bacterium | reverse complement strand
GTTCAGTCGGGCCCGGTTAAAATCTTAATCAATGGCGAAAAGACAATAACTGTATCAGCCGGTAGTTCGCTGTTAACTACACTGGCGAATGAAAAGATCTTTTTACCCTCCGCCTGTGGTGGCGGTGGAACCTGCGCTATGTGCAAATGTGTAGTAGAAACGGGAGGTGGCGATGTGTTGCCCACCGAAGTAGGACATCTTAGCCGTCAGGAACAAAAGGAACATGTGCGCCTGGGTTGCCAGGTGAAAGTGAAGCAAGATCTCAACATCCGCATTCCAGAAGAAATCTTTGGTATCAAGAAGTGGGAGTGCGAAGTGGTGAGTAACTATAACGTATCCACTTTTATTAAGGAATTCGTAGTAAAGCTTCCACCCGGAGAAACTCTTAAGTTCGAAGCCGGTGGTTATATCCAGATTGATGTTCCTGCATTAACTGCTGATTTCAAAACGATGGATATTACTCCACATCCTGAGTTAGGTCATAAACAGGATGTATTTAAGTCGGATTGGGATAAGTTTAAGTTGTGGGATTTGAAGATGAAGAACGATGAACCCATCTTCCGGGCTTACTCTATGGCCAACCACCCTGCCGAAGGAAACATTGTGATGCTGAATATTCGTATTGCTACGCCACCCTGGGACCGCGCCAATAATAAATGGATGGATGTTAACCCGGGTATTTGTTCCTCTTATGTATTCTCGCGCAAGCCAGGTGACAAAGTAACAATATCCGGCCCTTACGGGGAATTTCACATTAACAAGACGCAGCGTGAGATGATTTACATTGGTGGTGGTGCCGGCATGGCTCCCTTACGTGCACAAATCTTCCACCTCTTTCATACTGAAAAGACTAATCGCAGAGTTTCTTATTGGTACGGTGGCCGCTCTAAAAAGGAATTGTTTTACACTGAGCATTTCCGGAAAATAGAAAAAGAGTTTCCGAATTTTAAATTCTACATAGCTTTATCCGAGCCCCTGCCGGAAGATAATTGGAAGGTCAACAAGAGTCTGGACGACACAGAAGGTGACGGTTATGTTGGTTTTATTCATAAAAGCTTATATGATAATTATCTGGGCAATCACAAGTCGCCTGAGGACGTTGAGTTTTACTTATGCGGCCCGCCATTAATGAATGCGGCTGTGTTGAAGATGCTTGATGATATGGGCGTGCCCAAAGAAAATGTCCGCTTTGATGATTTTGGTGGGTAAGCACTAGGATGCAAATAAAAAACCTCCTCGTGAGGTTTTTTTATGTCCAAAAATTGGTGTGCAAAAATCGCTTAAATTTCAAAAATAGAACTTATCTGGCTTTTGTTTACCTTTACTAGAGGTATGACGATTGAGGAAATAAAAACTATTTCAACACCTATTTTGCAAAAATATAAGGTAACCAAAGCTGCCATTTTTGGCTCTATGGCAGATGGTTCATACACAGCTGAAAGTGATGTCGATATTTTAATCGAATTAGACGATTCGTATAGCCTTCTTGACTTTATAGGAATTAAATTAGAATTGGAAGAAGCGCTGCATTGTTCTGTAGATTTAGTTGAATATAGAGCGATTAAACCTGCTCTTAAAAAATATATTCTCGAAAATCCTGTTCCCATTTATGGGTAAAAGAAAACGAGAGTATAATCATTTTATCGATGATATTTTGGATAGTATTCAAAAGATAGAGGAATACTCTCTAAATCTTTCAGAAGATGATTTTCAGAAAAATTTTGAAAAACAAGATGCCATTGGCCGTAGATTAGAAATAATTGGTGAGGCAGTAAAGAATATTCCGATTGAAATCAGGAATCAGTTCAATGAGGTTCCATGGCAAAAGGTAGCTGGATTAAGAGATGTAATTGCGCACGACTATTTTGGTATTATGCCCAAAAGACTTTGGAACATAATCAAGAATGATATTCCACTTTTTAAAACTCAAATCGTTGAGGTTAAATCAAAGCTAAAGATCTAATGGACTTAACCATTCTATTTTCTCCGCTCGAAGAATCAATTTACACTAAGACTTATCCTACCAATTCAATTTTCAAAAACATAAAAGTATATGGCGATAAAATGCCTGACTTTAGGGGAGTTGATATTGCCATATTTGGAGTGAAGGAAGAGCGGGGAACTGCTACCAACCAGGGTACCAGTAATGGACCAGACGAAATCCGGAAGAAACTTTATAACCTTAAAAAAGGAAATGGTGCGTATCGGATTGTGGATCTTGGAAACCTGAATGCCGGGATCGATCTCGATGAAACCTATGTGCGCATCAGTGAAGTATGCAGAATTCTACTCGAGAACAATGTGATGCCGCTGATCCTTGGCGGCACCCACGATCTTGATTATGGACAATATCGTGGCTATGAAGAAATGGAAAAACTCATCAGCCTGTTGAACATCGATGCTTTTCTTGATCTGGAGGATTATAAAGAATCCGCACCGGCAAGTCAGCATATTCATAAAATTCTGTTGCACGAGCCCAACTACTTACTGAGTTACACGCACCTGGCACATCAACTTTATCTGATCGATCCAACCTCAGTATCCATTTTAGAAAAACTTTACTTTGAAGCCTTTCGTGTTGGGCAAATGCGCACTAATCTTTCTGAGATGGAACCTGCCATCCGCAATGCCGATCTGCTTTCGTTTGACATTACAGCCATCCGGTCTTCCGATGCTCCGGGCAACGCCAATGCACAACCCTTTGGATTAACAGGTGAAGAAGCCTGCCAGTTATGCTGGTATGCCGGCATGAATGAAAAACTCAGCTCAGCAGGATTTTATGAATACAATCCTACCTATGATGATTTAAATAAAAAAACCGCTTCGGTGGTGGCTACTATGATCTGGTATTTTATAGAAGGATTTTATCACCGTAAGAATGAACATAATTTTAAGAGTAACGATTTTTTGAAATATGTAGTGTCTATGCCCGTGGAACCCGAAACACTTGCCTTTTATAAAAGTAAAGTGACTGAAAAGTGGTGGATGGAAGTTGCCTATCACCGGCCCGGTGCCCGCTATACCCGTAATAGTATTATCCCCTGTAGTTACAGCGATTATCAAACTGCCACCAAAGGCGAAGTGCCAGAGCGGTATATCAGCACACTGGCTAAATTGATTTGAAAATGAAAAATCTAATTATTGTTTCCATAGTGGCAGTATTTATGACTGCCTGCAATAGCAATCTGACTGATCCTCAAAAAATAATTGATGAAGCTATAGCATCATCTGGTGGCGAAAAATATCTTAACTCAACTGTGGAATTTGATTTCCGCGACAGACACTACATCGCAAAGCGAAATGGAGGAATCTTTTCGTACGAACGAATTACCAAAGACTCCGTAAACACAACACACGATTTTTTAAGCAACGATGGCTTTCGCAGAGAAGTTAACGGTAGTGTAGTGGAAGTGGCTGACTCCATGAAGACCCGTTACAGTGCCTCGGTTAACTCAGTAGTATATTTTGCATTACTGCCATATGGATTAAATGACGCATCTGTTCAAAAGAAATTTCTGGGTGAAACTCAACTTGAGGGCAAGAACCAATATGTGGTTGAAGTAACATTTACACAAGATGGAGGTGAAGATCACGAAGATATTTTTATCTATTGGATCAACAAAAATGAATTCACAATTGATTACATGGCCTACTCCTTTGCAGAAAATGATGGCGAAGGTTATCGCTTTCGCAAAGCCTACAATCCCCGAATGGTAAATGGGATTCTTTTCTTCGATTATATTAATTACAAACCCACTGGGGAAGCAAAACTAGCAGACCTCGAAGAACTATTCCGAAAAGGTGAACTGGAAGAACTGAGTAAAATTGAGTTGCTGAATATACAAGTGCAGTAAACTTATTGGGGCACCCATCGAAAATTATTCAGTGTGCTGATTTCGTAGTCGCACAAGTTGAGCAACAACAAGAAGCAGGGCAACGAACGTTAGAATCAATACAATTTCAAAATGAGATTTTGTTAGATTAAAGCCACTTGTGATCGCCTTATCCACATTATTTAGTCCGATTAATAATGTGGCTCCAAAAATTCCTATCAAAAGAAAATCGTACCAAACAGCATGACGGAATGCACGCGGAATAACAGAAGTATCATTAACCAAAAGAATTAAAAAATAAGTAAGCAATGGTAATACAAATCCATTCAGTGCCTGAACAGTTAAGATTACGGGAATAGGTTTCACCTCACTGATCCCGAAAGCAAAACCAATCAGCAATACGATCATCCACACAGCTCGAATCGTTTTCTTATTTTCAGATCCTAGCACAGTAGAGGCAATTATTGAAGCGGCATACGGTGCAGTTATAGCGGAAGAAAACCCCGCAGCAAATAGTCCGATACCTAACGCCCATAATCCCATGGTGCCCATCCTTCCCTCTAAATTGATGGCAAGCTCTCCAAAGGAAGAGAACTCTCCAGTCAATGATCCGGCAATCATAATCCAGGAAGTAATAAGCCCGCCAATAATTACCGAGAGTGATAACCCGAGCCTCATCAGTGGCACTGTATTTCCCTTGCTGATAGCAGAACCAATAAAAATATTGTAGGGAACAATTGTAGTACCCACCAGTGCCAACGCCAAAAACTCCGCCCCTGGTGGAATTTTTGGAACAGTCATATTCAATATTAATTCATAAAATGAAAAATTAGTTTGTAGTGCAAGCATAAGAAAAGCGATCCCCATCATTCCCACCAAAATTGTCATTAAGATTGAAATCGCGCGATTACCTCCTTTCCATAATACAATTGCGGCACCCACAGTTATAATAATCGTATACACCTTTCCGTCACCGGGAAACAAAAGTGAAACACCTGAAACCGCACCGAGAATATTACCTGCCTCGTATGCAGCACAACCCAATAAAACAGGTACGGCTACAATCCATTTAATCCAACGTCCGCGACCAGCGCCATACTTGCTCGATAGTGTCTGACCAAAGTTTAATCCGGAGGCTATAGTAATCCGAGCTGAAACCTCCTGTAAAAGGATACAGGCAAAGGTGGCAAACGCTATCGCCCAAAGTAATTGAATCTGATATTGTGAACCAGCCGTGAGTGCCGTTGTAATAGTGCCCGGTCCGATGAAGGCAGCCGAAATCACTGACCATAGAATGACTTTCGAGACTTTGCTTTGGATTTTCACAGGCATAACTTCTTGAATATTCATCAAAAAAATTGAGTAATGAAAATGGTTTGCAGGATATTGGCAATTGGGAACTCAAGATTGTGACTCTTCCATCAAACCAGCAACATCGGGCTGAAGAAGACTATTCAAATTATAATCCTATTTACTAACTTGTTAACCTGGTAAGCATATGAAAAAAATATTTTACATCGGTATCGTGGGCCTGACCTTATTTGAAGCCTTAAATGTCTACTTTATCATGCCGATGCCTGGAAGCCAGCGCATGAACAGTCTTGATGTTGCATACTTTTTATATTCGTATCGGTGGTTCTTCCGGACTTTGTTTGGATTGATGATCGCGGTAAATACAATTCATACTTTTCAAACAAATAAGCGAAAATGGATTCCAACAGTTTGGTTGCTCTTACTCATAGCGACCATTTACGTTTTCAATTTTAGAATGTCGGCCGATGCCATGTTTAAAGAACCTGAAACGCTCTCCTTAAAACCAAAGAGTGACAACCTGATGCCAGATAGCACGATGGTGGTGGGTGTAGAACATAATGGTGAAGTAAAAGCTTACCCCATTCGTTTCATTGCCTATCATCATCAGGTTCGGGATTCCGTGGGCGGAAAACCAATGATGATTACGTATTGCAGTGTTTGTAGAACAGGTCGCGTTTTCGAACCACTCGTAAAGGGTCGGCCTGAAAAATTTCGACTGGTGGGAATGGACCACTTCAACGCCATGTTCGAAGATGCAACTACAAAAAGTTGGTGGCGGCAAGCTAATGGTGAAGCCGTAACGGGATCACTTAAAGGAGAAATGTTGCCCGAAGTAGAATCGTTTCAGGTACGATTGGATAAACTGTTCGAACTCCATCCAAACGCTTTGGTCATGCAGTTGGATGAATTGATAAAATCAAAATACGATACCTTGGGAAAATATGAATACGGCCGAAGTAAAGGACAACTTACCCGAACCGACAGCCTGTCCTGGCAGGATAAATCGTGGGTGGTTGGTATTGAGATCGGTAAAGAAAGTAAAGCCTACGATTGGAACCTTTTGAAAGAAAAGCAAATCATTCATGATAAGATTGGTGATGTGTGGTTGGTGTTAGTTCTTTCAGAAGATCAGCAAAGCTTTGGCGCTTTTGAGCGAACAAGTGAATCAGAAACCTTTTTGCTTCGCAGCGACACGATCGTTGTAAACGACAAGATTTACAATTTTGCCGGTCATAGCCTCACCTCTTCTGATAAATTAAGAAAACTAAAAGCCTATCAGGAATTTTGGCATAGCTGGCGCACATTTCATCCTAACGCAAAACAATACGAATAAAGGTGGTTCAACTTGACCTATAGAGCATTTAATGGCATTTAATTTGCATTTAAGTAACCTTGCTATGCGGTTCTTACTTTTGGTTTTTGTCTTACTTACGGCCTGTCGCCCTTCCCATAAAATCGGGGATCTGGTTGGTGTGCCTAAAGAAAGACCGCTCGAAAAAACATATTGGGTGCTTACTGAACTCGATGGCAAGCCTATCGCTACCATCAACGAAGCGAAAAAACTGAATCTACTGTTGGACCCGGTCACAAAAACAGCCAGTGGCTTTGCCGGTTGCAATCAGTTTGCGGGTGGTTATACGCTGGAAGGGAAAAAACTGAATTTAAAAAATCTTGCAGCCACCAGGATGTTCTGCGAGGAAACTATGGAAATAGAAATCCGCTTTTTGCAGGCAATTCGCGAGACAGATGCTTACAAGATCGAAGAAAACGTGCTATTTCTGAATCAGGGTGATCAACATCGAGCAAAATTTCAGGCAGACGTAAAAACAACATTCTGATCTTCATAAATTCCTCTCAGGATTTATTCAAGATCACATTCAACCGATCGTTGACAAAATCCGATTCAGTGGTTGGCAAATCCTTGGTCCTGCCTTTAATATCAGCATTCACTCGCGCAAGATTTTCAATACGTTGCCCTTCAAAACCATGCTCCTCAATTTTCAGTAAGTGATCATAAGGTCCTCGCGGGGAAATTAATTTAACAAAGACAGGTGCTGTTTCCACAGCCATGAATAATAAAATAATAAACCAATTAGCCCACCAGATCGCACTGCTCTGTGTAGCGATCCGACTCAAGGCTTCCATACGACTTGCAGGACCATCCAGCTTTTGCTTATCGAGGGTAGCAATCTCTACGGCAATAGAGGAATCACTCATAGCCAGCCTGGCCAGCTTATCGTCCATGAGCTGAGTATTCTTTTTCACAAGTTGATCCAATTCAATTGCAGCCTGATCCGCATCTGCTTTCTTCAATCTATAAATAGGTCCGGTATTTCGCCTCTTACTTCCGCCAGTTCCGTCTGCTTCCTCTCTGGCCAGTCGGTCTAATTCGTTACGCGAGGCTGCCTTCTCCGCAATTTCACTTTTCAGCGTTGCTATCTCTGCATTCAGTGTTTCTCGCTCCCGTTGAAACCGGAGTTTTGTTTCGTCTTCCTGGGCAGCGTAAGTTTGTTGTTCCATCATCACCAACTCCGTTTGAATTTCCTTCTCAAAAATTTTCAATTCTAAAGGCTTAGCAATCACCAACGATATAATTACAGCCAATATAATCCGTGGCAATGCGGTAAGAAGTTCACGCTTCATGTTCCCCTCCCTTCGCATACTCGAAACGATGTATCGATCCAAGTTAAAAATCATGAGGCCCCAGACCAACCCCATGGCAGTCGCAATCCAATAATTATCAAATACGGTATAGAGTGCATACGATGCTGCCAAGGCAGCAAATACTCCGGTAAAAAATACAGTGGCCCCAATGCCCACATATTTACTGGCTTCTGATTCACATTTTTTTAGAATAGCAAGGTGAGCTCCGGAGCAAAGCCAGAAGAAGTGCTTCAATTTTTCCATGAGGTAGTAACGCGGAAGATCTTTGGTTAGTATCAGACAACAACAAGTTGAATGCCACCGAAAGAAAGTGTCAATGAATTACAAATTGGTCATCGAACCAAAATAGATTGTCCTGATTCGAACAGTGCAGTGTTCGGTATTGACTATCAGCTCGCGCGTCAACCATGACGGAGCAGTCAGATCGCCACTTTGCGAGCGTATCAAAGTCAGACCGTTTAGTTCAAATTATCTTTTAAACTTCTCCCGTAATTGGGCCAGTTTATCTTCCATCGATTCCACAGGTTTAGAAGCTGGCTTTGGCTTTGATGGTTTTTCCTGTCGTTCTGTTGTTCGCACGGGTGGAGTTTTTCCAAACGGATCGCTTTTTAAGGAAAGAGCAATGCGCTTGCGCGGAATATCTACTTCGAGCACCGTCACTTTTACTTTTTGCTGAACAGCAATGGCTTCGTTAGGATC
>JALHRJ010000124.1 GCA_022841475.1 Cyclobacteriaceae bacterium | reverse complement strand
ACGAAGCTCTTGAGTTTTATGCGAAGTGTTCTGGTCAGAATTAGGAATGAAAAAAGCCGGAGTTTGATCCTCCGGCTTAAGTTAGTAAATTCTAAAAGTTCTTTTAGCAAAGAACGAAGGGTTATTGTTCACCTTCACAAGTTATTTCTTTTCCCAGAGTTTCGCGAATAGACTCTAATATGCCAAGAACACTGGTGACTTTGAGCATTTTTTTTATTTTTGCCCTTGGATCTCTAATGTCGACTACAATGCTCATTACACCTAAAATTTTCCCATCTTCGCCTATGAGACTTGCACCACTGGAACCTGTTTCTGCGTCGACAGTTGTAACAAAAGAGTTGGGTTCACTATTTTCTTTATCAAGTAAATAACCAGACGAGTAAAATGGAATCCGTTCATCTAGGTTCATTAATGGAAATGAAATGGATTGAATTAATTCGCCTTTTTGGGGAAGTCGATTACCTAACTGTAAGCAATTGGTTTTGGGCTTATCTGTGAGCTCTAGAATTGCGAAATCGCCAGTTGGCCACCCAGCACCTGAATAAACAAATTCTTTGTATTTAGCAATAAGATCAGGAGCTTCAAGTTGTTTTGGAAAATATGGATTTAATCTTCCCTTGCTTGCAACAATAAGTCTTGAAGACTTAATTTCACCATTAATAATAGTTTCACAAGTAACATTCTTAGGTATGCGTTCAGGGAAAAACCTGCGAAAGTTGAGCCACTGAGCAGGCCCCAGATCGCGTCTTTCGAAACTTTTGAACTCCATGTATTGATCGTCGCTTGCATCGAAAAAACATGATTTAATGCAATGATCTGCAGTTAAAAACATTCCACGATTATTTATAAAGGTCCCTGAACAAGAGAGCCCATCAAATTTGGCCCAAAATGAGACACTGAGTAGCTTTTGTAGTGTTTGTTTTTTTCCTGAACTTAGTTCGGTTACTTTTGTAAGAGGAAAATTAAGTTCACTGCCAAAAATTGGTAAACACCACAAGGCAATAGTAGCAATGAATAAGAACCTACTTAGACTAACTAGCATCGGTAGTAAATAAAGCAATACCTAAGCCAAATACCTGACATCCGTTGAGGAATTAAACCCAATGCTTCCCACCGGCGTCCGAAAAGATAAAGGCTGTAATTTAAAGTGGCTTTGACGAAACATTAAGGTGATTCGAAAGCCGGGGATTTGTTTACGGGCAAATACCAGATCTGTGTAGCGATCTGAGTGATTCCAAAATGGAGTCTCTTCTCACCGAAAAATCCACATGCAGACCATTCTGATAAATATGGTAAACATCATTACTATCCACAGTCATGATACATTGACTGCTCTTGGGACTCGCAGGACATACGCCAGATTCCGACAGTGATTCGAGGGACTCCAAGATCGAGTCCCTACGTCCCGAATAATCCAACTGCTGACCGTCTTTATAAATATGGTAAACATTTTTGGTATCTACAGTCATCGTACAGGGACCAGAAGCAAAAGCTGAGGACGCCAAGAAAAAAACTAAAACAAATAAACTTACTAATTGCATATTCACCTCGAAAGTAGGTGTAGCGTGAAATCGAAATATACGCCAGATGTCAGATATTATTTACAAGTAGCCGTTACTAAACCAAATCAAATCGATTTATGATTTGCTCGCAGTAGTGTTGAGATCAAGATCGAGCGGTAAAACGCTTATGGTCAAGAAAGCGCCTATTTAGTTCAGCTTGGTTTTCTGCAGAAAGGGGTTTTGATACAGCATTTGGTTTCGACACCTTTGGCTCCCTGGCACAAATGGTGTTTGACAATACTTTCTTCTCTTGGTCGATACTAAAAAGATGGACAGCCAAAAATCAGAGCTATTACCACCAGAGTGGTTTTTTCAAAAGATCGTAGCTATTCCAGAGGGAACATCTAGAGCTATTTTCGAAAATCGACTTTATATTGTGACCAAGAACACATTTAATGGTGGCCAGAGTTTTAAATTTTTTGCTAAAGAGGCCGGTGGAAGAGATTACGTAAGTTTGAATGTGTATAAAACGAGGGAACGAATATATATCAAGCCTTGTGAGCAACCAATTTCGAAGAGTCAAAATTTTCTTCAAAACGCCGATTTTTCCAGCGTAAGCAAATGAGCTTTGAATGGCTGTATAGCAGGACCCGATACCGAATGAATATCCTGCATCGTAGCAATCCTTCAGAAGAAACTTTTCTTAATTTCCTGTAGCCGGTCATAAATCAGTGGCGGATAGTTTGCATGGTATTCACCACACTCTGGGCAAGGTTCATGCTTTAGATGCGCTTGATTATCGAGATCTTGGTAAGGAAAAATACTGAAGAGAAGTTCGTGCTGCATAAGTGTTTTATAAAAATTCTTGTGATAAGGTACAATTTCACTGTCATTTATTTTCTTGAAATAGAGTTCAACGCTGTTCAAAATGCTCATGATTTCTTTAACCCCGTCGAACATTAAAATGTCGTCTTCTTTGTGAATATCAACATCCAAGCTCTCTAGATCCTCAATGAAACATTTAATCGCTCGCCGAGAATGCAGAAGGATCATTTGCATCTTGCCATCAACGGTCTTCTCCTGATCGTAGCTAAAATTTTTAATGTTTCTTTCGACGAACATATAAAGTTCGTGAAGTTGATTCAACTCGTGCCTCAATTGCTCCTTCGCATTCTCCTTTTCGATTTGCTGATGGAGGATGCCATTAGCGTCAATCTGGGCTTTCAGCGCCAGAAAGAGAACCACTGAACCCAGAATCTGAACGAATGGGTTTGAAATGCCTCCAAAAGCACTTCCTATATCACCATACCCCTTCAAATATTGCAGCGGAAGAAGAGGTGCGAACAAAGGGATCAGTAGACAAAACGCACCACCAATGACTATGACCCAGAAAGCTATTTTGTTAACAGGAGAGTTCTCGATTTTCATATTTATACCTTTTTAGAATTTTCTTTTCTGTAAGCACTAGGAGTTTGGCCAATTTTTTTCTTAAACAATTTTTGAAAGTGTTCATGTGCCGGATACCCAATTGCCTCACTCACTTCGGGAACAGACTTGCCGGATTCTTTAAGCAGCTGCTTCGCTTTTTCAAGCCGACAATAAGTTAAATAATCAAGAGGTGTCATGCCAGACAGCTCCTTAAATTTAACGCTGTAGTTTGTGCGCGACATCCCAGCAATCTCAGCGAGATCGTCAAGACCCCATTTTTTATCAAGACTATGATGGATGGCTTCCAGGGTTTTGCTGATCTGCGGATTCTCGATCAGTTTGAAAAATCCTGCCTGTTTGTTGGATTTGTGCAGGTGAATTCTTAATGCTTGCACGAAGATAATTTCGGTCAGCTTCCTGACTAGCGTGTTGCTTCCAGGAAGCCCTGATTTTGCTTCCTGCTCTATAATACTTAAAAGCATGGCAAGCCAAGGCGAGTGTGAGTTCTCAGCACTCTTGATATGCACGATGTTTGGCAGCGAATTTAAGAATGGATGATCGGGTCCGCCATTAAAACAAAAATGTCCACAAACGACGTTTGCTTTTGGCTTGCTTTGATCGCCGTATTCAAGAACTTGCGCCTCGGTGAGCTTGGCCTTGGATCTAAATTTGACAGCGGGCTCGGCCTTCATCTTTGGTGCACTGGTCATGGTGTGCTCCATCCCTTTGAATAAGATCAAAATATCGCCCTGCTCCGCCAAGGCCCTCAGCTTAAGTTTCGGCACCTCGTACCAAAATTCGCCATGAGTGACGATATGAAATCTGGCTAGATTCTCTTCCTGCGGGTGATTGATGCCCCAGTCTCCCGCAAATGAGGTTCGATACCAGTAGCTGCTAGTGAGCTCTACTTTATCTAAAATTTCACTTAAGACATCCATATTTAGGCCCTATCCAAACTGTTCAATAAGTCATATTATCTGAATTATTTGGCATATTATAACGATTTTTTATGCCGTAAAGTCAATTTTATAAGTAAGGTAAATGAAAACAAAGGAGCCATTTTGAAAGCCTATCAGTTAGATCGCGAACAAAAATTAATCCAGATTGAAAAATCAATACCTCCCTACAAAAGCAACGAGGTCCTCATTCGAGTGCGAGCCGCCTCTTTGAATTACCGTGACATTATGGTCGTAAACGGTGCCTACGGATCCAAAACAGAAATCAATCCGATTGCACCTCTTTCTGACGGAGCCGGAGAGATCGTCGAGGTCGGATCAGAAGTCTCTCGTCTAAAAAAAGGCGATCGTGTCGTTGCGGCCTTTATGCCCGGATGGATCGATGGAGAATTAACTGAAGAAAAACAATCGACATCATTAGGTGGAGGAAATGTTTCAGGAATGCTTTCTGAATTCGTCGCACTTCCCGCTTCAGCCGTTTTAAAAATTCCAAAGCATCTGAGCTTCGAAGAAGCGGCAAGCTTACCGTGTGCTGGCGTCACCGCTTGGTACGCTTTATTCGAGGGTGCAAAAGTGCAACCCGGTATGACCATCTTATTATTAGGTACCGGTGGCGTTTCCATGTTCGCTTTACAGTTTGCGAAATTAGCAGGGGCCAAAGTTATTATAACTTCGTCATCAGATGAAAAATTAAAACGCGCCCGCGAATTGGGAGCCGACGAGACGATCAATTATAAAACGTATCCGAATTGGTCCGAAAAAGTTCGCGAACTCACCAACGGTCGCGGCGTCGATCACGCCGTCGAAGTTGGAGGACCAGGAACTTTGAATCAAACTCTAAAAGCAATTCGCTATGCGGGTTCCGTTTCATTGATGGGAGTTCTAACTGGATTCAGTGACAAAGTTGATACGGCAACAATCTTATCTAAAAATATTCGCGTACAGGGAACCTATGTCGGTTCGGTGGCCATGTTTGAGAGAATGAATGCAGCCCTTGAAACGAGTGGTCTAAAGCCGGTTGTGGATCGAGTATTTACTTTTTCGCAAGCGTTAGAAGCTTACGACTATCTCCAGTCGGGAAACCATTTTGGAAAAGTCGTAATTAAACTAAGCTAATAACATGTCCTGCCCAAACTGTTCAATAAGTCATATTATCTGAATTATAAAACATATTATATCCAATTTTTATGCTGTAAAGTCATTTCTATAAGTAAATAGATGAAAGCGAAGGAGGCTATATGAAATTAAATTATGTGATCGTTGCCGGAGGGTGTTTTTGGGGTCTCGAAGACCTTCTTAAGAATTTGGACGGTGTTACGTCAACGAAGGTTGGCTACTCTGGCGGAGATTTTGATGATCCTCGCTACGCCGATATCAGAACAGGGAAAACTGGTCACGCCGAAGCTGTTCGCGTGGAATACAACGAAGACGAAATCTCTCTCGAAGAGGTTCTACATTACTTTTTTAAGATTCACGATCCGACAACGACGAATCGCCAAGGCAATGATGTCGGCACTTCGTACCGCTCAGCTGTGTTTTATCGTGACGACGCTCAGAAAGAGATTATCGAGAACGTGATTGATGAGGTTAACGAGATCGGGCGCTTCGAAAATGAAGTCGTCACGACCGTCACCTTGGAAAAAGAGTTTTACGACGCTGAGGAATATCACCAAAACTATTTGCAGAAGAATCCCAACGGATACACCTGCCATTTTGAAAGAGACTAAACCATGAACCAAACGAAAGAGAAAAAAATGAAAGAACTTAAGAACGTTGTCATCTACACGAAAGATCATTGTCCATTTTGCGTACGCGTGAAGAATTACCTAACTTCTGAAAAGGTCGATTTCAAACAAATTCGCGTGGATGAAGATCCCAAGGCTTACGAGGAGTTGAAGGAAAAAACAAATCTTCAAACTGTTCCGCAAGTTTTTGTGGATGGAAAATTCATTGGTTCAGCTACGGACTTCTTCGCGTGGATTGATGGATAAAGAGTGAACCCTAAGATTAAGGAGAAAATTTATGTTCAACTGGAAAAGTATTAACGACTACCTCGATAACGGCACTCCCGCTCCTCCAAGAAAAGTAGAAAAGAGCGAGGAAGAGTGGAAAAAAATTCTGACACCCGCGCAATTTAATGTCATGCGGAAGAAAGGCACCGAACGCCCGCACACGGGAGAACTCTGTTCATTTTATGAAGCAGGAAGGTACGCATGTGTGGGCTGTGATACCGAACTCTTTGACTCGAACCTAAAGTTCGATTCGGGAACGGGATGGCCGAGTTTTTCTGAACCAGTCGCCGACAACGTAATTCAATATGAACTGGACACGACCTACGGGCGCAGAATCGAAGTGCTCTGCAATGTGTGCGAAGCCCACTTAGGACACGTTTTTCCAGACGGTCCTGAGCCAACTGGGGTCCGATTCTGCATCAACTCAGAGTCGTTGAAGTTTGTAGAGTAATTTTAAATGGAGGAATTTTATGAAAACAAGAACAACTTATATCGTAGGTGGAGTCCGCATTCCATTTATGAAATCAATGACCGTTTATCAAGACGTATCAAGTGAAGAGCTCATGACCGCGAGTCTAAAGTGCTTAGTAGATAGATATAACTTGGTAGGAAAAACCGTGGGCGATGTGGCTCTGGGAGCTGTCATGCAAAGTTCGGCTAACTGGAACTTTGCTCGTGAAGTCGTTCAATCCTCTGGTTTGCATCCAAACACTCCGGCCTATAACGTGCAGCGTGCTTGCGGAACCAGCTTAGAAAATACCATTCAGATTGCTCACAAAATCTCTAGCTACCAAATTGAAAGTGGCATTGCGGGCGGTGTTGATAGCAATAGCGATTTGCCAATTATGGTGAGTCGATCTTTCGCGCAAAAACTGATTGCATTGAATTCAGCTAGAACGCTTGGTGAGAAAGTAAAAATCATTTTGAGCGTTAGACCTAGCGATCTAAAGCCGGTGTTACCCGCAGTGGTAGAGCCGCGCACCGGAAAATCAATGGGTGAACATTGCGAACTCATGGTGAAAGAGTGGAATATTTCTCGCAAAGAACAAGATGAGTTGGCGCTGGCAAGTCACAGCAACGCAGCTCAAGCCTATAAAGAAGGTTTTTATGATGATCTTGTCTTTCCATTCCTGGGGAAAAAGACCGATGGAATTTTGCGTCCTGATACAACTCTAGAAAAATTGGCGAAGCTAAAACCTGTTTTTGATCGATCAGAAAAAGGAACTCTGACGGCGGGAAATTCGAGTTCGCTCACAGATGGCTCTTCTACCGTTCTTTTGGCTTCTGAAGAAGAGGCAAAAAAGAATAATTGGCCTCTGCTCGCAAAGATTGTGGATTCACATACTTCTGCCGTGGATTATGTCGCTGGCGAAGGTTTGCTGATGGCTCCAACCGTGGCTGTCAGTGAACTGTTGAAGCGAAACAACTTAAAGCTTCAAGATTTTGATTTTTACGAAATTCACGAGGCTTTCGCTGGACAAGTGCTCTGCACGATGAAGGCGTGGGAGTCTGCTGAGTACTGCAAAACACGTTTGGGACGTTCAGAGCCTCTTGGAAAAATTGATCGCTCGAAATTAAATACTCGTGGTAGCAGCATTGCCCTTGGCCACCCGTTTGCGGCCACTGGCGCTAAGATTGTCGGAGTTTTAGCAAAGATACTTCACTCAGCTGGTCCTGGAAAACGTGGCCTTATCGTCGTTTGCACGGCGGGAGGAATGGGAGTGGCTTCAATTCTTGAAAGTTAGGAGAAAAATATGTTGGATCTAAAAATGAATAAAGAAGACGTTGTTGAAAGCTATAAATTTGCAGGCCCTGAAGCAATCGAGGAAGCAGTAAAAACCGGAAAGCTTAATCAATCGGTTTTCGCAATGGGTTGCTTTTGGGGACCGGATGCTAATTTTGGAGGGATGCCGGGAGTTGTGCAAACACGCGTTGGCTACGCGGGAGCATCAACTCTTGCGCCGAATTACCGCGACATCAAGGGACACGCCGAAGTCGTCAGAGTGGTTTACGATAAAGACCAAATCAGCTACAGGAATCTTCTGGGAAATTTTGAATCATGGTTTGTTCCTGGTAGAAAGCAAGGTCAGTATCGCCCAATACTTTTTGTTTATGATCGAGAGCAAAAACAAGTGGCTGACGAACTGATTCAGGCAATTGGAAAGGAGAACTCTCCCGAGGTGATTGAGGCCGGAGAACAAAAGGGTTATTTTTGGTCCGCCGAAGATTACCATCAAAAGTATCGTCTTCGCAGAAACAAAAAGCTTGTAAGTCTCGCAGAGCTAGATTTCGGTGCTCGCTGGGATGAACACCTGTATTTTACTAAACTTAATGGTGACGACAAAAAAGGTTTCAATGTCTCACAATGGCTAAAAAAGCTGCCTCAGGAAATGCAGAAAGCTTACCGAATCGGTTAATCTGTAATTGAATGCGGTAGAACGACTTTGACCTAAATGCTTGCGATCTGAGTCATACCTCGGAGCGCGGGCCAGTGTTTTAAACGATCGGCTGACCATAGGAGTAGCAAGTCATTGGTGTTTGTATCGAGTATCCTGCTCAGAATTGCGCATGAAAAAAGCCGGAGTTTTAAATTCCGGCTTAAGTCAGTAAGTTCTAAAAGTTATTTTAGCAAAGAACG
>JALHRJ010000123.1 GCA_022841475.1 Cyclobacteriaceae bacterium | reverse complement strand
TGTAAACTGTCACAATTTTAGACTCGTCATACGTGTCGGTAATTGCAATAATTCCAATTCCCAGTTTTATTGGATTATTCTCTTGTCCGTAAGAAGTCAACGTTAATAAAAATAATATTATCGTAAGTGTTCTCATCTTTTTTTAGCCATGACCGCCAACGTTTGAGTTTATGCAGTGTGGGGAATAGGAGGGCTTAAAAATGTAGCGCAGCGAAATGTTAAGCCCGACCTGCTCCGAACTGTCCAACGTTACTGAACGAAATTAAGAAAATACTTTTAATACCTTGATGTCCCACCGCCATGACTTATGCACATTGTTAGCGCCTGTGCCCTTCTTCCCGTCATTCTTAAGTGTCCACCGTTTTATTGTCAAGTTGTCCACCGAATTGTTTTGTGAAATTTATGTCGCGGGCGGGGCAACCGTAACACTGTACTATCGGTTTACTCTAAACTCTTACTACTCTGTCCCCGTGGTGCGAGGGGTGGCACTCTTGCCAAAGCTTTGGTTCGCGCGTTGCTTGGTGTGGCTTTGGCATGTGTGCCATCAGAACGGCTGAATGGTAATATTGATAGACTTTTAATTCAGGTTACTGGAACTTCTGTATTCTTGAGGGCTCATTCCAACATGTTGTTTAAATACTCGCGAGAAGTGTTGCGGATACTTGAATCCCAACTCGTAAGCAATTTCACTAACGGATTTATTCGCATCAAAAATCCTTTCTTTGGCTACGTCAATCAATTTCAGGTGAATGAATTCGCTTGCTGATTTCCCGGTTTCCTTTTTTATCAAGTCACCAAAGTAGTTGGCTGAAAGATTGAGTTCGTCAGCACAGTATGCGACTGTAGGTAATCCGACTTCGTGTGGCTTGTCAGATGCAAAAAAATCATTCAACAATGTTTCGAATCTTTCTAGAATTCCTTTGTTAGTATTGTCGCGGGTGATGAATTGACGATCATAAAAACGAACACAATAGTTAAGCAGCAGTTCAATGTTATTCGCTATCAAAGTCTTGCTGTGTTTGTCCACTGCATGTTCCAATTCATACTTGATTTTGCCGAAACAATCCATAATGATTTGCCGCTCACGCTCCGACAAGTGCAGAGCTTCATTGGTGGTATAAGAAAAAAATGAGTATTCGGACATGTGTCGTCCAAGTGATGTCCCGCGCATAAAGTCAGCATGAAATACCAGTGCGAGACCTTGTGGTTGATAATATTCCTCCCCTGGTGAGCCGATCACCTGACCGGGTGCTAAAAAGACAAGTGTGCCTTCTTCGTAGTCGTAGTTACTGATACCGTATTTCAGATCTCCACATTTGATTTCTTTCAAGAACACAACATAAAATCCGTAGCTCATTTTTCTAAGCTGTCGCGGAGCGGCCTTCGAAAGATCAACAACACTAACAAGCGGGTGTAGCGTTTCATTTCTATTAAATGCATTATACTGACCGACAGTATCGAATTTCAAAATCTCGTCCATAACACGGGCTTTAATTTTATTCAAAATTAGGTGTTCTAAAGCTCTTTTCGACACGGGCTAGCCGCAATCAGTGAATTTGGTAGGTAAACCAGTGATTTGTATACATCTCCTTCTTGAGATGATTGCACCTTTGTAAGGTCGAAAAAGGACTGCACAAGGAAACCAATAGCGTTATGAAGCTTTTCAAACAATCCATTTTAAGCCTTATTATCCTGATCAGTTCAACTATGCCAGAAACGTATGCGCAGTCTAATGAAGGGTTAAGTGTCCAACAACAAAACACGGTAAAGATTTCGGCTTTAACGGCAGTTGGCGACTTGACCAATCTGAAAACATCTCTGAATGAAGGTTTGGATGCTGGTTTAACTGTTAGTGAGATTAAGGAATCTCTTGTTCATCTCTATGCTTATTGTGGATTTCCAAGGAGTATCAGAGGTCTGCAAACTTTTATCGAAGTGCTTGAGGAACGTAAGGCTAGAGGAATCAACGATAGTCGAGGGAATGAGGCTTCAGCCATTGTCAAAGATGGTAGTAAGTATGAACGAGGTAAAGCCATCTTGGGTGAGCTTACCAAAACAAAACAAGATGAGCCGCTTACAGGGTATTCGGCATTTGCTCCGGTAATAGATACTTTCTTAAAAGAGCATTTGTTTGCCGATATTTTTGAACGAGATGTGTTGAACTATGCTCAGCGTGAATTAGTCACGATTTCAGTTTTGAGTTCAATCGGTGGTGTGGAACCGATGCTACGTGGACATTTGTCGATCAGTCTTAATGTAGGGTTAACTCCCCAACAGTTAACGCATTTTATCACTGTGATTGAATCAACTGTTGGAAAAGAAAAAGCTAATGCAGCCAAGACCGTGTTAACAGAAGTATTAAAAGGTCGGCAACAAAAGTAGCAGCAGGTAAATCAATATGTATGATGAAAAATAAAATAACAGTGATGATTGTTTGTCTGGCCTTTGTCGTGGCGATCAACAGCTGTGGTCAACAGAAAGTGGACACTAAGGAT
Source organism: Cyclobacteriaceae bacterium (assembly GCA_022841475.1). Lineage (GTDB taxonomy): Bacteria > Bacteroidota > Bacteroidia > Cytophagales > Cyclobacteriaceae > ELB16-189. The sequence continues at coordinate 6,146 of JALHRJ010000123.1, read as the reverse complement.
AATCTAAGTACGAATATGGTCTTTCCACAAGGTGAGAAAGTTACCAGCGAAAATTTCAAAGGCACCGTGTATTTGAAAATGTTCATCGCTGGAGATAGTATTAATCCTACCTCAATCGGCAATGTAACGTTTGAACCGGGAGCCCGCACTAAATGGCACCTTCATCCAGGCGGACAAATATTACTGGTGATTGATGGGGTTGGATACTATCAAGAGAAAGGTCAATCCAAAAAGATACTTCACAAAGGTGATGTAATAAAATGTCCACCCAATGTTCCGCATTGGCATGGTGCAAGTTCGGATAAGCATTTCGTTCAGGTAGCGGTAACCAACAGACACCTCGGTGAAACGGTGTGGTTGGAAGAAGTAACAGACGAAGTTTACAGCAAGTAATGTTGGTGCAATCAATAATAAGTATTAATCGTATGGAAATGAAAAATAAAAACGCGTTCGCTATCGTACTCTTGACTATGATGTTAACTCAAACCTATGCACAGAAAAAGCCAATCGTAATTCAGGATCAAGGCAGTTTTGCCGTTGGTGGTACAATGACTACGAATCCGGGAACATTCGACCCAATCAAACGCACACCAGAAGGCCAGACCTTTCGTGGGGATCATGCCTATGTGTTTTATCAGGTACCTGAAAAGTCTAAAAAGTTGCCACTTGTATTCTGGCATGGCATCGGTCAGTTTTCAAAAACATGGGAAACAACACCGGATGGTCGTGAAGGATTTCAAAACATTTTTTTAAGAAGAAAATTTAGTGTTTACCTGATTGATCAACCAAGACGCGGAAATGCAGGAAGAAGTACTACAGAGGCTACTATCTCACCTACACCAGATGAGCAGATGTGGTTCGGTACATTTCGGGTTGGTGTATGGCCAAACTATTTTCCTGATGTTCAGTTTTCAAAAGATCCGGAAGCGCTCAATCAATACTTTCGTTCGATGGTTCCAAACATTGGGCCAATTGACATCAATGTGAATATTGAAGCGGTATCGGCTTTAGCCACCAAACTTGGATCGATAATATTGGTTACGCACTCACATTCGGGGGGCATGGGTTGGCTTACGGCTATTAAGAATCAGAATATTCGCGCGATTGTAAGCTATGAACCGGGTTCAGGTTTTGTTTTTCCTGTTGGCGAAGTGCCAAAGCCAATAGAAAGTTCAGCAGGCCCATTAGTAGCCAATGGTGTATCTAAAGAAGACTTTTTAAAACTTACAAAAATACCCATCATTATTTATTACGGTGATAATATCCCATCGAAGCCCGACCCGAATCCCGGCATTGATGGCTGGCGTGCCCGATTAGAGATGGCCAGAAAATGGCGTGATGCATTGAACGCGGCCGGTGGTGATGTGAGGGTTGTTCACCTACCCGAAATCGGAATCAAAGGAAATACTCACTTCCCATTCTCTGACTTGAATAATGTCAAAATAGCTGATCTGATGTCGAAGTGGCTGCAAGAAAAGGGTCTGGATAAATGAATCAACTTTAACAGTAGATAGATTATGAATAATGAAAGTATAAAACATTTGTTAATTGTATTGTGTATGTCAGCAAGCCTGCTCGTGTCCGCTCAAACTAAACAAGCCAATCCGTTTGGATTGGTATATGAGAATGCGATTACAAAAAATGTGGTGGGTCAGATAAACATTCATCCGGTAACGTATAAACTAAACGGCATTGACATTGCTGCCAATGTTTATACACCAGCTAATTATGATCCTTCAAAAAATTACCCCAGTGTGGTGGTGGCGCATCCAAATGGTGGTGTAAAGGAACAAGTGGCGGGTTTGTATGCCCAACGTTTAGCGGAATCAGGTTACATCGCAATTGCTGCGGATGCTTCTTATCAGGGAGCCAGTGGTGGCCAACCTCGTAATGTAGATAAGCCTGCCTTTCGCATTGAAGATATTCGAGGCATGGCTGATTATATCACACAGTATAAAGGAGTGGACGCTAATCAATTGGGACTTTTAGGAATTTGTGGTGGTGGTGGCTACGCATTGAAAGCTGCGCAAACCGACAAACGTTTTAAGGTTGTAGCTACTCTCAGCATGTTTAATTCAGGTGTGGTCAGGCGCAATGGATTTATGAATTCCGGTGCGGCAACTATTCAAGATCGGTTAAGGCAAGCCACTGAAGCCAGAACACTGGAAGCTTCAAAAGGTGAAGTGCTGTACACAGCTACTGCAACCATTACGGATGAAATGGCCGACAAGATGCCGTTTGATTTGTACCGTGAGGGTCATTATTACTACAACAGAACGCATGCCCATCCGAACTCAACATTTAAATACACAACAAGCAGTTTGCTTGACTTAATGGAATTCGATGCAGCCACCAACATGGACTTAATCAATCAACCATTGTTAATGATTGCAGGAAGCAAGGCCGATACATACTACATGACAGACCAAGCATTTAATGTAGCCACAGGAACGAAAGAGAAAGAATTGTATCTCATTCCGGGTGCAACACATATTCAAACCTACTATGTCCCTGAATACGTAAATCAGGCAATGAATAAACTCAAAGAGTTTTTTGGAAAGAACTTGAAACAAACAATAAACTGAGAAGATATGAAAGCAACATTTTTTAGAGTAGTAGTATTCTTTATATGCGTGCAGTTTTCGTTCGCGCAAAATTCAGCCGAACAGGAAGTCATTGCACTCTCTAAAGAGAAATGGCAATGGATGGCCGATAAAAATGTGGAGAAGCTTGCGCCACTCTTTCACGACAAGTCAAAGTTTGTTCACATGAGCGGAACTTGGAAAAAAGATGAAGAGCTTGAGATTATTAAAACGGGTAGCATTTGGTACAAGAAAGCAACGGTGCATGATGTTGCCATTGAAATGATTGACAATACAGCAATCGTTTGGAACCGGATTACTTTACTCGCCATTGTTCGAGGCAGCGAGGTAACCACCGAATTTACAGTCACGGAAGTTTATAAAAAGCAGTCGGAAGGGTGGAAGTTATTGGCGCTCACGTTCAGTAGCGTTCGTGATACCCATACTATTAAACACTAACAAATTCAGTTACACAATATGAAAAATCTATTCTCCTTGCTTTTACTCGTTCTGGTTGCAAGTTTAACCAATGCCCAACCGAAAGCTCCTGAAGTTCAAACGGCATCCGGTAAGGTGCGTGGAGTGACCGAAGGTGATGTTTCTTACTTCAAAGGTATTCCTTACGCTGCACCGCCTGTTGGCGAGTATCGTTGGCGGCCACCACAACCGGTAACGCCTTGGAAAGAAATTCTAGATGCAACCAAGGATTGTGCGGACTGTCCGCAAAGAGCATGGCCAGGTTCTACTACAAAACAATCAGAAGATTGTCTTTTTCTAAATGTATGGACATCGGCTACCGCTACTAAGAAATCAAAATTGCCAGTGATGTTTTGGATTCATGGTGGTGGTTTTACAGGCGGTAGCGGCTCTGGCCCCGGCTCGGCCGGAACTGCATTTGCCAAGCAAGGTGTCGTTCTTGTTACGATTAATTATAGGCTTGGTCGCCTCGGTCATTTTGCATTTCCTGCATTAAGCAAAGAGCATCCGGAAGAATCAAAAGGTAGTTACGCCTTTATGGATCAAATCGCAGCACTGAAGTGGGTTAAGGAAAACATCGCTGCCTTTGGTGGCGATCCGAATAACGTAACGATCTTCGGTTTTTCTGCTGGGGGTGTAGCGGTTCATTCACTTTTAACTATACCCTCATCTAAGGGACTTTTTCATAAAGCCATCGGCCATTCCAGTGGTGGACGTGATGGAGTTCTTACAGGCAGACCGATTGATAAAGAGAATGCTGATCCATTATATGCTGTTTCTGCGGAGACAATTGGAGTAAACTTTGCACGTAAACATAGAATCGCGAGTACTGATGCTGATGCACTCACTAAGCTTCGCTCGCTTAGCGCAGAAAACATTGTAGATGGAGGTCAGGAAAGTGATAGCACGGGCGTTCGAATTTACTCAGGCCCGATTCTCGATGGCAAGTTGGTAGTTGAAACCGCAGAAAGTGCTTACAAGTCGGGAAGATTTGAAAAGATTCCGCTTATGATTGGAAATTGTAGTGCAGAAATAGGCGGGACCTTTGTTAGCAATGCCACTTCAAAGGAAGCCCTGTTTGCATTATTTGGCGAAAACGAGGCAGAGGCCAAAGCTGCTTTCGATCCTGATGGGAATAAAGAATTCGCAGAAGTACAGACAAAATTTAATACAGATTGGGTCTGGGGCGAACCCGCACGAATGACAGCAAGAGCATTTGTCGCTAAACGTGAACCGGCCTATATCTTTCAATTCGGTTATGTTCCTATGACAGCAAGGGAAAGAGCCCGCTATGGTGCGGGTCATGGCTCAGATATTTCTTTTGTGTTCAACACGCTCAATGCACGATGGGGCGCACCTGCTGAGGCAACGCAAGCAGAAAAAGAGCTTGCCAGAATCATGAATACGTATTGGACAAACTTCGCAAAGACTGGAAACCCCAACGGTAAAGGTGTGCCCATGTGGCCCCAATACGATATCCAGAAGGAACAGATTTTGGATATTGATTTGGATGGAAAAGTAGTTGCTAAGCCTGATCCGCGTAAAGCGAGATTTAATGTGATTGAAAAAGGATTTAAGAAGCGGGAGCAACTGCAGTCGCGTGGTATATAATACGCATGGTGGTTCTGTTCTATTGTGGGTTGGTTTGGCTCTTGCCATAGCTTTGGTGTCGCGGTGGGTTTGAGCGGCTATGGCATGTGCCAAAAGCGTGGGCGAGAATCTCTCCACGGTTGCAGTGCGGTGGGTGGATATGGTACGAATCTAAATTCATAGCCGTGTCCTAATTTTTATTTTTTTATTCTCAGTCTCAAGTTGTCTAAGGAAACATTCAATTGTCCGCGTGGAGAATCTGAATTAGTAGAGTGTCACCCGTTATTTTTTTTATTGTCTGCGGTGCCGAGTCTTTGTCGGCTTGGTCGTCATTGTCCGCGGTACTGGAAGGGCATTGGCGCTAACGTTGGTGTATGTGACGTTGCGGGTATAGGAGGGCAAATGAAGGAGGTACGACTGATTTGCCCGACAACTCTCAAACTGTCCCACGAAACCGAACGTTGATCGAGAACTAAGCTACAAATAATCTCTTCACCCCGCAATGGCCACATACATACTGTTGTGGGCTGGCCCGACTTACTCAATCTTCTTATTTATCTCGTCCTTTAGTGGTCGTAAATGTCGAGTTACAATTGACCAAATAATTGAGTCGTCAACGTTGTCGTATGAGTGGATTAATCTATTTCTTAAACTTATTATTTGTGAAGCGTTTTTCAGGTCGTTCGCTGTTGACTCTTTCAGAAATTTGTTAACAGCTTCTCCGATAATTCCTAAATGTCGTTCGACAGCTCCTTTTGTCTTTAGGTCTTTCTGGTATTCAGAGAACGATTTTAAATCTTTTGTAAAGGTCTCAATTAGCTCAATTGAGTTTGATATGTCAGACAAAAACTTTTTCTCCTTCTCCGTCATAAATTAACTTTTTTGTCCGATTAATATTTGATTTAAGATAGGGATTTCTAATAGAGTCCTCGGTTAATAGATCTACCTTTCTCTTGAAGAGAGCTTCAAGTTTGTCCCATAGCGAAAGTAATGCCTCTCCGCGATCGGCTGGGTCGTCAATGTCAATTGAAACAACTATGTCAATGTCGCTTGTATTTGGGTCAAAATGATCTGTTATTGATGACCCAAAAGCATAGATTTTGTCGACCTTATGAGAACGACATAAGTCAACAAAGTCAGTGTACCTTTCTTTTATCAAAGTCATTAAGTCCATGTCCAAATATAGTCATTTTTTTGCACTCAACTTTCGTCAGGAGGGCTTGCACACAACGTTTATGTTTATGCAGTGCGGGGAATAGGAGGGCTTAAAAATGAAGCGCAGCGAAATGTTAAGCCCGACCATCTCCAAACTGTCCCACGTTACCGAACTAAATTAAGAAATTGTTTTTAATACCTACACTGAACCCCCGCATTGCAGAAACATTTTGTGTATGTTGCACAACTACTTTATAAATATAAGAATGAAATTTATCTTTGGTCATGCAAGGACGAAAATCATTCGAAGAGAAACTGTTCACCAATTTCCAGCTATCGGAT
>JALHRJ010000122.1 GCA_022841475.1 Cyclobacteriaceae bacterium | reverse complement strand
TCTGTCAGTGATAAAGATCACAGAGTCAATTTTTAAAACACATCACTGATTTTGTCTTCGTAGGGCAATACATACGCACTGCAAGCATAATTGAAGACAACAAAGTAAGCAAGGCAACCAGCTCGATTGAGAAAACAAGCCCAAACCAACTAGCGGCCATAGCAGCAATTAAACCCCCGGCAACATAGCCTGAGTCGCGCCAGAAGCGAAAAATACCTATACTCTCCGGCCGATCTTTTACTGTTGTGTTCTCTGCAATACCCGCTAAAAAAGTGGGATATACCAGCGCAGTACCGATACCCAAGAGTGAAGCCAGCATCAGCAAAGCAACAAGACTAGTCATGAGTGGGAATAAGAAAAGAGCCACCGCTTGCATTAACATGCCATAGGTTAATATGTCTTTCTTACAAAATTTATCCGCGAGCTTCCCTGAAAACAATTGTCCAATACCCCAGAAGGCTGGATAGACAGCCGCCACTAAACTAATATCATAAATTGAAAACCCTTGCTGACTCATCCAGATGGGGATGATGCCCCAGGCCAATGCATCGTTTAAATTATTTACAAAGCCGGCTTGCGTAATAGAGCCCAGGTTTGGATGGCGCCACGAAGTATCAGAGAATATTTTTTGTAAAACCGGGGTGTTGGAAAGGTCTTTTTCAGTTAACGAAATCTGCGTGGTGTCTTGCACCAAAAGCCAGGAAAGTAGAAAGCCACCTACAGCCAAAAAGATTCCTATGTAAAATGGATACGGATGCAAACCATATTCTGTCGCGACCCAACCGCTTACAAAGGCCATCACCGATACTGCCAGGTAGCCAGCAAACTCATTGAGGCCCATAGCAAAACCACGATTCTTTTCGCCTACCAAATCAATTTTCATCAACACAGTGCTTGACCAGGCAAGGCCCTGATTTATACCCAGAAAAACATTGGCGATAATCACCACATTCCATGAAGACGCAAAGATGAGTAGAAACGGAACCGGCAAACCAAATAGCCAACCGGCAACCAATAATTTTTTGCGGCTAAGCTTACCAGCAAATTTTCCGGCTATGTAATTTGAAACGGCTTTTACAAAACCAAAAGCAATGATGAAAGAGAGAATTGCATAGTGGCCATCAACACCAAATTTTTCGAAGGCAAGTTCAGGAAGTATTGAGCGTTCAAGACCTACCATGCCACCAACAAAAGCATTGATGATTACCAGTAAGGTAAACTGTTTCCAGTTTTCGCTAAGGCCTTGCTGCATCTAAAAATTTAAAGCAGAATCTCCTTCACAAGGATATAAACTGCCATCACCATAACAAACCAACCAAAAGCCGGTTTCAGTTTTTCATTAGGTATATACCGGGATAAATAGCTACCCACTAAAATACCCACCATGGCAAAAGCTGAGAAGAAAAGCATAAAGCTATAGTCAATTGCAAGGCCCGCACCGAGGTCACCGGTAAAACCAATTAACGATTTGAGTGCGATGATCAGCAGGGAAGTACCGACAGCCTGCTTCATCGGCAAGCCTGCTAATAATACGAGTGCCGGAATAATTAAAAAACCTCCCCCTGCTCCCACCAGCCCTGTGATGCCACCCACCAAAATACCTTCAATAAAAATGAGCGGATAATTATAGGAAACTTCCCCGTGGTGCTCCTTTAGTTTTTTCGGTTTGCGAATCATGGTAACGGAGGCCAGCAACATTAGAATGGCAAATAGCACAAGCACTGCCACTGGTTTAGAAACCACTGTGCTGCCCAGTGTAAACACCGGATCCGGGATGATGGGCATAACAAACTTGCGCACTGAATACACGGCAATGATGGAGGGGACACCGAAGACCAGGGCGGTTTTGAGATGAACATTGCCCTTCCGAAAATGACTGAATGAACCCAATGCACTGGTAAGGCCCACAACAAAAAGTGAATAAGCCGTGGAGAGCACAGGATCAACGCCAAACAAATACACTAATATTGGTACGGTAAGGATAGAGCCACCCCCACCGATTAACCCCAGCGAAAGCCCCATTACTATTGAAGCCACATATCCAAAAATTTCCATCGAAGTCATTAATTGAGGCGCAAAAATATTGGTTTGGTTATGCTAAGTTAGTAACATAAGTTACACAAGAAGAAAAGTGGTAAATTGAGATTGAAATAAAGATACAGGACAATGGTATCCTATTTTATGTGCAGTCATACCAAAACATTAACCTGATCAATAAAATGAAAACAAAACCAGCCGAACTATTTAACCTGATTGAAGGAGGTAGAGCGAACTTGGAGAACACAAGCGAGTTCATCAAAAAAGTGGATGAAATAAAAAAAGAGGTGACCGACAAATATTCGTTGACCATGGTGAATGAAAAAAACTGGGTAAAACGTATCCTAATTAAGATTAAACTTCAAATTGAAATAAGGAAAAGAGTAAGAGAGTTAAGCTCTTTAAAAAATCTTCATATTGTTAATCGTTAACTATTAATCTAAATATTACGCATTGAACACATAGAGTATAACATATGGTTTTCCATACAAACGATGTCATGAACACATATTACCCTAACTTTTAGTTTAGCAAGAATCAGGTTTGTGACCACAAATCCACACCTTAGCTTTGTCAGGAAATGTTCTTTCACTCCGAGTTTGATAAACATACACTGCGAAGGTTGATAAAACATCAAACTATCTCGCTGGCTGGCAATAGCAGATTAAAGATTTATGGATTGCTTTCCTGCAAATCAGGCAAGCGAATGAAAAGACAAAATCGTGTGTTCTTTGTTTCAGTAAAAGAAGCCTTGCAAAATGGATATCGGCCCTGTGGCCATTGTTTAAGAAAAGAGTATCAGACATGGATTTATTCAACGCAGAACCTATCGTAAATCTCCTTCCCTTTGACGGGGATGCAGATTATTATGGAAAAATTATGAGTGACAAGGAGGCTCGTCATTATCTGAATCAACTACTTTATACGATTGAGTGGAAAAATGATGAAGCCGTGATCTTCGGTCGGCACATTGTAACCAAACGCAAGGTGGCCTGGTATGGCGATCGCGATTTTAGTTATACCTACTCCAACATTACCAAACAGGCTTTGTCGTGGACACCAGAATTGTTCGAGCTTAAAAAACTAACCGAGAAAATCAGCGGCAGCATATACAATTCTTGCCTGTTAAATCTTTATCATACCGGTGAAGAAGGCATGGCCTGGCACAGCGATGATGAAAAAACATTAGGATTTAATTCTGCTATTGCCTCGCTAAGTTTTGGTGCCGAGCGCAAATTTTCCTTCAAGCATAAGGAAACAAAAGAAACAGTTTCTATTATTTTAGAACAAGGAAGTTTACTGGTGATGAAAGGGTCTACACAAACCAACTGGCTCCATCGGTTACCTCCCACCACTAAAGTGAAGAGTCCACGGGTCAACCTTACGTTTAGGCTAATAGTGATTTAACTATCGATTTGCTTCCTGCTTTAATAACGGACAAATCAGATAACGGTCGTCATGCGTGGCTTCATGCACAGCTGCTAGTAAATCGTACACATTTGAGATTCCAATTTTCTGGCTCCACTCAAAAGGTCCATACGGATAATTGGTTCCCAGTTTCATAGCGAGGTCAATATCTTTGCGGCTAGCGGTTCCTTCCTCAACTGTGTAATACGCCTCGTTAATAATCATGCAAATAATCCGGGGTGTTACAAGCCCTACGCTATCAGCCACTCGGGCATACTTTGTAGTTAGTTTTTTGCACGTGGCATCTAGCAAATGCAAATCAGTTTCCTGATGGATGCTTACTTCCAGTAACTCGCGATTTAAAAAGGTAGGCAGGCCGCAAAAACCAAAGTATGTATTTGTAACGCTTACGTTTTTCATCAGCGTTTGTAACGTAACTAATGCAGTGTTTAAAAATACGGTTAGATTATTTTTCGAACTATAAATTTCAAGTGGATTAGAAGTGTGATCTGTTAAAAAATCAAAAATCACTTCGGCTCGAGCCAATAGCGGTTCCGCTTCTTTATAAGTGTTTGCCTGAATACACGTGTGTAAATGGAATTTCTGCTGGCACTCCGACTTATTAAATTCATCACCAATTACCAAAATATTCATTTCGCTCGGGTAGGATTGTTCAAGGCCAATTGATTATCGATATTTGATCAAAAGTAATACACACCGCCTTATGTCAAAAGAAGTAATTTACTCTGCCAACGCTCCGGAGCCCATCGGCCCTTACAGCCAGGCTATCAAAGTAGGCTCTATGCTATTCGTTTCAGGCCAGATCGCCATCGATAAGGCTACCGGAAAGATTCTTACTGAAAACATTACAAAAGAAACTAACCAGGTAATGAAGAATCTGGGCGAGGTTCTAACTGCTGCAGGCATGGATTTTTCACATGTGGTGAAGTGTACCATTTTCCTAAAAGACATGGGTCAATTTCCTCTTGTAAATGAAGCTTACGGTAAAAAATTTGTCAACAGTCCACCCGCCCGCGAAACGGTTGAAGTAAGTCGGTTACCCAAAGACGTGCATGTTGAGATTTCCTGCATTGCGGTGAAGTGATTAATAAATAACCACATAGGAACATAGAGCACATAGTCATTACCAAACCTATGTGTCTATGTGGTTAAAATTCCACTCACACTTGCCCTGAATTTCATACCTTTGACCTCCCTGTTTTATACTAAAAATGAGAGAAGTCAGAGTTCGTTTTGCCCCTAGTCCTACCGGTGCCCTGCACATTGGTGGTGTACGCACTGCCCTATATAATTATTTATTGGCCAAGAAGACGAATGGCACCATGATCCTACGGATAGAGGATACCGATCAGGGCCGATTTGTGCCGGGAGCAGAAGAATACATCAAGCAATCATTAGAATGGGTAGGAATAAAAATCGATGAGGGCGTAACTCAGGGCGGGCCCCATGCGCCTTATCGCCAATCTGAAAGAAAGCCTATCTATCGTCAATATGCACAAAGACTAATTGATGAAGGCAACGCCTATTATGCTTTTGATACGGAAGCAGAATTAGAGGCTATGCGCAATCGATTAAAAGCGACCGGTTCTTCCAATCAACAGTATAGCACCACCACGCGAATGATGATGAATAATTCGCTTACACTGTCAGACGTTGATGTAAAGAAAAAACTGGAAGCCGGTGATCCTTATGTGATCCGTTTAAAAGTACCCGATGACGAAGAGATACAATTAACAGATCTGATCCGGGGTGAAGTAAAAGTTGACTCTGCACAGATTGATGATAAAGTGTTGATGAAATCGGATGGCATGCCAACCTATCACCTGGCAAATGTGGTGGATGATTACCTCATGAAAATTTCGCACGTGATTCGCGGAGAAGAGTGGTTGCCTTCTGCACCACTACACGTTTTGCTCTATCGGTTTCTTGGGTGGGAAAAAGAGATGCCCCAATTTGCGCATTTGCCATTATTATTAAAACCCGATGGCAATGGAAAACTAAGCAAACGCGATGCAGATCAGATGGGCTTCCCGATCTTCCCTCTCAACTGGACCGATCCCAAAACAAATGAATTAGCGAAAGGCTTTCGCGAATCCGGCTATCTGCCCGATGCATTAATCAACTTCCTTGCCTTTCTCGGTTGGAATCCAGGTACTGAAAAGGAATTATTTTCAATGGAAGAATTGGTTGCAGCTTTTTCGATAGAACGAATCGGTAAGGCCGGAGCAAGATTCGATATTCAGAAAGCACAATGGTTCAACCAACAATACCTGAAAGCAAAAACTGATGAAGACCTTTCCTCTTATTTATTTGATTCGCTGGCTAAAGAAAATATCTCTTGTACAAAAGAAAAAGCAGTGAAGATTTGTACCGTCATGAAAGAGCGCGTTACGTTTACGCAGGATTTCTGGCTGCAGGGAAAATTTTTCTTCGAAGCTCCAACCTCTTATGACGCACAAGTGATTTCAAAAAAATGGAATGACGAGGCTATAAAAGTCTTAGCAGCGTATAGCAAAGAAATTTCAAATTCAACCACGCTTACAGCTGACTTAGCTAAATCAATACTCGAAAGTGTAACGACAACTCTGGGAATTGGTACCGGTAAAATTCTACAAGCACTTCGCGTTTCTATTACCGGGGGTGCATCCGGACCTGACCTGATGATGACCATGGAAATCCTTGGCAAAGAAGAAGTAGTAAAGCGCATTGAATATGCTCTGAATACAATTAAAAAACCCGCCTGACCAATGGCAAAAAAAACTGATAAACCAAGCAAGAAACAAGGCAAGCCGCGAGTGCATAAAGACCTCAGTGGCTTTGAAGTGTCTATTGATCAGTTTGGAGAGTTAAAATCCAACCTCGCCATTGAAAAACTGAATGAGTTCCTGGATAAGAATGTAGATGACAAAAAACTCGCTGAGCGCGATGACTACGAGGAAATGAAAGAGAAGAAGGAGAAGAAGGATAAAAAGAAAAAGAAATAGCCTTTCGCTTTCGCTTTAGTTACGGGAAGAATTTTTGATAACTACATCGAAAAGAATAAAACCGAAAACCAATTCGTGGAATATCCCGTTTTTAAGTACATCAAATAAAATCTTTAACGTATGCCGAATTCGCATGTAATCGATTATCAAATAAAAGGAGAAAGCATCCAAATTGTTGAGGTAGAGTTAGATCCCATGGAAACCGTAATTGCAGAAGCAGGTGCGATGTTGTTTATGGAAGAGGGGATCCTGTTTGAAACTAAAATGGGAGACGGATCAAATCCAAGCCAGGGGTTATTTGATAAACTGCTATCAGCCGGTAGCAGGATGCTTACAGGTGAATCTCTTTTCATGACACACTTCACCAATCGGGGAAACAGAAAAGCAAAAGTTGGATTCTCTGCTCCTTATCCAGGCACAATAATCCCTGTGGATTTAGCCACCAGCCCTAATCATGAATTGGTAGTTCAGAAAGATGGATTTTTGTGCGCTGCTTATGGTACGAAACTCTCCATTGTATTCAACCGAAAAATTGGTGCCGGTCTGGTAGGTGGTGAGGGATTCATCCTTCAAAAACTTTCTGGCGATGGCAAGGCCTTCGTTCATGCAGGTGGAACGGTCATTGAACGCATATTAAATAATGAGACGCTGCGAGTAGATACGGGCTGCGTAGTAGCCTTTGAATCGCACATTGATTTTGATGTGGAGACCACAGGAAGTTTAAAGTCCATGGTGTTTGGTGGTGAAGGAATTTTTCTAGCCACCCTGCGCGGCAGCGGTAAAGTATGGCTGCAATCCATGCCGATAAGAAAATTAGTGCAAGCTTTATCGCCTTACGGAAGGAACTCAAGGAAAGAATCAAGTTCACTGCTTGGAGGATTGCTGGAACGTTAATTTCTCTTAAAAAGTTTTGGAATAAGAGAAGGCACTTCGCGCTTGTAACTTAAGTATTGATCACCAAACAGGTGAATAAGTTTCTTCTCTTCCAGATAAATACCAATGGGCAGGTAAGCAAAAATACAAACTGTGCTTACCAGCGTAGCTATTGTCGGGGTGAAAAGAAAGAATCCAATCACCATCAGGATGGTACCACTGTAAATTGGATGCCGTACAGAGTTCAGTATCCCCGACCGGCTGAATTTCATTTCTTCTTGCCGTAGTCCGATAAAAGAAGCTGCATCATGTTCTCTAAACGCACGGCTTACTATTATTACTCCGAATGTTGCCAGCATTAAACTTAAATAGCGAATTAATCCTTGCGGGTTAAGTAACAGCTCACCCGAAATCATTGCATTGAAAAATAGCAGTCCCATTAATCCTGCGGTGGAAATCAGGGAGTAAAAAATCCGATAAAATCTGAATCTGCCTTGCAAGAGATTCCTGAAAAAATCCTTCACAGCATCGGCCGCCAACACACTGTGAATAGCAAAATAAATAATCCAGCCCAATACCAGTAATCCGTAGTCTGCCATCCTCTAAAGGTATAATCTTGTAATCAAAAGTGGCTCCATTAGGGTAATAAAAACACAAAACCTGATTACCTTAGAAGCAAAACAAGTTTCATGTCTCCATTGAAAATCGGGCTGCTTAGGGAGGGAAAAGTGCCACCGGATTTGCGGGTACCCATCACTCCTTTGCAGGCAGAAGAAATTCAACAACGATTTACACATGTAAAAGTGGTATGCCAGGAAAGTCCTTTTAGAAGTTTTAAAGATGAGGAATTCAGAGAATTGGATATTGAGGTGGTTAAAGATATTAGCGACTGCGATATCCTGATGGGAATTAAGGAAGTGCCGATTGATAATCTGATTGCCAATAAGACCTATCTATTCTTTTCCCATACCATTAAGAAACAACCTTACAACCGGAGATTGCTACAAGCGGTTCTACAAAAAAAAATCCGCCTCATAGATTATGAAGCACTCAAAGACACACAGGGAAATCGGTTGGTTGCCTTTGGACGCTTTGCCGGGATTGTTGGCGCATATAATGGTTTGATGACTTATGGAAAACGCTATAACCTGTTCTCCCTCCGAAGAGCTTTTGAATGTTTTGATATTAATGATTTAAAACTCGAGTTAAGAAAAGTGAAGCTGCCACCTGTTAAAATAGTTCTTACCGGAGCCGGGCGGGTAGGAAGGGGTGCGATGGAAACGCTGGACACAGCCGGGATTCGAAAAGTAAGTCCTGGAGATTTTTTAAGCAAAGAGTTTAATGAACCCGTATACACTCAATTAAGCAGTGCTGATTATCACGAACGAAAAGAAGGTGGCCATTTTAATCGTGAAGA
>JALHRJ010000121.1 GCA_022841475.1 Cyclobacteriaceae bacterium | reverse complement strand
GCCCGGCCTATGCCCTTGGTGCCCCCGGTAACCACCATCAATTTGTTCATGAGAATTTATTTTATCTTTGGGCAATATAGCATTAGAACTTAATTGCATGAAGGGTTTTGGACGGTACATGATCTTTTTAGGATCGCTTTTCGTAAGGCGCGAAACATTCAAAACCTATTACACACTAACGCTCGAAGAGTGTGTACAAATAGGCGTGAAGTCGGTGTTACTATTTATGCTGGTGTCTACGTTTATGGGGGCGGTAACAACCATCCAGACAGCCGCTAACCTGGTAAGTCCGTTTGTGCCCCGATTCGTAATCTCGCAGGTGGTGCGCGAAATGACCATCCTTGAACTCGCACCGACCATCATGGCCATTATCTACGCGGGCAAGGTAGGGTCAAGCATGTCTGGAGGCTTGGGTACCATGCGTATCACCGAGCAAATCGATGCGCTGGAAGTAATGGGTATCAATTCAGCTTCGTATCTCGTACTTCCTAAAATTGTAGCGTCTCTCCTGATGTATCCTTTGCTGGTAATTTTTGCTGGCGTGTGCGCCATTATGGGCGGCTATATTGTTGGAAGTCTTACCGGATCTCTTACCCCAACTGAATATGTGTATGGAATCCGATATGCCTTTAATCCTTACTTCATTTCGTTTGCCTTGATAAAATCTTTTGCTTTTGCTTTTTTGATTAGTTCAATATCTTCTTTTAAGGGATACTATACACAAGGAGGCGCACTTGAAGTAGGTATTGCCAGCACCCAGGCTGTTACCACAAGTATTATCGCTGTTTTATTAGCTGACTATTTTCTGGCCTATCTGCTTTTATAACTGTCATGATTAAGATTAAAAATATTTCAAAATCATTTGCCGATAAAGTAATCCTTAGTGAGATCTCGGGAGAATTTGTGAAAGGAAAAACCAATCTGATCATCGGATCCAGTGGTACGGGTAAAAGTGTATTGTTAAAATGCATCGTAGGTCTGCTGGTGCCCGATACAGGCGTTGTGTTTTATGACTTCCGAAATTTCACAGAGGCAGATAAGGAAATGAAAACGCAAATCCGGAGAGAAATCGGGATGCTCTTTCAGGGCGGAGCCTTATTCGATTCGAAAAATGTTGAGGAGAATGTTATGTTCCCGCTCAATATTCTTACTACCATGCCTCAGGATGAAAAAATAGAACGCGTTAATTTTTGTTTAAAACGGGTGGGGTTAGAAGGAGTTAACAAAAAGATGCCTTCCGAAATCAGTGGCGGGATGAAAAAGCGGGTGGGGATAGCACGGGCTATAGTAAATAATCCAAATTATCTTTTCTGTGATGAACCCAATTCAGGATTAGATCCGCAGACATCGATCGTGATTGATGAACTCATCATGGAGATTACACACGAATTTGACATTACTACCATTGTTGTTACTCACGACATGAATTCTGTAATGGGCATTGGTGAAAAAATCATGTTCCTTTATAAGGGTAATAAACTGTGGGAAGGGTCCAACCAGGAGATCATGGATTCAGGGGTAAAAGAATTCGATGACTTTGTGTTCACGAACAAAGTGATGCGAAGCTTGAAACATAAATAGTCAGCCAAGTTATACCAGGGAAAGCCTGATATAAAAAGTAGCTCCCTTACCGGGTTCCGATTCAAACCAGATCTCGCCCCCACTCTGTTCAATACCTTGTTTGGCGATGGCAAGGCCTAACCCCGAACCTGACTTTTTTGTGGAGAAATAAGGTGAAAATATTTTTTCCTTCAGCTCCTGGTCAATGCCTTTACCATTATCATGAAATCCAATGACAACATGCTGAAGTTCTTGTTGCAGGGAAATTTTAACATGAATCTTTTTGTCTTCCCTTGCCTGCAAGGCATTGAGAATAATATTTGAAAATATTCTATTTAACAGTTGATCATCACCCATCACATACAAAGGCGAGCCTGTATCCTGAAAGCTTACCGTGCCAGCTTCATCACTGGCATGCAAATCAACACACTTTCTCACTAGCCCCACCAATTCAATTTTTTGTAAAATAGGCGCTGGCATCCGGGCAAAGGCGCTGAACGATGAGGCAATCTCATTAAGAATATCTACCTGCGTAAGTAGTGTTTTAATGGATTGATCCGTTTTTGATTTATCCTGTTCCCCTCGGAGAATTGCGTGCTCCATCTGTTGCAGCGTTAACTTCATCGGAGTGAG
This sequence comes from Cyclobacteriaceae bacterium, assembly GCA_022841475.1. Classification (GTDB taxonomy): domain Bacteria; phylum Bacteroidota; class Bacteroidia; order Cytophagales; family Cyclobacteriaceae; genus ELB16-189. The sequence goes on along the minus strand of JALHRJ010000121.1, from coordinate 6,577 downwards.
CGGATTCTTTATTTCATGCGCAACTTGCTTGGCTATTTCACGCCAGGCACTTTCTTTTTGGCTTCGGGCCAATTCAACTTTACTTTGCTCCAGGTTTTCAACCATTCGGTTATATTCAGTTACCATTAATCCAATCTCATCATTGGATTTCCATTCCAGCGGTTTGTTGGTTCCGGTAAGCGTTGTGCGGCTAAGCGTTTTGGTAATAAATCGCAGTGGAAATGTGAGTGCATCCACCACGAAAAAAGATAACAGGGAAAATAAAATAAATATAATGGTGAATACCGTCAATATGTTTGCCAGAACATTGATCTGCGTTACCTCCAATGATAAAGCCGATTCAAAAAACGGAACACTCAACACACCAATCAACGATCCTGAGTCGGGAGATTTAAGGCCAACATAAGAATTATTAAATCGTAAGGATCCGATCTTTTCATTTAAGATCAATGTGTTGTCACCGGCCTCAAAAATTCTTTCCCATGCAAATCGGTTCATGATACCGGACGTCAGTTGGCTCTCCATAATCACGGGCTGGCTTGTAACGAGTATCTTCCCGGTTGGATCATATAAGGTAACATCCATATTCGCGAACTTTGCCACATTCGCTAATTGCCCTTCCAATTCAGTGCGTAAATTTTCCGGATCTTGGTTATAGGAAGCCAGGACAGGAATAAAATTTTCACCTAAAAGTCTTGACTTATTCTGAAAATCCTGATTGAGTTGTGCCTCTGCAGATTTGCTTACCCGGTTAAGGGTGGTTACCGTTACGATTACAAGTGGCACAGCAAAAGCCAAATAAATATAGAGTTGAATTCTGGCGGCATAATTTATACGGTCTCCTTTCATCCAGGTTATTAGTCCATAGACAGCCAGCCCAAACCCGAGGGCAAAAATTCCAAGTACAAAGAAAAAAGAAAAATTAGTCAGGATAAAGAATGCCGGATACACGAGTGATGTAACTATGGCCACTTTCCCCGATTCGTCTTCGATACCTGCATGAATGAATCCCTGTTTTCTAACCCCTTTGCTGTAAAACTCAGGATCTTCCAACATGGAAAAATCAAACTCATGTTCATAATTAAAATTCCCAAAACTACTTAGAATCCGATTTTCAGAGATAAAGGCAAAACTCTTATCCCGATTCTCGAAGTATTCATTGAATCGATTGTCTACCAATAATTCAGGATAAACATTCTGCGGAATTATTCTTTTGAGTGATAAGTCAAGGGCTATATACCCGATAGTCTGATCAAATCGGGTAATAGGAATAATTGTGAAATAGCGCTTACCGGTTTGAACCCCCATGGAACGGATATAATAGATTCCTTTGTAGCCCGTGGCATTTTCTTCTGTCGCCAGAGTTTCTTCCAGCTGCGTGAAACTACCCGTGGTCTGTTCATCATAAGGTTCTTTTAACGCATTCACTAAATGAATCTGAACATCATAACGATCGAAGTAGGAATTAAGATGAACCTGCTTTACCTTCTGACGGACCGGAGATTTCCCTAAAAAAGGACTCGCAAACCGGCTTTGCACAAATGCATCAGCAGCAATTCTTTTAATACTTTCATTTAACAAATACTCGGCAAATACATCGCGGCCTATTAAGTAACTGGTGGCAAATTTAAATTTAGACTCGACCCGTTCCTCTTCCACAAATCGTCTTACACTGAATGCGGCCTGAACACCAAAGGCAGATATCGTTAGAAATAAATACAGAAAAGTAACGTAGCTGATCCGCCCAAGCGAAGAACTTAAGTTAGTGAAGTATAAAATAAGTAAGTAAGGGATTACAACACCCACCGTAATCCAATAGTCCCGGGATTCAAAAACAAAATAGGCAACAAAAATTAAAATGGCACCCGTCAATGCAATCGCATATTGCCAAAAGGCAGAAGAAAGAGATTTACTGAGTTGAAAAAATATATGGGTAAATAAAAAGGCACTGATCGTTCCAATTACCACCGAGAGAAGGGTTAATATTCGCAGTGTATCAAAGGATAATGTTTGTGTTATATCCAGCGAGATAGCAGAGTTATGAAACAGGGTCTCAATAAACAAGAAGGGAAAGAGGAAAGAAAAAATAGTCACAAGGAGCATTAAACCACTTAGTGCCCAGCGAAATAAGCCTGTTGTCTTCAAAAGCCTTTCAATCAAGGGCCATTTTGAATAAGTTAAAAATGCATACGTACACAAACAAAGTATACCCAGAGAATTCAGAAACAAATCGCCCAGCGAAGCATTATAGGTTGATGAAGCAAATTCCTGAGGGCTAAATATTTTTGATATATACCAGCGCCCCGGAAAATTCAATTGAACCATTAAAATTCGCACTACCACAAAGGCTACGGTGGCGACCAGAAAAACAAATTGATATCGTTTCTGTTTATGACTGGATGTCAATAAAATGACGAGTCCAACAATTAGTGTCAGTAAGGAAACGATTCCTAGCAATAAGGAAGCACTATTTTGTCGGGGTGAGTTTTCAGTGCTAACGACTTTAAAAATTGGCGTTCCATATAGCGTGATCTCTGTTCCGCCAGGCGCATCCGGCCTGAGGATTCTTCCGGTAAAATTCGTAAAGACAGATTTATTCCACTGCGGAGATAAGTACTTATTAAGTATCGGGTATTTCTTATAAAGAGGCAGTACAGTAAGTAAAAAGTGTGATGAGTCTATGGGATACTTTCGCACTAAAAAATCACCTGCCGAATTCTGATGCAGTCGTATACGTATCGAGTCTTGGAGTAATCGTGTATCTGGTAAAAATTCATTTTGGCTCCAGGCGAGCACGGTTGTCCCTTCCATCAAAAAGTGAGATCCTGCCAGTGAAGACCATCGGGTTTTTTCAAGGTCCTGAAGAATCCGTCCAGCCTCATCATCATGAACTTCCATTACCTTCTGAAGATTAAGAGAAATCTTTTGAGATATGGCATCGGAAGAATGCTCATTTGCATACTCCAGGCTTACACTGGCCAGGGCACAGATAATTGAAATCCCCAAAAAAATAATAGGCTTTACGTTACCCATGCTTCCAGACAATATTTAAAAATAAGAAAATCCGGAGTAAGATTACTTACCCTGAAGCCCGCCAAACCAATAGAGAAAGAGGATTCTTGAATATCGAAATATGAAAGGAATGGATAAGATGGAGGCCACGATCAACGAAACTCCGTACACCCAATCGGGTGGTTTAATGAATACATATAGGATAATCGATATCGCAACCAACAACGCGACATTGAATGCGTAGCTCACAAAGAGGGCACCAAAATAAAAGCCCGGTTCAGGAGTAAAGGATGCTCCACACTGCGGACAATGTGAATTCATGGAAGCAAACTTTGAGACGTGAGAGAATGGATACTTAAAAATATCACCCTCGTGACAGCGTGGACATTTACCGAGCCACACTGCGTTTGATGGCTTCATTACGGTTACTGTTTTTACTTGCTCTATACCAGAAAAACGCGATCAGTCCGATGACAAAATAAGGGGCTACAAATAAATATAAGATACCGAAGTTAATTCCGGCTGCAATTCCGATATTCCCATTGCTTACATTGTTCTCCAGGGAAGCCCTGCACATTGCGCATTGTGCGGAGGCTGAACTGGTAAGAAAAAATAACCCCAGGCCAACAAGCAAAAATTTTAATCTTTCTCCTCTTTTCATCTCACGCTATGTTAAGTTATCGAACATAATAAGGACTAATCATAAGGTAAACAATTACACCGGTGACTGCCACGTATAACCAGATCGGAAATGTAAATCTAGCCAATGCTTTATGCCTTTCAAAATTGCCCGATAGAGCCCTTGAAAACGTAAAAAGCACGAAAGGAACCACAACTACCGACAATAGGATATGACTGATCAAAATAACGTAGTATACAACTCGCATGGGGCCTTCGCCTCCATAGGGTGTTGAATCGCTGGTCATATGATAGAGTACATACATCACCAAAAAAACGGCAGACAACCCTATGCACGTCTTCATCAGGTTTTCATGCAACTTCCTTTTGTTATTCTTGATGGCTACGACCGCCACAATTAACAAAATAGCTGTAAGTCCATTGATGGATGCATAGATGGGTGGCAAAAAACGCAGATCATAACCGGGTATCTTAACCTTAAATAGAACGGCCACTGCAATCGGTAAAATTATCGATAGCGCGATGATTACTTTTTGATAAGGTTGCTTCTCTTCTTCCATGTTAATACTGCTTCAATAAAATTTTCATTTCAACAATCAGTCGGTCCATTTCCTCACGGGTTGTTGGTGCGTAGTACCCTCTTATTTTCTTGTCAGAATCAATCAACACCACAGACCAGGGCTTTTTGAGAAAGAAAAAGCAAGCATACCAATGATCTTGTAGAGCACTTTCTTCCGATGGATTGAGAAGTTGAAAATCAGCTGCGTCAAACTCTTCCTGTAATCGCTTTAAATTAACCTTTACTACTTCAGTCGTGTCCGCCACAAACAATGTGACAGGACTTTCCCCTGTCCAACCCGATCGCTGTAATACTGAGTCGGGAATGAAATAAGGAACAGCATAGGTGTAATCGCAAACCGGCTGTACCACTTCACCCACGCCTTGCTCATAATAAACCGGAATAGAGAACTCATTTTTACCAAAGGTGCGAAGAAATACAAAAACGGCTATGGGCAACAGTAAGGCCAGAATCAGGTAAATGAGCTTTTTCGACATAGCTACAGTTTCAACATAAAAAGAAGGCTAAAGTTCATCACCTTAGCCTTCCTGATAAATAATATTCTAACGACCTTAGTTAAAGACTGGCATCTTCATGCCCTCATACACAAACGCAACGAGCATCCAGACAATAAATAAAATCGGAATCAAGATTGCCCAGAAAAGCACTTTAACTTCATACTTCAGGTGCATGAACTCACCTACAATATAACCGGCCTTCACAATCGTCAAGATCACAAACAAGAAGGTTTTGGCAGTTCCATGCGACATGGTAAAAGCGATAACAAACTCTACAGCTGTAACAGCGCCCAGGATGGCGGCAACAGTCCAGAGCTTTTTAATCTTCTCTTTATCAGGAGGAAGAACAGTTACCTGAGGTTCATTTGAATGATGTGCCATGAGTAAAAAAATTTATACCAGATAAAAGAATGTAAATACAAATACCCAAACCAGATCTACAAAGTGCCAGTACAACCCAACTTTTTCCACCATTTCATAATGACCTCTGCGCTCATAAACACCGGTAACCGTATTATAATAGATCAGAAAATTAAACATCACCCCACTGAATACGTGGAAACCATGGAAGCCTGTGATGAAGAAAAAGAAATCTGCAAAGGGCTGTGGCCCGTATTGATTAATGGTTAACGAGGCTCCTGTAACTTCCTTTGTAATCCATTGACCGTTTACAAAGTCTTTAACCAGAGTTGGTGAATCTGTACCCACTATAAAGTGTGTCCACTCCCAAGCCTGACAACCCAGGAATGCAATACCTCCCACGAGAGTCCAAAGCATCCATTTCTCAACGGCCTGCCGATCCATCCGATGGCCTGCTTCAACAGCCAACACCATGGTTACACTGCTCATAATGAGAATAAAGGTCATAATACCTACGAAAACCAGCGGGAGGGAATAACCATGTAAAAACGGAACAGCCTCAAATACCTTTTCAGGGATAGGCCAATATTCAGTTGAAAAAGTGAACGACTCCACCAATCCTTCAAACGCAGGATGAGAAGAACGAACCAGACCATACGTGATCAGCAATCCAGAGAATGTAAAGGCATCTGAAAGCAAGAAGAACCACATCATGAGCTTGCCATAACTGGCGCCCATCGGAGAGGTTCCACCATCCCAAACGCTTTGTCCGTGTGCTGCAGTGGCTGTACTATGTGCCATATTCAGGGTTTAGATTTTATCGGTACAATAATAGGAATACAAACAAATATAGCCAAAGCCCGCCCAAAAAATGCCAATAGGTTGTGCACATTTCTATCTGGGTCAGGTTTCTGGAATGCACCTTGTAGCGGTAGGTAGCCACTAATACAATCAAGAGGAAAATTACCGCGCTGATCAGGTGAAGGCCGTGAAGACCCGTAATAATGTACAAAAATGAGCCTGATGGATTGCCCACCAGATAAACCTGGTTGGCTACCAGCTCTTTCCAGCCTTCAAACTGCAGCACAAGAAAGGCAAGCCCTAAAACGCTGGTTATCGTAACCATTATTTTAACCATTTCCAGATTGTCTTTTTTCGCAGACCAAAATGCCCATTGCATAGCAACGCTACTCAACAGGATCACTATGGTTGATGCCGTAAATAATCCGGGAAGCTCAAAAAATAACCAGTTGCCTTCCGCCTGACGTACAATATAGGCCGAGGTAAGTGCTGCGAATAACATTACCACACTGCCAATAAAAAGCCACATCGCAAATTTCTTTGGATTCATGGCCAACGTTTTCTTAGGTTCCTCTACAATTCTAAATTCTGCTGACACCGACTTCTCCATCTCTTTCACATTTAAATTTTATCCAACAAATAAGCGATCTGCACAATGGGCAGATATAAAAACGAACCAAACATTATA
>JALHRJ010000120.1 GCA_022841475.1 Cyclobacteriaceae bacterium | reverse complement strand
TTTGCTACGGATTATTATACCGTTGATGGTGTACACCAATGGCGGGAAATCTGGTACGTGCCCGCTTACATTGCAGTTGCCGTGATGGTTTATTTTATTTTCTTCTTTAATGAGAAGAAGGAAATCAAAGCAGCATAAGTTTTTTACGTGGTCTGTGAGGACACAGACCACGGTAATTAAAATTTAAATCTTGACTCTATGGTCTGAGTCCTCACAGACCATGAGTATAAATAAATTTGAAACTTAAATCTTGTGTTTTCACAAACCATGATTTTACTACTATTAAAAACTTAAATCTATTATCATGAATATTGCCATGCTCGGCTCTGGCTTCATCGGCCGCTTCTATGCAGACTCCCTTCAGGGATACAGAAGCAAAGACAAAATTGTTACCATCTATTCACGCAGGGAGGAGAGTACAAAAAAGTTTGCTACGGATTATAAAGTTGCGTTTTCTACCACCAACATGGAAGAAGCAATTAATCGCCCGGAAGTAGAAGTAGTTTGTATAGCATTACCTAACAACTTGCATGAAGAGGCAGTAAATCTTTGTTGCAAACATAAGAAGGCGGTGATCACCACCAAGCCCTTAGGTCGTAATGCGGAAGAAGCCAAGCGCATGTTGCTTGCGGTAGAGAAAGCCGGCATCTTCAATGGTTATCTCGAAGACCTGGTTTATACTCCGAAGTTTATCAAAGCCCATGAAAGTGTTAAGAACGGAGCGCTGGGAAGAATCCTCTGGGCTAAATCGCGTGAAACACATCCCGGCCCACACAGCGATTGGTTCTGGGATCTTGAACAAGCAGGCGGTGGTTGTATTCTTGATCTCGGCTGCCATTGTGTGGAGATTACCCGCAGTTACATTGGCAAAGACATCAAACCCATTGAAGTAATGTGTTGGGCGGATACACAAGTGAAACCTATTGATGCCGAAGATCACGCAATCGGTTTGATTAAATATGAGAATGGAGCCATGGCTCAATTTGAAGTAAGCTGGACGTTCCGGGGCGGATTGGATTTACGTGATGAAGTAATGGGCACCGAAGGAACCATTTGGGTAAATAGTTTTCTACGCACCGGTTTTGAAATGTTTACAACCGGCAAGGCGGCTAGTTATGTAGCTGAAAAAGCCGAGACAGACAAAGGCTGGTTATTTCCGGTAGGCGATGAGTTAAATGAGTTGGGCTACAATCACATGTTCATGGATATGTTCAACTCGATGGAACAAGGCGTGCAGCCACGTGAAACTTTTTATGATGGCTATGTAGTAAACTCGGTGTTGGATGCTGCGTATAAATCGGCAAAGACAAAACTATGGGAGCCCGTGAAGCTGGACATCTGGCGCGGCAAAGTAGGAGTAAGCAAAGATGGTCACCTAGTTGAGTACGATGCCGATCATTACCTGGTGAAAGAAGAGATGACGCATTATGGAGCGAAGAAAGTAATCATCAAGAATAAAAAGACCGGGAAGATTTCGGAGAAGGTAGTGGAGTAACAGTTGCGTAGAATAATCACGGTAAGAATGCAAGCCGAATACGCGACCTTACTTAAATAGAAAGCGGCTTTAGCCGGTCAGTCGTGTTATTATTAACATAGGTCTACACATTAATAAACCTGGTGTTGTCTGGTGCACAATAGTCATCATGATGGTAATTTTTCCCCCGCGGAGGGCATTTGAGTTGACAATTTCACTAGTAGAGAAATCCGTGTTCAGCCTCCAATTTTCTTGGTAAATACGTTTCGCCCAACATTTCTCGTAAATCTATTTCGATCGTGTTACACAGGGCCGTTAGCGGTACATCCGTAATTTTGTTTTCAAACGGATCTTCATTTACTTCTCCCACCTTGCCAATAATTGCAAACACAAAAGATATCAGAACAGAAACAGGGATCAGCAAATAATCAATATTCATTTTGGTGAAATCGCCAATCAACGTAAAAGGCAGAAGCAACATAAATGTGTAAAGAAATAATCTTGTAAAAAAATCGTATTGCCTCAACAGGGGCGTATTTTTAATCCGTTCGCAACCGCCCTGGTAGTTTGCCAGAGCTAAAAGCTGTCCCTCCATTTGAAAGCTGTCAAATCCGCCAAGTGTTCCATTAGCCATTGCATCGTAAATCTTTTTTCCTGTAAGCAGATGGAGAAAGTTTGGTTTGTTCTGTACATTTTTAAGCATAACAAAGTCTTGTTCTGATAATAGGGGTTTAAGTTCGTGCCAGGTGTCTTGATTTCTTAAATGCATACGTAGGGCATGAGCCCACGCAATAAGTTTGTTAATCATTTCCCTTTTAAATTGTTCGCTACGGTCTTTATCAAAGTTTTGTTGATGCGAATGACTATCAGCAAATGTTATTATCAAGCGTGCCAAAACTCTGCTTGAATTTATTATACCACCCCATAGTATTCTGGCTTCCCACCATCTGCTGTAGGAACTATTGTTGCGAAAGGCAATAAAAATTGCAAGCGCACTACCTAAAATAGCTGAAATGGAAAACGGAAAGGTAATAGCAGTGATATTCTCCTTGTGCAAGACAAATACAATTCCTGTTGTAAGAATGGCAAATGCCAATTCATTTCTTACATAGCGAACTACTTTTAGAGGGTTAAAATTTCGTTTAACGATCATAGCTAAAATTCATGTCGGATGAATCCTCCAAGGTTGAAGGCTTTTGTAAATGTGTAGTTTCCTGTTTGGTTAAAATCTGCTCCGGTTCCGAGTTGGTAGCTTTTAAATTGAATACCCACTCTAAGTCGCTGGATAAAGTTGTAATTACCTGAGTCTACTGTAGGAAATGCATTTACGCTTTCCACCTGAGTGAAGAGATTCACTTTATCTGATAGTTTGGGAGAATATCTGAATAGGAGAAAATAATCTAAGTCAGGATGTTCCAGCGTCTCGCAAACCAGCCACGTGAATACAGTAATATCTTTTTTGACATGAGCATATTGAATTCCTGCTTTTGGATAAACACCCCAACTTAGAACCTGCCCGACTAATACGGGTGCAAAGCCTTTTAGCCTCTCATGATTGTATGAGATTGCTTCTGTAAATCCGAATTGAGGCAAATAGGTTGTTTCAGTCATTCTATAATCAGCGCTTCCTCTGTTTCTGTTAAAGAAGAGCCATCGTGAATTTTCGCCCTGGTTGTTTTTAAAAAATTTGAAGAACATGATATCCACCGTGGTGCGTTTATGTCCTCCAAAAACCTCAACGGGAATTTGCGCTTTTGTAGTGCCGTAACTACAGATTAGAATGATAAAAATTCCCTTTCTCATCTTTCGCTAAACTGTAACAAGGTGAGGTTTGACCCCACCTTGTTTGGATTGCTACTTTGTAAGTAATTCCACAACTAGTTCTGCCGCTGCAGCACCTGAGTTTTGTTGTTGCCCTGTTACCAGATTCCCGTCTTGAATGGCATAAGAAGAGAATGGCGCGGCTACCTTAAAAGTTGTGCCTGTTAATTTCCTGGCTTCATCTTCAATTCTGTAAGGTTGAATTTTTTGCCCTACGGCATTGTCCGCAAAATCCTCTTCTGCGTTTGCAAATCCTGTCCATGTTTTACCCTTTACCAGAAGTTCTCCATTTGATTTTTTTGCTTCTAACAAAAGTGTAGTTGAATGGCAAACCGCTGATGCTGGCTTACCGGCTTCGTAAAAGGAAACAAATAATTTTTGGAGATTGGTGTTGCCTTTAAACGTATACATCGGTCCTTGTCCACCCACCATAAAAATGGCGACATAGTCGTTGTGATTTATTTCAGTCAACTTTTTGGTGTTATTCAACATGTGGTTGAACTCAGGTTTTTGCAGGTATCCCAAAGAGATAATATCGTTTGCAGAATAACCACTTGCGTCCATTGGGTTTGAATAGCCATCCATCTCCAGCTTTCCGCCCTCAGTTGACACCAATTCAATTTCGTAACCTGCTTCCTGAAACACTCGCATGGGGTGTGTTAATTCAGCAGCCCAAAATCCAATGGGCCAACCCGTTTGTTTTGAAACCAATGGCGAGCTTGCCACCATTAGAATTTTACCTTTGGCAGATACACCGTGTGGGTGTACATAATTTAATCTTTCTTGTGGTTTGTTCATTTTGTTGTTGTTTTTGTTTTGGGTGGTTTGCGCAAAAGCAGTAACAACGGCTAGTGCTAAAACGCAAGTCAATAGAATCAACTTTTTCATTTCAATAAATTTTGTTAATCAAAACTGCATACATATACTACCTTTGCCAATATACTTACCCTGAATAGTGATACACACTTTTTGGAAAGTATGCTGACTATTAATTAAATACGATATGCCTGAATTCTTATACAACAAGAAACTCTATTACAACCCTGTAGAATTTGCCATGGACAGAATAGGGGGGACATGGAAAATGCCTATACTCTGGAGATTAAAGGATAGAGTAATGCGATATGGTGAGTTGAAAAAAGACATTCCCCACATCACGCATAAAATGCTCACCAGTCAGCTAAGAGAATTGGAGGAAGAGGGATTTATTAGACGGGAAGTTTTTCCGGTTGTTCCGCCCAAAGTTGAATATTCAATTACCAAGAGAGGGCAAAAGGCAATCGTAATTGTAGATGCAATACGAAACTACGGTCTGGAGTTAATGAAGGATTTTGGAATCGAACATTCAAAAATTATACAGCATAGGAAGGAGAAGTAATTTAATTCCTACCGTAATATTAAGCCCTGCCGAAAATTGCTGCGAACTGAGCACTCAACTTTTCTCTGGAATATTTTCTTTCGGCCAGGGAACGCGAATTCTTACCATACTCTTGCGTAAAAGCGACATCAGAAATGAACGGTGTAATCTTCTTAACAAAGTCAGTGGGCTGTTGTGGATTGCAATAGATTCCACATTGATTTTCTTCAATTTCTTTTTTTATCCAACCGCCAAAGTTGATGATGATCAGTTTTCCTGCCGCGAGTCCATCAAAAAACTTATTGGGCGATCCGGTTTCTAAAATAAGAACCTGCTTGTAGCAAATAAATGAAGCATCGGTTACGTTCAGAAGCTCCTGTACGCCTTTACGGTTGGTGAAGTCAAGGAAAGTAAGATTGGTAAGGCTGAGTTGCTGTGCATTTTTTTTCAGTCGGTCTACCAGCGCGCCATCACCACAAATAAAAAAGTGGATCGGTAGTTCTGCTTTTCGCGCAGCATTGGCACACTCCAGAAAATAATCCAACCCATTGGCCACACCTACCGCACCGATATACGAGACAACGAATTTATTCTGCACCTGAAAGCGCGCTTCCAAGGTCGGGTCTTTGCGTTCTGGTTTATAAAAATCACAATCCGCCATGTTTGGAATCAGGTGCGTTTTTATGCCCGGCACTTTCTTTTCAATGGCTGATTGGATGGCGGGTGATAATGCAACAACTGAGTGCGCTGATTTATAAATGCTCTTCTCAAGAAAATAAAGCGCTTCACTGAAGACATAATTCTTTACAAACTCCATTTGAATAGGCGCATCGGGCCACAGATCGCCTACTTCAAAAATGTAAGGAATATTGTAACGCTTTTTGATCCAAATGGCAGCCAGACCCACGGTTAGCGGAACAGAAATCGCATAACAATAATTGAAATCTTTGAATTGGTCGGCCAGACCAACTACGCCTTTCACATATTTTATAAATGACCAGCTTCGCGCTACAAATCCAAACCGATTGTTATACGCAACAGGTAAGTAGCGAACATCAATGCCTTCGGTGATTTCTTTTTTATACAGATTTTCGTTGTGGGCAGTTATCACAACCACCTTTATCCCTCTATTCACCAAGGCTTTTGCCAGGTAATACGACCGGATGGCCCCGCCTTTTTCAGGGGTATTGAAATGCTGATGCAGGATCAAAATTTTCACGGTGCAAAGAAAGAAAACCATGCGAGGTTCACCGCATGGGCTCACGATTTTTTCGGAAGAGACTTTATGCTATTGTTCCTCTTCGCAATCTTCCCAACATTCTTTGCAAGGCTGCTTAATCGTTGGGTAGTTACTTTTCTCGGTCGCAGGAATGAAATAGGAGGGTCCTTCTGCATCTTCCCAAAGCCACCACTGCGTAAGGCCGTCATCCGTTTGTTGCACACGATAGGTGGTGGTAGCATACGAATCGTTTACCACCAGCGATAACTCGTCTATATTGGAGCGCGACCACGATTCGATTTTTCCGGCCGTTGCATCCTGGCCCCAGCCAATGAGAATAGAATCTCCTTTAACCTGAACGAAGGTATTATCAGCATCGCAAGGATAGAACAGCACCCAATTATTATCCTGCAGTGTTACCATGTGCCACTCACCTGCCAGACTATTCAGCGTAAAATCAGAACCGGATTGTATTTCTGAAGAGGGGACAACATCAGCCGCCTCAGTCACCGAATTTGAATTGGTTGAACAACCAGCAAGAATGATACAGCAGAATAGCAGAACGATCCGCATAAGCGATGGTTTAGGTTGGCATAAATTAAGCTATAAAAAAATTATACCTATTCTTCGCGTTTCTATTTTTCCTACCTTGGTAAGATAATCTGCATCTTATGAAAAAAATGATCTTGTTAGTCGTTATAGCCCTGTTTTATGTACCCTGTTCGCAGGCACAGAAAAAACAATCGCTCTTTAATGGAAAGGATATTACCGGCTGGAAAATTTATGGCACTGAAAAGTGGTATGTGGAGAAAGGCCTGCTGGTTTGCGAGAGCGGACCGGATAAACAATACGGATATTTTGCCACAGAAAAAGAATACAAAGATTTTGAATTGACACTGGAGTTTAAACAGGAGTCGAACGGAAACAGCGGGGTGTTTTTTCATTCGCAGATTGATGGCACTACGGTAAGCGGCTGGCAGGCGGAAGTTGCGCCAATGAACCAGCATAGTGGTGGCATTTATGAATCGTATGGAAGAGGCTGGCTTATTCAACCAACTGCTGAAAAAGAAAAAGCGTTAAAGGAGGGAGAATGGAATAAGATGAAAGTCAGAGTGAAAGGCAATGTAGTTACCACGTGGCTTAATGGTGAGCAAATGATTACGCTTACCGATGATAAGATCGGATCGCGGAGCGGCAAGATTGCATTGCAAATTCACGATGGCGGTGGGGTAAAAGTGCGCTGGAGAAAAATTTTCATTACGGAATTATAAAACACATGATCTCGCGAAGAGATTTTCTGATTGCGGGGTTAGGCTTTTTATTTTTGAACGGCCGAAGGAAAGAGCCTTACATTAACACCGTCATCGGATCAATACCGAGCGCACAGTTGGGCAAAACACTCATACACGAACATTTCCTGGTCGACTTTATAGGTGCTGATAAAATCAGTTTTGATCGGTGGAACCGAACCGAAGTAATTGAAAAGGTTCTTCCGCATCTGCTGGAAGTTAAGCAGGCAGGTGTAAAAAGTGTATTTGATTGCACACCTGATTTTCTTGGCCGCGATGTGGTTCTTCTGCAAATGCTTTCGGAAAAGAGCGGCATTCAGATAATCACCAACACCGGATATTATGGAGCCGTTGGAAACAAATATTTACCTCCGCGGGCTTTTTCAGAGACTGCCGAGCAGCTGGCCAAACGATGGATCAAAGAATTCAAAAATGGAATAGCAGGAACTTCAGTCAAACCGGGATTTATTAAGATAAGTGTTGATGGAGATGGACCGTTATCTGAACTTCATAAAAAGTTGGTAAGGGCTGCGGCAATTACACATCTGAAAACCGGACTTACTATTTGTTCGCACACGGGTCCGGCAATGGCTGCTCTAGGACAACTTGAAATTCTTCAAACGATGAATGTTCATCCCAATGCATTTGTATGGGTTCATGCACAAGCCGAATCAGATAAAAGTAATCATGTTAAAGCAGCGCGACTCGGAGCGTGGATTAGTCTGGATGGAATTGGTTGGGGAGATTTTGATAACTATGCAGATTCAATTTTGCGCCTGAAGAATGAAAACCTGCTTGATCGCGTTTTGATTTCGCATGATGCTGGTTGGTATAGGCCCGATGAACCTTCGGGCGGAGAGTTCAAGGGCTACACCAATATCTTTAATGAGCTAGTGCCACGGTTAAGTCAAAAAGGATTTTCCGAATCTGATTTTGATAAACTCTTAGTTGCAAATCCAGCGGAAGCGATGAGTATCCGGGTTCGTAAATTATAATACACGAATTTGCTAATAGTAAGAGTGGTGCCGCATCCATTAATACACCAGTAAAGTATCGACCAGACTGGCAGAAAGTGCGATTTAGGCTGTTAATATTCTATTCATTGTAAATTATTCTTACTATCATGGATAAAAAAATCAATTCAATATTCTATTCAGGATTACTACTTTATTTAATCCTGCTCCTCTTGCCACCGAAGTATAAAATAGCTGTATACACTCCCACTTTGTTAGGTTTTTTTGGCTGCTTGTATGTATACCTGTTACACTATTGACTTTTATCTGGTCAAGTATTCTGGATATAAAAGTTAAAAATTGGAGGAGGTTAATTACTAGAGAGGTAATTTTTATATCGGTTTTAATGATCTCAGCAGGGTATTGGTTTTATAAAGCGTACGAATTAGAGAATCTTTAGCCATGTATCGAAATAACATATAGCAATAATGTGGATTATTTCTTACAACTTATAAGTTGGGTAGAGATTTAAATTGATCCTTTAAAGGATTAAGCTGTCTACTATCAATAAAAAGGTCTCCCGTTAGGAAGACCTTACATGACGTTACACAGATTGGTTTTAATGATGTTCCTGAAAACCTTGGGCGTAATTCAGAATATTCTGCACTACTGAAGCCGGGGGCTCTAGTTGAGTTGCATCTAATTCAGAACGCACGTTACTCAGTTCGTTGTACTGAGCCTGCAGTTCACTATCGCGAAGAAGTGCTTTGTTAATCTCCTTCGTCTCCTCTTCCGAGGTCTCGTGGTATAGAAACCTGATCAGATCGTTTTGGG
>JALHRJ010000119.1 GCA_022841475.1 Cyclobacteriaceae bacterium | reverse complement strand
GCCTTCGCCTTGGCTATCTGGTGAATTTTAATGTTCCAATCATAAAACAGGGTATAAAGCGAATCATCATATAATTCTTAGTGCCTTTGTGCCTTCGTGGCAAAAATGAAAAACATTCAAACAAAAACTCAATTCATTAAATCGCTCGCAACCGAGCTTGGCTTCACCTATTGCGGCATTTCCAAAGCCGAATTCTTGGCAGAGGAAGCACCTCGTTTGGAGGAATGGTTGAAACGCAACTACCAGGGGAAGATGAGTTACCTCGAAAATCATTTCGATAAACGATTAGACCCAACCTTGTTGGTGCCGGGTGCAAAATCGGTAGTAAGCCTTCTCTACAATTATTATCCTGAAAAAGATTTAGCCAAAGAAAATCCTGACAATTTTAAAATTGCCAAGTATGCCTATGGCGAAGATTATCATCAGGTAATAAAAGACAAACTCAAAGTATTCCTGCAAAAAATTCAGCAAGAGATCGGGCAGGTTGAAGGACGCGTGTTTGTCGATTCAGCCCCCGTGCATGAACGGGCATGGGCTCAAAAATCGGGCTTGGGTTGGATCGGTAAAAACAGTCTGTTGTTGAATCGCTCCATGGGCAGTTTCTTTTTTTTGGCAGAGTTGATTATTGATCTCGAGTTGGACTATGATGGGCCCATTAAAGATTATTGCGGCACCTGCACCGCCTGCATGGATGCCTGCCCTACCGAAGCCATACCCCAACCTTATGTTGTTGATGGAAGCAAGTGTATTTCCTATTTTACCATTGAACTAAAGGAAGAGATTCCTGCCTCTGTAAAAGGCTCGTTTGAAAACTGGATTTTTGGTTGCGACATCTGCCAGGATGTGTGCCCGTGGAATAGTTTTTCTAAACCGCATAGTGAATCGAGGTTTACACCTCATCCGGATTTAGAGAATATGACCCGGCAGGATTGGTCCGAGATCACAGAAGATGTTTTTCAAAAGCTATTTCAAAAATCTGCCGTTACCCGCACGGGCTTTAATGGTCTTAAACGAAATATCAATTTCGCTGATAAAAAATAAGCCCCGCTTTGGCGGGGCTTTCTGATTTGGTTTTGATTCCAAAAATTAAACTCGTACAAAACAGCGATTTAAAATCGCTTCGTGTTCTCCGCTGTAATTGGCATAGCACCAACGCTGGAGCTCCTGTAGTTCCTCTGCTATCAGCATTTTGATAGCCTTTCGCAGCTCTTTCTCAAAAAGCCGCGCGTCAAAACTCACCCGACTAAGGATGTGCTTTACATAACTGAGCATCTTCATTAAAAAAATTGTAAGTACGTTGCGCAATTAACCGCCTCATTGCAACCATGAAAATACAAAAGCTGTTGAAGAGTGAAAAGAAGAATTTACTTTTGTATCATGCAACGAGTTGCGATGCTAATTGCAATATGAAATATACGACCAGAACGACACTTTCTATTCTCTTGTTGTTTGCAGCCATGGCAGTCCGTGGTCAGGACAATATTCAAATCACACTGGGACCTGATGAAATAGGCGAAAATCAGGCCTGGACGATTACTGTTTCGGTAAATAACGACAGATTAAAAAGTTATGAGAATTTTCCGGAAGTGGAAGGTTTTCGGAAAAGAGGCACCTCTACGCAGTCACAAACCAGCATTGTGAATGGGCAAGTAAGCTCATCACAAAGCATCATCATGACCTATCTACCCACCAAGCAAGGCGTTTTCACAATTCCTTCTTTCAAGATGCGGGTGAACGAGCAAATTATTTCCGTTACCGGGAAAAAAGTAAAGGTAGGGCCGGCCGTTCAGCAACGCGACCCTTTGCGCAGCCCCTTTGATCGCGACCCGATTGATGATTTCTTTGGCCGGGGTGAAACTGAATTTATTGATATCAAAGAAGATGCCCTCCTTGCCCTCACCACAAGCAAAGACGAAGTATATGTAGGTGAAGGTTTTACAACTACGTTATCCTTTTTAGTTGCTGACAATAATCGGGCACCCATGCAGTTTCACGATTTAGGAAAACAACTTGCCGATATTTTGAAGAAACTACGGCCTTCCAACTGTTGGGAAGAAAATTTCAATATTGAAAATATAGAAGGCGAGCATGTTGAAATCCAAGGTAAGGGCTATACCCAATACAAAGTCTATCAGGGCACTTTTTATCCGCTTAATACCCAGCCCGTGCAGTTCCCCAGCGTGGGACTTGAAATGATCAAATTCAAGGTGGCAAAAAATCCTTCCTTCTTTGGACAAAACCGTAAGGAGGATTTCAAGACTTTTTATTCAAAAGCCCGCACCATAAAAGTAAAAGAGTTGCCGCCCCATCCTTTGCGTGATGCTGTAACTGTAGGTGATTATCGGCTAGATGAAAAGATTGCAGCTACCGATTTAGAAACCGGTCAAAGCGTGTCTTATGAATTTCGGGTTTTTGGTGAAGGAAATATTTCTTCCATCGAGAAGCCTATTCTTACCAGGGATAATCTTTTTGATTTTTATGAACCCAGTATCCGGCAGAGCATCAATCGGGAAGGCAATCGCGTTTCAGGCACAAAATCCTTTAATTATTTTCTGATTCCGAAAGAACCTGGAGCCTATAAGTTAGGTGACTATTTCAATTGGGTCTTCTTCAATCCCACTACTAAAAAATATGATACCCTGCGTTCGCGCTATATACTAAATGTAAAAGGTGAGAGTAAAAAAAACCAATTCATCGAAAGTACCGACCTTGGGTCCTTTTATGATCGCATCGATGCCACCGACAATACCCTTCGTTCTTCCCAAAGGAATGATTGGGTGAGCATAAGCTTTAATATTTTTATTGTAGTAATGCTCGCAGGTTCCGCTTATCTTGTCTTTAAGAAATAACCCAACCAAGATTCCAAATCTAAAATTGATGAGTAGAATCTGGTATCTTGACTTTTTGAATTTTGTATAAATGAATTCATACGGTACTCTTTTTAGAATCAGCACCTTTGGCGAATCGCATGGTCCGGCTATTGGAGTCATCATCGATGGTTGTCCTGCGGGATTAACCATTGACGAATCCTTTATTCAATCTGAACTGAATCGCAGAAAGCCTGGCCAATCAAAAATTACTACCCAACGCAAAGAAGATGATACATTCAAAATTCTTTCCGGAGTATTTGAAGGCCAGAGTACGGGCACTCCCATTGCCATCGTGATAGAAAATCAGGATCAACGGAGTAAAGATTATTCACACATTCAAAATACTTTCCGTCCCTCACATGCCGATTATACCTACGAAGCCAAATACGGAGTGCGTGATTATCGCGGTGGTGGAAGAAGTTCGGCCCGTGAAACTGCGGCTCGGGTTGCTGCTGGTGCTGTTGCAAAATTGCTTTTAAAAAAAGTCGGTGTTGAAATCAACGCCTATGTCTCGCAGGTCGGAGAATTGAAAGCACCAGCCTACACAAGCCTTGATCTGAGTAAAAGTGAAAATAATATTGTGCGATGTCCCGATGCCGCTACAGCCGAAAAAATGATTGCACTCATTGATCAGATACGTTTAGAGCGGGATACAATTGGTGGCGTAGTTACATGCGTGATACAGAACACACCGGTAGGTTTGGGTGAACCAGTTTTTGACAAAGTCCATGCGGAGTTAGGTAAAGCCATGCTGAGCATTAATGCCGTGAAAGGCTTTGAATATGGTAGCGGTTTTGAAGGAGTTACGTTACGAGGCTCGCAACATAATGATGAGTTTGTGAATGAGGCTGGGAAAATCAGAACAAAAACGAATCATAGCGGTGGCGTGCAGGGCGGCATCAGCAATGGTGAAGATATTTATTTCAAT
Source organism: Cyclobacteriaceae bacterium (assembly GCA_022841475.1). Taxonomy (GTDB): domain Bacteria; phylum Bacteroidota; class Bacteroidia; order Cytophagales; family Cyclobacteriaceae; genus ELB16-189. Next base: position 5,244 of record JALHRJ010000119.1, on the reverse strand, counting down.
GTAGCCTTCAAGCCGGTGGCTACTATTATGCAGGATCAAAGTACCGTTGATAAAGATGGGAACGAAGCTGTTGTGTCAGGCAAAGGCAGACACGATCCGTGCGTAGTACCCAGAGCCGTGCCCATCGTAGAAGCAATGGCAGCACTGGTTCTTGCTGATTTTTACCTGCGCGCGATGACAAGCAAACTATAGTAAGTCCCGCTCGAGATATGTTGGGTTTGGACTAACCTTATAATTCGTTATACTTACCACCTTACAGAAACGTAAACTTAATTCTGACTATGGAGTTAACCAACGCCCCCAAGAAAAAGAGCAGACTCACCTTATACATTATCATAGCGTTGTTTGCCGGTATCGCGATGGGTTTTGTGCTCAATAAAAGCTACATCAGTAAAGAAAACCAATCTATCGCAGCTTTGCAGATTAGTATTGATGAAGCAACAGAGTCGATTGGCGTTGCCACCGATAGTCTGACACGCGCACAATGGATTGAAAAGAAAAAAAGTCTTAGCAAAGAACAAACTGTACAAATCAATGAACGCGATAAAAAAGTTGAACCCTTTTCAATTCTGGCAGATATTTTTCTTCGCCTTATTAAAATGATTGTAGCCCCACTTGTGCTCACGACCCTGATTGTGGGTGTGGCTAAACTTGGCGATATCAGTTCCGTAGGCCGCATTGGCGGTAAAACCCTTTTATGGTTTGTTGCAGCATCGCTCACGAGTTTATTGTTGGGTATGATATTGGTTAATCTTTTCAAACCTGGCATTGCCATGGATCTTCCCCTACCCGATCTTGGAGAAGACACTGGAATTGCTCATGTTGGATTGACACTGAAAGGATTTTTGTACCACGTTTTTCCTACCAGCTTGATGGATGCAATGGCGAGAAATGAAATTCTTCAAATCGTGGTATTCTCTTTATTCTTTGGAGTTGCTACTGCTTCGATTGGTGAACAAGGAAAAATTGTGATCACTTTTCTGGATGCCGTTGCGCATGTAATCCTGAAGCTAACAGGTTATGTTATGGGACTTGCTCCCATTGCCGTGTTTGGTGCCATGGCAGCCATCATCGCCAAACAAGGATTGGGAATTTTAACCACCTACTCGATTTTTATTGGTGAGTTTTATTTAGGATTGGCGATACTCTGGGTGATTCTCGCCCTCGCAGGATCGGTAGTCATAGGAAAACGAATCTTTGGCTTGATAAAAATTGTACGCGAACCAATTCTACTTGCGTTCAGTACCTCGAGTAGTGAAGCCGCATTTCCTAAAACGATGGAGCTTCTCCAAAAATTTGGCTGCAAAGACAAAATAGTGAGTTTCGTATTACCCTTGGGTTATTCATTCAACCTGGACGGAAGCATGATGTATATGACTTTTGCTTCTTTGTTCATTGCACAATCCTATGGAATAGATCTACCCATCGCCACACAAATATCCATGCTGCTCGTGCTTATGCTTACCAGTAAAGGTATAGCCGGTGTACCGAGGGCTTCGCTGGTGGTGATTGCAGGCACCCTGGCAACGTTTGACATTCCTGAAGCGGGGCTGGCATTGTTGTTGGGAATTGATCCACTTCTGGACATGGGCCGCAGCGCTACCAATGTGGTAGGGAATAGTGTTGCCACGGCTGTTGTCAGTAAATGGGAAAACTCTTTGGGTGAACAGGAACCGGAACCCGTGTCGTAGCAGCGATCATAACGAACTTAAATTCCGTATTTTTGTTGGTTACTATTGATTACTAAAAGACTTAACTATGCTTAAAGCAGCACCAAAAAATATCCACATTTATCTGGAATCCAATCCCAATCCAAACTCATTGAAGTTTGTGGTAAATGAAGTATTGATCCCGGAAGGAATGAGTTTTGATTTTCCTTCACCTGCAGAAGCCGAGGAAGCTCCTCTGGCACAAGAGTTATTCATGTATCCCTTTGTGGACCGGGTGTTTTACATGAGCAACTTCGTTACGGTAACTAAAAAAGAAGATGTAGAGTGGATTGAAATACAGGAGGCACTCAAAAACCATATCAAAACTTTTTTGGAATCCGGAAAATTGATTCTTGATATGAAAGCTCCAGCTGCCCCCGAACAAGAGGAAACTGAAGTCGTAAAAAAGATAAAGACAATACTTGACGAATATATCCGCCCTGCGGTGGAGCAAGATGGTGGCGCCATTACTTTTCACTCATACCATGATAAAAAAGTAACAGTTGCCTTACAGGGTTCATGTAGTGGTTGTCCGTCCTCGACAGTAACGTTAAAAGCTGGTATCGAAAATCTTTTTAAAAGAATGATGCCGGAAGAAGTGGAAGAGGTTGAGGCACTGGGATAACAGTATTATGAAAAATTGGGCTTCCTTTCTTTTTCTACTGATTACATTTTCAGGCATGAGCCAGACGGTAGCGGTAATGAGTTACAACATCCGGTTAGACACGGAAGCCGATGGTGTCAATCAATGGAAAAACAGAACAGGCAAGGTTGTAGCCTTGCTAAAAAAATATAATCCCGATCTGCTGGGCGTGCAGGAAGCCATGCACAACCAGATGATGGACTTACAAAAAGAACTTCCGGACTATGCGTTTGTTGGCGTTGGCCGCGATGATGGAAAACAAAAGGGCGAATATTCAGCCATCTTTTATAAAAAAGACAAGTATGAAGTGCTGAAACAAAATACATTCTGGCTATCTGAAACACCAGAAGCACCTGGAAGCAAAAGTTGGGATGCCGCGATAACACGCGTTGTTACGTTTGCTTTGCTGAAAGACAAAACAACGGGAAAATCATTTATCTATTCAAATACTCACTTCGACCATGTTGGTAAAGAAGCCCGAAAGCAAAGTGCAAGTATTATAAAAATCTATTTAAGTGGATTTGTGGCGGGATCTACATTCGATAAAATTGAAAAAGAGATTCCGGTCATTGTCTCCGGTGATTTTAATTCTGAACCTACCGATGCTCCTTATCTTACCATGATTGATGGTGAACACTTGAAACTCCACGATTCCCGACCAGCCGATAACCTTACCGGAACTTTTTGTGGGTTCGAACGCAACAAGATACCCTGTCGCACAATTGATTATATATTTCACTCAGCAGGATGGTCGGCATCTAATTATACCGTTATTCAAGACCACGATGGAAAATACTTTCCGTCTGACCATCTTCCAGTAATGGCCACGTTTACAATGAAGTAATTACTTCTTATTGGCAAGATAGACTCCGCCCAGTATGGCAGCCATGCCAACAAAATGACCCGGCAATAATTTCTCGCCATCAATCACACCCCACATCACGGCAACAATAGGCATGATATACGTAACCGAACTGGCATACAGCGGAGAAGAAATCCGTAACAACTTATTAAATAGTAATCCCGCCACAGCAGTACTCATCAGCGCCAGTAAAACCACAAAGCCAAAAGCTTTATAGGCTCCGGGCGCGGTTGTTAGGGTATGAATAAAATCAGTAAAAATAAAAAGGTACGCAGCTGCCAAAGGTCCGATAAAGAGAACTGAAATACTGGTGATTGTTATGGAGCCCAGATTTTGAATTTTAAATTTCACCCAATTCAAATTTGCTCCGTAGAGTACACAGGCACCCACAATCAATAAGGCATACATATTGAAACCGGTGATCGATCCTCCCGAACGAGAGAGCGCCAACATGACAGCGCCTACAAAAGAAAGGATGATGCCTACGATAGCATAACCCCGAAAGCGTTGTGTAAAAAATAACGCACCTATAATCATGGTCCATAAGGGCGAAAGGGTATTTAAAATTCCAGCTAACGAACTATTTAGCTTGGTCTGTGCAAAAGCAAAAAGAAAGGCTGGGAAAAAAATTCCCATCAAGCCTGATACTAATAACTTAAAGGGATCACCAGGTTTCAATTCTTTAATTCGCGGCAACGCCAGCGGCAATAAAAAAAGCGCAGCAGCGGTTACGCGTAACGCGCCCACCACATCCGGGGCAAATACTTTTAAGCCTTGTTTGATGAGGATAAACGATGTACCCCAAATCAATGACAAGGCAATTAATAAAATAATGGCTGTGTGATTTTTACTTTGAGGCATAAGAAAAGATGCGCGCAAAGAACGGGATTCGATTAGAAAGTTAAATCCGTTTTCTTGCTTATTTTTCTAAGCTCCTATTGTTTCCCCACTAAAGGCTTCAACAATCTCATCCAAAATCATGTTTACCTCTTCGTGTGTAAGCGCTTCTACCAGACGGGTGCGGAAAGGTTTAAAATCAGGAGTGCCTTTAAAGTAGTTAGTATAATGCCTGCGCATTTCAAAGATCCCAAGCTTATCTCCCTTCCAGCGAATGGAAAAGTCTAGATGCTTGCGTGTTGTTGCCACACGTTGAGCCATATCCGGTGCTGGTAGAATCTCACCCGTATTTAGATAATGCTTAATCTCATTAAATACCCAGGGTGAACCAATCGCTGCCCGACCGATCATAAGGCCATCAACACCATATCGGTTTTTATACTCCAACGCTTTTTGTGGTGAATCAATGTCACCATTTCCAAACACGGGAATATTCATGCGTGGATTCTCTTTGATCTTGCCAATCAAAGTCCAGTCAGCAGCACCTTTATACATCTGCACGCGTGTGCGTCCGTGTATGGTTATTGCTTTGATACCGATGTCTTGCAACCGCTCGGCTACTTCAACAACATTCTTTGTATTATCATCCCAACCAAGCCTGGTCTTTACGGTAACCGGAAGGTGAGTAGCCTTCACAATTTCCGCAGTCATCTGCACCATCTTGGGAATGTCTTGTAATAAGGCAGCACCGGCTCCGCGACACGCAACTGCTTTAACCGGGCAACCGTAATTAATATCAATCAGATCTGGATTTACTTCAGTAGCAATCTCGGCCGAGTGCACCATGTTGCCAATATCACCTCCAAATAATTGAATGCCAATGGGACGCTCATATTCAAAGATGTCAAGTTTCTGACGGCTTTTGGCAGCATCGCGAATCAATCCTTCAGAAGAAATAAACTCTGTGTACATCAAATCAGCGCCACCTTCTTTACAAACAGCGCGAAAAGGCGGATCACTCACGTCCTCCATGGGAGCGAGTAAGAGTGGAAATTCACCTAATTCTATGTTACCGATCTTTACCAAGTTTGATATTTTGGTTAAAACTCCGTTGTTTGCGACCACAAAAATAACCCTTTTGTTGAGATGTCTGAACTCACGGGAATTTCCCAACGGCCCCCGCTTATATCGAT
>JALHRJ010000118.1 GCA_022841475.1 Cyclobacteriaceae bacterium | reverse complement strand
TATTTTGGATACTTATATATGAAATTCGTGGTTGAGAACCTTGGCTGATGAGTTCGAATAACGTGTGGTGACGATTCAGGAACGGAATACAGAAGGTTGATAAACGGGATTTTAAAAAATAGTTTTTTTGATCGAACCAAAGCGACCAATATGGTCATTTTCCCCGACTAACTTCTGTTAGCTTCGGGTTTTACTTGTTAATAGAAAGTTAAAGTATTTGGAAGTAAGATAGAAGGTTCGTACCTTTACAGTATTAATTCATCTTTTAAATTCATATTATGAAACATTTCATTATTATTTTGTTCCTACTTGGAACTTCTTTTTCAATGTCGGCACAACGAGATAATTCTAAGCCAAGATGTCAATATGTTGACCACACTTCGGAACAATGTAAATCGACTGCTACGCATTTGAACCATTGTAAAAAACATCACCCGTTTGAAATTCAGCGTAGGGCAAAGATGGAAGCGAAGCGACAAGAACGATTGAGGAAGAAACAGAATTAGTTGAACCTTGATTCCCTTTTTTGGTCTAAGTGACTGAGGAAGGGAATTTTAAATTATTATTGAATATGACTATTAAATTAGATCAAGACTTACTTAAATTAATTTCAGATGAAAGTTCTACGTTATTCATTTCTTTTGTGATTCAATTGGTAATGGATATGGATTATTTAACGAATCGAACCTTTCATCACAAAGAAACGGTTAGAACCTTGGCAAGTAAGTACAAGGTTAGTATCAACATGATTAACAAGCAAATAACCTTGGCTTCAAAAATGAATGTTATTAAATTGATGGAAGATGGGTTTTATTGTGTAAATCCATCATTGGCTACTAAGGTTGGGTATTTGAAAATAATTAATTATGGGGATACCAAAATAAAGGTTTGAAGTCATGCACGATGAAAGTGCATTTGCACACGAAATGTGCAAGAAAATAAAATAACTCTTTGATAATCAATAACTTAGTATAATTGAGGTATTGAAATTCATTCACAAAAATGTGATTAAATACTTCAAAGTGAAAGGAACTTGAACTTTGCCAAATGAACGAAGTGAATGCGGAAGGATGATTTAACATTTTATTTGTAAATACTTAGATACTTATAAGCAGATGAAAACATTCTTTGTGCCATATCACATTATTAAGTACATGACCTTGAAACAGGGTAATGCCTTCCGACATAATTTGTCGTGGAGGCTTTATTTGTATCTAGCTCATTACAAGAGTGGCAGAATGAAATGGTCAGAAAGAAAAGAATTAGTAGAAACCTTTAAATCTTCACATACTGCGATTCACAAGGCATTAGCTTATCTTCAAGAGGAAGGTTGGTTAACAATGAATGCTGAATGGATTCAGGTTCATGGTGAAAGAAAGGTTAGAAAGATAACTTTGTCCAAGATTGGGCGAAATTTTAACATTGAATTTGAATTTAATTTAAACCTGTTATTTGACAGGAAATTATTTACCAACCACTTATTTACTTCAATTTTTCAGTCCTCGGCAATGATTCGAGGGAAAGTTAATGAATTGGATTTGATTCCTCAAACAAAACTTAACTCCGACAGCGTTATGCTGAAAGGCGGATTGGATTCAGAAATGAATCCTTTTTCATCGGTTAAAACAAAAGAGTTTATTCAACCTCAATCATCAACTTATCTCGGTCGTATGACAGATAGGAACCCAATTACAATTTTTAATCGTAACAAACAAATTAACCAAAACTGGAATGGTTTAAGGGTTAGATTCATTCAGACCAAGTACCAACAAGGTTTGACTGAAAATGGATTTTGTCCAGAAGTTAAATCACCTCTCATCGCTTCAAGAGATAAATCTGAAATGGTAGAGAAGTTAAAAAAACTTCAAGCAATTGATCCATCACTTAATTCTGCTTTTGTGAAGAAAACAAGATATAATGCTTATATCATCACAAAACAACCTGCACACAAGTATGGTTATCGGATTAAAACAAAATCAAGTTATAAGAAATTTGATTATCGTTTTGAGATTAGTAATAAAATTGAAACAGTTGATCTAAGTATTATCGAAGAAATCGAACCTTTGGTTCAGTATCCAGATAATTTTGATCCTTTTTCGGTAGAATTACCTTTCTAATATAGTTCTTTTTACTTCTGGGATGCATTCCGATTTTTCAAATCGTCTGCCAGTCAGTTTTTGTTTCCAAAAACCAACTGTATTCATTAAAGAATAGTTTTTTTAAAGTTTTAATTAATTAAAGACATTCTTTCAGATTTCGCCTTGAAGGTGAAAGGATTATATTCCTTAGTACTCAGATTCATTTATTACCTGAATTAACTTGATTGTTGGTTCGGGTATTTGTCGTTTTGTTAATCAAAAGTTAACAGGTCATTTTTATTTGGAGGTAAAGGTTCAACCATCGTACATTTGTAATGTCATTCAGACAATCATTCAAAACTTAATTCGTCATGAAACTTCAATCATTCATTCAATCAGTAAGTCACTTGTTCCAAGATACTTTCAATCCTGCCGAAACAATGCAATGGTTGACAATTGATAAGAACATCTTTTGGTCATGGGGAGTAAGTAAGAAGATCAATCTTGCGAACAAAGGTTTGTTATTGAGAGTTAATGGTCATCATCATAATGGTTATGTACTGATTACCCTTTCACCAAACGATACATACTCAGTCCACATCATCAAAACAAACGGAACCTTAGTATCAACTACCGATGACATCTATTGCGACCAATTGCAAGACTTCATCGATGAAAAGGTTGAACGTATTCCCGAATATGTTGATTAGAGTAGCCCTATTTCGCACACATTTCACTCAGGTTAAACTTTCTCCTGCCAAGTGGTACAATCTATCCACCATAAAAAGAAAGTGTCTTAGAACGGAAATTTAAAGGTTTTAATTTCCCCAACGAAATAAAGCGTATATGAAACTTTACATTTATCACGGCGGTGATCCATCAGTAGGCATCTTTCCAGAACAATGGGAAATTCAATGTCCATTCAATAAAGAAGATTTGAACGATGAAAATGATGAAGATTATTTCAAGGAAAAGATGTTGAAGGTATATCAGGAGTTTTCTGAATTCAAACTGTTTGCGGTGTATGATTATGAGATGAAGCATGATGTTGACGAATCGGGGTTTCCAGGTTTCTTTTAACCTTTTGTTAATAATCGTCCAGCAGGACACTTTGTTAATATAAGGTTAAAGGATTTGGTTAATTGAAACTTAACCTTTACCTTTGTTGCATCATTTAATTTAAAAGTCACATCTCATGAAAATTTATCGCGAACAATACAGTCGATTTATTCGCTTGGAAGGCAACTTCAATATCGTGTCAAATGGAATGGAAACGACCCTTGAAGCGATTCTTGCAGGTGAAGCAACTATAACCTTCACCGATGATAATGGAAACGACCTGCCCAATTCTGCCGCGATCTTGCGAGTAATTGTAAACTATTATATCGCTAAGAAAGAATTTCAACAGTTCTTCCCAATAGGTTAGTTAGACTACCCACTTTAAATTCAAAACATCATGTTTAAAACATTTAATAACAATAGAACCTTTGGGTTCAAATTTAATGTTACCTTTAATATTTGTCAGGTAGCATTGATGGCAATACTTTTGTTGGTATTGTTATGGAAGTGTTAAATACCTACCCGTCAGAAAGGGCGTAAAAAGCGGTCATAGAGGGCATATATTACCGTGTTATATGACATTTTTAGCTTGCCGTGGAGTGGGGTATGATGTCTTCAATATTCGAGGATAATTTTTTTAGATATTTCAACTTTTTTATGGAATACTTTTTCTAACTACTTACACCTTTGTTAGAACCAATTACTGACTTTTCCCACCAACTTTGCTATTTATTTACATAAAAAAAGGAATTATATGAAAATAAGAAAGATCGTAGAATCCATTTATGATTCGACTGCTCGTAAAAAAATAAGTAATAAAATCGACTTTAATCCACCAGTAAAGGGATTGAATGATAACGAACTGATTGGGTATGAATGGAGTTGGAAAGAAGGGGAAAAATTCAGCAAACATGATGGTGGTCTTGTGGCTACACGAATTTCTGACTGGGAAAAAGCTGAAATGTCCGCCGAAACTGGTAGAGATTTGGTACATAAATTTATCGTAAAAGTCGGCAGTACCGAACGAACGGTTAGTTCCGAATCGGTCTTACATTTATTGGGATACGTCGACAAATCTCAACCTACACGAATACCATCATTGATTAGTGCGGTAAAAACATTAGCCAAACTACAAATGAATTATAAGTTCCAATTGAGGCTTCATAATGCCATTGATGATATTAAAAAAACTACCATCGCTAACCTACCAAAGTATAAAATACATAGTTTAGAATTTAGAGATTCTGATAAATCGGTATCTGGGTTTACTGTAAGTTACGATGGAATTAATATACAAATGTATAATTTTGACCGAAATATTAAACAAGTAAGCGATTTTGATAAAAAGGATAACCTTGGGTCGACTGTATATGAGCGAATTAATAATCATATTATTGATTCCAAACTTAAACAGGAATTGGGCCAGGATTATGACAAGCGAAGGGAATCATTAAAGGATATTGAAACTAAAATAGCTAAACAAGAAAGTAAGATAAAACAAATTTCTGCCAATAAATAATATGAAATACATCACAGTTAAGGAATTACATGAAATTGTCACCAATAAAACACATGGAAATTATTTATTGTATTATTGGAATTTGGACTATAACAATGCTCCCGAAATACTCAAATCTAATTTAATAGAAGGTTCGTGTGGGGAATTTAATTTAGTGGGTCACGAGGGACATCCATTTCCTATCTCAGATTCAGATGGCGGTGAAATAAAAAGGTTCAACAACGACCATTATCAATTTTCACTTTTCATTGATTAACATTCCATTCACACTTACCAATCAAAACTTACCGTATCTTTGAACCAAGTTAAACAACTAAATCATACAATGGAAAATCAACTAGCGCAAATGTATTTTACCTTGTTTTGGGAACTGGTAAAAACCAGAGAAAAATTAAAGGAAAACGTTTATGATAGTAATGAATTATCATTTCAAAATAAGGGACAATTAATTGACTCTATCAAAGCAAATGTTTATCCTTATTTGGATGAACCTTCGGCGGAAATATTCAACCGACTTTTTGAAAGATTCAATAATACAACTTCATTGTAATTTTAAATTTTTATCATGAAACTTTTATTCTGCAACAATTGTCTAGCAGTTTTCTCACTTTCACATTCAATTAAGAAATGTGATTGCGGAGAAACTTCTGGTCAATATGTCGGAAATTTACTTGCTGAATTTTCCGGTCCTGCCACAATGATTGGATTTCTTAATTCTGATTTTAAAATCGCCCTTAATTCGAAAGGAATGGATTTCAAAGCATTCACTATCGAGGAACCGTGTCAATCCTTTAAACGAATTTAGTATGAAACTCAAAGTTAAAATAACCGGATGGGATTCAGGGAAAAAACGTTCGATTATTCGCAGCATCGAAACTCCTGATTTCACCGAACAAACAGTTAGTTTTCTCGGACGAACTTGGATCGATACTGTTTTCAGACAGCAAATTGATTGGGTAGATGACAATTATTTTGAAGTCATTGTTCCACTCGCAGAAGCAGAATGGCTTCATCCGATCGAAGGATATGTTGGCATCGAACCTAAGCCAAAGGCTAAGAAGATTGATAAACGTCAACAAGTTATTGATTACGCCGAAGGACTGCTTGGAAGTTGGCCAACCGATGCGAAAGAATTGTTTTTGGTCGCGTTGACCAGACAATGGCCTCAAATAAAAGACCAATCGATCAAAAATATCTTCAAGATCGTATTTAATACGATGGATGTTTCTATCGGGACAGCTAGAAATTATTTGAACCCAATCCATAAAATTTTAAAAGTTGATTCTAAGGACATTGATCCAAATAAATTTATACTATGATTTCAGACATTTTTAATAGAATCGAATTAATGATCCAACAAACAAAAACTCAAATCGAGTCTTGTACCGACGAAAACCTAGAAGATCGGTTGTACGCAAAATTGCGCAGATTGGATCGGATTGAATATCAATTAAAAGGTTACGTCGAATCGATCAACGAAATAAACAACTCCTTAAACGAAGAAGAAAAATGGTAATATTAAATTCTTTCTCTGAACTTGTCGAACTTCCATTGTATCAGCAAGTATTTGTTTTCACCGGATCGACTTACAAGATGTACCGAAAGGCAGGTTATCGTTCGGCTTTGAAAAATAACGTGATTTTAAGCTCAGATAATGATTTCAAGGTTGCTATCGGGGTGACCGAATTTGAATTTAACGCTCGGAATAAATCGTACGTAGTCGGTGAATTTGATCCTGTATTTATCGGTAAATTGATGATTGACAAGTTGAAGGAAGAAATTAAATCAGTCGAAGAAACGTATTTAACTCTTCATTAACAACTACTCATTGAATATCGTTGTATCTTTGTAAGGTCAATAAGACATTTACTTAAATTCAATTATTATGAAGCATTCAATTTTCGTATCTATCCACGAGTTTGTTTTTAACGGCGGAATCTTGACACAGGAACGACAGTTGTTTAAGGAAACCGAATATGGAACATACGAACCTCTTGGTTGGTATTCCGAAACAGGTCAATGCGCAAATCCATTTGTTATTGTCATTTCTCAGCATAATCGAACCTTTCAATACAACACAGAATTGGCTTTTGTTGAAGTCGAATGTACACCAATTTACAAATAAAAATCATGACTACATTTATTATTCCCAAACAACCTCCAATCACCGAACGACAACTTTCCTATCTAAACGGAGAAAACGTTTTTAAAGTTAACGATGAATATTTCCTTATCGCTCAATGTGATGCTGGAATGATGATTTTGTTTTATTTGGAAACCGGGATGGAATGGAACCGTAGGACGGAACCCGTAAAAGTTTCATGGAACTCGTTGACAACCGAAACAATTAAAAATTACTTTCCAAAGTTCAAAGATTGTGTCGTTGAACGTGTCAATGCTAAAATAACTTTTGAAATTCTTTAATCATGAAACAAATTACGAAGACCACTGTTTATTGGTTATTCAAACCAACTAGCCAAGAAGGAAAATATTACTTCATCAGAAGTATGACATCTGGAATTGAAACCATCTCATGGTTTATTGGTTATGAAAATAATTTTGGGTCGGTTAGTGGTGTAGGAGGGGAACTATCAAGTTCAGTAAGTGAAAATTTGGAAATCGAATTTCAAAAACAAATTCAATTATCATGAAAATACATAAAACTTGGGACACCGCTTATAACTTCCGGCCTGAACTTCAACCTTTGTTTGATGCGATGGCTGCCGGGAAAATGATAAAATCAGTGACCGTTTGTAAAGGTTCAATGAACTGGAACAACCCCGAACTTGATTATCGCGTGGAAAACTTTCGTGTAGATTGCTATTATCATAACGCCTCATGGAACGCATCTGACGGTCATCATGATTATGTAGATTGTCTAGATGGTAAGGCATCATTTTACATGAGTAACGTACGAACCTTTGAACTTTAAAAATAAATTATGAAATACATTTTTATAGTAATTGCTTTATTGGCAAGCATTATCGTTTTTTCTAACTTCCAACCTAAACCAATTGAATATCGAATTGTTTATGGGTATAGTTCGTACTATCCGAAAGAAACATCGGTATATTATCTTTGGGATGGAGCATCTTCATCTACCTGTAACGACGTTTATGTAATGTTAACATTCATGGGTCAACAAGGTTTTGAATTGGTATCAAGTTGTTCCGCGAATTGTGCGAGTTCAGGCGGATACGCCCGAATTAAAGAAACTTACATTTTTAAAAAATAAATCTATGAAGGCAGCGTTTTACTATTCCAGAAAAATGTTAGAGATGCAACAAAATTCTACGCATCCTACCATTCTAACAATCGACGGTCTTCGATTCACCGAATCAGTTACATTCGAAGATCATGAAGAACCTAAACCATGTTCGGTATGGGATGACACCGCCTTGGTCACAATAGTCGAAGATGTTACTCTTATGGAATGCGGCGGCTTTAAATCATTGTCTTATGACTCTGGCCCATTGAAAAATAGAATCACATTTAATGGAAAAATTCAATGAATAATTCTAACACACCTGAAAATCTAGTATTTCACGTAAATAAGTACTTATTTCCAGCCTATGAATTGACTATCGGAGATATTCCACAAAAATATATCAGGGCTGGAAAATCCGCAAAATTCGTTGAACTTAGGAAAACAAGTTCCGATGAAATTTATACTGATTGGAATTACGATGATTTCGACGTAAACACGCTAACAAGCGATTGTTATCGTAAATTTGGAGTTGATCGTGATTACGAACCAATTTTGCGCGACGAATTTGAAGATATAACACAAAAAATAACTTTGGCATTAAACAATTTAATTCAATGAAAAAACAAGAACTCTTAGATCGCATAGATCAAATGATTGAAAAACAAGAAACGCAACTCGTTTGGTTGGAATCAAAACGTCAAGGAAAATTTATGTCATTTTTCTTTCCAAGTTTAAATCAACAAATTGATGCAGCTATTGAATCCGGAACTAAAATCCTAAATTCATTGAAAGAATCCCGAATTGAATATGAAAACCATGCGTAAGACATATTGGTATTCAAAACAGATGGCCGAATCGGAACCTGATATTGTCAAAACAAAAAACGGCTTAAAGTTCACCGTCGTGCTGTATTTGAAACCTAACCAACCTAACGTCTACCCATCTAATTCATGGACTGACGTTGTTTTTTGCTTCCAAGAAAGTTGTTAATGAAAGGTTAATTGATTTGTTTAATCAAAAGTTAAGTTATACCTTTGACCTATCAATTTAACAAAAAAACATTTTTCAAAGATGAAACAAGAATTGCAACTTTCCGATCTAGCTCCAAGCCTTCAAACTTCGAAAGAAATGTCCAAGCGTTATGTTTGGATGGATACGCAAGAAATCGTTAATAATCTTCTTTCCCTCAAAAGTAAAGGCGAAGAAGTATTTGAACTTCGTTCGATTCAAGGAAAGCGTACTCGTAAAGCTAGCCTTGCTGGTCGTGGGATTCACCTCGTTCGGTTGCGGATGAAAAAGTCGTATGAAATCGACGGCGACGTTCTATATCCCGAATTGGTCATTAAAAACTCTTATGATGGCAGTTGCCCATTGATTGTAGAAATGGGCGTGTTTCGCCTTGTTTGCACTAATGGTCTGGTGGTTAAACATAAGGACTTTGGCAGCTTGAAGATTCGTCACACTGGTACTGCTTGGGAAGCAGTTCATGACATGGTAAAAGGTATGGCTGCAAGTCTTCCTAAAATGATTGATATGCAGCAGAAAATTGCGGCTGTTAACTTGACAGACATTCAAATTACTGAATTTTCGAAACAAGCGGTGAAAATCCGTTGGAATAAAGTTACCGAAAATGCTGACTTTGAAATGGTAACAGAAGCCGTTCGACCAGAAGATGAAGGAAATTCCTTGTGGAAAGT
>JALHRJ010000117.1 GCA_022841475.1 Cyclobacteriaceae bacterium | reverse complement strand
TGGCGGCCAATCCTCCATTACGTTAAAGAAAGGTGCCTGTGTTTCTTTCTGCATGTTTTGTATTTTCTTCGCTCTAAGCCTTGGGAAAAAAAAAATTCGGTACAACAAGAAAGCGGAAGCATGGAGAAGTTATTATTTTCACAAGTCGTGTTTAATAAGGATTTATTCGGAATCATTAAAAAACATCTGGACATTCCTCCCTACATTAACATGGACGGTGATCCAGCGCTATGGGATGAACAGTACAAAAAGTCTGTTTTGCGCGGAATTTACAATACGAAAAACGGAGGCCTTTATGCACGTTCAATAGTGCTAGATGAATACGTTTATGTGGCTTTTAAAACGAAAACTAGGCAAACCAGAGTAAAGCGACTTTATATAGGTCCACATGCTAGCTCTATGTTACAAATATTGGCACTTGACATGCGGGAGCAGTACCCTGAATTTTATTTTTGGGTGCGCAATAAGAACCCGTTTTATAGATGTAATGTCTGTGGAAAAACCCCTCCACAAAGCAACAATAGTTGCCGTTGTTTACCTTAAAATAAAACACGCTTCCTCCGCTCCGAGCCTAAGGAAAAAAACTTTTCCGACACACAAGAAAGGTGAAGCATGGAAAAGACGTTATTCACGCAAGTTATGTTCAACAAGGAGTTGTACGGAATCATTAAAACACACATGGAGAGTCCACGTTATCTTGATTTGAACAATACTAGAGTGTCTCATGCATTTAGCATCTTATTCAATTGGATGAAAGTTCGGACAGGCCGTTATCACGAGCAATTTGATGGTCTGTATATGTTTGCTCTCTGGAATCTGCGTCGAGCATTGGCAGGAAGGATTAGTATTATACAAAGTTGGGAGGATAATCAGTTTATGACAAATATGATAAAAGAATCATTAGATTTATTGAAACAACCGGTGATGCAGATTCATTATACAACACCTACAATGACTAATTATGTTGACTGTTACCGATATACAACTGATAAACCAGTTGAAACCTATTGGGCACGCTTCAGAAGAGGATTATTAAAAAAGGATTTTATATACAGATTTTTTCATGATTTAAGTGTGTTCAAACCGGATAATCAGGGTTGTGTACTGATAACGTATACTTATCCTGACGGTGCATGGAGACCGAACCCTGTTATCGTATCCGGCGAAGTATTCTACCTACCTTATGATTTTAGGAAAAAAAATACAAACAAACGATGGTTTTTTATGTATAACATGGAACTTTAAAATAAAACATGCATCCTTCGCTCCGAGCCTAAGGAAAAAACTTTTTCGACACAACAAGAAAGCGGAAGCATGGAGAAGTCATTATTTTCACAAGTTGTGTTCAACAAGGACTTATTCGGAATCATCAAAAAACATCTGGACATCCCGCCTTACATTAACATGAATGGTGCACCAACACTATGGGATGAACAGTACAAAAAATCTCTTGGGTACACAGTAGTCACTTTGTTATACAAAGATCACATTCCGGTATATGCAAAAGTAGGATACGTTTACGTGGCTTATAAAACGAGAAGCGGACGTATCAGAGTAAAGCGAGTTTACATGGGCGCAAACGGCGGCTATATGTTACAAACTTTGGCAATTAACCACTATGCATTAAACGCAATGTTTTATTCCTGGGCACAATTCAAGGATCCGATGTACAGATGTAATGACTGTGGTACGATTGGTATAAAATGCCCCCATGAAAATTACGGCCGTCTAATCAAAGACGATTTATTAAAATAAAAATACAGTAAAATTAGCAATGTTTTTGAAGTGCTTTGCTTTGCTCTCTAAATGCTCTCTGATGGAGACATCACGTTCAGCCAATTGCGAGACCAGTACGCATTCGACATCACCTTCTTCGGTTTCAACATGAGCTACACATCGAATTCTATGGTATGGAAGGTTGAAGTAGTTGCAAGCGAGTTTGTAAACTTTTGAAACCAAGACGCTAGCCGGTTCATTGTAAATGCTATCCCGAGTGACGATTGTAACGGGGTCGATAATTTGAGTAATATTCCCAACAAGACTTCTTATTATCAAAGGGAATGTTGTCGGGATGTTTTCTTCGTGAAATATAGCTTTCACGTAGGAGTGTGTATCGTCAGCGGAATCACGTTTTCGCTTGAATAAAGAAGTAATTTTCGTCTTCAAGGCAAGCACTCGTTTTCTACTGTTCATCTTGCTTTCGGTTAGTACGAGTGCCGACAAAATATTTTTTTTTGCGCTCCCGTGTGACAACGTCACGCTCCCACGGATGTCAGAAATTCTCCGTTATTCATGAAACTAATTTTTTATTGATACCATGCCGGACGTTGTGTTATAATAAACATCTCCGATTGTCAATCCCCCAACACCAGCAGCAGCGTCATTTGCGAATTTTTTGTTGTCATACAATTTCTTGAAATTCACAGAGTCGTTTGTCGTGTAATCCTTTGCAAACGTTATTGTTCCTCCACTGGCTAATCGAACGCAGTTCCTTCTACATACTATTGAGTTAGAATCACCAACAGTTTCAGCTGGTAAGTCTGCTGCTGCAAACAAGTCTCTGTACACGATGATATTTTCGAAAGTAATACACCCTTTGTAATCAAATCCATCTACGGTCCCGTTTCCAAGTGAGGTTGCACCCGGTTGAAACAAACAATTTTGGAAGGTCATGACGTTAAACAAAATTTCACTTCCTCCTGTCAGCTTACCAACAGAGAGATTTTTTGTTTGCTCGAACCAACAACTATTGAAGGACAGAAGCCTAACGTTTGTGGTATTCACAACAACGTCATAGTCGTTCAAAATAAAGGTACACCCGTGTAGAGCACCGCCTCCTTTACCTCCTGTGTTTCCTTTAAGTTGTATACCATGTCCGCAAGCTCTAAATGTACAACCGACTATTGTGTTTTGTGATCCTGCTAGTACGAACGCTATTCCACTACAAAGAATAAAGTCTACTTTGTCCATGTAGGAGTCGAACATTGCAAACGTGTTATTAATGTTTGTTTGTATACCATCCACTAAAGAGGCAAAGCGCAAATTACTTAATCTCATATGTGCACTCTCTTCCAAAGTAGCATCGATTTGCATTCCTACACCTGCACCCAGTCCTGTAAAAGCCATGTTGTATATATACAGTCCATATGTGTTGATATTTACGATTCGAAATCCCACTCCAGAATGATCGATTAGTATAGATGTGTTTAGTTGCGTATCACCGAATATTGTCTTTGCGTGTGTAATTATTATGTTGTTAGTGATTCTGTAGCTACCCACAGGGAAGTAAACATTTCGAAAGTTGATATTGTTGAATAGCTGTTGCAGTACTTGTGTGTCGTCGGTGTTACCATCTCCCTTGGCACCAAACTGTCTCACGTTAATTGTACCGTCTGTGATAAGTCTCCATCTCCCTCCGTCATTTGCAACAATTATACTTCCACCATCATCACTTGCACTATCTGAATTTGGATCATACCAATATGTGCCATGTCCTCTGTCACCGGGAGTATAGTATCCCAAAGTAACAGCTATCTTATTCGTAGTTTTGGACAATGTGCGAAGGTGAGCAATGTTGTTTACATACATAGGGTTGTACATTTTATGCTTCGACTTTATGAAAAAGAAAAAACCCTTTTATAATCATAATTACTATTCGTAATAACAACTACTCTCATTGTTTACATGGTCAGTATCCGTTACTCTTATGGTACAGGGTCCTATTCGGTAACGAACCAATGTTCTTACAAGCTTATTAGTGTCTGGTGCCGTAATAGTCCAACTCTCTACGTCGCCATTTCGGGTTAGAGTCCATCGCACGTTATTACCAGACGGGTCAACATAAATCTGTTCTTTGTCTCGTTGCATCTTGTTTCTGTTTTGAAAAAAAAATAATACAAACACTTTTGTTTTTGTTTTCAAACTGTTTATTTATTTTCGTACAATTTAGGCTGACGCTGTCTCAGCTTATCGAGGATTTTTTTGGCGCGTTGTGCTGACCTTTTTCTTAACCAGGGATGTTTTTTGTTTTCAGCTGGAAGCTTCCACTTTTCCGAAAAGTAAGGCGACACTCTTTCATAAAGAGGCACTGTTTCTGTCAATGGTAACTGCCACATAAAAGGCATGAAGTCCTCATTACGGGGAGAAGCGGTGAGATCGACAACTTTTCTCTCTGGCAAAACTACCGGGTGTACTTCGATTGGGTCACTGGAGTCACTGTCTGTCAAATCAATGCACTCTGGTTCTTTTACGTAGCGATCAAATCTCCAGTTCAAGTCGAAAGTGTACTTGAACTGTATATCGGCACTAAGTACCATCTTACAATCACGCTGCGATTGTCCAGTAGGAATGTAATACTCCCATGCTTCCACAGTTACATCGGCTACGTATTTAATCTCATGAAAGCGGCTTTTTCCTTGATGTATAATAGGCACTATACATTGTCTGATTCCGTACTTGAATACTGCTTTGACATAGGGGCTATCAGGGAATTCTGGAACTGTTGCATTGATATGAATTTGATCGGCCATGAATTCGTGATCACCATGTTGATTAACAACAATCTCGTCAAAGGCAGTAAGAGCAGCACGGAAGAAGCCGGTACTTTCAAAGCCGCATTCAAATGCAATTGAATGAAAATCGAGATTGGGTGTAGTTATTACAGGAGTAATAGTTACACCTCGCATATCTGCTTCGCTTTTCATCATGTGATCGTGAAATAGTATTTCGGCATACAACGAAGGGAGATCGGCAGTATTAATAACGAATCGAGGATCAAATAACTTATAAAAGTTATTAAGGCGCGGTCGGGGGCATCCGACATTAAAGTAATTCGGGTAATCGTGAATGTATTCGGTATTGAGATCATCACGGGAGCCGATGTGTAAGCCCAATGGTGATTTAATGGATACAGATTCCGAACGTAATTTGATCAAATGACCAACAGGAGGCGTACGGTGAAAAGTATCAACACAAGCGTAAATCGGGTTAGTATCAAATAGGTCGTATCTGTTGTCGTTTCCGGACATGATTTCTGTTGAAATTAGAGAGGTTGCGATTAAAAAAGTTACCCGACCTTTAATTGGAGGTGTGGGTTTTTATGCGTTCTTATTTATGAATTATGTAAAGCGTGATCAGTCACGTGCCAACTCGCGTTCTTAGCGGTAGAAGGTCACGTGTTTTCACTGAAAAACAGCACGTGCAACCCTGCATTCCTAGCCATACAATTCACGTGACTAACGAAAATTCAAGAGAAGATTTGTACGAAAGCACGTGTTGGATTCTGACAGACAGTTTTTGACATGACATGACAGAATGACTTGGCACTGGCATGACAGACAGTGACATGACACATGACAAGTGACAACTGACAGAATGACATGACAGCGTACGCGTGAAGGGTAGCACGTGACATGCGCGTGACCACCACGTGACTGATGCGCGCCAAATAGTAAGTTTAAGCTTGTTAAATATTAGACAAGTGATTTATTGGCCGGAAAATCATATAATTAATAATTAAAAAATAAATGGTCGGTTAAAATTTTGAGGTTTGGTTTATTTTTTAACTTCAAAAAATTAAAACATGCAAAAATAAAGAGTTTTATTTAATGACATAACAACATTGACGACTCGTCCGAAACTTGAATCGCAATCTCGGTTGCAACGAGCGGAAGGCTACAAAGGAAAGTCAATAAGTACGTTTTCTTCATGAAATCCTTCAAAGTTCGTCTTTCCACAATGCGGACATCTTCCACTCGAATCAGGACGACAATTCGTACGTCTGACGATATAACACCAATGTAGTTTCAAAATCCCCATCTTTTCAATAACGTCTCTAGGCAAGCCCCAATGGTACAACGTAAGTTGGATTTCTCGTACCATTTTTGGTGTACAATAATAACGTTCTTCAAACTCGTGATGTTCATGATTCATTTGATTTTTTTACTTCAGAAAGATAAAAAAAGCTGCGGCACTCCGAAACGGTTCCCGTTTCCGGTGAGGTTTCAGTGTGCCACCAGAAAGCATAATGCCATGGTAGTTTTAAAATTCCCATCTTTTCAATAACGTCCCTAGGTAAACCCCATTGGTACAACACAAATTGGAGTTCTAATATCTTCTCTTCATCGCAGAGATCATACGGTGGATCATACATACTCGTGAAGTCCATGGTTCATTTATTTTTTTCCTTCAGAAAATGAAACTCGCAACATACAGGAAGCTAATAATAATAAAGACCGAGGAGCTTCCATTCGGTTCCCGTCTCGGGTGTGTTTTCAATTTTCCACCGGATAGTAAAACGCCATGGTAGTTTTAAAATTCCCATTTTTTGAATAACGTCTCCAGGTAAACCCCAATGGTACAACACAAGTTGAAGTTGTAATATCTGCTCTTCATCACAGAGATCATTCGGTGGATCATACATACTCGTGAAGTTCATGGCTCATTTATTTTTTTTCCTTCAGAAAATGAAACTCGCACCATGTTTTATTTTTGATAAAGTGATTTACGTTGTTTGTCAGCAAGCTTTTCGAAAGACCTTTTTGACTCTGCCATCATGTCCTCGGCTTCTTTCCAGGCAAGAAGGTACTTAATATTTTCGAGAGTTTCTGCATTTTCCTCTTCGAGATCATGAAATTTGCCACACAGTTTGAGAATGTCACGAACTAGATCATTATTTTTTGTCTCCTGATCCGTATTTGCTATCTCCAGGTCCTCTACTCTGCGAACGAGTTTAAGAATATCGCGATTTAGATCCGCTATGGTGCCTTTAACAGTAATCATAGTACGGTTGATGTTTCTCATATCCTCCTGTACTATATACAAATTATCCTTTAACCTGTCACTTTCTTGAGCATTAAAAGTGTTTGTTGATTTGGTTAAAAGAAGGTGCTCGTCTGTATAAAAATGCATTTTTTATTCCGTCTTATGGTTTAAACAAAGTCTCAAGAAAGCGAAATTGAAACCCGCTGGATGAGTAAATGTATTGGTGTGATTAATCATTGTGAAGTGATCGTAAAACTCTTTGTCAGGCAAGAAAGTATCACATTCAAACAGCTTATACACTTCGGTTAATTCGAGTATAACTTCAATGTTGTTTGCTAAAGCATAACGAACAGCTTCAAGATAGATTTCAGCTCCACCGATTACCCATATCTTGTCAAAAAATCCCTCGTGTTTTCCATCGGTCACATCTTCGTAGAGTTTACCGAAATCATTATACACACCAACAGGTAGCTTTTGGGTCTCGATAATATAATTTTCGTCTGTATAAGTCTTCTTTGAAAGTACAACACATGCTCTGTTCTTAAACGGTTTTGCTTTTGCAGGCAACGATTCCCATGTTTTCCGTCCCATTATTAATAAGTTTGTTTTCCCCTTTGCGGCTTCTGTGGTAACATGACGAAAATGTTTCATGTCTTCTTGTATTCCGGGCCAAGGCAATGCGCCTTTATTTCCGATTCCAAGTTTATCTGGATGGAATTGCGCAGCCATTATCATGTGTATCGGTTTTCGTTTTTGCTCAGTCATGTTCGGTTGTTGTTCTTTTTGTTTTCTGAACTTGTGAAGAATGAAAAAAAAATATTCGCTTTTCCCACGACGTCAAATGTTTAATGATACGTCATATATTTTGTTCGACAATAATAATCAGGCAGAATAATAAACAAAAGCCATAAAATCAGGAAGATGAAAAAGAGTGTGATATAAAGTAGTACTTTGACACAACCCAAATCGGTTTCAGTTGTGCTTTGAAGGCGGCTACTAAGTCGCCAACCTTCTTCTCTCTCCATTTTGAGATGTTTGACATACGTGTCCCAGAAACACAAAGAAAGAGAGAGGAAAAAATTTTTAGGTTTCCCACGGAACCCCTGGGAACAAACAAATTTCAGACGTTTGCGGTAGCGCCTTCGCATGAAGCAAAAAAGAATTTTTTTCTCACAACAAAACAAAAAACATGCGAAAAGCGAAAGGAAAACACACGAAAAAGACACCCTCAAAGGTCAAAATATATCAAGAAGCAATTCCGATAGTCCGGTGTGTTGTTTGTTCTCTTTGTTCCGATCCTTTGTCAAAAAAATTCGGCCTTGATTGGATAGAATGGAACGGATATTGGTATCATACTAAGGATTGTTATGCCAAAAGGTTGTTGAAATCCTCCTACACCTGCTCCGCTTGTGCCAAGACTTACGATGATCATATGACCGCTTATGTTGATTGTGCCACAAGCATTTTCGGATATGAATGTAGCTCAAAGTTTTGCCCGAAATGTGTTCCTTATGTTCACGAAGGCAGATACTATTGCTTTCGATGCACTACCGAACGTCCGAAGCCGAAATTTGTCACGGTAGAGGAAAACAAATTCATCGATAAGTTGATTCGAAAAAGTCTTGGATTGCGACACGGAATCGAAACAACGACATATGAAGAACCGGAAATGTTACATTGGCCATATTGCTTTTGCACGGATGAATTAAAAGAAGGCGAAATAATAAAAAAATTGGTTTCATGACAAAGTTTCTTACGTATTATTCAAATTTTTGAAACGCCAATGCCTAAACGCAAAAAAGAAGAGCTAAATTACGTCCCCTTTACGGGTTCAATAAAGCAATTTGAACATCGTGACCAAAAAGCCAGAACACCTGAAACAGTGTACAACCAACTGAACGAAGAATTTAAATTTGATTTTGACCCGTGCCCCGCAGATCCAAAGTTTGACGGACTGGAAATTGAATGGGGACAAAGAAACTATGTGAATCCGCCTTACAATGATGTACCGTCTTGGATCAAAAAAGCATACGAGGAATCTCAGAAAGGAAAACTGGTAGTAATGCTTTTACCAGTTCGAACACAAACATTGTGGTTTTACAATTATGGGAGATATGCTAAAGAAATTCGTTTTATTCAAGGGGGGATAAGGTTCCAAGGATATAACCACAAGTGTCCTTTCCCGTTGATGATTTTAATCTATTAAATTCTGGTTTTTCGGCTGCACAATAAACAGTATGATCACACTCCGGGCATATCCCTCTGGCTGAAACCCATTTCGAGTCCTGGTGGTCTGTCCTCGAGACAATAGTCGTTTTTTGCATTTTGTTGCAATTCAGACACCATGTCGTGTGTTCTGTTCCGATATTCAAGGGTTTGTGCTCTGACATTTTCTCCGAGTAAATTGATGTAGTCGCGTTTGTTAGTTTTAGATTCTTCTATAAACGGGCACTTTGAATAAGAAAGCTTTGCTTTCCACCATTTGTAAAGCCTGTCTTTGTAAGATTTAAACCAGGAGCTCCATTGAGGACACGAATAAACTCTTATCACTAAGTGTTGATCTGGTGTCCACCATCCAATGAGCGCGCTTTGCATTTGACATACTTCCATCTGAAAAAGTACCTGCGTAAATACTTCTGGTTTCCGTGTGAGAGCTTCTTCCCATGTTCTGGGAAAATTTTCTGGGTTCATCCAACGTGGATAAGGACATTTGATTTCAAAAATCTCCATTTGATGTTCTTTACTCCAAACAAACGCATCCACGCTACAGGCAAACCGTTTATCTAGAGGGTGTA
This sequence comes from Cyclobacteriaceae bacterium, assembly GCA_022841475.1. Lineage (GTDB taxonomy): Bacteria > Bacteroidota > Bacteroidia > Cytophagales > Cyclobacteriaceae > ELB16-189. Next base: position 329 of record JALHRJ010000117.1, on the reverse strand, counting down.
CCATAAGTCCAACCTTCCAACCGATTTCAAAGAAACCTTTGTGTTTAAAAAATTCCAGAGCAGTGTCTTCGTGATTTGTTCCCCAAACCATAGCTTCGTTTGGAGCTCTTGTTGTTGCTTGTGAAAACATTCTCCAGCTAAGATGTCCGATATTTAAAAGTTCAGGAATAACTGAACTGGTTACATGCTTGTCTCTAAAAGAGAGCCATTCATCGCTACGTTGATTCGTGTTCATGAGTTCCCATAAGGATAGCTCAGTTGAATTCGGAGACGGATTCGTAGATTCTGTTAACTTGGGGAATACTTCCATAGTCTTGAACTTGTGGGTT
>JALHRJ010000116.1 GCA_022841475.1 Cyclobacteriaceae bacterium | reverse complement strand
TCCAAGGGACCTTCTAGCTTCAGAACTATGGGTATATGATAATTAACACTGCCCTGAAGTTTATCAATAAACCACAACCGCTCCTGAGAATACGATAACGGAATACGAGAAGGACGATCCTGTATCACGGAAATTTTTACTGCTTCTTTGGTATTATCAAGTTCAATTAAACGCGCAAGTGAACTGATCGTAGGATTAGTGAAGATGTCCTTTATTTGCAGATTCTTCTTGAAGCTTTTTCGTATGGATGATACCGCTACTGTCGCCTTTAGCGAGTTTCCACCAATTTTGAAGAAATTATCATTAACTCCGATAGACTTTTCAGGGGCCTTCAGGATTTTTTCCCATATTTTCTGTAACTCTATTTCGATGGGCGTTGCAGGAGGCTGAAATTCGGCTGTCTTATTATTAAAAATGTTCTTGAGTTCAGCCCTTATTATTTTACGATCGGTTTTTCCATTGTTGTTAACGGGAAACTTTTTCTTAAAAAGATAAAATTCCGGAACGAGGAATGGCGGCAGATGGAGTTGCAAAAAATCCTTTAAGACTTGCTCGTCAATTCGTTGCTGCGATTTAACGCAGCTTAATAAAATATTGGTGTCTGCATCATATAACACAACTGCATCATCAGCCGAGGGAAATTTTTTAATTGCTGACTCAATCTCTCCCAGTTCAACACGCACTCCATTAACCTTCACCTGGTCATCTTTCCGACCTTGTATCACAAAATTGCCATCTGCCCGAACAAACCCAATATCACCAGTTTTGTAAAGACGCTCAGCAGGGTCTTTCAAAAGTGGATGTGAAACAAAAACCTGATTAGTAAGTACTTCATTATTGTAATATCCCAGAGTTTTAAATGGCGTTCGTATAAAAATTTCACCTGACATACCAGGCCGGCATGGCGTCATATCTTCATCAAAAATAATTGCCTTGCAACCATCAATAGGTGTTCCCACCGGAATTGCCCCCACTTGAATATCAGATGGGTCAATGGTGTATGAAAACTTAGCAAGTGTTGTTTCAGATGGTCCGTAAATATTGACCAACACAGTGTCTTTTCCGAATTTCTCAAACCAGGGTCTTACATCGGTGCTAAATAACTTTTCACCGGCTAATAAAATATATTTAAGATCAGGGAATTTGTCAGATGTAGTTGCTGTTCTGATGATCTCTTTGAAGACGGTAGGCACACAATGCATCAAGATAATTTTTTGCAGCTTTAACCACTCGATAATTAATTCAAGATCGGGTGTTGCTTCTTTCACTGCCGGAATACAAATACATCCCCCGCTGCAAAGCGGAACAAAAATATCTCGTAGGTAAGGATCGAAAGAAATTGGCGTCAACTGGCTTACTCTTGGCTTGGGAGGAAGATTTAAGAATTTCAATTCCCATGTAATGAAATGGTTAATCCCAAGGAAGCTACCCAAAATACCCTTGGGAAGCCCGGTAGAGCCTGAAGTGAAATAAATATAACATGGTGCATCGTCCTTTAACACAGGAGACAAATCACTCGTGTACTGATCATCGTGGATAATGGATGTGACCAAAGCAATTTTTGGCTGATTGCGCTTCTCTGGTTGGAAAATCTTCCCTACCCGAGCTACTGCACCTTCATCTGCTATTACCCATGCCGGATTATATTCATCAAATAAGTCAATTATTCGCTGATCGGGAAAGTGGTAGTTAACAGGAACAAAAATTTTCCCTGATCTCAAAACACCCAATGTGCTGATGATTGCGGAAACTCCTTTTTCTACAAGAACAAAACACAAATTGTTAGGTGCAGTGTGATCGCTCAAGAGATGATTGCTAAGTCTTAGCGAAAATGTATCTAGTTCCCCATAAGACACCACCTCATTGCTTGTATGAATAGCGGGCTCGTCTGGGAACATCCGGGCATTTGCCCTAAACATCTCTATAACGTTTTGAAGGTTCATTTTGGAAGCTTTTAATATTATCGCTGTCTGGTGAATTTAGGTTACGCAAGCATCGAAACGAGGATTTTTCGTGGACCCTTGAACGGTGTACGCCCATGAGCAGTCAGGATATTATCGACTATCATCAAGTCACCTTTCTCCCAGGGAAATATTATGGTATTTACCTTTGTAACCCTTCTAATCTCCTCCAGTACGTCCAATGGAATTTCACTTCCATCACTAAAACACGCATAGTGCGGCATACTATGCGGATCGTCCTCATAGATTTCAAGCAATGCTTCATAGACCTCGGTCGTATTGGTTGAAGGATGGAATTGATCGGCCTGATTGAACCATACTTCTTCTTTTGTCTCCGGATGTGTGATAACGGCTTTCCTTCTTTGAATTAACCTGAGGTTTTCCGTTCCAGTCCATTCAAAATAAATGTCGTTATGCTTGCAGTAGGCCTCAACTGCCGCGCGGCTATCAGTTTCGAATGTATCCTGCCAAGATGGACCTGCCCCCAAACCGCCATGAAGGTTTCGAATATATTGAACGCCTTTTTTTACAAAAGTGTCTTTTATTTCGACCGAGAGTTGCTTTAAAATCTTTCGACTGTCAGCTATTGCCGTGCTCCCTCCCTCACTTGCCGGTGCTTGACAGCAGAAAAAGATCGTACGAGGCCACGTCTTGGCATATGATAATTCATTATGTAAAGAGATAAATGCCTCCGGTGGAAATTCAGTAGATGTGTAAACCTTACCTTCAAGTTTTGTTCTCGGAGAGTTTCCGTCCACATAGTCTAAAGGTTCACCAGGAAAAGCAGAGACGCAGGTCTGCAGCGAGGAAATACTGTCTATGCCGAAGTCCCGAAACAGGATGGCACCAGTTTCAAGGAGATGATGTTTAATCTGCTCATACTGTTCCTTGATTACAAATGGTAGTAAAAGATTGTGATTGTTCTTCCATAGATAGGGAAACTTACTATGTCCATTTGCAGGTTTTGGGGTTGATAATTCCATGTGGCAATTATTTAGATTTTTAACTAAGAATATTTATTCAAAGAATGAATTCATTTTACTATGATGCTCTTGCTTTTCCTTTTCTGAAAGAAAATTCACTGACATGACAGGTGTTGTTGGATCAGCAATCACGGCTTTCAGAATTTCTGTATAATCAATGGACAACTGAACCATTCGTTCTCGCTTGAACAAGGAAGTTGCATAATCCAGTGTGCATGCAAGTCCGCCATCAACCTCTATCATATAAAGTGTGATATCAAACTTAGATTCCTTTTCAACTTCATCGATCCATTGCATTTTGACTCCTGGAATGTATAGGTCTTTCGAAGGTTGGTTAAGGAGATTAAACATAACTTGAAACAACGGATTTCGATCAACCTGCCTTACGGGCTGTACACGTTCAACTACCCTGTCAAAAGGCACATTCTGGTTTTCGAATGCATCCACAACGGTTCGTTTCACCTGTTGCAGAAATTCGCGAAAGGAAATGTTTGAACTCAAGTCGCTTCGAAGCGCCAGCGTATTCAGGAAAAAGCCCATGAGTGGCTCAATTTCATTTTGGGTTCTATTTGCAACAGGCGTTCCAATACATATATCTTCCTGTCCACTATAACGCGCAAGTAAAACCTTAAACGATGCGAGCAAGGTCATGAAAAGTGTTACACCTTCATGGTGCGATAACATTTTGGCGTCACGCAGCACATTGTGTGGTATTGTAAAGTAAATGCTGTCGCCACGTGTATCAATCACCGCGGGTCGTTGGTGGTCTGTGGGCAGGTTTAGCTCAGCGCATCCTGAAAGCTTATTATTCCAATAGTCTAACTTACGAGCTAAAATATCATCGTTTAAATATTTACGTTGCCAAATGGCGTAATCAGCATATTGAAGTTGAAGGTCCGATATATTAGCCTGTCTGTTCTCAATTCTGGAAGTATAGAACTCTATGAATTCGTTCACCAATAACGATTGAGACCAACCATCTGATGCAATATGATGTATTACTACGATCAGAATATTTTCTATCGGAGATAGCCTTACGAGACGCACACGCAGTACTGGATCAGCGGAGAGATCAAAAGGAATGGCAACATAACTCTTGATATATTCTAATAGTTCGTGCGAGTCGCCATTAAAATTTTCAACGATCTCGAGGTGCCAACGCTCCCGTGGCAAGACAGTTTGAAAAACCTCACCGGCTTCTTCTCTATACACGGTTCGGAGGATCTCGTGTCTGCCAACAATACAGTTGAATGCATAATCCAGCGCCTGCGCGTCTAATTTCCCACTGAGTTTAAGAACGGCCGGCATATGGTAATCCACAGTACCTTGTAAGCGGTCTAAAAACCATAGACGTTCCTGTGAAAAAGACAAGGGTACTCTTTCGGGCCTCGGAATCACTGCCGTGATAGCCGGAACAACATCCGTTTTTTCTAAACTAAAAAGTTTTTCGGCAAGCCCAGCCACGGTTGGAACGGTGAAAAAATCAACGATAGAAATTTCAACACCCGTCTCATTCTTTATTCGTGACAACACGCTGATAGCAAGCAGCGAATGTCCTCCTATATCAAAGAAGCTTGCGGTTGTATCAATGCTAGCTGCATCAATATCGAGAACGGAAGCCCATATATTCCTGATTAATATCTCCTGATCACTAACCGGTTTGATCGCTTGTTGTTTTTCTCTGGACGCAATTAGATGAGGTAGCATTTTTTTATCTACTTTCCCATTCAAATTGAGCGGTAAGGATTCAAGTAGCATTACGTGTGCCGGTATCATGTAATCAGGCAACTTTGTTCGAAGCCAATTTGTAATCTCTTCCCTTTTCACCACGTCTTTTGCCGTAACATAAGCTATGATAGACTTCTCTCCAGCACTATCAGTATGGCTTGCCACACAGCAATTTTTAACTAAACCGCTTTCTAATAAGACCGACTCTATCTCCGACAACTCAATTCGGAAACCACGAAGTTTTACTTGATCATCTTCTCTTCCGAGATATTCGATGTTTCCATCAGCCATCCAGCGGGCACGATCACCGGTTCGGTATAATTTTCCTTTTGATCCCTCCGAATACATGTCATCAACAAACCGGGCAGAAGTCAGCGTGGGAAGGTTAAGATATCCACGCGAAATCTGAACTCCTCCAATCAGCAGTTCTCCAGATACACCAATAGGTAGCAGACGCATATTGGAGTCAACAACGTACGCTGAAACATTTTCGATCGGCTTGCCTATGTGTTGGCGTAAAGGCTTTGTGGTTTTGCCAATTTTGTGTGCCGTTGATACAACTGTTCCCTCGGTAGGCCCATAGTTGTTAACAAGCGTAAACCCCAAATCTTCAATTTGGATGGCAGGCAGTGTATCTCCCCCTGTTAACAAATACTTCAAATACAGATGCTTCTTAGCAGTGTTCTTGACAAATTCAGGTACAAGAGAAGTTGGAAGAAACGCATGCGAAATCTTTTGAATTGCAAAAAACTGTATGAGATTTTCCGGAACAAGAATCTCTTCTTTTCTATATAAAAAAACTTGAGCACCACAGGCAAGATAAGGCCATAGTTCCCATAGCGATGCATCAAAACCGATCCCAGCAAGACTAGTTGTCCGGCTTTGATGATGGAGCTCAAAGAATTTCTGATGCCAGGATAACAAATTACCAAAACTTGAATGGTCAACTAAAACACCTTTTGGTCTTCCGGTTGTACCCGATGTATAAATCACATAACAAAGTAAGTCGCCTGTAACAGGCAGATCAGGGTCGCGATTAGATTCGTTTTGTAAAATCTCCTCACAACAATCAATCATCACTTGGTGAATATTGTCACCACATTGAATGTTTTTGATAAATTGTGATGTCGTAACTACTGCGGTTACGGATGCATCCTTAATAATAAAGCTAACTCTGTCTTCCGGATAGGCAGGATCGATCGGCAGGAATGAAGCCTGTGCCTTCCATATTGCCAGCATGGCAATTACCATTTTGGGGCCGCGATCTAATAATAAGGCGATTCTGTCTTCCTTTTTTACACCCAACTTAAGCAGGTAAGCGCACAATTGATTAGCGCGTTCATTCAGGTCGCTGTAAGTAAGTGTAACATTGTTCATTTGCAGAGCTGGGCTATCCGGCCGAATTTTTACCTGGTCGCGGAACATGTCAAGCACTAGTGGCGTTGGTACAGGTCTCTGTTTTGTTTCATTAAATTCGCTCAAGATCTGCTGTCGTTCGGCCTCACCAAGAAGATCTATGTCCTTCAGTTGGATTTCCGGGTTGTTAAGAATCGTCTTGAGGAGACTGCGCAAGTGCTGCTCGAGCCTGACAATTGTAGCATTTGTAAATAAATCACTGTAATACTCTATTGTAATGTAAATCTCCTCGTTGCATTGTTCTACCAGAAAGTTCAGATCAAGTTTCGAGGCCACGTGTCGGTATACTCTTTGATCCTCGCCTATATTGAAGTTGCCGATTGCGTGATGACGATCGGAAAGTTCATCGAAATTTTGAACAACCATGTTTACATCAAACAAAGGGTTATTACGTGACGGATCACGTTTGATGTGCAATTTTTCGATAATAGCTTCGAATTGAACATGTTGGTTTTCAAAAGCCAGCAGGCTATTTTCTTTGACTTGGTCAAGAAAATCTGAATATCGTTTCTCCCCAGACGGAAAGTTTCGCATTGCCAGTGTATTTACGAACATTCCCGCTATCTTCTCCAGGTCAGGGTGATGCCGTCCCGCTGTTGCTGTACCTATTATGATATCTTCCTGGCCAGTGTATTTAAAAAAAAGCGCGTTTAACAGCGCCAACATATTCATATACAGCGTTACACCGAACCTCGCACTTAACAAGTTTAGTGCTCGCGCATCCTTTGCGTCAATTATGAATTCGTGTACATCGCCATTGAACGTAAATACTTTGGGCCGCCTGTAGTCTGTATATAAATCCAGCACAGGTATCTCTCCTGCAAGACGATTCATCCAGAACGATTCCTGCTGTTCAAATGCAGTACTTCCTATCATTTTACTTTCCCACTCAGAAAAATCACGGTATTGATAGGAAACCGGAGGCAGCGTCTCTCCTGCTAATAAAGATAAAAAGTCATTCTCAATTATCGTGCAGGTAATTCCATCACACGCCAGGTGATGCATATCCACAACGAGCACGCAGGCATGATCATTCGTATGTATGATTGCCGCCCTTAAAAGCAAATCACTTTCGAGGTTAAATGGCCTGATGTATTTACGAATGGTATCATTAACTGCGTTAGCATTACAATAAAGAAGATCAAGCTTAAATTCAATATCTTCTCTGATATTCTGCACAGGTTCACCATTGAACTTAATGAATGAAGTCCTGAAACTCTCGTACCTTCGTAACAGCTGGATGAAAACTGATTCCATCTTGCTAATATCAATACTTGCATCCAGCGTCATGATGAGCGGCATGTTATAGCTAGTACTGGAAGGATTAAGCTGTTGAACAAAATACAATCGTTTTTGCGCGGAGGATAGTGAATAATATGTTTTATGCTCGGCCTTAGGAAGGGGCGTGAGCAACGAAACAACATTATTTTCACCTGCCCTAAGCCATTCAATAATTGCCTGCTTGTTTTCTCTTATACTAGCAATTATTTCTGAAGTCAATGCACCTTCAGGATAATCGATTTCAAGTTCCTCACTGGCTAAATGGAATTGAATCCCAGTTTTATTGAATTCGGTAAATAAATTTTGCAAACTCATATTCTCATTTTTTCACGCTTAGACTCTGCTCCTGTTTTCTGAATCTTCGACAACGTCACTAGTATCTCGATTGCCTTTGAAAGCTCCTCGATCGTTGGATGAATAAATATCTCTTTTAAGGCCAACTTCACATTGAGGTGTTGATGTATTCTTGATAGTAGGACTGTTGCTCGTAATGAGTGCCCACCAAGTTCAAAGAAGTTACTTCTTATGCTAATGGTTTCTGTATCCACGTTCAGTACTTCCGACCAGATCTTTATCAGCAACTTTTGTGTTTCGGTTACGGGATATACAAATTCATCTTCGGCCACGGCTAACGCTTTGGGTAAAGAATTTTTATCAACTTTGCCGTTGACGGTGAGGGGGATTTGTGAAATGGGTATAAAAACTGAAGGTATCATGTACGCGGGAAGCCTCCGCATTAAGTGCTTTTTAATGACATCCTTATCAGTCGAATTTGTCGAAACCAGGTATGCAATCAAATGTTTATGATTACCCTCCCCTTCAGTAACGACAACGGCCGAGTCGATAAATGGCAATTCGGTGAGCGCGAACTCGATTTCAGAAGGTTCAATCCTATAGCCATTTATTTTAATCTGTTCGTCTGATCTGCCGAGATATTCAATGTTTCCATCAGATAGCCATCGCGCAGCATCCCCCGTTCGATAACACCGATGCACGGAGTTAATTAAATTCAAAAACTCAAATCTTAAATCCGTTAATGAAGTGTCATTAAGATATCCTCTGGCCACCCCCATGCCGCTCACATATATTTCACCGGGCACTCCAATTGGAACTAACTGTTTATTTTTGTCCAAAATCCATACACAAACATTATTCAATGGCTTTCCGATGGGAACAGAACGTCCATGCCAATCTGAAATTCTATACCATGTAGTGTTCACCGTGTTTTCTGTGGGGCCATAAGCATTATAAAGATCTATTTCTGAATACAACTTCTTCAGATTGACAGCATCACTTTTCTGCACAACATCGCCTCCTAAACTCACAAGTCTCACACTTTTAGGTAACGAGCAACCTGCTTCCAAAATACCATGCATGTACTGTGGAGGGAGATTCAATATTGTTACCTGGTGTTGAGCGCAGAAGTGTACGAAATTCTCAAAAGTCTGTATTGTGTCATTTGCCCGCAATACCAACGTGCATCCACCAATGAGGGCAGTAAAAATCTCTTCAACCGACATATCAAATCCTGCTGAAGCAAACTGCAACAAACGGTCTACATTCGTTATTCTATATTCAGCTACCATCTGAGTTATCAAATTAGCAACCGATCCATGTTCAATCATTACTCCCTTAGGATTGCCTGTAGTACCTGAGGTGTAAATCACGTAGGCGAGATCTGTAGGTGTTAATGCAGTTGTTGGATTTATTTTTAACTCTGGTTCGATAATTGGCCAATCATCATCAATTAAAACTGTGTTGTTGGACTTAAAGAATTCGAATAACAAATAATGACTGCGGTTTGTAATTACCGATTTGACATGAGTTCTTTCGATAATGTACTTTATTCTTTCAGATGGGTTATTAGGATCTATTGGCACGTAGGCGGCGCCGGCCTTGAGAATTGCAACTATGCCGATTATGAGCTCGGGAGATCGATCCAAACAAATAGCCACCATATGCCCCTTTTTCACACCACACTTTCTTAGATAATGTGCCAATTGATTGGATTTTTCATTGAGATCTTTGAAAGAAAGTGTACTCGTATTATCCACCACCGCCAGTTGATCAGGGATAAGTTCCGACTGTTCTTCAAACAGCCGAACCAGAGTTTTATCGACAGGGCTGTTTGTGCTTTTATTGAACTTCTGTTCTATTCTTTCCCTTTCGGCAACTGGTAAAATCTGTAGAACATCGATTTTAGTTTTCGGATCGGTTACAATAGAGTAGAGTAGTTGCTGATATTGTGCAGCGAATCGCTGGATAGTCTCTAGCTCAAAAAGTTCAGCACAGTATTCTATTGCTATCTTTATGTTATCTTCCGCAACTGTAACGCTTACGTCAAGATCGTATTCCGAATCTTGATTATTGAACCCAAACTGCGAAAAACGTATATCCTTTATTTGCTTCTTTTCCGGCAAGGGTGTGTTATGCAGACCAAACATTACCTGGAACACCGGGGTTCTGCTCAGGTCGCGGGATTGTTCAACACGCTCTACAACTTTTTCGAACGGTACGTCCTGATGCGTAAAAGCTTCGAGGGCGGTTTCTTTTACCT
>JALHRJ010000115.1 GCA_022841475.1 Cyclobacteriaceae bacterium | reverse complement strand
TTTACGCCCATACCTTCTGCAATTTCCTTTAATTCGGAAAGTAGCCTGACGTTCAGGTCATCAATTGTGTACATGTGAGTTTAAAAAAGGATTAATTAATAGAATAGATTTTATTGAGTTATGATGACTGACGGACAGCCAAAATCAAAAACGTTTACCAAGTCGATAGAAAGAGATCGTAAAATACCGGGGTTTTATATCGTAAGGGCCTGAGGAGGCCGCAATGACACTGCAAGTATAGTTCAAAAATGACTATTATCAAATCCGGAGAAAAAATTAATGGCTAATTTTGGCCTCTTATTACTACACTATGTTAACACTACAAACCCTGCGTGAACAAACAGACCTTGTGTTGGAAGGATTGAAGAAGAGAAACTTTAAGGATGCTGAAACTCTGGTTCAACAGATAATTGAAAACGATAAACTCCGCAGAGAAACGCAGACCACGTTGGATACCCTCAAGGCGAAGTCCAATGCCGATTCGAAAAAAATAGGTGAATTGATGAAAGCAGGAAAGGCGGATGAGGCAAGTAGCCTACGGGCAGCAATTGCTCTTGATAAAGATAAAGTTAAATCACTGGAAGAAAGCCTCACAGAATTTGAGAGAAAGCAGCAAGAGATTTTATATAAGATACCGAACGTGCCAGCTGCGATTGTACCTGCTGGCAAAAGTGCGGAGGATAATATTACAGTTCATGAATATGGCCAGGTGCCTACCCTGCACACCGATGCGCTACCCCATTGGGAGTTGATAAAGAAATATGACATCATTGATTTCGAGTTGGGAATTAAAATTGCAGGGGCAGGCTTTCCGGTTTATAAAGGAAAAGGTGCGCGGTTGCAACGTGCGTTAATCAATTTCTTTTTGAACGAAGCCGGGCAGGCCGGGTACAAAGAAATTCAACCTCCTATTGTGGTAAACGAAGCAAGTGGATACGGTACAGGCCAGCTTCCCGACAAGGAAGGGCAGATGTATTTTGTGAATGAAGATGGCTTGTATCTGATACCTACAGCAGAAGTGCCAATTACCAACTTATATCGCGATGTCATTCTAACTGAAGACGAACTGCCTGTTAAAAATGTTGGCTACACACCTTGCTTTCGCAGAGAGGCCGGTAGCTGGGGTGCCCATGTGCGTGGCCTTAACCGGTTACATCAGTTTGATAAAGTAGAGATTGTTCAGATCAGCAGGCCGGAAGATTCGTATCGGATTTTAGACGAGATGAGTTTGCATGTTCAGAGTCTTTTGGAAAAACTGGAGTTACCCTATCGCAAACTTTTATTGTGCGGTGGCGACATGGGTTTTAATTCCGCCATAACCTACGACATGGAAGTGTTTTCAGCTGCCCAGCAACGCTGGTTGGAAGTAAGTTCGGTAAGTAACTTTGAAACCTTTCAGGCAAACCGATTGAAACTTCGTTACAAAAACAAAGACGGCAAAATGCAGTTGTTGCATACCCTTAATGGTAGTGCACTTGCTCTGCCGCGGATTGTAGCTGCGTTGTTGGAAAACAATCAGACGAAAGAGGGAATTAAAATTCCAAAGGTGTTGGTGCCGTATACGGGATTTGAAATGATTGATTAGTCACTACCTACATTGATCAGACTGTCTTTTTCCGAAGACCAAACTGAAAAACAAAAAACAGCACTGCAAGCAGGATCAGTTCTGTTAGTGCTGTAGTGGCAATTGAATTGTTTTCCGTGCCTGTCCACCTGCTATAAATTCCAAACAGCGCCCAGATCAACACAAGCAAAAATGCTGGTTCCCGATAACGTTCGGCAATAAAAATTCCCAACACGCTCGCAATGCTGATCATCGTCAGGGTCCAGGTAGTGGGTGAAAGAGGTCCACCCTCCCACGAAAGTGAAACCAGCAAGGCCGAGATATTCGCAATGGTGGCAACACAAATCCACGAAAGGTAAAAAGTAAAGGGAAGCATGATGAATAATTTTTCAGAGACTGATTTGAGATTGACACTTTGTAACAGCAAAAAAATCTTACTAAGAGAAAACAGAAGTAAAAGCATTATCAGCACTGAAGCATAAAGAAATTGATAATGCCAGGCAAGAATCCAACTGACATTCGCTAAACAGGAAAGTAAAAACCAAAGTGATAACTCTGCAAAATAAGTATTGGCTGAGATGGATCGCTGTACAATAACAAAAGCAATCAGCAACAAATAGATTACACTCCAGATTGAAAATGTAAAACCAGCGGGTGTAAATAAATTGGGATAAAGAGCTGAGAGTTCACCCGTATTCATTCCGTTAATGGGCAATATGTTGGCTAACGCATTTACCGTGAGTACCCCAATCAGTGCGAGTATGTTGAGTATAATGAAGGTTTTATTGTTCATGGAAAGTCAGTTTAGCGAACATCATACTCAAAGGTACCCTTCCTTCTTGGTTTATTAAGCCGATGGGGGTAATATTGTTGCCTCAAAAAATCTACTTATGAAGTCTATGTCATTTCTTATCGCTGTTGTTTTCGTAGCCATGTTAGCCTCCTGCTCACAACCACCCAAACCAGAGGTAATTTCAAAGTATCCTGTTTCCATGAAAGTGGATACGGTAGATACGTATTTCGATACGAAAGTTCCAGACCCTTACCGATGGATGGAAAACGACACCACCCAGGAAACAGGCGACTGGGTAAAAGCGCAGAACGAAGTTACCTTCGGCTTTTTGGATAAAATCCCTTATCGAGCAGCAATTAAAGCGCGATTAGAAGCGCTGAACAACTATGAAAAATTAGGTGCTCCTTTTAAGCGTGGTGAGTACATTTATTTTTATAAGAATGATGGACTTCAAAACCATTATGTGCTTTATCGTAAAAAAGGAGAGCAAGGTGAAATTGAAGTTTTTCTTGACCCCAATGCATTTTCCAAAGATGGTACTACTCGTTTGGCCGGAGTATCTTTTTCCAAAGATGGTTCGCGCGTTGCCTATCAAATTTCAAAAGGTGGCGCTGACTGGACGGAAGCCATTGTAATGAATGCGAGTGATAAAACAATTTTAGAAGATACATTACGGGATATAAAGTTCAGTGATATTTCATGGCGCGGCAACGATGGTTACTACTTCAGCACCTATGATAAACCCAAAGGCAGTCAGCTTTCGGCCAAAACGCAAAGTCATAAACTATACTATCGCAAGGTGGGCACTCCGCGCAGTGAAGACAAGTTAGTTTTTGGCGATGATAATAATCCGCGTAGATATGTAGGTGGCGGACTTACGGAAGATGAACGATTCCTGATAATTTCTGCAGCTACCAGCACAACCGGCAACGAACTTTATGTTCAGGATTTAAGTGATGCTAAAGCTAAGTTGATTACAGTAGTTAATAATTTTGATAATGAACACAATGTGATTGCTAACGAAGGCACCAAAATGTTACTTCAAACAAATCTTGGTGCGCCAAACAACCGCGTGATAGAATTTGATTTTTCGAAACCCGCTGTAGAAAATTGGAAAGAGGTTATCCCAGAAACGGAAAATGTTTTGAGTGCGTCAACGGGTGGAGGCTATCTGTTTGCAGATTATACGGTGGACGTTAAAACACAAGTGAAACAGTTTGACTTACAAGGTAAACTGGTGCGCGAAATAGAATTACCCGGCATTGGCTCGGCTGGTGGTTTCGGAGCCGAAGAGAAAGACAAAGAACTTTATTACAGTTTTACTTCATTCACCTACCCATCCTCCATCTTTAAATTTGATATAGCTTCTGGTAAGTCAACGTTGTATAGTCAACCGAAGGTAGATTTTAATACGGAAGACTATGAAACCAAACAAGTATTCTATACAAGCAAAGACGGTACAAAGGTGCCTATGTTTATTGTACACAAAAAAGGCCTTGAGCTGAATGGTAAAAATCCTACGTATCTCTATGCCTACGGTGGATTTAACGTGAGCCTTACGCCTGACTTTAGCCCGTCCAGAATTCTTTGGTTAGAAAATGGAGGCATCTATGCGCAACCCAATTTGCGCGGTGGTGGTGAGTATGGTGAGAAGTGGCATTTGGCCGGCACAAAAATGAATAAGCAAAATGTATTTGATGATTTTATTGCAGCGGGTGAATACCTGATCAAAGAAAAATATACATCATCTGATTACCTCGCCATCTCGGGCGGTTCGAATGGTGGCTTGCTGGTGGGGGCTACGATGACGCAACGACCAGAGCTTGCAAAAGTAGCGTTGCCTGCAGTGGGTGTAATGGACATGTTACGCTACCATAAGTTTACAGCCGGTGCCGGATGGGCTTATGATTATGGCACGGCCGATGACTCGAAGGAGATGTTCGAGTATATTAAAAAGTACTCTCCGGTACATGCATTGAAACCCAACACGGCATATCCCGCAACATTGGTAACCACCGCGGATCATGATGATCGCGTGGTGCCTGCCCATTCCTTTAAATTTGCGGCAACTCTTCAGGAAGTAAATGTTGGTAATAATCCGGTGTTGATACGGATTGATACCAAGTCGGGTCATGGGGCATCCAATCTTTCTAAAGCAATTGAGTCAACAGCCGATCAATATGCCTTTACCTGGTATAACATGGGCATTGTGCCACTGTTAGCAAAGAAGGATCTTTGAGGCAGAAAATGAGACACATGCCAGAATACCTACTTTAATAAAAATTTAATATTTTTTTAGTTAACTAATTTTTTGGTCACAATTATTATTGTGAAAACCAAAAATTTAATGATATGAAGACTAAAAACTTAATGGTCCTTGTCGCTATTCTATCTTCAATTTTCGGTTGCAGTCAGATTGAACAACCGAATTTCGAGAATATTGGATTGGCGAATCAAATTGTTGAGAGATTAGGTGGTGAAATTTTCACTGGAGTGATATTTGCGACACCTACGTTAGGTGACGAGAACATTGTATTATTAAAAGAAAAGGGTAGTGAAAATTTTACCCGTGCATTTGTCCTTCAGTCCAACGTTAATCAAATAAAATCCTTTGATAGCCTTCAAGGGAATCTAATCAAAACTGGCTCTGGATTAGTAATTTTGAAAGGCGAAGAACTCCACTATGTTGGTATCGACTCAGAAGAATCTATTTTACTTTTAAAAACCTTAGAAGAACTCACAGGAAATTTGAAATCTTATGCATTAGGATTTGGGTTTTCCAGCAATAAGGGGAAGTGGTCTATGGGAGAAGATATATTCCTGAAACTTACAGCGAATGAAATCTTAACATTCACTTCTTTAAATCCAAAAATGAAAGGCTTAAAGGCCAATGGAAAGGTAATGGCATGTGAGTGCACTTCAGGCGGGGCAGGTTCAACTTCTTGCACAATTGACGAACCATGGAATGGTTGCTCAGTATCCTGCGGTTCTGGTTACTATTCTTGTTGTGTAACATCTGTTACGAGATGTATATGTGTTCAAAATGGCAACGAACCTCCAATAATTTGTTAATAAAACATTTTTAGAATGAAAAAGACTATTATAAAATCTAACCTGTCAATTTTTGGGGGTACCGTTGGGATTATAATTTACCTTATCGGTGTGTATTTTACAATTGATCATAAATCGTATGGAACTAAAATTCAATGGGTGGGTTTAGTAGTGCTTTCTGTCATTTTCGCCCCAATCTTGATTGAGAAAACGTATAATTATTTAGTGCGAAGAAAATCATAAGAATTAAAAGTTGCTAAAAGCTTAAAGTCTGGAAAGATGGCTTAAGCTTTCAACTTTCTGCTTTAAACTCCTTTAGTTTTAAGGCAATATTTTCTCCTACCAGTTGAGTTAGTTCCTCAACGCTGGCTTCTTTAATTTTCTTCACAGACTTAAAGTGAGCCAGCAATTTATCGGCAGTCTTTTTGCCGATGCCGGGTATATCTTCAATCTCAGTAACAAACGTATTCTTACTTCTTTTTAATCTATGAAAGGTAATAGCAAATCGATGTGCCTCATCGCGAATGCGTTGAATGAGTAACAGAGCCTGAGACTTTTTACTAACCAACAAGGGAAGAGGATCTTCTGGGTAATAAATTTCTTCCAATCGTTTCGCAATGCCTACAATGGGAATTTTCCCGTAGAGCCCTAGTTCTTGCAAGGCTTCGCATGCACTGCTAAGTTGACCTTTGCCACCATCTACGATAATCAGCTGCGGATATTCTCCCTCTTCTTCCATAATTCTCTTATACCGCCTGCCCACAATTTCTTTCATGGAGGCGAAGTCATCAGGGCCGGTTACTGTTTTAATATTGAAGTGACGGTATCCTCTTTTGTCCGGTTTACCATCCACAAAACGAACCATAGAAGCTACCGGGTTGGTGCCCTGAAAGTTTGAGTTGTCGAAACACTCAATGATTTTAGGATATTGAACGAGCCGAAGATTTTCCTGCATGATGTGCAGCACCTTATTCTTCTTTGATTTTTGTTCTTCTTTGCTGATCTCTTTATCCCGTTTCTGATAAAGTGCATTCTTGAGCGAAAGATCAACCAGTTTTTTCTTATCCCCGATTTGCGGCACAACATTTTCAAACTCGTCTGACTTAACGGGCAACACTAGGTTTGTGTACACTTCCGGATTGTCGCTGTGATACGTTGTGCGTAACTCCTGAACAACCAGACTCAAAATTTCATCATCGGTTTCATCCAGTTTCTTTTTTACCTCCAGATTTTTAGAAAAAATGATGGAGCCTTCTTTAATTTTTAAATAGTTAACGAAGGCTTCTGTTTCGGTGCTGGTAATAGTTACCACATCAATGTTGGTGAGGCGGGGATTTACAACCAATGATTTGGTCTGGAATTTTTCGAGCAGGTCCAGTTTGTGTTTGTACACGCCAGCTTTCTCAAATTCCATAGCCGCGGCCTCAACATTCATTCTACGGGTAAATTCATTTTCTACCACACTCAAATCTCCTTTCAGAATATTTCTTGCTTGTGCGATTTCTTCCAGATATTGACTTTCTTCCTGCAGCCCTTCGCAAGGGCCTTTACAGTTGCCAATATGAAACTCAAGACAAACTTTGAATTTCTTTTGTTCAATATTTTCTTTCGATAGGGGTAACGAGCAGGTGCGAATGGAGTATAGCTGCCGCACAAGTTCTAATACCGCCTTCATGGAGACAACACTTGTGTAAGGGCCAAAATATTCACCCTGTTTCGGAATGTATTTGCGGGTATAGATAATCCGCGGAAAGCGCTCCTTTAAAATGCAGAGATAAGGAAAGGTCTTATCGTCTTTAAGCAGGATGTTATACTTGGGTTGATTCTGTTTTATGAAATTATTTTCAAGTAATAAAGCATCAAATTCTGAATTGGCAATGGTAAACTCAATTCGTTCAATTTCCGAAACCAGTTTTTCTGTTTTGCGATTGTATTGCGATTGTTTGTTGAAGTACGAACCAACACGTTTCTTTAAACTTTTTGCTTTACCTACATAGATAAGTTCACCTACTTTGTTGTAGTAGCGATAAATTCCTGGTGAATCTGGGAGCGAAGAAATCGAGTCTTTTAAATCTGTTGGCACTCGGCAAAATTACGAATGTGTTTGGGGCAAAACGTAATTCGTACTTCTAAATTGATCAATTATTAATATCCCACGGCTCTTCATCAGTTAGTTGAAGAGAATCTGAAACCTCATGGCGACTGCAATCCAACGTCATATCCAATCCGCTGCTTGGGCGTTTGAATTGTCCTTTAACAATACCTGATTCAGGATCGGCATATACTTTTAGCATGTACTTGGCCCAAATCGGCCTGGCGGTTCTACCACCTTGTCCAAATAGCCATGAAGGAAAGTGAATGGCACGTTCATCGCCTCCTGTCCAGATACCGGTAACTAAATCATGAGTTAACCCAACGTACCAACCATCCGAAGCATCGTTGGTTGTTCCGGTTTTGCCACCCACTTCATTATCTAACCGGATTTCTCTTGGTAAACCTAAAGAAGTTCCACCTTCCTCTTCCGCACCCCCGCGAAGCATATAAATCATTTTGTAAGCCGTTTGCTCGTTGATCGCTTCTTTGGTTTTGGGATTGAAAATTTCAATCACGTTTCCGTTTTTGTCTTCGATGCGCGTAATGAAAATGGGTTCAGTACTGATGCCCCCATTCACAAACGTGCTGTAAGCTCCTACCATTTCGAACAATGAAACATCGCTGGTGCCGAGACATAAGGAAGGTACTGCATCAAGTTTACTTTGAATCCCCACGCGATGCGCAAACTCTACTACGTTTTCGGCTTTAAGTTCCTGCATAATTTGAGCTGTGATTGAATTGACAGATTGCGCCATCGCTTTGCGAATCGTCATACTTTCTCCATGACCGCGAGAGCCATCTGCATTCAGCGGATACCAGGGCGGTTGTCCCGGTAAATCAAATTGAGGCGCAATGTCTTTTTTTATTACACAGGGTGACCATCCTGTTTCCATGGCCAATCCATACACAAATGCTTTAAAGGTTGAACCCGGTTGTCTTGTGCCTTGCTTTACGTGATCAAACTTAAAGTATTTGTGATTGATGCCACCCACCCACGCTTTGATGTGCCCGGTATATGGATCCATTGACATGAAGCCGGTTTGAATAAATTTCTTGTAATAATAAAGTGAATCAAAGCTGCTGAACAACGTATCACGCTCACCATCCCAGGTAAAAATGGTCATGGGTTTTTTAAGGTTGAGCATGATTTTAAGCGAGTCTGATTTTTCACCGTACTTCTCGGCATAGATTTTATACGCATCGGTCTGGCGAATGCGTCTCTGTAAGAAATCCTTTATCTCATTTCCGTTATCATCAACCCAGGGATTTCGCCCACGCTTTTTCCATTCCTCATAAAACTGTTCCTGCAGAGGTTTCATGTGTTCGGCCACGGCTTCCTCTGCATATTTCTGCAAACGGCTGTCAATTGTTGTGTAGATTTTCAGACCCGAGTTATACAAGTCAATTCCTTTTTCTTTGCAATACTGAAGCAGATAATTTCCAAGCACGGTGCGGAAGTATGTGGCAAGACCCTCGTTTTGATTTTGCACACTGTAGGTTAGCTCAATGGGTAATGCCCTTAACGAGTCGTATTGTTCGCGGGTGCTTATCTGGTAACCATGCCGATAGATTTTATAAAAGATCTCGTTACGCTTGCGCAAAGAGTTATCCGGATTGCGCTTGGGATCAAAAAAGGTAGCGGCTTGCAACATGCCCACCAGTACTGCGGATTCCTGGAGGTTAAGACTATCGGGTTGTTTATTAAAGTATGTTTCAGCCGCTACTTTAATTCCAAAGGTATTGCTGCTAAAAGTTGCCGTGTTTAAATACATGGCAATGATTTCTTCTTTGGTAAAATTTCGTTCCAGGTTGATAGAGATAATCCATTCCTTCGTTTTTTGAATGACACGTCTTGGGATTTTACCCAGGTTACCCAACCATCCATCAAGGCTCCGATCCGGATTCATGGTATAAAGATTCTTAGCAAGCTGCTGAGTGATTGTACTTCCTCCCCCTTGAGGATTAAACGTGATCAATCCAAATAATACCCTGATGTAAGCCGGGAAGTCTAGCCCTGCATGTTCATAAAATCGATGGTCTTCAGAAATGACCAGTGTATTGACTAGTTCTTCTGATAATTCTTCAAAGTGTACCTGGCTGCGGTTGTACCGAAAATATCTACCTAACGAAACGCCATCACCTGAAATGATTTCTGAAGACAGATCATTTTCAGGGTTTTCAACTTCTTTCAGGCTGGGCATTTCGCCAAAGGCGCCAAACAAGTTGATACTTACGGTGTAGATATAAAGTGGGAAGCCCAGCATAAAACACAGGAAGGCAATCCATACATACTTTATGGTCTTACGAATCCAGGGTTTCTCTATCCTGAAAAACTTATTGATTTTGTTTTTGATAGTTGCGATCAAAGAAGGTGAGGTACTCATCCAGCGCCTTGGTTCGGTAAAAAATCTGAAAATTATCTTTCGTAATTACAAAGCTATAGAATTTATAATTGGAAAGCGGCTTGC
>JALHRJ010000114.1 GCA_022841475.1 Cyclobacteriaceae bacterium | reverse complement strand
GTGAATGATGTGGCGGCAGTAAATTTTAAGTTTACGTTTAAACAACCCTCCGGAAGGCACGTAGTTACCCTCAAGGATATTTCCAAAGCGTATGGCGAACAGGTTATCTTAAAACATACAAATGCTTCTATTGAGCGTGGTGATAAGATTGCATTGATCGGAGCGAACGGCAAGGGGAAATCAACCTTGCTTCGCATACTCGCCAATACAGAGCCCCTTGAAGGTGATCGGATTATAGGCTACAATGTTATCTATGGTTTCTTTGCTCAGCATCAGTTGGAGTCATTGCATGTTGAAAGTGAGATTCTGGATGAATTGAAACAAGCGGGCAGTAGCAAGACGGAGCAAGAACTCCGAAATGTATTAGGATGTTTTTTGTTTTCGGATGAAGATGTGTTTAAAAAAATCAAAGTGTTGTCTGGTGGAGAAAAGTCACGCGTAGCACTGGCAAAAACACTGATCTCAGAAGCAAATTTTCTGCTGTTGGATGAACCTACCAATCACCTGGATTTTATTTCAGAGAATATTTTAATTCAGGCGCTGCAGCAATACCTGGGTAGTTTTGTGGTGGTATCACACAACCGGCATTTTGTAAGTCAAGTGGCCAATAAGATCTGGTATATTGAAAATAGTCAGATTAAAGAATACCCCGGTACGTATGATGAATATGAGTATTGGAGAAAACAACAAGCACTTTCAGCAACACCATCACCCACACCGCTGCCCGTAAAGAAAGCGGAGGTGAAACCCAAAGAAGAAGCCAAGGCCCCCCATCCAAACGAAAAAAGAATTAAGGAATTAAATAAGGAGTTGAAAAAAGTAGAAGACGGCATTCAAAAGCTGGAGTCTGAAAAAAAACAAGTAGAAGATGAAATGGCGCGACCTGAAGTATATGGGGATTACAATAAACTCGCTGTCTGCCAGCAAAAATTTGATTCGCTCCACACCACCTTGCATGAAGAAAATCTTAAATGGGAAAAGTTGATGCTGGAGGCTGATGCACTGGAAGCATCGAGTTAGCCTTCACTTAAATCCCCCTCACCCCAATAGGGATTAGAGTTTACTGAAAGGCGTATTCCTCTCTCCCCGGGGAGAGGGCTATCAAAAACGGAATTAAGAGTTCTCTGGGTGATGGGAAGTTTTGAAGTATGTGGTTCAAAGTAATCATACAACTGGATTAATTACCTCCACCCAATCGCCAAAGAAATCATAAGCCGATTTAACTCACGGCTCATTTTCGTGGTCATGGGGTCGCCCAACAATTGACCGTTTACCGGATCCCAATAGTACGATGGGTACTCATATAATGAAGACATCTTCTGAGATTTATAACCGGCCATCAACGCGATACTAACATCATGATATAGGATTCTATACCCCACCATGGGATTAACCATTCGTCCTCCTTTGGATTCCTTATAACCATACTCATCAAATTGTGAATACTTCCATGAGGTTAATGTGCCTCCATAATTGAGCAAAACAAAAAATGCATTTTTTTGGGCGAACAAATCCCAGCTAATACTTCCAAAAACCGGCAGATTATTCCAATTATAATATACATCCAAACCCACGCCTGCACCTAGCCTTAATCGTTTTCCTAGTTTAATACCATGAACCGTAGCACCACTAAACGAGACTTCTTTGCCACGACTACATTCGTTGCAACCAATCAAGGCACCCGATTGAAAGTAGTAGAAATACTCTACCTGCTTACTACTTTTCAACGTATCTATTCGAAGGTTCTGACTATTGACTTTGCCTGCAAAAGTAAGCAGCAGACATACTATAACTTGATGTCTCATTGTTTCACAATTGGCAACTGGCTCAACAGCTTAATATTCTTAATATCTGAATAGTCATACTGATATAAACCATCCTCGCCAATTACCATGGCTACCTGTTGAAAGGGAATTACATCCAGTGCATGAATGTCTTTATAGTGAGCCAACTGATTCTGAGAAATAGTATTAATGTTAGTGGCATCAAACGCTTTCAATCCATCTGACCCATCGCAAATAAAGAGGGTGCCATTGTCAATGCCCAGTCCATGGGGATTCGTCATGGGGTACATAGCCAGCAAAGCCGGCTTAGCAAGATCTTTCAAACTGATAACTTCCAGTTGATTAGTAAAGCCCTGGCAAACAGATCCACTCCGCAAGGTAACGTAAGCGTGTTCTCCCTCTACTACGACCGGATCGCAACTACGGATATGCTCATATTTACTGAGCAAGGAAGGATCCTCCGGCATCTTTAAATCAATGATATACATCCCGGTTTGTGAACCCACAAAAAGTTTATCAGCATATGGGAATAATGTTTCAACATCCCAGGATAATGGAAACTCCTTCTTTGCTACTGGCTGCGATTGATTGGTAACATTTACGATATCGAGATTGGCGCCATCCAATGCATAGAGGTGATCGCCAGCGATAGTGAACCGCGCCATGGAACCCCCTATTCCGGCACTCGAAGGTGTTGGAGCGAATGCAGTACTCTTGTTAAATGAACCAGAAGATTGAGCCGATAGAGCAAAGCCTCTGTCATAAAAGATTCCGCCCCAGGGTTGATACATGGCGCGGCAATCTGACTCATACACTTCCACATTCTCCACCTTCTTCCAATCGGTGAGTATACCTAAATCAGAACCCACCATATGCCCCATCGTTGTGTAGTTATTAAACAGGCGCTCAATCCTGTTTACTTCTTTAATCTGCGATAGATTGGAAATATCAAAAGCAACCAAATCCACATAACTATCGGCATACAAGGTATTGCCTCTGATGGCAAGATCGTAGTTGCCGGGTATTTTTAAGAAAGAGCGCATTTGAGGATTTGCAGGTACCCGGTTATCAATGATGTGAATACCCTCTCCTATTTCGTTAATAAAAAGATAACCGTCCTTAAAATAAATCTTGCCGACTTGCGATAGTTTCTGGGGGGCTTGCAACGCAACCGCAGCTTTTACCTGAGCAGAGGTAGAATAGACTGGCTCATAATAAATGAATTGTCTTGTCTCTTCACATTTATCTGAACAACTGCTCAGAAAAATGAATACTATTACCAGGGTTGCAACAAAAAAATAATTTACAGGGTGCCGTGTGGATTTCTTCATATGCTTTTTGGTTTGCAGGTATATCGATTTGACCCGCTCCAATACCAAAAAGTTGGAAGTCCCAGAAAATATTTCTGGTGTTAGAAATAAATTTGTCTGCGCACCAGCAGGATACTTAATAACAACAAGGCTGTAACAAACAAAAGCGCATAAAAGCCAGGGATAATTTTCTTTTGAAACAGCTCTTTCACAGATTCCATAACAGTAGCTTTATTGGTGGTTGATTCTCCCATTGGACACTCTTTTACGCCTAAACGTTTAATTGCTATTTAAAAATATATCGGAACCGGAACCCAAGATCCCAAACAAGAGGATTTGCTGTACCTGACTCGGATTTTAATACCGAACTCATGGAGTAACGTAACCCGGGTGCCACCGACAAACGGTATTGTGTGCCTATTTTATAGCTTAATTCAGATCCCAGCAGCCCCGAAAGGCTAAATGTATTGTAGGGTGAATCTGTACCAGCACTTTCAGAATATTTATCCAGTTGACCACTTTTATCCGTAAGCGTGTTTTGTAAAAAAATATCAGTAGCCAAACCAGAATTGAGTTGAAAGCCAAGTTTACGATCAACCAACAGATAACCGGCTTGCACGGGCACTGAAATAAATTCACTGACACTGTTAATCTCGTAGGGACTGGTTAATAAAACTGAATTTGTGTTTTGCTCCTGAATCGCATAATCAGCAACAAAGGCTTTTGCCTGATTATTTGACTGAAGTGTTGCAATATTGGAGTTATATCCAATCGCCTGATTTAAATAGTTAATGCCTCCTTGCAAAATCCATCGATCGGATAACCGTTTGCCGAGATTTACCCCTACCGAATATGCCGACCCGCGTGAATCTGAACTACTGGCTGCAGATCGATTTGAAAAGGTACCGCCACTGGCTACAGCATAATTTACAGAACCCGTATTAACCTGAGGTGAATAATTACCGGTAGCGGCTCCGATGGATGCCCATAAATCTTCATCTGTTCTTTTATTGCGTTTTGATTCAGCCATAAAAGATGCAGGCATGGCTGGTAACTTTCGTACGATAGTTACATCACGTACTTTACCTTCAAGAGATATTTCATGCGAAGGAAGGTCGGCTATGGAAATGTAAGCGATACCCTTATTGTAATCCCGACCAGAAAACCTGTTGGTATTTTTCTTTTCATCAAGATTAACATTAACGCTATCGGGCAAAACAAATTGTTGACCAGCTTCTGCAAATGTATTATCCTGAGAGATAAGGGAATTGGCTACTGAACTGCCTTGCGTATTAGACGAAGACTTTAGTTTTGAATCTATACTCTTTAGTTCTTCTGATGAATTATCGGCCAGGTTTTTACTTTCACTAGTTGCACCCGGGTTTTCTGTTTTCTGTGATGAAATTATTTCCTGAGTTTGATCATCAACTTGTTCAGTCACGTAATACGTTGCTAAGGCCCCAAAGGCAAGCGCAAAAAGAATGGCCGCAGCCGCAAGCCGCTGATAGAAGATGACTCTTTTTTTCATTATGCCACCTTCTGCTTGTGTCAGGTGGTGATCCAGTGCAGACCAGACTTCCGCAGACGGAGTTTGCTCAGCATGCTGAAAGGCATCCCGCCAGGCATCGTCAAACTTTTGTCTCTCTGTATTTTTCATACACGCTATGTAGATTTAATTTCACCTTTAACAAGCTTTTCGCCCTGCTGTATTGCGACTTAGAAGTTCCTTCGCTGATGCCCAGCATCTCGGCAATTTCTTTATGATTATAGCCTTCAATCGCAAACAGGTTAAAAACCAACCGGCATCCATCCGGCAGGGATTGAATCATCGCGATCAATTCTGAAAGATGAAAGGACGCGAGGCTAATTTCGGAGTCCTCCGTCATTTCAATCTCTGTTACATCCACCATAGGCAACAAATACAATTTTTGCCGCTGTTGATTTAGTGCTGTGTTGATCATGATTCTGGTCATCCACGTGTCCAGCCTGGAATCCTGCCGAAACGATTTAATGGAGGCAAACACTTTCACAAATCCTTCTTGAAGGGCATCTTCAGCTTCCTGCGTAGATTTGGCATAACGTTGGCATACTACCATCATTTTTCGGCAATAGCGTTCATACAAAGCCTTTTGAGCGGCCCTGTCTTCCTTCACACAGCCCTTAATAAGCTCTATTTCGCTTAGCATGAACTTCTATGCATATAAGACCCGAAATAATAACCATAGGTTGGAATGCAAATTGAATTAATTTATTCGTTTAGTTTTGAGCTATGAGATTCTTTGTTTTCGCTTTTATTATCCTGTTTGGGCCAACTGCCTTGGGTCAAAAGAAATTGGCTTTTGCTGATAAGTCCTACGAAGAAGAAATAAGAACGGTTTTGCTCTATCCGCGGTTAAACGACAGTCGCGATCCGTTGCGACCCGCAGTGGCCGCCATCCAAAATCAAAATCTATTGCTGGAGTTTGACGATCTGCAAGGCCAGCGAAGCAACTATTATGTAAAAATAATTCATTGTAATTACGATTGGACAAAGTCGAGTCTGATGGATTTGGATTTCCTGATGGATTACAACGAATTTCCGATCAACGAATATGATGCATCCTCCAGTACATCCGTTCCTTATATACATTACTATTTTCAGGTTCCACCTGTAAAATTACCCGGCAATTATCTGCTGGTTGCTTATCGTGAAAGCGATGAAAATGATCTGCTCCTTACTAAGAGGTTTATGATCTTTGACAATCAGGTAAACCTGATCACGGACAGTCAAAGTCAGGGACTGGGGAATCTGAGCACCAGCAACCAGCAGCTTAATTTCAAGATCAACTATTCACGCCTCGATGTTATTAACCCGATGGAATCTATTCAGGCTTCGATCCGACAAAACCAACGGTGGGATAATGTTCGCATGAAAGTAGCGCCCAGTTTTATCCGCGAAGATAGACGCGAACTTGAGTATCGCTTCTTTGATCAGGACAACCAATTTAAAGCCGGCAATGAATTTCGGTTTGTGGATTTCCGGTCGCTGAATTTTCCCGGCAGAAATACAGGTAAACTTGATCGCAGTAAACGACCCTTTCATCTTTCCGTTTTAACAGACAAATCCAGAGAGCATGAAGTTTACTCGCAATACCCTGATTTTAATGGCAACTATATCATAGAAAATCTGGATAACCGCGATGGGGCCACCTCCGGAGATTATGTATTTGTAACATTTACCCTCGCTTCAACGCTACCCGTTACCGGCAATGTTCATTTACTCGGGGCCTTGAATAATTGGGATCATTCCAGTGAATCGAAGATGAATTTTGTTTCGAACAAAAATATTTATGAGAAAACGCTATTCCTGAAACAGGGCTGGTATGATTATCAATATTGGGTGGAAGGAAAAAGTGAAGATAGCTTCGCGCTGGAAGGAAGTCATTTCCAGACTGAGAATTTATACGAGGTATTTATTTACTACCGCCCTTTCCGACCCAACGCAGACTTGTTGGTTGGATATTTTCAACTACCGGTTAATTCACGCTAGCGTAAGTAGCTTCCTGGTCTACCTCGTTGCGGATGGAACTGGAATTCGCAACATCCAGCATCCCGAAACCCTTGTGTGAGAAGTGGCCCAAACCATTTTCGTAAACGAATTGCTGAACAGGTTGCGGAGCATATAATGTGAACGGAAATGTATAGCCGCGCACCTCATACTTAATATCCAGATCATAGAGCGGATAGATGCGCGCAAACTTCTTATGTGATGATTGAATCCGGTTGATGTAGTCCTTATCAGCAACGAGTTGAAACTTATAGAAATCAGCTAATTGCTCGGCTGTGTATTTACCGCTGGCTTCCATGCGGGCAATGGTGTTATCATAGAGCAGGTCCGAGAATTCGTCCAGCTCCGGATTGATGAAACGTTTGCCGCTTTCATCATTAAAAGATGCTGGCACTAAAACGATTGGCGAGATACAAAGGAATTTAACCGAGTCGGTGATGGAAACCGGCTCTTCATTTTCTACCGATTCGGGCACCAACTGGAGACTGCCGATGAGCAACTCCTTTTGTTCAAAGAGAACCTTAATAAAGTAATCCAGGAAATCCTGGTCCGATGAAGAGAATACCAACGTTACTTTTGAGGAAAAGAAATGCAGACCCTTGCGGCTGATTTTAATCTGGCCTTTAAGACCAGAAAAATTATACTGCGTGTAGGAGAAGTACTTATCATTCTTGCCCAACATGACCAGGCCTTTGATGGTTTGCGCCAACAAAAACTGATGATGGAAGGGAACATACGCACCTCTGTTCTTAAGAGAAAAAACTATCCGTATTCTCAAGAGACAATCCAGTTTAGGGGTAAAAAATGTTCTAAAAAACCCCGCCTTTAAAAAAATTGCGGAAAGCTAAGGTACTACAAATCAGATTAATAATTAGAAAGTCTTTAGGAAAAGTTTAAGTAAACACTAAACGTTGAACCTAAAATGCATTACATCACCATCTTCTACAACATAATCCTTACCCTCCACTGCCAGTTTACCGGCTTCACGACAACCGGCCTCACTCTTATACTTCTGATAATCAGGGATTTTAATTACTTCAGCTCTAATAAATCCTTTCTCAAAATCGGTGTGGATAACTCCTGCCGCAGCGGGTGCCTTCCAGCCCCTGTGGATAGTCCAGGCCCGCACTTCTTTTTCGCCAGCTGTGAAGTAGGTGATCAAATTCAATAAATTATAAGCTGCCCGGATCAGTCGGTTAAGTCCGGATTCCTTGAGGCCATATTCCTCCAGAAAAACTTTTCTATCCTCCTCACTTTCCAGTTCGGCAATCTGGGCTTCGATGGCAGCACAAACTATTACTACTTCTGCTCCCTCCTGTTTAACTAAAGCCTTGAGTGCATCCACATGTTTGTTGCCCGTATGGATGGCGCCTTCATCCACGTTTGCCACATAGATCACGGGCTTATCTGTTAATAACTGCAGGTCTTCAATCGCTTTTTTGTCCTCCACATCCATTACCAGGCTGCGCGCATTTTTACCCGACTGAAGAGTTTCTTTGTAGGCCACCAGGGTGGTGAGTTCTTTTTTTGCTTTGGCGTCTCCGCTCTTCGCAGTCCGCTCTACTTTGGCGATTTTCTTTTCTACTGAATCAAGATCGCGAAGCTGCAACTCGATATCAATTACTTCCTTATCCCCGACAGGGTCTACCTTACCGGCCACGTGGATGATGTTATCATTGTCGAAACATCGGATCACATGCGCGATTGCATCTACCTCGCGGATGTTGGCCAGAAACTGATTGCCAAGACCTTCGCCTTTGCTGGCGCCTTTTACCAACCCCGCTATATCCACAAATTCAAATGCTGTGGGCAGCACTTTTTGTGGATTCACCAACTCCTTTAATATAGTGAGGCGCTCATCGGGCACAGAAATTACCCCCACATTAGGTTCGATGGTGCAAAACGGAAAATTGGCAGCCTCGGCCTTATTATTTGAAATCGCATTAAAAAGAGTTGACTTGCCCACGTTGGGAAGGCCCACAATACCACACTTTAATCCCATGAATTCTTGCTTTGTTTAAATCAGGGCGCAAATATAAGCAGAAGTTGGAAAGGTGTGAGGTTTGATGGCCTCACCCCTTCCCCTCTCCCAACCTGCTCAAGCCCATTGGCGGATTCGGTTGCCAGGCACCGAGAGAGGGGAAGAGTTAATAATAAATTGTAGCCTGCTTCAAAGAATACCCCAAGTTACTTGTGCGCAGCGCTATCCACTCTGTGCGCAGTGGTAAGTGCAACGTGCGCAATGGTAGCCGCACATTGCGCAGTGATAGCGCGCAAGTGCGCAGCGGTATCCGCACCTTGCGCAGTGATAGCGCGCAATTGCGCAGCGGTAGCCGCACATTGCGCAGTGATAGCTGCACATTGCGCAGTAATAGCGCGCAAGTGCGCAGCGGTAGCCGCACATTGCGCAGCGGTAGCGCGCAGGAGCACAGCGGTAGACTTAGATTGCGCAGTATCAGGTGCAACATGCGCAACGGTAGCCCCAGCTTACGCAGTGGTTAGTGTAATTTAAAAAAACCTAAGCGCACGTTGCAAACCCATAAGGTACATCAGCAAACCACTAAGCGCACGCTGCAAACCGGTAAGGTACATCTGCAAACCACCAAGCACACCTTCCAACCTATCAGGTACAGCTGAACCCGGAATTGCGCTTTTTGAATATATCCGATTGAACGTTTATATACGGCTGCAAGGCCAATTTTTGGGTAACGGGGATTTTTAATACTCAGTTGGATATTTTAACCCATACCCCTACCTTAGAATACAATAAGGAAATATAGGCAATGCCTATACACAATTGTTGGCAGCAATAACGCGGGACGGTTTCAAGATATGAATAGAGTACTTTTAATTTTTGGAGTCATTGGGACAATCATTCTTGCATTCATAATCTTTGGTATTAGTGTAATGGGTGACAGAGATTGTAGAATTGAAATTCAAAATGGTGGTCAAGAACAACTAATTCTTAAGACTTTTCGATTAACTAATTATGACAAGCAATTGACAGTTGACTCAATTGTTTTAGGGCAAAATGAAAAGATTGAAATAGGACAGTGTATAAGTTGTTCAACTCCTGACACCTTGGACATAGACTTCAATGCCATTGGTTTTTATGACAATGAAAGGACATTCAAGTTAATGAGCAGAAATGAGTTAATCAATTACCTTGAGACAAAGGACAAAGAAGATTGTATTACATATATAGTTCGGTGAAGGCGTTACAGCTGCCAACAAAAGTAGCTGTTGCACGACTACCTCTTTTCTTAGAATTTTCTGAAATTATAAGCCATCAATTTATTTGTGAATAACTCCGTGGATAACTTAATCGGTAGTTCGATATTTTAAC
>JALHRJ010000113.1 GCA_022841475.1 Cyclobacteriaceae bacterium | reverse complement strand
TTTGACAGATGACTTTGTAGACGTATTTTTGTGGCAAAACTACACCAGTAACTTGAAAATTAGCGCGGCATGGCAATAAAGATAACCGATGAGTGCATAAACTGTGGAGCCTGCGAACCGGAGTGCCCGAATACTGCCATTTATGAAGGCGGTCGGGAATGGAATTGGGCCGGAGGTACTGCACTTACGCACGTAGAAATGGAAGATGGATCGAAGATCGATGCAAAATCTTCGCAGGCACCGGTTTCAGATGAATTCTATTATATAGTATCCGGTAAATGCACCGAGTGCACCGGCTTTCATGAAGAGCCGCAATGTGCAGCCGTTTGCCCGGTAGATTGTTGTGTACCCGATCCGGACATGGTAGAATCCAAGGAAGAGTTAATGGCCAAAAAATCCTGGCTGCATAACGAAGAGTTACAAGCTTAAGACTTGTTATTAACTATCATTTAATCAAGGTAGATTTTCTGAGGCTGACCATAAAGTCAAGCTGTCATCGCGGCCTTTGAGCCGCGATCCCGCTGGGTGCGCACAATTCGGGATTCCGGGTCAATCCTGCAATGACACCTCGAGTGATATTTTGACTTTCTGGTCAACCTTTTGGGGGTGAGGTTGCTATTTCATGGTCAATCGTTCCCAAGGCTGACTAAAAAGTCAGGTAGTCATCGCGGCCTTTGAGCCGCGATCCAGTTTTTCAAAATACACTATTTATTTTTGACTTTTGAGTCAGCCCGCACGGGCCGAGGTGTCACTTCATCTTCGAGCGTTTGATCATGTACGCTTGCAACACCTCAAAATATCCATCCTGAATATTGGCAGAGATGAAATCAATCTTCAACTGATTGCATTTCATTTTTAACTTTAGATGATACTCTTTCAGTTGCTTCTCAAACTGATCTTTTATTTCATGTGGGTTTAGCGTTAGTTTTTCGCCACTTTCCAGGTCAATAAATTCATACGGCTTTTCTTCAAAGTTGAATGCCAGCTCGGTGTTGTGATCAGTAACATGAAATAAGATCACTTCATGTTTATTATGCTTTAGATGCTGCAAGGCTTTAAAGATTTCTTCATCGTCTTCGCCACCTTCAAACATATCGCTGAAAATAACTACGAGCGATCTTCGGTGTGTTTTTTCAGCAATCTCATGCAGTACCTCCGCCACCCGGGTAGACTTTTTCACATCGTCTGTATTCTTCAAACGCTTGTCCAGCAAGGTAAAGAGTTTGTCAAGATGGGTAGGGGTAGACCGGATCGGAGTCATTTCCTCAATCTTATCAGAGAATAAGCACACCCCCACTGCATCGCGTTGTTTGCTGAGCATATACGCCAATGCCGAAGCGGAATAAACACTGAACCTTAACTTTTGACGGGTTTCTTTTGGATAGTGCATGGAAGAGGAGCAATCCAGCGCGATTACACACCGCAGGTTAGTCTCCTCTTCGTATTGTTTGGTAAAGAGCCGGTCAGTGCGGGCAAATACTTTCCAGTCGAT
This sequence comes from Cyclobacteriaceae bacterium, assembly GCA_022841475.1. Lineage (GTDB taxonomy): Bacteria > Bacteroidota > Bacteroidia > Cytophagales > Cyclobacteriaceae > ELB16-189. Next base: position 8,574 of record JALHRJ010000113.1, on the reverse strand, counting down.
ATGCCTTGTGCTCTGCCCTTCGTTGTATAGTCTATGCTCCGCAAACTCAACGGAAAATCCGTGATAGGGTGACTTATGAAGGCCTGTGATAAAACCTTCCACCAGTTGTTTTGCTAATAATTCGAGGCTTCCCGACAGCCTGATCTCTTCAATCCGCATCTTTAACGTTTAAAATTCACCTAAAACAACTTCATTCTTTCCGCTGGGTGTAGAAAATCTTCCTCAAATTGGTTGATACCGCTTGCATTGAAAATTTTAAATACTACCTTCGATTTAACCATTTTTACCCAAAAACCTAACTAAAACCTGACAATCAGTGGAAGAGAACAAGACCAACGGACGAGAAGAGATTTTCTCTGAGAAAGTGAAGGCGGGCAAGCGGACCTACTTCTTTGATGTTAAGTCAACCCGCTCGAATGATTATTATCTCACCATTACCGAAAGCAAGAAGCGGTATAACAAAGACGATGAGGGGTTTACCTACGAGAAACATAAAATCTTCCTCTACAAGGAAGATTTTAACAAATTCATGGAGGCGCTCAACAACACTGTCAATCATGTAAAGACTGAACTCCTGCCAGATGTTGATTTTAACTCTTTCGATCAGCACCGCGAGCGGGAAGAGATCGAAGCCAAAGCCCCGACAGTTGATTCAGAATTGAAGTGGGACTAAAGAATACCTTTACCTAAACCGGAGGGCCCTGACGAAAGTCGGGGCTTTTCTTTTAGGAATTAAACAAACAATCCAGAGTGTTTCGAAGCACTGTTCAGTCAGTTCCATCTGAAACTAAATCTGAAGTCCCCGCCATCAATCTTAAAATCCTTTAAAATGCCTAACTTTATGAAACCAGAATAAAAAGAATAGTGATGGACTTAACCTCGGAGAAAGCAGAAATAATAAAACGTTTTGAGCAGGTCAATGATGCAACTTTAATTCAAGCAATTAAGAGTCTACTTGATTTTGGTCTAGGCAAAATGCCTGAAAATAATGAAGCCCTTGAATCATCCTTTGACAAAGCCTTGAAGCAATCTGAAGAGGGTGAGACCAGGCCTCATCGGGAGGTTATGGCAGAAATCAGAGCTCGCTACAAGAAATGAGTTATCAAAGTAATTTGTGATTAAGATTGTTGGTCAATATCCAACAACAACTTGCTCTGGTAAATTTCTAGTGGCAAGTTGGTGAAGAACACCAACTTGGGCGAAGGACGACTCAACCACTTATGAGAAGAAGACAGTTACAACTTTATAAATCGTTTAATAAATTTATGTGACGAGGTACTAACTTTTAAGAAATATACCCCTGGTGGCAAATAATTAACATCAATTTCAAAATTAGTCACGTGAGAATTTAGGATTTCACTCCCAGAAATATCTGTAATTACAATTTGTAGCTCTGAGATATTAAGATCAGTATAAAGATTAAGTTTACCTTTTGTAGGATTGGGATACAAAATTATTTGCACCGTATCAGCTGAAATGACGCCAGTAATTATAGGATTGATTGACGGTTCCTGTTGAATCTCAACTAATCTTTTGATTCCGCTGTCAGATGTTGCCGTAATAACGCCAGACCTTTGAGTTGAAGAATTAGCGGTAGCTGTTAAAATAACTTCAATGTTACCCTTACCCTTATTTACGCTGGTTGATAACCAACCGACATTGCTTGAAAGTGTCCATCCCTGATCGGTGATGATTTGAAATTGCCTGGTTAAGTCTTTGCCAGCTTCAATTTGAAAAGAGGAAGCTGATAACTCAAATAAATTCTCTTTTTGATCTATGATTTTGCCAGCAAAACCTATTCCATTACTGAATGGACGCTGATAAGTACCAAAAATTGCGTTGGTTCCTGCGCCACCTGAAAAATACAAGTTATTCTTACTGTCTTTTATAATGGTGGTTAGGTAATCATCAAAATTTGGGTCACCGAAATGCTGTACCCATAATAACTTTCCTGTGGCGGCATATTTTCCTAAAAATCCATCATTGTAAAAATTGGAATTAGTTGGGTCTCGGTAAGCACCTACTTGGACTCCATCAAAGCCAAGACTTAAAGGCCCTAAAACGCCACCAAGAAAAATAAAACCATCTCGATCAACCGTTAGTTTATTTCCAGTTTCTGTGAAGCTAGCTGCACCACTCCATGAACCCATCTTTATTAACCAATTCAGATCCCCATCAAAAGAGTACCTTGCTAGAAATATATTTTGATCATCTGAGTTTGTTTCGCCACTTCCAAAGTTTCCTTTTACAAAGCTACCAGTTACATATAAACAACTCAGATTTTCGTCCAAAGCAATGGCATTTCCGGATTCTGCAGTGTCGTTGTAATATGCTCCAATTTGTTTTAACCAGATAAGGTTTCTGAGTGAATCGAACTTGGCGATAATAATATCCTCTGAGGGTGAAGCTTTGGCAATTGATTCAAAACTCCCCATTCCGTACCAAGAGCCAGTGACAAAAATGTTTTTTTTCTTGTCGATTTCAAGGCCTTTTATAATAACCTGATATCCTTGAGTGAAACTTTTAACCCACTTAAAAACACCGTCCGTAGTGTACTGGGCAAAATATCCAAAGCTACCGTTGATGCCAGTACTAATGGAAAATACCTCCGCATTATTGTTATAAAAGTCCCATTTACCAATGCCACCACCAGCAAAATAGATATTACCAGCATCATCAATTTTTAAGTCATATATAGAATTTGAATAGGTACTTGTTTTGATGAGATTATACCAGAGTAATTTTCCGGTACTGCTAATTTTCGCGATTAACAACCCATATTTTGAATCAGGTTGTTCATCTGGTAGTTTAACCGTTAAAGAATCGATTATGAAGGATTCAGCAAATCTGCCTATAACAACCACATTTCCATCTTTGTCAGTTTGAATTTTGTCGGGCAGAAAGCTGCTTCCAGTACCGCGCGTGCTCTTTATGATTTTTCGCCATTTTATATTATAAGATGTATCAGATTTGATTAAATAGGTATCAAAAGAATACCCAGGGAATAGACTATAATTGAAGAATTGCCTATCCATTCCTCCATAGTTGGCCAGTTGGCCTAAAAAATATAAATTATCCATAGAGTTAATCGCCATGGAATTGCAGGTAAACCCTGCGCGTATTGGAGGCGTCCAAATAATATTACCGGACCCCCCTGGGGCAGGCAATGGCAGGGGTGGAGTAACGGTAAATGGACTGCTGCCTGTTTGTTTGTTAACAGTTACAGAAACATTTCCAACTCCTATAAAAGCGCTATCAGGAACTATTACCTCCATGGTTGTTTGTGATGAAAGGGCTACGAAGGAATTTTTGCCATTGATAATTACAATATTATCTATGGGAATTGGGCTGAAGCCAGTTCCTCCGATCTTTATCCGTGCACGGGGAGGAGCATTTTCTGGAATAAAGTAAGTGATATTGGGAATGATCGTCAGTGTATCTAATGTACTTGCAAATTGTCCGTTCACAGAAACGGAGACAGAAGATGATATTGTTCCGGGTGGTATTACAAATGTCAGACTATCTATTGTGGCAGTCGTAGCAACCGTGCTAGACGATCCTAAATAGATATTATTCTCAGCGGGTACATTACTGAATCCTTTGCCCTTAATCGTTATTGTTGAACCAATAATTCCTGCTTGAGGTACTAAGGAAGTTATAATGGGAAACTTTATTAGAGGTTGCGAATAAAACCCGCTTGGAGAACTTACGAATACTTTCTCATTGTGAATAAATACATGTTTATTGAGAGGACCATTCAATACGGTACTCCAGGAGCTGCCCTGGTTTGTAGAAAAATAAACTTTATTGATGCTACCGGCAAATAGATAATTTCCACTTTTCGCCAGACTGTAAATTAAATAGGGCAAATTTGTGTATTCATTTAACAAACCGTTATTGATGGCCTTCCATGAATTACCATTGTCGATGGATAAATAAACACCCTGCTGAGTTGCAGCGTATAGATTACTTTCGCTCGCATAAATTGACGATACATTATTGTTAAGACCCGAATTCACGGGAATCCATGAAGTGCCTTCATCAGAAGAACGATAAACACCGTTCCCATATGATCCTGCAAAAACATAACTATCGATTGCTGCCAAACAATTTACAGAGTTATTGGTAATACCATTGTTAGCAGGATTCCATGAGGCCCCAAAATCAGTTGACAGAAAGACACCACCTCCTATGCATCCAAAACATGCTTCAGTGCCAACAAGTAATTTATTTCCAACACTTATCATAGCCTGCACAAAGGGATTAGTTAAACCTGCATTCTCCTGAATCCAGGTCGCTCCATAATCCGTAGACCGAAATACTCCACCTCCAAAAGTTCCGGCAAATAAATCGTTTCCGATAGAAGCAAACGACCTAACGTCTAGATAGGTCAGACCTGTATTTCGCGGAACCCAGGTAATGCCATTGTCCAATGAACTAAATACGCCTCCCGTATTTGTACCCACCAGTACCCTCCCCCCGATCACGATAGATGAATTAACAAGAGCGCCCCCAAAGGGGCTACTGGTAGTCCACTGAGCTTGTGCATGAAAACCAAATAGGAGAAACGATATGATTAAAACGGCTCTGGATAATCTCATACTAAAACTATACGCAAAAATAATCACTAAATAAGGTTTATCGAAGCCGCGGTCTATAGCACCTGACTGAACGAAATTTAAGAAAACCAAACTACAATTTACATAGCGCCCCAGCCATGTTTTATACATTTTTGTTGTGGCCAGTTGGGTATCGTCAGGCGAATCCAAAATTTAACTTGTCAATTAGATTTAAAGAGAATACCTGTGCGTAGTCAGGTATTCTCCATTATCCTAAACGCAAGCTAACTCGTGTTTAAGTTGGTGATATCTTTATACCCTTGGTCTAAGACTTTTTTTAGTGAGAACGGCTATCGAATGATCAGAACCTTTATTTGAACGCCATTCCTTGTTGACAAAAAATAAAGACCTGCTGACAGATGGGAGACGTCAACACGACTTTCTCCACTTTGTGCCTCGGCTGGTAATTGAAACTTCTTTCCTTGTGTAGAAGTTAACGCTACCTCACGGACTTCAATTCCGTGAAGAGTAAGTATGCTTGACGCTGGATTTGGCGACACAGCGGTTTTCATGATTTCTTCTTCTATTCCGGTAATAATGTCTGGTATGGATGTTGCGCTACAACCACCGTAATCTACCTTGACGGTATAGGTACCGCTGGACTCAACTACGTAAGATGTATTAATTGCGCCCAATATCGGTTGCCCGTTTAGTAACCATTGATTGTTCGAGTTGCTGCTCGAAGTAAGGATTGTCTGAGTTCCTGATTCAGTAATGGTAATAACCGGTTGTACGGGATTAACACAAAATGTCTGGCTTGCAACCGGGGCCGGCATATAATCTTCATTGCCTCCCTGAGAAGCTGTAATAGTAACCGGACCAGGGCCTTCAATGCTAACCTGACTGGAAGTCAAGATAATATTCATGTTTGAAGAACTAAAATCAATGGGAAGCCCGGATGATGCTTGCGCAACCAATTGAAATGGAGGAGCGCCTTCAATTTTAGAGCCTATTGGTGAAAAGGAAATGGTTTGATTGTTTTTCGTTTTCAACGCAATGGTAGGATAAGGAGCCGTCAGGTAATTGTTAATCATCTTTACAATATCTTCACGGTATTCAAATACACTGACAACATAGTCTGTGCCAGGCTGAAGTCCGGTTATGGTTACTTCGGTTTGGTCGCCTCTCATGACAACGAAATTGCTGTTTCCAATATTTGCTCCCTGGCCGAATTGATTGTTAGCGGAATAGAAGGCATCGTCTACTGGTAGTTCAGCAGGAAAAGTATTTCTCCTTAGTAATACGATTCTCCCATCACCTGTTCCCTTTACAAATCCCAGCTTAACTGTTACGTCTGTGCGGTCGATGATTGTGATTGACCCAGCCTGGGTAGAGGGTTCACTAATGAAAAAGCCAGCAAAGACTTCAATACCTTTAGAGACAGAAAATAGGATGAGATCCTGTCCGCCATCATTGTTTAAGTCTGCCGAGACCATATCCTGTATCCCATCCGACTCGCAGAGCAACTCGGTTTTAAGTCTGAATGAATTATTTTGATTCTGTACGTAGACCGCAAGTTCAGGAATACTATTTCGGGTGACACGAATCGCTAAATCGGCATGGCCATCGTGATTAAAGTCAGCTACCGTAAACACATTCACATCAGAGATCGTAAGGGGCTGCTGTACTGGGAATACGTTTTCCTGGAACGTTCCAGCACCCATATTTTTGAAGACCGAAAAAGTATTATTATCCGAGATGGTGAATATATCCGTGAGGCCATCGGTATCATAGTAACCAACATCCAGTCTTGCTATCCGCTTAGTGGTGTTGAGGATAATAGGAGCTGCAAAATTTCCATCTCCAGAGTTCATGAGAGTCCAGGCATTCACCGCGTCTCCTATCACTAGGTCTGGTGCATCGTCATTATTAAGATTTGCAATTCGGGCATAGTAGGGAAACACACCAAGTGTACCGAGGGATAAGGGTAGTTGACTAAATGAACCAGCACCGTTTCCAATGAAAACACCAGTCGAACAAAAAAAATCCTGTTTGCCGTCATTATTGAAGTCACCAGCCGTGACTGTAATACCTGATGCCTGATCTATTTCAAATGGAGTCTGATAGTGTCCCTGGTTATCGGTAAGTGAAAGCATGATCTTGGTGTTTCCCGACAAGTATAGTTCCATAAAAAGTAAGTCATCATATCCATCTGAATTAAAATCAGCCGTCTCTACATATTCTACTCTGTAACCTGTTCCCAATAGATACTTATTATTTTCGAATGTCAAATCACCGTTGCCGCGTTTTATGGTGGCCGCGCCATTTGAGATTGATGCGCTTACCAGATCGATATTTCCGTCATGATCTATATCGCGGGATAATCCTCGGAGAGGTAGGTTTCCAAGGATTTCTTTGTGTACCAATTGAAAGCTTTCATTTACTCTCTTAAGTATAGACAGACTAGGGAACCCAGAAAGGCATATCAACTCAGGACTTCCATCGTTATCCAGATCCACAAACGCAAGATTCAAGATTTCATTGACACGCTCATCTGTGAAAGGATCGCTTATATAGGAGCCTCCTGTGTTTAATTTAATAACGGGGCCTCTGCCATCGTACGTGGCTATCGCCAAATCTTGAAGACCGTCACCATTATAGTCGGCACTCGCCAGATGATAGGAGGCAGATGGAGAAGATGGAATCAGGGCTAGGCTCGAAAACCCGCCAGACCCGTTGTTGGTCATCTGGGCAATGTAAACTGTACCACTAGCAGAAAATGAACCGACAATATCCTTACTATTGTCGTTGTTGATATCAGTTGCAATTAAATTTAATGGAGAACTCCCAAGATTGACTGTTGTTTTTGCTAAGGTTGCGCCAGAAGAAAGATAAATGTCCATTTGCTGACCCCGCCCTATAGCTAAGTCCTTTTTAGAGTCGTTATTAAAGTCGGCCACGATCAGGCTATTTCCTCCAATAATGTTGTTGCTAATTTGTTGGGAAAAACCACCCAGCCCATTGCCCTTGTACCAGGTGAGAGCCTGCCCGATATTGGGTACCAGTACATCAGCATGTCCATCGTTATCGAAATCTTCAGTAGATACAGCGTAAATATCAACTGGCCCAGGAATACTGAAATTGGACTTGGTAAAGGAAGTACCAGTTGATATCAAGATCACGAGTCGCTGATCGACAGCATTATTTCTGTTTACGATGGCGAGATCGCTCTTCCCATCTTCATTAAAATCCGCTGCTGCAAGCCGATAATCAAAGTTTACTCCACCCGCGTCTGTCGAAGATGTTGTGAATATGTAGGTGCCATCATTGTAGAGAACATGTAATTTACCATCAGTGGAAGTAATGTAGGCAATGTCCTTATAGCCGTTATTATCGAAGTCACCAATCGCCAGATCTTCTGGGAAGCCGTTTCCGTCAACTTTAATCGAGGTGTCGAAAGTGAATTGAGCACTTGCATCGGAGTAAATAGTGGCAAGGCATAGCATCATCACGAATGATATAATTGGCCTAGCGGAGTTAAACCGAAAGTAATAGTTCAACCAACTTTTTAGTGTTAAGGAGATAGAGCCATTAAATGGGAATCTAAAAATATTTTCCATTGTGTTACAAGGTTCGACAAGTTTTAAAATCATATAATTACTCAAAGAGAAGTCAAAATTTGCTGCTTTTTAATAGCAGTCAGATGTTTCTTTTAAATTTATTTTAAAATTTTCTGTAAGCATGGTGTAATCCGTCCACGGAGCCAACCCAATTGGCCACAACGTTTGTGTTTCTGCAGTGGTGCCTTATCGAAGCCGCGTCCTGTCCCACGAAACGAAAACGTTGAACGAAGATAAAACTTTAAACTAACTCGTCACGGCACCATTGCAGAAACATTGTGTGTATGTTGCACAACTACTTTATAAATATAAGAATGAAATTTATCTTTGGTCATGCAAGGACGAAAATCATTCGAAGAGAAACTGTTCACCAATTTCCAGCTATCGGATCGTGT
>JALHRJ010000112.1 GCA_022841475.1 Cyclobacteriaceae bacterium | reverse complement strand
TTAATTTGCATACCCCCCCAATACAACGAATCAACCGATTGCTGAACCCACCTTTTTTTTCTTTCTTTAGAAAAAGAAATTAGAAATGAGCCAACCCTGGATTTCAAGATATCCGAAAGGAATACCACCCCAACTCGGACCGTATGAATATGATTCGCTGATCGAATTGTTTGAAGTCGCAGCTTTGAAGTACCCTAATCGGACAGCATTTGAAAACTTTGGCAAGCAGATAACCTTTGGCGAGGTAGATAAACTCTCCACAGCCTTTGCTGCTTATTTGCAACAAGAGCTTGGGTTGAAGAAGGGCGAAAGAATAGCGATACAGATGCCCAACCTGATTCAATTTCCAATTGCATTCATGGGTTCGGTTAAGGCTGGGTTAATTGTGGTAAACACGAATCCGCTATACACGCCACGAGAAATGGAATATCAGTTTAACGATGCGGGTATCTCAGCTATTGTAATCGTTTCTAATTTCGCACATAATCTCCAACAGATTTTACCAAAAATTCCCGCCAAACATATTATTGTTACCGATATGGGCGATATGATTGGCGGTGTGAAGGGAGCAATATTGAATTTTGTTGTCAAGTACGTTAAGAAATTAGTTCCGAAGTATCATTTACCCACGGCACTTTCATTTAAATCAGTATTAAGGAAAGGTCAATCATTAAAATATAAACGTCCCGACATTCATATTGAAGATCTGGCCGTGCTTCAATATACAGGTGGAACCACAGGTGTTTCAAAAGGGGCTCAGCTTTCACATCGCAACATCATTGCTCACAACATGATGATTACGCATTGGTTCAAGCCGCTACTCACCGAAGGTCAGCAAGACATTATCATTACTGCCTTGCCGCTCTATCATATTTTCGCGCTTACCGTCAATGGATTATTAATGTATACACAAGGTGTAAAAAGTGTACTCATTACAAATCCGCGCGATATCCCCGGCTTTGTTAAGGAATTAAAGAAGCATCGCTTTTCTATCATCACAGGTGTAAATACGCTGTTCAATAGTTTGTTAAACAATCCTGATTTTAAGGACTGTGATTTCTCTGCGTTAAAGGGTGCCATCGGTGGCGCTATGGCGATACAGGATATTGTAGCTAATAAATGGGAAGAGGTTACCGGACATCCTTTGGTGGAGGGTTATGGATTAAGTGAAACCTCTCCGGTTTTATGTTGCAATCCGTTGGACGGAAACCATAAGCGCGGCACGATTGGCATTCCTATGCCGAGCACGAACATTGGCATTTTTGATGATGAGGGAAACAAACTCGGGCAAGGTGAGGTAGGTGAAATTTGCGCACAAGGTCCACAGGTAATGCGTGGCTATTGGCAACAAAGTAATGAAGGTGTTTTCTTCGATGAGGAATGGTTTCGTACCGGAGATATTGGTGTGATGGATGAAGAAGGATTTTTCAAAATCGTAGATCGTAAAAAGGATATGATCAAGGTTTCCGGATTTAATGTGTATCCAAATGAAATAGAAAATCTATTGGCAACACATCCTAAGGTACTTGAAGTAGCGGCCATCGGAGTAGCCGATTCAAAATCGGGCGAAGCTATTAAAGCGTTTGTGGTAAAGCGCGATCCGAGTTTGACGGAGGAGGAATTAAAGACCTATTGTCACGAGAACATAACTAATTACAAAATTCCACGTCACTTTGAATTTCGCACCGAATTACCAAAAACCAATGTTGGTAAAATATTACGAAGAGCTCTGAAGGAAGAAGAAAAGGCGAAGGCTGCCTAGGTAACTTCATAAATTGAATTTCATTTTTAAGGTGGAATTAATACTGATATCGATACTTTTTCAATTAGGGCGATGATTAAAAAATAGTTCGATTTCTGACTGAGTCTATTATCTTCGCGCCAAATGTATTTTCATGAAAATTGTTAAAATTTCTTTCCTGTTCTTTCTGCTTACACGGTTAGCGGTTTGCGCTTATGCTCAACCCACAGTAAATTCTACCAATCTAGTTCACTATCCGGATGAAACTCATCTAAAAAATATTCGGCAGCTTACCTTTGGTGGCGATAATGCAGAGGCGTATTGGAGTTTTGATAGTAAGAGCATCAGTTTTCAATCGAACAATAAAGATTGGGGCCTTTCGTGCGATCAGATTTTTTATATGCCGATTGAGGGGATGGATTTGAGTAGTAAGGGTTCCAAACCACCTATGATCAGCACCGGGCTGGGTCGAACCACATGTTCGTTCTACATGCCGAATAACAAAACTATTCTCTACGGTTCAACCCACCTTGGCGGGAAAGACTGCCCTACCGATCCGGGTCGCGCACCGGGTGGCAAGTACCTGTGGCCGGTCTATGATACGTATGATATTTTCGTAGCGGATTTGAAGGGTAAAGTAAAAAAGCAATTAACGAAAACACCGGGTTACGATGCCGAGGCAACTGTATCCCCGAAAGGAGATAAAATTGTATTTACTTCTACCCGTAATGGTGACCTTGATTTATACATCATGGATATCAATGGAAAGAATGTAAAACAAATAACCCATGAAATCGGCTATGATGGAGGTGCATTCTTTTCTCCTGATGGAAAGAAACTTGTTTTTAGAGCGTCACGTCCTAAGACTGAAGAAGCTAAGCAGGAATACCTCGATTACCTGAAACAAGGATTGGTGGCACCTACGGAGATGGAACTCTATACCTGCAATGTTGATGGATCAGACCTGAAACAAATCACGAACCTGGGAAAAGCCAACTGGGCACCGTTCTATCATCCGGCAGGAAAGAAAATTATCTTCAGTTCAAATCATAAGAGCACCCGTGGCTTCCAATTTAACTTGTACATGATCAACGAAGATGGAACGGGGCTTGAACAAATTACCTACGATGGTGTATTTGATTCTTTCCCTATGTTTTCGCCTGACGGTAAGAAGATTATCTTTTCGAGCAATAGAAATAACAACGGCACACGCGATACAAACTTATTTGTTGCGGATTGGGTAGATTAAATCAGGTTATCGATACCAAAAAATTTCTCTACGATTATCAGAATTGAAAGTAGTCCAAGCAGAACAGGTGCTACCCACTGGATGGTGATGTGTAGAAAACTTCTGGTTTTGGAAGACATATAACCGTCATTTCCATGCGTTAACTCTGCATCCATATTGGCTATACCCCATTGACGCGAGATAAAGATACACATCAGACAGCCGCCAACCGTGAGGCAGATGTCACTCATGTCTGCAATAAAAGTTAAGAAATCCTGACCACGGTAGAAGGTAAGTTTATTGAAAGCCGGAATCATTCCCTGGCTCACCATACTGGGTAATCCGCAAATGAAAATCAATAAAGCTAAAAGCCATACAACATTCTTGCGTTTCATTTTCTTCTGATCAACGAGGTAAGCTACCGGAACCTCCAACAAAGAGATGGTAGAAGTTAACGCGGCAAAACAAACAAGCAAGAAAAAGGAACCGCCAATAATACGCCCTAAGATTAAACCCATTTCAGAGAATATCTGTGGTAACACTACAAAAATTAATGGCGGACCAGACGTACCGATCTGCTGAGGATCAATAGTAAGCTTAAAAGCGAGGAAATGAACCAACGGAAAAACCATCAACCCAGCAAAGAAAGCCACTGAGGTATCAGCTACAGAAATAACCAAGGCTGATGAAGTGATATTTTCCTTTTTACTTAAGTAGGAACCGTAGGTAATCAATGCACCCATACCCAGCGAGAGTGAGAAGAAGGCTTGCTTCAATCCATCCACCACCGTTTTAATTTTCAACTCACTAAAATCGGGAATCAGATAAAATTTAACCCCGGAGAATGCATTGGGAAGTGTAAGTGAGTATATGATGATGCCAATAAGAATGAGGTATAGAGAGGGCATCATAATTTTGTTAGCGGCCTCAATACCTTTTTGAATTCCCTGCGATACAATAATGGCAGTGAGGGCCATAAATACTAATGAAAAGATAAAATTAGAATTAGCTAACCCAGCCACGGAACTCACATCAAGTATATCATTCACATAGTCTCCAAAAAAGCCGCCAAAGTCCTGATGATTCAGTAAGTCGCCAAATGAGATATGTAGAAAGTATCCAAAGGCCCAACCGGCAACAACATTATAAAAAGAGAGAATAAAAATACCTGCCATTATTCCAAACAGACCCAGGTAGCCCCATTTGCGGCCTCCTAATTTATTGTATGATCCGTAAGCATCGCTATTGGCCGAGCGACCAATGGCAATCTCACCCACCATTACCGGATAGCATAACAAGAGAATACAAGTAAGATAAACGAGTAAGAAAATTGCACCTCCGTTTGATCCCGCCAGGTAGGGGAAGCGCCAGATATTTCCAAGCCCCACCGCTGAACCAGCGGCTGCCAAAATGAAACCAATGCGACCTGAAAAGTTACCTCTGTTTGCCATGAAGAATAAAGTTGGAGGTCGCAAAATAGACCTTAAACTAAAATTATCAAAAAGGCGTTTGTATTACATCAAGTGATTAACTTGTGAATTATTCGAATAAGACCGATATCAAGACCTGTTTTTTAACTGGGGATGGAAGAGATTAAGAAACTTACTACACAGGAGAAATCGCTTCGGATCAATTTGAGCCGGGCAATTTATGGATCGTTTGCCGAGATCGGAGCGGGGCAGGAAGTAGCAGCCAATTTCTTTAAGGTGGGCGGTGCTTCAGGTACCATTGCAAAAACGATGTCGGCCTACGACATGAAATTCAGTGATGCGATCTACGGTGTTTGCGATCGGTATGTGTGTGAAGACCGGTTGATTCAAATGTTGAATCATGAATATAAGTTATTACCAGAGCGCTTGCAGCATCGGATAAAAGATACCCGCTTCTTTGCTTTCGCAGATACGGTGGAGGTACTGAACTTTGAACGTACTAACCAGGGACATGGCTGGATTGGACTTCGCTTTCAACTCAAGCCGGAAGGTCCGTACAACGATTGTGTGGTTCACGTGAAAATGCACGATAATGATCCCTTGCAACAACAAGTATCGCTAGGAATTTTAGGAGTGAATATGATTTTTGGTTGCATGTTCATCAAAGATCCCGAGCAAATCATAAATTCATTGTTAGATGGATTGACTTCGCGAAGGATGGAGGTTGATATGTTCCGCTTGAGCGGTGCCGACTTTGAACATATAGACAACCGATTGATGGCACTTAAGCTGGTGAAGAACGGACTTACCAAAGCAGCCATGTTTGGTCCGGATGGTACCGTGATGCAACCCTCTGAAGCATTGTATAAGAAAAATGTCTTGGTATTGCGTGGTCGCTTCCGGCCGGTTACGCATGTCAATGTGGATATGTTACTAGCATCCAGACGTCACTTTAAGCGTGAACCTGATGTCGATAAATCGCGCATGGTGGTGCTGACAGAATTAACCCTGAACGATTTAAGTTCTGACGGACAAATTGACGAAAAAGATTTCCTGCATCGTGCCGAAATAATTTGCTCTCTTGGGCAAACCGTATTGGTTTCCAATTACTTTGAATATTATCGATTGGTAGATTATCTGTCGCGCATTACGAAGGGGAAAAAGATTGGCCTGGTGCTGGGTATTTATGCGCTGCAAAAAATCTTTGAAGAAAAAACCTACGAAAAAATCCGGGGCGGAATTCTCGAAAGTTTTGCCTCCCTGTTTGGCACCAATATGAAATTATACATTTACCCGTCCTTGCGCCAGGGAAGTGACCAGTTGTTTACACTAACAGATTTTGAAAAGGATTTACCTGCCAATCTTCGCTCCTTATTCCGCTACCTGATGGATAACAATAAGTTGGAAGACATTCGTAACGCCAACGTAAATAATCTGCATATTATTTCTGATAACGTACTCGCTATGATTCGAAAAGGGGAGTCTGGCTGGGAAAAATTTGTTCCTTCAAAAGTGGAGGATGCCATCAAAGAGAATGGCTTATTCGATTATCCACTTACCTCAGCATCCCCCCAGGGTGTTGATGTAAAAGTCTAGAGTTTTCCTTCCGCTTTCATCCGGCTGAAATACGAACGCGATTCCTTTAATACTTTTGGAGCGAGCATAAATCCTGAAATCATAGTGGGCAATGCCATTAACGCATAAGCAATGTCAATGATGTTCATGACATCCTGCATGGATAATATGGCTCCGAATATAATGGTGCTCAGATAGAAATAGTTGTAATATTTTCCAGCCTTAACACCGGCCAAAAAAGACATGGCTTTGTTGCCGTAATAGCTGTACGAAAACAAAGAAGTGATGGCAAAGAAAAAAGCACAGATTAAGAGCAGAATTTTTCCTGTTGTGCCCAAAGAAGTTTCGAAAGCAGTAGCAGTAAGTGTAACGCCACTGGCACCTGATGTTTGCCATACACCTGTAACCAGAATAGCGAAAGCAGTAAGTGTACAAACCAGTAATGTATCAATGGCAGGGCTCAACATAGAAACAAGACCTTCGCGAATGGGTTCAGAGCTTTTGGATGCACCTAAGGCCATAGGCGCAGTGCCAATACCGGCTTCATTGGAAAAAGAAGCTCTGCGCACACCTGCGACAATCAGCCCGCCCACTAATCCTCCGAGGGCGGGTTCGCCATGATAATGATTAGCAGCAAAAGCATCTGTAATAACCATCCAGAAATAATGAGGTACTTCATTTAAATGAAGAATGAGAATAGCTAAAACAGAAAGGAAGTAAATGATGATCATCAAGGGCACCATCTTACCGGCCCATTTTCCAATCCGCTGGATACCACCTATGATAACGATGCCCGAGATAATCATTAGCACAGTGCCAATTACAAATTTGGGTGTCGAAATTTCAAATCCCAGAAATGGAAAGGTGGAAGCTTTTATTGACTCTGAAGAAACTCCAATATCAATAATCACCTGGGTTAATTGGTTGGCTTGAAAAATTGGCAGGCACCCAATCATGGCACAAAGACAAAATAAAACTGCCAAGGGTTGCCACGATTTTCCCAACGCCTCACGAATCACATACATCGGTCCACCCTGAATCGTGCCTTCCGAATCTTTGCCACGATACATCACGGATAAGGTGCTGGTAAAAAAATTGGTTGACATGCCTACGAGTGCCGCTACCCACATCCAGAAAAGAGCTCCCGGTCCACCGATTGAAATGGCAGCAGCCACACCCGCAATATTACCCATGCCTACCGTTGAGGCAAGCGCAGTAGACAACGCTTCGTAGGCATTGATCTGACCTGGGTCATTGGGGTTGTTGAACTTGCCCCTGAGTATTGCAATCGCGTGTGTAAAATATTTGTATTGAATGAAGCGCGAATAAAAGAAGAAAAAGAGTCCGCCTAATATGAGTAAAAACAATACCGGAGTCCATACACCTGTAGCAATTGCACTGATTAAATCACCCATAGAAATAAAATATAGAGTTAGCTCAAGCGGCTAAAGTATGAAATTAATCTCTTTCCAACCGTATTAGATTTTATGTACGGATTTCTGTGAGGCTACTGTCCATTGGCTGAGCTCCCAAAGGATGCGGGCGCCAACATTTGCATCCCATTCATTCACTCCGGGCGCTACTTCGCAAAGATCAAAACCAATAATTTTTCTTCCTGATTTAACCACCGCACGAATTAAATAAACGGCCTCTGAGAATTCTAATCCACCGGGCACCGGTGTGCCGGTGTTGGGGCAAAGTTTGGGATCGAGTGCATCAATATCAAAACTGATATAAACCAAAGGTGGAAGTTCCTTCACAATCTCCTGACAGATCGAGTGCCATGATTTTCCCTGATAGAGGTTAGCTTTAAGATCCACATCAAAAAAAGATTTCACTCGCCCCATCGACCGGTTGATTACATTCAGTTCTTCCTGGCAATAATCGCGAATCCCAACTTGTACCAATCGGTTCACTGCGGGTAGTTTGAGTGCATTAAACATAATGGAACCATGCGAATACGTAAACCCTTCATAGGCTTTGCGTAAATCGGCATGGGCATCGAATTGAAGAATACCAAAACGATCATATTTTTCTGCTAATGCACGTAACAAGCCCAGGGGAGTGCTGTGATCGCCACCGAGCAGGCCCACAAGTTTTCTTTCATTCAGATAGCGTGAACATAACTTCTTTACATAGATGTTCAGATTCTCGCTCGCTTCATTGATTTTAGTAGTAACCACTTTGCCGGACTCACGATCTTTTCCTGCTTCCAGTGATTCGATGTGCGTTTTGGCAAGTTGTCGTAGTTGATTATTCTCGTTCAATAAATCGTCCGCAAGGGGTAACATGGCAATGGATGTTTTCCATGCTTCTTTTATTTCGTTATGAAAAAGATCTACCTGAAAGGATGCCTGTAAGATTGCTTGTGGTCCCTGGGCAGTTCCTTCCTGATAGGAAACTGTGACCTCCCACGGCACGGGAATGATGATCAGTTCTGCTTCTTCCGGTGTTATCGGCAACCCGAATAAATTTCCTTTTACACCTAATCCATTAGGATCAAAATTTTCCATTATAGATTATCTAAGTAAGGATGATAGGAGAACTCATGCTGCCCGGATGATTCGGTTAGTTCAGACCACGGCATTTCGAATGTCAGCGCACACAACTCCGCAGTATTCATGGTGGCGATTTCTTTTGTTGTTGATAAGTAATTGTGAAGTTCTATGATAGAAGGGTAGTGCCCAACTAATAATGCACTGGTCACTGAATCACTTATTGTATTCAGTATTTTCAGAATTTCAATTTTATCTGCTCTATAAATAATTTCTTCCTGTTGAATCTTATTTGTATCCATGTTAATCTCTTGCGCAACTAAATGCGCAGTTGATAAGGCTCTTGTCGCTGGACTTGATAGTATTAGATTAATATTAGAATTATCAGTGCGCAACTTCATTCCCACGTTCAGCGCATCTTGCTTTCCCTGCTCCGTCAACGTCCGATCTTTGTCAGATAATAACGATGTGCCAGGTACAGCCTGTGCATGTCTCATGAGATAGAGAATCCAATTCATTGTCCGTAAAATTAACTTCTCGCAGAATTTTTTTTCAATTATTATTCACCATTATAATAGTGTCAATCAAATTTCCTACAAAATCATGGTAATCAAGTCACTCTGACCCATTTAAGTTGGTGATCCATGCCAGTGATTAGCCTCATTCACAAGTCGGGTTAACTGCTTTTGAGTTTGAGTTTTTAAAAATTTACTGATATTTGAAGCGATTGAAGTAAAAACAAAGCATGTCAAAGAACTTAGTTATAGTAGAGTCTCCGGCAAAAGCGAAGACCATCGAAGGTTATCTCGGAAAGGATTTTAAGGTCACTTCGAGCATGGGCCATATACGCGATTTAGCGAAAGGCAATGGTGCTATCGATGTAGAAAATAATTTTGAACCGACCTACGAAGTCTCGCCCGAGAAGAAAGATGTAATTAAAAAGTTGAAAGAACTTTCCAAGGAAGCCGAAATGGTTTACCTGGCAAGCGATGAAGACCGTGAGGGAGAAGCCATTAGCTGGCATTTAAAAGAAGTACTCAATCTTAACGATAAAAAAACGCGTAGAATTGTATTCACAGAAATTACAAAGAATGCAATTCTAAATGCTATTCAAAATCCACGCGGCATTGATATTGATTTAGTAAATGCGCAACAGGCCAGACGATTACTGGATCGTTTGGTTGGGTTTGAGTTGTCACCCATACTTTGGAAAAAAATCGGAACCGGTTTATCGGCTGGTCGTGTGCAGTCCGTAGCTGTTCGTTTAGTGGTTGAGCGCGAGCGTGAGATTGAAAAGTTTGATGCGAAATCTTCATTCAAAGTCTCCGCGATTTTTGATTTGGGCAAAGGCAAGCAATTGGTTGCCGAACTTTCTGAAAAATTCAGTGAAGAGAAAGATGCCCTTGCATTTCTTGAATCCTGCAAAGGCGCTGCATTTGCCATTTCGGATTTAGTGAAAAAGCCGGCCAAGAAATCACCGGCTCCTCCTTTCACAACCTCAACACTACAACAAGAAGCGGGGAGAAAATTAAGCTTCTCGGTTTCGCAAACCATGATGGTTGCGCAAAAACTGTATGAGGCTGGTAAGATTTCTTATATGCGTACGG
>JALHRJ010000111.1 GCA_022841475.1 Cyclobacteriaceae bacterium | reverse complement strand
ATCGAAGATGTGAACCGATTGACGGAAGATATGTATCGCATTGTAATTCCGCCTGGCAGTGAAATCATCCACGTAATGCCACAGGATTATATTGTGGATTATGAAGAAGGTATTAAAGACCCGGTAGGGATGAGTGGCGTTAAGTTGGAAGCAGACTTCCATATTATCACCGCTCAAACCAGCGCCATCAACAACATCAATAAATGTGTTCGCAGGGCAGGTCTTGAAATAGAAGATTTAATTCTTGAACCACTCGCCTCTAGCTTAGCCGTGTTGAGCGAAGAAGAAAAAGAAGCCGGTGTTTGTCTGATTGACATCGGTGGTGGCACAACGGACATTGCCGTATTTCATGATAGCATCATCCGTCACACTGCAGTAATTCCTTTCGGAGGAAATATTTTAACAAACGATATTCAACACGGGTTGATGGTAATGGCAAAGCAAGCCGAACAATTGAAGACTCGTTTTGGTAAAGCAATAGCGGAAGAGGCAAGTCCTAACGAAATTGTTTCCATCCCAGGAATCAGAAATAGAACTGCAAAGGAGATCTCAGTAAAGAATCTTTCGAGCATTATACAAGCTCGCATGGAAGAGATTATTGAGATGGCCCATACGGAAATCATTAATTCCGGATTTGAAAATCGACTTGCAGGTGGAATTGTCATTACGGGTGGTGGCTCTCAATTGAGTTGCCTCAAACAGTTGGTTGAGTATATGACGGGCATGGATGCACGCATTGGGTACCCCAATGAACATTTAGGAAAAAGTAAAATGGAGGCTGTGAAAAGTCCGATGTATGCTACATCGGTGGGACTTGTGCTTTCGGGTTTCCGTTCGTTGGACGAACGCGAAGAACGCTACAAGGAAGCAAAAGGTTTGCAGAAGGTTGTAAAAATAAAAAAGGAAAAGGTAAATCCGGCTTCTGATTTCTTCTCAAACATTTTAAATAAAACGAAAGGTCTCTTGATCGATGACCTTGATGGAAAAAATGAATATTGAATTAACCACTAAATCAAAATAGTCATGTTTGAACCAGTAACAGGATACAAATTTGACCTTCCCAAACATCATAAGTCGATTATAAAAGTAATCGGTGTGGGCGGTGGAGGTAGCAACGCGGTGAACCACATGTTTCGACAAGGCATCAAGGATGTCGAGTTCGTAGTGGCCAACACCGATCTGCAGGCATTGAACAGCAGTCCGGTGCCCAACAAGCTTCAGCTTGGTGTTAATCTTACCGAAGGTCTTGGCTGTGGAGCTAACCCTGAAGTAGGCCGCGCAGCTGCCATTGAAAGTAAAGAACAAATCCGCGAAATGCTGGTGGGTACTAAAATGGTGTTTGTTACTGCCGGTATGGGCGGTGGCACAGGTACAGGTGCTGCTCCGGTAATCGCTAAGATTGCCAAGGACATGGACATCCTTACGGTAGGAATTGTTACTGCGCCTTTCTCTTTCGAGGGAAAGAAAAAAATGACCCAGGCTGAATTGGGAATTGAAGCGTTTCGCTCCAGTTGCGATACAGTATTGATCATTCTCAATGATAAACTTCGTGAGATCTATGGCAACCTCGCCATCGGCCAGGCTTTTGGCGAAGCAGATAACGTGCTGACAACTGCAGCAAAAGGTATTGCGGAAATAATCACACTCACAGGTTACGTGAATGTTGACTTTCAGGATGTGCGTACGGTGATGCTGGATGCCGGTGCTGCTGTAATGGGTTCAGCCGAAACCCGCGGTGATAACCGTGCCCTCAAAGCAGCAGAGCAAGCTTTGGCCTCACCGCTCTTAGATAATCATGACATCATGGGTGCTAAGAGAATTCTCTTGTCTATCATATCAGGTGAAGAAGCTGAACTGCAAATGGATGAGTTAACAACCATCACAGAATATATCCAGCAACAGGCAGGTGATGAGGCGGAAGTAATTTTTGGTCATGGTGTTGATCCAAACTTAAGCGATCGCATTCGGGTAACTGTAATTGCTACCGGTTTTTTAGCGGAGGGTAGAATTCAGAAGCGACCTGAAGAGAAAAAAGTACATGAACTGGATCGCTCGCAGATATCCTTGTTTGGTTCCGTTGATAATTCGGTTAATCAACAGAATCTGGATATACAACTTAAAGTACGGTCAGATAACGAAAGACCGATGAAAGGCGATGGTAAATCAGATCATCATAAAGAGGAGCAACGAGATAAAAGATCACCAGAGACTCATTCAAATGATGAAAAGCCGGCAGAGGAACGTTCTTATGTTTTTGACTTATTCAACAATTCGGAGTCAAATTCTAGTCAGGAAGATCAAGGTGAAGAAAGTTTGTTTCGCGATGAGGAAGATGAATTTGAAGTTGGCAAGGAAATCTCGGCAGATCAGGTGATCAACGATGAAGGAATGATGGAAATCCGGAGAACCAAAGCGCGCCTCGAGGAACAAGCACGCCTGCGTAGAGAAAAGTTAAAGGCAAGCAAGAAGAATGAGATGACGAAAGAAGAGTTCAACGAAAAGTGGACGCTGCCTGCTTATTTGAGAAGAGGGGTGAAGATGGATAATGTGCCTCATTCTTCTGAGCCCTTTATCTCTCGCTATAACCTGAACGATGATAATAATCTTTTAGGTAACAATAAGTTTCTGCATGACAATGTGGATTAGCCCTCACCCTCACGAGGCTGACAAAAAAGTCAATCTGTCATCGCGGCCTTTGAGCCGCGATCCCGCGGAGTGCGCACAATTCGGGATTCCGGGTCAAGCCCGGAATGACACTTCGATTGATATTTTGACTTTTTGGTCAGCCTCTAGGGGAGAGTGAGTATTAAAATTATTTTGAAATGTTGCGTTTGGTTTTGGATGTGATAAGAAATAGCTCCTGTTCCCCTCTCCTCAGGATAGGGGCCAGGGGTGAGGTTATGGCATATCCGGCACGACTGGTTTTTACTCCATTCGTAGTGGTTGTTGGTGGTAAATATTTTTTGCCGGTGCCGGAGTGCCTTATTTTTTAAACTGAGTTTAACCCATTTTTTAAGCTCGACTGCCCCGACTGGTTCGGGGCAGTTTAATTTATAACCCATTGATAATCATGAATTGATATTTCAGTGGCATAACTACCAAACCCGTTGAATAGGGTTTGGCCTATCAATTGTTTTTATGTTCTGTAAACAATTGCATTATGAAATCCAACGTACTACTTCTGATTGCAGGCTTGGTTCTAACCTCTTGTGATATTCTGGTCGTAGAACCTCGCTATGATGATCGCGACCGGGTGACTGGCTCTTATCGAATTGAAGAATACAGTCAAACCTATAATGAATCTATCCGGTTCAACATTTACATCCGCAAATCTGCGAATGCTTATAATTCTTCGGATATCATTATTGAAAATTTCTACAATGCCGGAATGGATGTTCGTGCTGAAATTGTAAACAATAAGATCTATATCTCACGCCAGTATGTGAACGGTTATGAGATTGAGGGCGTGGGTACTGTATTTTTAAATGAAGTAACTCTTAATTATAGTGTGCGAGACACTTACTCAAACAGGCCCGTAGACTTTTGCGAAGCGAAGGCCTGGTTATTCTAAAGGTTAATAAACTAAAAACCCCACTCCGTGAAAACGAAGTGGGGTTCTTTTTTTGAGTTGATATTATACTACCTGTGCCTGAAGTTTCTGAGATAGCACGGATTTAGGAACGGCACCAACCTGTTTATCTACTACCTGACCATTTTTGAATACCAGCAGTGTTGGAATTGAGCGAACACCGAACCGCGCGGTAACCTGCGGATTTTCATCCACATTGAGCTTGGCAACTACTGCCTTGCCTTCATAATCGCCCGCCAGTTCTTCCACTACCGGTCCAATCATTTTGCAAGGGCCGCACCACTCTGCCC
Source organism: Cyclobacteriaceae bacterium (assembly GCA_022841475.1). GTDB lineage: Bacteria > Bacteroidota > Bacteroidia > Cytophagales > Cyclobacteriaceae > ELB16-189. The sequence continues at coordinate 6,268 of JALHRJ010000111.1, read as the reverse complement.
AAAAGTCAACTAAAACAGGTTTATCGGTGTTGATTGCCTGATCAAAATTAGAGTCGTTGAGTTCCAATGTTTTACCCATGATATAAGTCTATTAAAGTGTTTGTTTTGTCAATCTAATGAATCTACTGTCTCCAACATAAAGGTAGGAGAAATTGTTCCAATTTCAGTTTTTTCTGTGAGCACAGGTTTGCTCACGGTTTCGGTTAACCAACGGGTCTCGGATTTATCAGTGACTACGCCAACCTCACTAAGTCGTTTAAGTTCTTTGATAAAATCGTTACTTACTTTTATACGGCACGACCGTGAAAGCAATTCAGCTTGTATTCCTTCCATTTCATCCTTCAAATAGAAGGTAAGTGTTGAGTTACCAGAATTTTTCTTGCAGAGTTTTTCCAGTTTTTCTATAAACGATGTTGAGATGGAATCTACATGGCAGCGTAAGGCTAATCCTTGCACCCGCTTGGAACCCAACTCATTCAATAATTCAATATTCCGGATTTTAAATTCCAGATTTTGATCGCCCCACGATTTGCGCACCACACCACCTTCAATGAAGAGGAACAATCCAGGCATGAGAAAGGCTTTGAACTTCATGTAATCATCACTCCACAACATGAATTCAAATTTTCCACTGTAATCTTCCAACACAAGTTTACCAAAAGGCCGGCCGGTTTTGGTCATACGATGTTCAACACTCGAAACAATGCCACCTACTTTACATTCTTTGCCTTCCAGGCTATCCATGTCATTGAGTGTAGTAACCGAAGTTGTGCAGAAGGTATCCATCTCAAATTTGAAATTATCTAAGGGATGGCCGGAGATATAAACACCCACAACTTCTTTTTCAAAGTGGAGCTTCTCTATCTCACTAAACGGTTCGATGGGCTCAATCTTGGGGGCAGGCATTTGTGTGCCCGTGGATGCACCAAATAAACTCGCTTGAGCACTTTGTGCTTCCTGATGCATCTTGCTTGAGTAGCGAATTACTTTTTCCGTGAGCGACATATCACCATCTTTGGCTGCGATGTATTGTCGCCTGTGATATTCGGTGAAACAATCAAAGGCTCCCGACAAAGCAAGACATTCAAATGTTTTTTTGTTTACAGCCCGTTGACTTAACCGCTTGGCGAAATCAAAGAGATCTTTGTAAGCTCCATGGGCATCGCGTTCAATAATAATGGCTTCCACGGCTGCTTCACCAGCACCTTTAATAGCGCCCAACCCAAAACGAATTTGACCTTGCTTGTTTACTTCAAAGTTTACTCCCGACTCATTTACATGCGGGCCAAGTACTTCAATGCCTTGCTTGCGACAATCCTCGATAAAATAAGTTACGTTATCAAGATTGCTTTGAGAATGTGTTAAGATGGCTGCCATGTAATCAGCCGGGTAATTTGCTTTCAGGTAGGCAGTTTGATAGGCCACCAGGGAATAGCAAGTTGAGTGCGATTTGTTAAACGCATACTGTGCAAAAGCCTCCCAGTCTTTCCAGACTTTTTCAGCAACACGTTCATCATGGCCGTTGGTTTTACATCCGGCTATGAACTTGTCTTTCATTTTATCGAGCACTTCTTTCTGCTTCTTACCCATGGCCTTTCGCAACACATCAGCATCGCCCTTTGAGAAATTAGCGAGCGTTTGCGAAAGCAACATCACCTGTTCCTGATACACTGTAATGCCATAGGTGTCTTTCAGATATTCTTCCATCACCGGCAGATCGTACTTGATGGGTTCCCGGCCATGCTTGCGTGCAATAAAGGCCGGGATGTATTCCATAGGGCCCGGCCTGTAAAGCGCATTCATGGCGATGAGATCTTCAAACTTATCAGGCTTCAGACCGCGCAGATAACTTTGCATCCCATCCGATTCAAACTGGAACGTTCCGGTTGTATCACCGCGTTGATAAAGTTGATAGGTCTTTACATCATCCAGCGGAATCTTGTCAATGTCTATCTCAATGCCTTTTCGTCTCTTGATGTTTTTGATAGCCGTCTTAATGATGGTAAGGGTAGTAAGTCCTAAAAAGTCCATCTTCAACATCCCTGCACTTTCCACTACACTGTTATCAAACTGTGTTACAAGCATGTCAGAATCCTTCGCTGTCGAGACCGGAACGAAATTGGTTAAGGCATCCGGAGTAATAATTACTCCACAAGCATGTGTGCCCGTATTGCGCAGTGACCCTTCAAGAACAATAGCTTGTTTGAGAACCTGCGACTTAAGATCAGTACCCTTTTTTAGCTCATTCAGTTCCTTTACTTCTTCGAAGGCTTTCTCCAGCGTGGTTCCGGGTCGTTCCGGAATCAACTTGGCCATGTTGTTCGCTTCACTTAAGGGTAATTCCATAACCCGTGCACAATCCCTGATGGAAGATTTTGCCGCCATCGTACCATAGGTAATGATCTGAGCTACCTGATCATGGCCATATTTTTCAATCACATATTTCAACACCCGGTCGCGCCCTTCATCATCAAAGTCAATATCAATATCTGGAAGCGATACGCGGTCGGGGTTTAGAAAACGCTCAAATAGTAAATCGTAAGCAATAGGATCGACATTGGTGATGCCGGTGCAATAAGCTACAGCCGAACCGGCAGCAGAGCCACGTCCCGGCCCCACGGATACACCCATTTCCCTTGCCTTACCGGTGAAATCCTGTACGATAAGAAAGTATCCCGGATAACCTGTTTTCCGGATCGTTTCCAATTCAAAATCAATGCGCTCTTTTATTTCAGGAGTTAGTTGCGGGTATCTGCGTTTGGCACCTTCATAGGTAAGGTGTTTCAAATACTCGTCTTCACTGGCGAAATCGTTAGGAATGGTGAACTTGGGAAGTAACACATTCCGCTTCAATTCATAGGTTTCTATTTTCTCAAGTATCTCACTAATCGTTTCAATGGACTCCGGCAGATCGTGAAAGAGTGATTTCATTTCTTCCTGCGACTTGAAATAAAAATTATTGTTGGGCAAACCATACCGGGTGCCACGACCCGAACCTATGGGGGTAGATTGAAACTCGCCTTCTTTAATGCACAATAAAACATCGTGTGCGTTTGATTCTTCTTTCTCTAAATAGAAGCATTCATTGGCAGCGAAATATTTTACATCATGTTTTTTCGCAAACTTAAGTAACGTTTCATTGACGCGGTCTTCTTCACGTGTATCATGTCGGTTAAGTTCAATGTAGAAGTCAGCACCAAATAATTGATGCCACCAGATAAAAACTTCTTCGGCTTGCTTTTCTCCGACATGAAGTATCAGATAGGGAATTTCACTGGATAATCCACCGGTGGTAGCTATGATCCCTTCTTTATATTGCTTGATAAGTTCTTTGTCGATTCGCGGATAAATTCCATACAAGCCTTCGATAAAACCGATGGAACTTAGCTTGGCGAGATTCTGATAACCCACTTTGTTTTTAGCCATCAATACCTGATGGTAACGTTTATCAGGATTATCCTTGGTGAATTTTAGCTTTTTGCGATCCTCTGAAATGTAAAACTCACAGCCAACAATGGGTTTGATGCCATGTTTTAATGCTTCGCTTACAAACTTGAAGGCTCCATACATGTTGCCGAGATCGGTTACGGCAACGGCAGGCATGTTATGTTCTTTTGCTTTCGCGATGATCTCATTAACATCAGGTACTGCCTGCAATACCGAATATTGCGAGTGAAGATGCAAATGGCAGAACGGTTTATCGGTAAGACCTTTTTTTATTGAATCTGTTGAATATTCGCTTGACTTCTTCTTCTCCCGCTTGGCTGAATTACCGGCTTCCAAATTTGGCTCTTCATAATTAATGTTCTCAATCGATGTTGCATCGAATGGCTTTACTACTTTTTTGCTGATTAGTCCAAAGAAAGACCGGGCGGTAGCATCAACATCGTAAGAAGCATCATGCGCATCTTTAAAGGGTACTCCAAATAACTTTTCGTGAAGTTCAGTGAGGCGTGGCATTTTAAGTTTGCCACCCATGCCCCCGGCCAGTTGACAAAATTCTGTTGCTGCAATTCCGGTATCAAGTTTTTGAAGCGAAAGAAAATAAGCCGTATCCAGCGATTGACGAATTAGTTCGGCTCCGATTATATTAATGTCAAACTCAATATTATGGCCAACCAGCAATTGCGACTTTAACAGGTCCTTGTTTAATTCCGTTAATACGTGAATTAATTCATACCCTTCTTCCAGTGCTCGCTTGGTGGAAATACCATGCACTTGCTCGGCTTTAAAGGGAATATCAAAGCCATCTGGTTTTACAATGAAGTTTTGTTGCGAAAGAAGATTGCCATTTTTATCATGAAGTTGCCAGGCAATCTGAACGAGCCGTGGCCAGTTATCCAGATCAGTAATGGGTGCGGTTTTATTATGCGGCAGACCGGTGGTCTCCGTGTCGAAAATCAGATACATTAGCTAATGACAGTCAGTGGTTGTCGGGTGTAAATTTAATCCTATTACCCTACCTGCCATCATCGTTTAAAGGGAAATTCCGTCCGCGAATTTATTATTGTAAGTAATTGATTATCAATTTTATAATTTCTATGGTATTGAATATTATACCTCACCTGATTTTAAGAATTGTATTAATCCGCTTTCAAAGAATTTGTATTTTAATATTTGCCACCACTTGAGTAATTCTGATCTTCATTTTCGGGCAATCTGTTAAACAACTCTATTTAGAATAGTTTAAAATATAACAACCGATTGTTTGGTATGGCTTTGCGAAGTATTTTTGGTTCGATTCACCTAAGCTCAACCTATTACTATGAAATGGTTTCTTGATCTTTTTTCAAGTTCACTTGGAAGAAAAGTATTGATGGCCCTTACCGGGCTTTTTCTGATCCTTTTCCTGGCCGTGCACCTGGCGGGTAATTTGCAATTGCTCAAGGATGATGGTGGGCAGGCATTTAATATCTATGCCAAATTCATGACGACCAACCCGCTTATCAAAGTAGTTTCCTACGGAAACTATGCCTTTATACTCTTGCATATTTTAATGGCCATTGTGCTTTCGCGAAAAAACCGTGCTGCGCGAGGAGCCCAGGGTTATGCAGTAGGTGGTAAATCATCCACGTGGGCATCCCGTAACATGGGTATTTTAGGAACATTGATTCTGATTTTTCTGATTATTCACATGAAAGATTTCTGGGCTCAAATGCACTGGGGTGGAATACCGACTGCAACGTATGATGGCGTTGAAGTAAAAGATCTTTATGCGATTGTTTCACTGGCATTTTCAGAGGCCTGGTATGTTATACTGTATGTCGTATGCATGATTGGTCTTGCTTTCCACCTATGGCATGGCTTTTCCAGTGCATTTCAAACATTGGGGTTAAACCATATGAAATACAATCCTGTTATTAACTTCATTGGAAGGAGCTTTGCAGTGATTGTGCCTGCTGCGTTTGCGTTAATTCCAATTTGGATGTTTTTTGTTTAAGCATTAAGTACACAGATTTAAAAAACTTCAATCATAGATCATGAAGCTAGATTCTAAAATTCCTGAAGGACCCTTAGGTGAAAAGTGGACCAGGCATAAATTCAATTTAAAGCTGGTTAATCCATCCAACAAGAGAAAGTATGAGATCATTGTGGTTGGCACCGGGTTAGCCGGAGCTTCAGCCGCTGCCTCACTGGCCGAATTAGGCTATAAGGTTAAAGCTTTTACCTATCATGATAGTCCGCGGAGAGCGCACAGTATTGCTGCTCAGGGTGGAATCAACGCAGCTAAGAATTATCAGAATGATGGCGATAGTGTTTATCGTTTATTCTATGACACGATAAAGGGTGGCGACTACCGCGCCCGGGAAGGCAATGTTCACCGGCTGGCGGAAGTGAGTGTGAGTATTATAGACCAGTGTGTAGCGCAGGGTGTTCCTTTTGCCCGTGAATATGGTGGCTTGCTGGCTAACCGTTCCTTTGGTGGGGCTCAGGTTTCGCGAACCTTTTATGCACGTGGACAAACCGGACAGCAATTATTGTTGGGAGCGTATAGCGCATTGAATAGACAAATCGCTGCTGGTAAGGTGACCATGTACACTCGCACAGAAATGCTGGACGTGATTACGGTGGATGGCAAAGCGCGTGGCATTATTACCCGTGATCTGGTTACAGGTAAAATAGAATCACATAGTGCGCATGCAGTTTTACTTTGCACAGGTGGTTACTCAAATGTGTTTTATCTTTCCACGAGTGCCAAAGCCTGTAACGCTTCTGCGGTATGGCGCGCTCATAAAAAAGGAGCGTTCTTCGGCAATCCATGCTTTAC
>JALHRJ010000110.1 GCA_022841475.1 Cyclobacteriaceae bacterium | reverse complement strand
ATATGTGACCGGATGTTCTCAACGTAAAAGCCTGGAACCAGATCTTCATTGTAACTCAACCGAATAGTCAATCGATCGGATAAGCCTACAACAATCGTTAAGGGATAGTTCGTCTGTTCCGTAGTTGTAACCTTACCTACGGGCAACGATGAACCAGCCATGATCACCTCATCTAATGGATCGTGAGGATAGTTTTCAAAGACCAGGATGTTGTCAAAGAAATCTCCTGAGATCCCACTCCACCTTTGTATATCGTTAAGCGAGGTGTATTGATATTCCCGTGAACGGGAGTGGCTTTCCTGCAACGACAGCAGCCACTCGCAAGCGAGAGAATCATTTGCAGCTCTCGCTCTGAAAGGCAGCGTGTTGATATACAATCCTATTCGATGTTCTGAATTCTCAAGCTCCGCTGGACGCCCTGATACGGTTACACCAAATACTATATCCCCCTGACCCGTATACCGATGCATCAGATAAGACCACACTCCCTGAATGATGGTGTTCACTGTCAGGTGATGTCTTTGAGCATAGTCCTTTATCCGGATTGCATCTGGTCCCGTAAATTCCAGATTCAATTCCTTCCAACTCCCATTGCTCTTGTTCCGATCAGCTTTATTACCTATGAATGGAAGCAACGTTGCATGATCAAACCCTTCCAGGTAACCATGCCAGTAATCCTCCGATTGATATTTATCAAGACGATGAATGTATCTGATAAAATCCTCGTAGTTATCCTGTGGCTTTCTTTTTGGCTCTTTCTTATCCTTAAACGATCCGTAAACCGTCAGCAATTCTCCCATCAATACTGGCAACGACCAGCCATCCATCAGAATGTGATGGTGCGTCCATACCAGTTTGTAGGTCTTTTCTCCAAGTCGGATCACCGTTATCCGCATCAGTGGTGCCTGGCTCAGATCAAATCCTTGCTCCCTGTCTGATTCTAAAAAACTACCCAGCAACTTCTCCCGCTCCGCAACACTGATTCCCCTGAAGTCCTTCTCCATAATGGGCATCTTCACTTCCTTCTCCACACACTGCACGGGAATATTTAACTTTAGTGATTCAAATCGCGTACGAAGTATGCTATGATGATCTAATACAAATTGCCACGCATTGCCAAACGCTTCAACATCGATACCTTCAATCACATCGAAAACAAATTGTTGCGTATAAGCTTTCGACCCCGTATCATACAATGAATGGAACAACATCCCCTCCTGCATCGGGCTTAAACGGTATATCGAGGTCAACTGCTCTTTGCATGCATCCCCTCCCCGTACTTCATTTAAATATTGATCCAGTTGCCGGTAACTTACTTCGGGGGATAAGCCATAGTGAGAGGGCGTAACTTCATTCTCTCCAGATTTACAATGATGGATCAACTCCGTTAAATTTGATAAATACGCTTTGCTAAGATGCTCGATGGTCTGCTTTTGGTACAGGCTCTGGGGATATTCCCACGATAAATTCAACTGACCATCAACAATTGCACCCGTGATCTCTATCTTGATACGCAATGGATAGTCTCCGCTTATCCCTCTGCCCATAGATTCATCGGCTACCTTAAACCATGAACTCTCCTTCACAACGTTATCAAGCTGACCCAAATAATTAAAAATGATATCCCAACGGCCAGATGACAAACTTTCGCGCACCGATGCGGACGGATGAAGGTAACGTAGCAATCCATAACCAAGCCCCTTACCAGGGATCTGACGCATTTGCTCTTTTACACTCTTGATCAAATCGCCTGAACCCGAAACATCAGAAATATCGAGAGAAACAGGATATAGACTCGTAAACCATCCTACCGTATTGGTGACATCGATCTTGCTATTAATTTCTTCCCTGCCGTGGCCCTCCAACCCAAACACAACTTGCGTAGAATTGCTCCAATCAGATACGGTACGCGCAAGCGCAGCCAGTAATATGTCATTTATCTCAATACCATAACGCTGATTTACTTCTTGAAGAAGACTTCGTGTTAACGATTTATCCAGATTGCCCCAGCAAGTATCTACCTCCTTAAAATATGAAACATCGCATCGAAAATCTGTTGGCAGTGGCTGATATTTGTTTACCACCGAAAGCCAATATGCATGCTGGGCCATAATCGGTTTGCTATCAGCATGCGATCTTAGGAAGTTGTACCACTCTCTGTAAGAACTCGTTTTAAGGCCCAGTGATAGCGGCTCCCCGTTGGAGAGTGCCGTTAAACAATATTGAAACTGATCTAGTAAAATCCTCCACGAAACCCCATCAACGGCAAGGTGATGAATTACAATGAACAACCGGTTTTCTTTTTGGTTGTGAGGTGTATTAATTAATACGAATTGGATCAATTTACCTCCAAAGATATTAAGGCTTTGCTGAATGCGGTCGCAGATATTGACTATTTGGGAAGCAAACTCTTTCTCATCATTCATTTCCACTATTTCCATCTCAACGCTGTTTGAGCCATAGTGTTGCTCGAAGGCTTCTCCCCGTTTAATATAAGTGAAACGCAAGGCATCATGATGCGTTACCAAGAATTTTACAGCTTTTGTTATAACGCTTCTGGACAATGATTTTTTCACCGAAAGGAGAACAGCCTGATTGTAATGCGACTGTCCTTCAAATGAAAATTCAAAAAATTCGCGTTGGATTGGAAGTAAACCTGCTTCACCTGATAACACACCTTGCTCGGCTACCGCTAATGTTGAATTTTTCTCTTTTAACAGTTCTGCCAGTGCAGCAATGTTTTGAAATTGAAACAGATCTTTTGGTGTAAGCTGTAAGCCAGCACGCTTGGCTCTGCTAACTACCTGGATCGTAGTTATTGAGTCACCGCCAAGCTGGAAAAAATTGTCGTAGATACCGATCGGCTTTTTTGCAAGGAGTTGCTCCCATATCTCAGCTAGTCGTTCTTCGATAAAGTTACGAGGTGCGACAAATTGTTCTTTGATATCAGAAAAATCAGGACTAGGTAATGCATTTTTGTTAATTTTTCCATTTGTGGTAACGGGCATTTTATCAATATCAATTACTACGGAAGGCACCATATATTCCGGTAAACGCGACTTCAGGAACAACGCAAGTTCGGATTTTTCCCCAGCGGCTTCTAAAACAACATAGGCAATGAGACGCTTGTTATCGGAGTGATCGGTTTTTGCGATGACCACGGCTTGTTTGACAGCGGGATGTTGCAGGAGTACCGACTCTATTTCACCCAGTTCAATACGATATCCTTTGATCTTAATTTGTTGATCTATCCGGCCAAAATATTCAAGGACTCCATCATTGCTCCATCGACCAAGATCACCTGTTTTATACAATACCTTTCCATATGAGGTGACGGTATTCGGGACGAATTTTAACTGTGTAAGTTCAGGATTATTCAAGTATCCGCGTCCGACACCAACGCCAGCAACAACAATTTCGCCAGTTACACCGGGAGGACAAAGTGATAGATATTCATTAACAATATAGATATTGAGATTCTGCACCACTTTTCCAATGGGAACATTATCCGCTTTTGGTGACTGTGTCATGATAAAGTGAGTAATATCATCAGACGCCTCAGTTGGGCCGTAAGCGTTCACCAATGGAATTTGTGGTCTGGTTTCGAACCATGCATTGACAAGGTTCTTATTGAGGGTTTCGCCAGTGACAAGCATCCACTGAAGGGAAGCAAGGGCTGACGAATCCTGTTTCTTAAGTTCGTCTATAAAAAGCCCTAAATATGAGGGGACCAGTTCCAGTATCGTAATTTGGTCATCGTGTACACAATTCAAAAAAGCCTGAACATCTAATATCAGCTCGTTGCTGTATATAACAACCCTGCCACCAACCATTAATGGAGTGAGTAGTTGCCAAATGGAGATGTCAAAGGTGTGCGATGAGTTTTGTGCAACGCTACTTTCGCCGCTTATACCCAGCTCATTTATTTTTGCAAAAAGATGATTTACCATACCTTTCTCCTCAATCATTACCCCCTTCGGGACGCCTGTTGATCCTGACGTATAGATTATGTAAGCAAGGTGATCTACGGTTTTATTTATTTTAACAGAAGTTTTGCGAGCAGCCTCAACGGTCTTTCTGGCAAAAATGTTTGATCCTTTTAATCGCTCCGGCTTTTCAAAGCAATCCAATGAGATCACATACTGCAACGGATAGCTGTATGCTTTATTCAACTCTCGTTCAGAGATTATACCAAACCTTGCTGCACAATCATTAAAAATTATACGCTTTCGTTCTTCGGGATAATTTAAATCTAAAGGTGCATAGACTCCTCCTGCTTTTAAAATGCCGATGAAAGAAATTAACAGATCAATAGACCGTTCACATATTACAGGAACTATCTCCTCAGGCTGAATACCCAAGTCCCTGAGTAGATTGGCAAGCTGATTTGTTTTTACGTCAAGTTCGAGATAAGTCAGTTGTTCGTTGTTGAATTTAATAGAAATCTTATCAGGAGTTCTGGATGCCTGCAGCTCAAGTATTTCTATGAACGTTTTCTCAGATGGATATTTAACATAATTGTTATTAAACTTTCTGGTAAGTAAACTGATGTCGTCATTCGTCAAGATCCTGATCCGATTAATTTGTTGACAGGGGCTCTCTGCCACTGAAGTTAATGCCTGTTTATAGTGCTCAACTAATTGATTAATGGTTTTAACTGAGAATAATGTTGTACAATATTCAACACTCACAGACAACCCATTAGCTGTAACAGTTGCATTAAATGTCAGATCGAACTTGGATGTACCATGCTCAAAAGGAACAAGTGACAAATTTAGGCCATCAATTTGGTTACTCGCAGGAGCAGGATTATTTTGAAAGGCAAACATCACCTGAAAAATAGGCGTCCTGCTTAAATCACGAGAAGCACCAAGGCGATCTACGACTTTCTCGAATGGTATATCCTGATAACGATATGCTTCCATTACATCATCTCTGATGGAATGAAGTAATGTGATGAAATCAGGATTCCCGCCCAAATTGCTTCTTATTACAAGCGTATTAACAAAGCAACCGATAATATACTCTAACTCGCTGTTTGTTCTGCCCGCTATGGGAATTCCAACGCATATATCTTCCTGCCGGGAATAGTTGTACAGTATAATTTTGAAAACCGCTAACAGGCTCATAAAGAGGGTGGCATTCTCCTGGCGAGAAAGGGACTCAAGTTTAACAACTATTGCTGGAGGGATGCTAAATTCCAGGGTTTTTCCATCAACACTCTGAATGGGTGGTCTTGTGTAGTCTAGAGGAAGGTTTAAGGGCGAAACATCAGACAGTTTGTTCTCCCAATACGTTAAACCTTTTTCCAGCACATCAGGTGTTAGTGTATTTCTTTGCCATGCAGCAAAATCTTTATATTGAACAATCAATTCGGACAGCACAGGCACCCTTCTTTGAAGCTCAGCTTTATAACTTTCAATAATTTCATTAACAAACAATGTTTGCGACCAGCCGTCTGATGCAATATGATGCGTAACAATAACTAGGATGTGCTCATACTTGCTCAGTGCCAATAATCTGGCGCGAATCATGAAATCGGAAGAAAGATCAAACTCTATTGACACAGCGTCAGAAATCAAAGCATCCACCGCTCCGGTTGCTGCCAGAATGATTTCCAAATTCCATTCTTTACCGTTTATTGCATGTTGGAAGACCTGACCATCGTTTTCCACGAAATTTGTTCTTAGAACTTCATGTCTGGAAATCACGAACTTGAATGCTCTTTCCAGGGCAAGCATATCAAGTTCGCCATCCAATCTGATAACCGAAGGAATGTGATAGTTGGTGCTGCCGTTCAGATTATCTATAAACCAAATTCTTTCCTGGCTAAATGAGAGCGGAATAAAACTTGGATCCCCCTGATACTGGGTAACCATTGGCAAACTGGCCACAGACCGTGAACTCAAGTCACTCTTCAAAAACTCTATGATGGCTAGTTTGTTTGCCTTGATAACCTGTAATAATTCCGGAGAAATGCTTTCCCCCTCTTCGGCCGTATATATGAGTTTCTCATCTTTCAATGACAATGTTATACCCTCTGCCCCTGCTTTATTTAGTAAGTCTATGGTATTAATAAAATGCATACTCAAGTCTGATTTCTTAATTATAATTCATATGACACCGTCACCGCTGTCGAACCAACATTTCGATCCTTTTTATAAAAACAGATGTATTTAGCCAGGGACGATATAGTGGAAAATTCAAATACAGCCTTAATAGGAATATTAACTTGAAATTCTCGTTTGATCGCGGAGGCAACTCTTGTGGCCAACAATGAGTGGCCGCCAATTTCAAAGAAGTTTACATTAGTGCTTATGTTACGATAAGGTATTAAAAGAAGCGAGGACCATATCTCAACGATTTTTATTTCAATATCATTTGCAGGCTTCTCAAAGTTTGACTCTGAATTCTGTATTGGTTCTGGCAGCCTTCTCTTATCAACCTTTCCATTTGCAGATAAGTGTATTGAAGCTACACCGATCACCATCGGATGCATGTATTCCGGCAGCCTAACGCGTAAAAACGACAACAGATCAAGGGTGCTATACCCTGGCTGAAAGACAACATAAGCCACTAAAATTTTATTTCCCTCACCATCTTCCTTTGTGGAAACTGCTGCATTTGAAATTATGGATGATTGATAGATGACACTTTCGATTTCACTTAATTCAATCCGGTAACCACGTATTTTTACCTGATCATCAGCCCGCCCGTGAAATTCCAATAGTTTTCCAACCGATAGGCAACCAAGATCACCCGTCTTGTACAATCTAATATTCTCATTCAATGGGTGGTAGATAAATTTTTGAGCAGTCAATTCACAGCGATTCAAGTAGCCGCGTCCCAATTGCATTCCCGCAATGTACATTTCACCGATTACTCCATCAGGTACAATGTTTAAATCTTCATCAAGTACAAAAATCTGATTATTATCGAACGGCATACCTATCGGTATAGCACGCGAATACCTGGTAGCAGGATCGATCTTGTAAATTGCACATCCAACCGTAGCTTCGGTCGGTCCATATTCATTGAAAATTGTGCAGTTCGGGATACTTTCCATTACTCGATCCACTAAAACGAAATTCAGTTGCTCTCCTCCCAATACAAAAATTATTCTGTTGTTGTTAGGGTTAATGTCCCGATAGGCTCCATCGAGGAAAAATCGGAGGTGCGAAGGAGTTAGTTTGAGCAGGTTAATCTTTTTGCTAACAAGTTCTTCGATCTCAATTACTTTCTCGTCATCTGGAAATACATGAATTGCACCGCCTGTAGTGAGGGGAACAAATATAGACGTGATCGTCAAATCAAAGGAAAGTGAGGTGATGTACGCAGAGGTTAAGACATTTTCAGAAGCATACTGAAAATTGGCGGCTTCTATATAATTTAACAAGTTGCCATGCTCAATCATCACACCTTTTGGAATACCTGTTGTTCCGGAAGTATAGATAACATAGGCGAGATGGGTCGGATCAACTTTTCTCGGAGAGAATTCCTTAGGATATTTTGCTAATTCATTAACCCCATCCTGCACTTTTAACTTCTTATTGTGATTAATGTTCGGTACGTCAAATTTCGTTATCAACGCATCATACCTGTAAAGAGTCAATTCGTTAGACCGCGTATGGATCTTAGAAGAAAAGTTGATAGTGGTATCAAAGGCACAGTCGTGTTGAAAATCCAGGAAAAACTCTCTTGAAACAAACAACTCGTTCGAAAAATCTAACTTTGTTCTAAATGTCTTATTGTCATGATTTGTATTTTTAAATTGGATAAGGTCCTGTTCCAAAGTTTGTTTCAAGTCCAGATCCATAACGTCTCCGACAAAAATATATCCATGGCTGTTCAATAAGTTCATGCATTTTTGAAGGGTGGTTCTCAAATACCGGTACGTGGGAAATGATTGAACAACGCTATTGATAATGATCACATCAAAATCAACCAAATCCAAAGTTTCAATCTCATGCGCGGCACATTTATAAAGTTGGATATTGTTTTGATTACGGTTTATCAGCATCTCCGTGTTACGCCTTATTGACATTTCAGACGAATCTAAGGCTACATAAGTCTTAACTAGGGGTGCAATTTTATACATGGTAAAACCAGACCCACACCCAATCTCCAACACACGACTTTCAGAAGTCAATACGTTAGAAACCTTTTTAAGCACGTTTTCTGCATACTCATCCATCTCGAGCTTAGAAAATGGAATACCTGTAAAACAGCTGATCCATCCCCCGGCTTGAATATCATCCTTTGACTTTTCTATCGTAAAATCCCATAACTCTTCAATCTCTGGTTCTAATGTCCCTCCTCCTAACTGGGATATACTAAAAATGTCTACGCATAAATACTGGTTGAATAATTTGCATGCCCATTGAAACTTCTCTAAACGGTTTGCATATTTTTGTTGTGTAACTATCGTTCTAACACCCGAATCGGTGATAATCGTCTCTGAACGTTTATCAGGATACGAGGGGTCTATTGGCAGATATGCGGCACCGGCTTTTAGAATACCTAACAAAGTAATAATCTGATATACACTTCTATCCATATAAATTCCGACAATATCTTCAGATTGAACTCCGCAAGAATTTATCAGATAGTTTGATAACTGATTGGATCGCTCATCAAGCTCTTTATAGGACATACTGTCATTTCCGCATAACACGGCAGTATGATGCGGGTTATTGGCTACCTGCATCGAAAAATAATCAAGTACCGAAGCAGTTTCTTTGACAGACTTTAATTTACCTGCATCCCTCCCCAACTGCATAGTGGTCTCATCAGGATGTGACACGCGAACATCGGAGAGTTTTACATTGGATTTATTGATTATTCGTTTTAGAACTACTTGAAAATGTCTCTTGATGTTTTCTATAATCTCTGTAGGGATGATTGCATCATAGTAGCTGAACTTTATTATCAACTCCTGATCCAAAAAACCTGTAATGCTAATGGCATAATTTGTTTGTTCTTTAATAACAATATTATCTGCACGCAGCAAGCTTTTACTGGTTGACTCTGAAAAAGGGTTTCTCGGATAGTTCTGAAAGGCCAGAATACTATCGTAAAAATCCCCCTTAACATTGGCCCATTTTTGAATATCCACAAGAGAGGCATACTGATGTTCTCGTACCAAAGCATGCTGGGCCTGTAACTTCTGCAACCACTTTGTTACATTTTCAGTATAATCAATGATCAATCTTAGCGGGATATTATTGACATAGAGCCCAATACGCTTTTCATAGTTTTGCAATTCAGGCGGCCTACCGGAAACCGTTATTCCGAAAACGATGTCTTTTTTTCCGGTATATGCCGAAAGAACAATGCCCCATACTCCCTGAATTACGGTACTGACTGTTAGGTGATTTTTCTGCGCATAGTCCTTTAACAAAACAGTATCTGCGCTTTCTATTTCGAGAAGCATGTCGGTGCATTTGCCTTCACCTTTGTTTCTCAACGAACTGTTTGTAACAAAAGGCAACAGTGACACTGTCTGCAATCCGTCCATGTATGTGCTCCAGAACATCTCGTCTTTTGCTGTATCACGTCCTTTTATATGAGTTATAAAATCTTCAAATTTATCGACTGATACCGGCAACGCTATCGATGGGTTAATTACAAAATGATTATAGCCATCAACCAGTTCCTGCATCAGGTTTTGCAATGACCAACCATCCAATAGAATATGATGGTGCGTCCAAACTATTTTATGACTTGAACCTGATGTTTTTAGTAATGTGATCCGCATAAGTGGCGGCTCATTGAGGTTGATGCCTTTATGCAGGTCGTTTTGTAATATTTTTTCAATTTCTATTCTTCTTTGTTGCTCTGAATAAGCGGATAGGTCAATCTCGGAAAATGGAATGTCTACATCATCGTAAACGCATTGTATGGGAATATTCAACTCATCGTAAAAAAATGCAGATCGTAAGATAGTATGACTTTTCAATACATGATTCCAACTTTTCTGAAAAGCTGTAGCATCAAAAGGGTCCTTGACGTCAAAGGTAAACTGTTCAATGTAAGCAAGCGATTTTGTGTCATACAAGGAATGAAATAGTAGACCTTCCTGAAGTGGACTGAGCTGATATACTGTAGGGAAATTATCGGATTTTATATGCTCTCGCTTAAGAAAATTGATTAATGCATGTTTGTTGCTGGCGATAAAACTAGTAATACTTGAATCTTTCTTTACAGATTCAATTTGATCATGTGACAGTTTACCTTTTTTGCTTTTCAGCACGAGGTCTCCGTTATTAATAATCAGAAAAAGGCTTAGCCCTTCGAGCTTTTTAATAAAATCTCTCATCCTTCTTTTGTTCAAAACCGTAATATGTCGTCTCCCTCAAGGTTTCCTGAGGTAAGTAGTTTTTCAAAATCTTTAAAATTCACCTGACCATTCAACCCATAATCTGATGGTGTTAATTCTGCTTGTTGTTTTTGTTTGCAATGTGCTATCAGCAATTTCAGATTCTTTTCATAGGAGGCTGCAAGGTTTTCAATTGTTTCCTGCCGATAGTGCTCGGGT
>JALHRJ010000109.1 GCA_022841475.1 Cyclobacteriaceae bacterium | reverse complement strand
TCTTTAATACCTTCTTCATAATCCACAATATAATCCTGTGGCATTACGTGGATGATTTCACTGCCAGGCGGAATTACAATGCGATACATATCTTCCGTCAATCGGTTCACATCTTCGATGCTTACCTCATCGTCTTTGGAGCTGCGGGTAATGCTGCCATGATGTATGGAGCTGCGGATATGCTGACCCGCAATACCAACGTTTACAACGCCAATATCGATGCCGGACATATCGCTGGCCTCCTTCACGGCTTTCTCAATGGCGAACACTGTTTTATCAATGTTTGTTACGATGCCCTTGATTACGCCTTCTGATTCCGCTTTGCCCATGCCAAGTACTTCGAGTTTACCGAATTCATTTTTGCGACCTACAATTGCACAGATCTTGGTAGTTCCAATATCAAGACCTACTACTATTTTTTCGTTTTCCATGACTCTATGTTGTTAGTGGTTGTTTTTCTTTTCTATACTTTTCTAATCTGTATTTTCAAAAATCATCTACTCTAGTACCCAATGCCTAATACCCAAATTCCCAATACCTACTCCGCAATCACTTGTCCTTCATATTCCAAATTCACTCGCTCATACCGTGTCCAGCCACGTTGTGGAAGTATCTCCTTATAAAAAATCATCAACTTTTTAAATTTTGATTCTATCTCTTCCGCCTTACCAAACTGAACGATCTGGCCCGTCACCTGAGGATAGATTGTAATCTTTCCTGAGCTGTTGATATCTAATTGTGCTATCTGTGCCTTCCAAAATTTATCTTCATTAACAAATTCAATCAATTCCAATAACTGTTTCCCAGCTTCAAACTTGTTGAGATCTTCGTTTTCTAATAATGTCTTAACATAACCACCACTAATCAATACCACCCGCGAGGTATAATTTTCTGACACCGGCATGATCACACCATCTTCTGCGATGTAAGCATCTGGGGCATTTTCCTGCACGATTCTGGCAATGGGTCTGCGCAACTCAACATTAACGATCAGGTTTCCTTTCAAATCGCCAAATAAATCAGCATCCAGAATATGTTTATCATACTTCAACCGCGTCTCAATTGCTTTCAGGTTAATATGATCCAGGCTTGTTCCTTTTATTGCTTGTCCGCTTCCTTCTACCAACTTCATAATATCCGCTTCATCCAGGAAATGATTTTCAGTTGTGTTGTCCAGTTCAATCACAATGTTTTTGCATAACAATCCATCTTGTTTATGCTCACTAAAGGCAATCAAAAATGAAATAGCCAGCACCGATACAGCCACCTTTATTTCCTTTCTAATGTTTAGTTTCCACTTCATTTCACTTGCGACTTAATATTTCTTTGATCGGCTTTACGAATGTGTCAATATCTCCCGCCCCTACGGTGGCCAACACTTCAACTTCCAAATCGTCCACTTTTTGAAGCAGGTCATTTTTGTTGCACCTGATCTTAACCTGACTGGTAATATCCTTGAACAACATATCCGAGGTAACACCCGGAATCGGTTCTTCTCTGGCCGGATAGATATCCATCAATAACACTTCATCCGCCAGGCTTAGGCTTTTTGAAAATCCTTCAGCAAAATCGCGTGTACGTGTGAAAAGATGGGGTTGAAAAATTACCGTTATCTTTTTGCCCTTATACATTTCTTTGAGCGATCGCAGAAAGGCTTCAATCTCAGCCGGATGATGTGCATAGTCATCTATGTAAATCAGGTCAGGCTTGCGAATGATAAATTCAAATCGTCTTTTCACTCCACGAAATGAGGCCAATGCTTCGCGGATCGTTTTTTCATCAACGCCAAACTTGAGCGCCACCAGCGTTGCCGCAATGGCATTTTCCATGTTATGAAAACCAGGGACACCGAGCCGTATCTTGTCGACCTTCTTAGCTAAACCAATAAGATCGAATTCAAAAAATCCGCTATTCGCGGTAATATTGCCGGCAAAAAATTGTCCCCGGCTCATGCCATAAGTCTCTTTATTAATTTGTGTTGTCTCATTGGCCAACAAGGCAATCGATTCATGAATAATGAGATTTCCTTTTTTGCTTATCTGACTGATAAATTCTTTATAGGAACTTAGCATCTGCAGGTGATCCCCATAAATATCAAGATGATCTGCATCGGCAGATGTGACCACTGCAGTATGCGGGAACAGTCTCAGGAATGAACGATCAAATTCATCGGCCTCAGCCACTACGATGGTGTCTTCATTAACTTCTCCATTCATCACCAAATTCGATTCATAGTTGGAGGTAATTCCACCCAAAAACGCTACCATATTCTTGCCAGCTGATTTTAGAATATGTGCAATCAGGGAAGAGGTTGTAGTCTTGCCGTGAGTACCCGCAACAGCGATGGTCTTATAATTTTTGGTTAACAGGCCCAGTACTTCTGATCGCTTCAGAATAGTATACCCTTGCTCCTTCAGATACGCATGCTCTACATGATTTTTAGGAATGGCTGGGGTAAATATCACAAGCGTTTTTTCTTTGCTGATATAACCCGGAATAAATTCAATCTTATCCTCAAAATGAATTTCCATTCCTTCTTCAAGCAACTCATGAGTAAGCGGTGTTGGGGTGCGATCATAACCTGCTACACGCAAACCCTTATGCTTAAACCATCGTGCAATAGCGCTCATGCCAATGCCTCCAATGCCTAAAAAATAAATACTATCGTATTGATCCAGTTTCACAATTACGCTATCAGTTTTTCAATTTCATCTACAATATTTTCCGTTGCCTTAGGTTTGCCCATTCGGCCTATGTTTTCCGAGAGTGAATCGCACAGCTGTTGATCATAAATCAATTTCAAGGATTCACTTACCAGTAAATTTTTAGCTTCTGTATCTTTTATCATGCGGGCTGCTCCTTCATTCACCAGCGTCATCGCATTCTTTGTTTGATGATCTTCAGCAACATTGGGTGACGGAACCAAAATGCAAGGCCGCTTGGCAAGACATATTTCTGAGATCGCCAGCGCACCCGCTCGCGAAATCACTGCGTCTGAAGCGGCATAAGCCAAATCCATTTGTTTTAAGAAATCATGTACGCGAATTCTACGTAGATCTTTATCCTGAATTTGCGTTCTCACACTTTCATAATACGCTTTACCTGTTTGCCAAATTACCTGCACCTGCGAATCAACCAGTCTATCAATCCCTTCCAAAATACTTTCGTTGATGGTACGAGCCCCTAAACTGCCACCCAAAATCAAAAGTGTTTTTTCATTAGGGGAAAATCCAAAGTGATTTAAGGCTACTTCTCTTTTTGAATTCAGGTCAAGGATATCTTTTCGTACCGGATTGCCTGTGAAAACAATTTTATTCTTAGGAAAGTAATTCTCCATATTAGGATATGCGACACACACTTTCTGAACTTTTGCTCCTAACTGTTTATTCGTAAGGCCCGCATATGAATTCTGTTCCTGGATAAGTGAGGGTATATTATTCCTGGTAGCTGCCAATAAAATCGGTCCACTGGCATACCCACCAGTTCCGATCACTGCATGAGGTTTGAATTTTTTAAGTATACCTCTTGCCTTGAAATAACTTGATATCAATTTGATTGGAAACGCCAGGTTGGACAAAGTCAACTTTCTTTGCAAACCACTAATCCAAAGACCAATGATTTTGTATCCTGCTTCGGGCACACGAGTCATTTCCATTCGTCCGGTTGCGCCAACGAAAAGAATCTCAGCATTGGCATGACGAGCTTTAAATTCGTTAGCAATTGCCAGAGCCGGAAAGATATGGCCTCCGGTGCCTCCGCCTGTTATGATTAAACGATATGGTACCTCACCCCCAGCCCATCTCCGATGGAGATGGGTGACGGTTGCACCTGTCTTTATATCGTTATTCAAACTTTCCATTACGTTCTTAAAAAATCTTAGGCTGCTTTTGCATCCATTCTCTTTTCCTTCACTTTTATTTCTTCGGTGCTTGTCTTTTGTCCCCAGTTCTCCTCTTGCTCACCACGACTCACACTTAAAATTATTCCTACGGACAAACCGGTAAATACCATGGCAGTTCCGCCCATACTTATCAAAGGCAAAGGTTGGCCCGTTATAGGCCCCAACCCCACAACCACACCCATGTTAACCATGGCCTGGCACACGAGATCAAAACTCAACCCGGCTGATAGTAATCCTCCAAATGCACGCTCACTATTGTACGCTGCTTTCATGCCACGATGCAATAGAATCAGGTAAAGGATCAGAACAATAACCCCACCGATCAAACCATACTCTTCTATGACAATTGCGTAAACAAAATCAGAGTATGGGTGCGGTAATATATTTCGCTGCTCACTGTTGCCTGGCCCCTTACCAAAAATTCCACCAGTTGCAACAGCTATCATTCCGTGCTTCGCCTGGAAAGGAAGTTCAGTTCCATTAACGAAACTCATAATCCTGTTTTTAGCAGTCTCGCCCCGTACTCCAAACTTCAAAGCAACCGCTCCCGCTAATAATCCGACAAGAATTAGCATTGCCAGATATTTTACAGGCACCCGACCGATAAACATTACAAGCATACACGTTGCAAAAAGCAACATCGCTGTTGATAAATTGGTAAGAGCAATTAGTCCACAAATCACACCACACCAAATGAGCATAGGAATAAGTGACTCTTTAATATCTTCGATATTCTGCTGCTTCTTGGAAAGCATACTGGCGAGATTTATGATCAGCGCTAAGCTGGCAAAATCAGATGGCTGAAAAGAAGTGTTGATGATAGGAAGCGTAATCCACCGGGCAGCATCGTTAATTGTTGTTCCATTTGTAAACGTATAAATGAGTAACGGAACGCTTACCCAGAGTGCCAGACGAGAAATTTTAGAATAATAACGATAATCAATTTTATGAGCCACCCACATAGCCGCTAAACCGAGAAGCACCATCAAGGTATGCTTTATCAAAATTGACTCCGGACTTGCCGATCGCTTATAGGCCAACGTGCCAATGGAACTATATACAACCAAAATACTAACCAGGGAAAGCGCAAAAACAACGGCCCAGATTACCCGGTCGCCTTGTAAGTTTTTGTCAGCCCACTCTTTAATTTTAACTGTCATACCTTTACTTTTCTGTTTCTCGTTTCAGTTCTAATACTGCTTCACGAAACTGATCGCCACGATCTTCATAGTTTTTGAATAAATCAAAGCTTGCGCAAGCCGGAGATAACAATACCACATCGCCTTCCTTTGCGGCCTTCAAAGCAATTCGTACAAGTTCCTTTACCGTTTGTGTTTCCTTGATGTCGCTAACCAATGGTCCAAAAAAGCTCTTTAGTTTCTCGTTGTCTTTGCCCAAACAGATTAACGTCTTAACTTTTGCAGCGACTTCTTCCTTAATCAGGTTGTAATCATTTCCTTTGTCGATGCCACCGGCTATCCAAATCAATGGTTGCTTATAACTACCCAGGGCATACACAACAGAATCCACGTTGGTCGCTTTTGAATCATTCACGAACTCAACGCCAGCGATCGAGGCCACCGATTCCAATCGGTGCGGAGCATTTTTAAAAGTTTTAAGTCCTGATCGAATAGCATCTAAATCAGCACCTGCAAAAAATACGGCTGTTACTGCCGACAAGGTATTGATCAGATTATGTGGTCCCTTTAAAGTTGTATCAGATTGGGAAATCTTGAAGAGTTGTCCTTTCAAATTAAAAACCATTTGTTCACCATCGAAATGAGCCGGAGTAGACTTATCTCTTAAAGAAACGGGTAGTTTTTTTGTTCCTATTTTCCGCCTGGAAATCTCAGCGCCTGTTACTGCATCATCAGCATAATAAATGAAATGCTGCTGGTTTTCCATATTTTGAATCAATTTGAATTTGGAGTTGATATAATTCTCCATTTTATATTCATAGCGATCCAAATGATCCGGTGTTATATTAAGAAGGATACCAATTGTTGGTTTAAAGTAAGTTGTGCCATCCAATTGAAAACTGCTGATTTCAATTACATACCAGTCATGGTTTTCTGTAGCCACCTTTCGTGCAAGGCTCTCGCCCACGTTGCCTGCCAACGCTACTTTAAATCCGGCTGACTTCATTAGATGGTAGGTTAACAAGGTAGTTGTTGTCTTTCCGTTCGTTCCGGTTATGGCAATAACTTTACCTGTTAGATACCTGAATCCAAATTCCAATTCATCGATGATTTCAATTCCTTTTGCTTTCGCCTGCTTGATAATTTCAGCTTTATCCGGAATGCCTGGGCTCTTGATAATCAAATCTGCATTCAGAATTTTATCAGTGGAATGTTTGCCTTCTTCAAATTCAATTGATTCTGCAAGCAACTCCGTCTTGTACTTCTCTTTTATTGTACTTTGATCTGAAACAAAAACCTCATAGCCTTTTACTTTTGCTAAAAGTGCAGCACCCGTTCCACTTTCACCTGCACCCAATATGACTATTCTTTTGCTCATCGTAGTTTTAACATTGCGAGTGAAAGGATAGCCAACAGAATTCCTACAATCCAAAATCGGGTTACAATTTTAGATTCATGAATGTTTTTCTTTTGATAATGGTGATGGAGAGGCGACATTAAAAAGATTCTTCTGCCTTCACCATATTTCTTCTTGGTGTATTTGAAATATGATACCTGTATTATCACCGATAGATTTTCAATCAGGAAAATTCCACACAACAATGGAATCATTAATTCCTTTCGAACAGCAAGCGCCAACACAGCAATAATTCCGCCTAGCGATAAACTACCTGTATCGCCCATGAAAACCTGAGCCGGAAAAGCATTGTACCACAAAAATCCCAAACATGCTCCAACGAATGCGGTACAGAAAATTACGAGCTCTCCCAAATTAGGGATATACATAATGTTCAGGTATGAACTAAAATCAACACGACCGGAGAGGTAAGCAAAAATTGCCAACGTTAATCCAATGATAGCAGATGTTCCTGCTGCCAGGCCATCAATTCCATCTGTTATGTTTGCACCATTAGAAACTGCTGTGATGATGACAATCACCACCAGGGTGAAAATTATCCAGGTATAATTTTTATCCAGCCAGGGAAAAATATCACCATAGTCAAACTCATTATTTTTTATAAATGGAACGGTTGTCTTGGTGGACTTTGTATCATGATATTCCATCCGTACTCCCGATTCAGGCTGCATGGTTTGCAGGCTTGCCGTGGTAGCAGGCTTTACTTCACGAATTACAACGCTATCATTAAAATAGAGAGTTAAGCCTACCACTAATCCGATTGTTACCTGGCCCACTATCTTAAACCGACCTGCCAGTCCTTCTTTGTTCTTTTTGAAGACTTTTATGTAATCATCTACAAATCCAATAAATCCGAGCCACAACGTGGTAGCCACTAATAGTATTACATATACATTGTCAAGCCGAGCCATTAGCAAGGTTGGAATCAAAATAGCTGCGATGATGATCAACCCTCCCATAGTAGGCGTACCCTTCTTTTGAATCTGACCTTCCAAACCCAGATCGCGGATATCTTCACCAACTTGCTTCTTGCGCAGATAATTGATGAGACTCTTTCCGAACGTAATGGTGATAATCAAAGACAATAAAGCTGCTGCACCAGCACGGAAAGAAATGTATTGAAACAATCCCGCACCAGGCAAATCAAAATTTCTTTCGATATAGTCGAAAAAATAATACAGCATTAGTTCGTAAACATTTTAAGCATCCTTGTTAATACTTCTTTATCATCAAAAGGATGTTTCACTCCTTTAATCTCCTGGTAGTTTTCATGGCCTTTACCGGCTACCAATATGATATCCTTTTCTTTGGCCATCATACAAGCAGTTTTAATCGCTTCTTCGCGATCTACCATCACTAATGTTTTCTTGGCTTCGCTTGGACCCACTCCTTTCTGCATCTCATAAATAATTTCCAACGGGTCTTCACTGCGTGGATTGTCTGAAGTAAAAATTACTTTGTTGGAATACTTGCACGCGATGGCTGCCATCAGCGGTCTTTTGCTACGATCACGATCTCCACCACATCCCACCACCGCTATTACTTGCTCATTTCCGGAACGAAAATGTTCAATTGTCTCCAACACATTCTTCAATGCATCTGGAGTATGAGCATAATCGACTATGGCTGTAAACTTAGATCCCGGTAATACCAATTCGAACCGACCGGAAGCCCCGGTTAGTGCCGAGAGCTTCATCAATACCATCTCAGGGTCTTCTCCTAACAAACAAGAAGCACCATAAACAGCCAGCAGGTTATAGGCATTAAAATCTCCTATTAACTTAAACCAAACATTTCGTTCACCAATCTCTAACTCAAGGCCTTCAATTGAATTGGTTATAATTTTACCTTTAAAGTCGGCCATCTTTTTTAGGCCATACGTCTGCTTTTTGGCTTTGGAATTCTGCAGCATCACCATCCCACGTTTGTCATCAACATTCACCAGGGCGAAAGCTTCGGCAGATAAACCATCAAAGAATCTCTTTTTAGCCCGGATATAACTTTCAAAGGTGCGATGATAATCAAGGTGATCGTGAGTGATATTAGTGAATAGCGCACCTACAAAGTTTAATCCTTCTATTCGCCCCTGATCCACAGCATGTGAACTCACTTCGATGAAACAATGTGTACATTTCTCTTCAAGCATTTTCACCAGAAGTTCGTTGATCTGAATAGGATCCGGAGTAGTGTGAGTAGCTGGAATATCTTTATCCACAATTCTATTAACAACTGTGGATAACATTCCGCAGCGATAACCTAGCGAAGTAAAAAGTTTAAACAACAACGTTGCTACGGTTGTCTTACCATTCGTTCCGGTTACACCTACGAGTTTAATTTTTGTCGATGGACTTCCATAAAAATTGTTCGCGACAATCCCCAGTGCCTTTGCGCTTTCTTTCACCGTAACATAGGTGATCTTATCTGAGATTGCTTCCGGAAGTTTTTCACCCAATACAGCCACGGCTCCATTGGAAACAGCCTTTTCAATAAAGGAATGACCATCTGATTGCGTTCCCTTTACAGCGATAAATAAATATCCGGGCTGTACTTTACGCGAATCAAAGGCAATACCTTTCACATCAATATTCATATCGCCTGATGTAGACGTGATGTGAACTCTATACAATATGTCCTTCAATTCTGCCATTAACCCAATCGCAAATAAATTCGAGATCCTTTTGATATTTTGACACCCGGTGATAGTGATTGACCCGTTACTCTTCCCTTTCCTTCAAACGATACACGCAAACCCGATTTCTCCAATAAGTAGATAGCATCCCGGAAGGTCATACCCATTACATCCGGTACGTGATCTTTTACTATCGCATTCTTTTTCCAAACCACAGCACTTCCATTTTTACCCGCTTTGATCCACTCTTCTTCTGTTGTCGAGTGATTGGAAACACCTAGTTCATTGCTCAACATAGTAAGTTCATCTTGTTTGCCTGCGCGAATGGTTGGAAAAACACCCTGCTCGATGGTTTGCTTTTTCTCCATCGCTGTATGCAGATTGATGTCGCGTGAATAAATATTATCAGCAATGTCTTTAAACACAGGACCAGCTACATTATTACCATACTGATAAAAGCCACGTGGGTTCTTAATCAACACAATCGCGGAGTACTTCGGGGCATGGGCAGGAAAATATCCCACAAAAGAAGTGATGTATCTTTTTTCATAGCGACCATTCTCCAGAATCTGGGCGGTGCCTGTTTTACCAGCTATGCGATAATTTGCATTCTTTAAATTCTTGGCGGTACCATTGTCGACTACGCCTTCCAATAAAAGTTTTAGCTGATTAAGGGTTTTATTAGAACAGATTTTTCCTGTTAGCTCTTCGGCTTCAAAATCCCGCTTTATCTTATCGGCCTTGCTTACCGAAGTAACAAAAACAGGTTTAATCATCTCGCCATCATTGGCAACAGCATTATATAAGGTGAGTGTATGCAGGGGGGTGATTTCCAATCCATAGCCATAGGACATCCAGGGTAATGTAATTCCACTCCAATCTTTATCGGAAGGACGGGTGATCTTTGGATACGCCTCACCGGTTATCTGCAAGCCCAGTGGTTTAGATAACTTTAATTTATCGACATGATCCAAAAATTTGGAAGGCTTTGTTCCAAAGTGCTTATCCATCAACTTTGCCATGGCCACGTTGGAAGACAATTCAAAAGCTTGTTGTAATGTAATCTTGCCGTATCCGCCCTCGTGATGATCTCTTACTTTGCGATTAAAAAATGTGTACTCACCATTACCGGTATTGATCGTATCTGTCAACTTTATATTGGTGTCCTCCAGTAATGCCATCATCGTCACTAGTTTGAAGGTTGAACCTGGTTCTATGGAGCCTCCCACTGCATGATTAAATTTTTCATAAAACTCTCCATGACCATCACTACTCAGATTGGAGATTGCCTTAATGTGGCCTGTCTTTACTTCCATCACCACCACCGTACCCTCATCGGCATTATGTTGTTTCATTGCCCGATATAAAGATGTCTCTGCTACGTCCTGAAGGTTAATGTCAATGGTAGTTTGAATGTCCATGCCGTCTGTAGCCTTTGTATTGTTGCCATCAAACACCGGCTTCCAGGTGCCACCTGCTATCTTTTGAAATAATGCTTCGCCATCTTGTCCACCCAAGACATCATCAAAACTATATTCAAGTCCGGCACCCTTTCCATCTTCATTAACAAAGCCCACCGTTCTGCGACT